>JBGSMN010000135.1:0-31818 GCA_041740155.1 Rhodopirellula sp.
ACCGCCGCCAGCGACGAGACGTAAACGAGCGAGGTCTTGCGAGTCGCGGCGATGGCCGCACCGATCATGGCCGCTAACAACACGCACGCGAGTCCAGCGACAGGCAACATGCCCAGCCAACTCGGCGGCGCGACACTCAACACAATCGCTTGGCCGCCTGCCATCGCACCCCAAAACGCGGGTACAAGCGGTAGCGTTTGTCGAGTGGTGAACTTCGCGGCGATCGCCCAGGCCACACTACTGAAAACCGCCATGGCGAGCGAGATCATTAGCGGTTCCCCGCCGAGAATCGTTCGCCATACTGACACCTCGCTCCAATCCAAACCGGCCAACCAAGCCGGCGAAGATAGCATCGCTGCGATCCCCAGCGGCACGGTGGCTTCCAGCAATGGCACTCGTTTTCGCAACAACCAGCCTGCACCCGCGCCTGCTACGGCGACCGCGATCCCATGCGACCACAACCAAGCGACGCGTTCGATTGATGCTGGTAAAATCGCCGCAACACAACCAATCGAAATCACCACCATCACACTGGACAGATAGCGCGGCATTGCCCATTTGGTTTGCACCGAAATTTGCTTCATGAAGCAACCATGCACTGCGGCGATCGCGATCCAGACAGGTACTGAAGCGATGGCAATTTGAATCCACGCAACGCGTCCATCGGTTTGAAACAAGTACGCGGCGTAAACCACCACGGCTGCGAACGAAGCCACCGCGATTCCCAGGCGCAACCAATGGTTCTTCCAGAATCGATGCCCGACTTTCATTGCCAGAGCATTTTCATCGGCATCGATTTGGCAGTGTCTGCGTGCGGGCCAGAGCAATGCCAAAGCAGTTGCGATCGCTGGCACAAACAGGAAACTGCCCGCACCGTCGGCCAACGTCCTCGCCACCGTGGGCAGCAGTGGCAAGCACAACGTCGGTGCTACCACACTGGCCGTCAGGGCCGCTGCCCCACCGCGACCGACCAAGGCCAGCGAGGCTTGCCATAACAACCAACCGCAACCGATCGTGCCGACGGCGATTGCGCCCAAGGTGACAGGTGATAACAACGAAACGGATTGAACATTGGCTCCGGCGGCAGCCAATCCCGCCAGGACACATAGTGGCACCAGCAGTGTGGCGATGATCAAAACGGCGCGTGATGTATGCCGAAGTTTCCAGCGCCGCATCGTGTACAAACCAGCGGCAAAGATCGCTGCGTCAGCCGACATGAAGATCAACGAAGGCACGACTCGGTGGGTCGCCGTGATCGTGCTCCACAGGCTAACGACCAACCCGATCGAACACACCACAATCATCAAACCGGCGACCAACTCACCCCAACGAATATTGTGATCGGCCAAGAACGATGTCACGATCTCCGAAAACGCACGCTTCGCAGTCGGCGGTGCATGGGCGACGGAACTTGCCACAGGCATGGAAGCCACGACGAGGTCACGTTCATCGAGTTGCAGCACTTCGGGAGCATCGATTGCTGGAGTGATCGTCGGCTGCATCGCACTCGGTGGCTCAACGCTCGATTGCAGATCGACATGTGCGAGATCGGCTGGCCACGCACTCGTTTCTCCCACGGGCGTCGCCCAGACGTTTTCACGGAGCGGTGGCAAGACCCGTTCGGTTGGCGGTACCGTGTCCGGTCGCGTCTGAACTCCTGCGAACTGCCTCGCTTGTGTTTTCAATTGGCTGGCCACGTCAGCCGTGATTTGTTCGGTTGACGACAAGGCATCGACCATCCGTTCAAACGCCCCCAGATCTTTGACTGGACTGGGCCGCTCAACCGGCTCCCCATATCGTCCTTCCGCGTTCCATGCCCGCTGCGAAGCAGCACCGTTCGACGGAAACGATCGCGTGGAGGAATCTGCTCGATCACCACGAATCGCCCGCACGACTGCTGCGACGACCACCCAAGAGCCATGGCCAATCAGCGTCACGAATATAAAGACAAGCAACAGAGAGAGCAGGATTTCCATTATGGAACCACGCGAAAGGAGCAAAGCCGGGGAAAGCCAACAAATAAGCAAACCTAGCTTTTCCGGAGCCTCTCGGGATCACAAACCTTCGCAAAATCTTGTTTTCGTTCTATTTTGGCCCCAATGCTCTACGGCCGCTCGCGTGGGGTTGTGTTGCCAATAAAGTCTCAACAGCTACGATCTTCTCTTCAGGTTGGCGGTTTTGCCAACGGAGTTCTCGTACTCGTTTGGCTTGCACGACAGTCACGAAGAATTCGTTTACCTATCGCTCGCTCCCGTTTTCAACACACATTTCACGACCTTTTATGGCTATTCGCCCCAGTCGCCAGCGATTCGACGACTATCGAGAAACCGTTCGCCAACGTCACCGGGGCGATCGTCCTGATTCGAATACCGCCCGTTACCATGGTTCTCACACCGACGGACCGTCCAAAAATGATGATGTTGATGGTTCGGGTGAGCAGCGAAGTCGTAAGAAAATTGGTCATCGCGATCGATCGTTTATTGAATTGTTCGCTGCTTTTTGGCGATTGATTGCAGGCCATCGCGGTCCGATTGTTGCCGCACTCGGTTTTTTGACTATCGGAATCGTGTTGCGTTTGATCCCGCCTTTGGGGACGAAACTAGCGATTGATTCGGTGTTGACGCAGCCCGCGAAACCGTTGCCGCAGTGGTTGACTGAGTTTCCCGGTGTGGTCGCAGTGCTGGGCGATCCCGTGGCCACGCCCATGCGAACGCTCGTGGCGATTGCCCTGGTCGTCACGGTACTAACGGCGATCGGGACGGTCGTGAATTTGATTGGCCGTTGGTTGGCGACGAAGTCCGTCAACAAGACGCAGGTTTCGATTCGGCGGCAGGTGTTCGATCACGCGGTACGACTACCGCTGCATCACGTCTACTCGATGAAAAGTGGCGGGGTGGCGAGTTTGATTCGTGAGGATGCCGGTGGCGTTTCTGAATTGATCTTCAGTATGTTGTACAACCCTTGGCGAGCGATCATTCAGTTTTGCGGATCGTTGGTGATCTTGATGTTCGTCGATTGGAAATTGATGATCGGCGGTTTGATGCTTCTGCCAATCGTGTGGGTCACGCATCGCACCTATATCAATCGGATCCGACCGCTGTTTCGCGACGTTCGCAAACAACGCCAACGCATCGACAGTGGTGCGACGGAAACCTTTGGAGGGATTCGTGTTGTACGAACGTTTTCGCGAGGTCGCAGTGAGTCGTCACGGTATGTTCGAGAAGGCGACTTTCTTGTTCGTCAACAGCTCTTCACGTGGTGGTGGATGCGGATCATCGAAACGATTTGGGAGGTGGTGATCCCGTTGGCCTCGACGGGGTTGTTGCTGTACGGTGGTTATCAAATCACGCGTGGTGAATTGACACTGGGCGACTTGATGATGTTTCTTGTTTACCTGACGATGTTGCTCGATCCTTTGGCGACGATCGCGGGCAGTGCCGTCACGTTTCAAAACAACTTGGCGGGTTTAGATCGTATTCTCGATGTGCTTGACGTGGAGGAAGAATTGCCCAGCCGGGCGGGTGCGGCGCGTTTGCCGACGACCGCAGGCGGTGGATCGATGTCGATTCGTAACGTGTCGTTCCACTATCCCGGCAGCGAGACGCTGGTTCTGAAAGACGTGTCGATCGAAATCCAGCCCGGCCAGACCGTGGCATTGGTCGGACGCAGCGGAGCGGGTAAAACGACACTAACCAATTTGATTGCGAGGTTCTACGACCCCACAGGGGGCGAAATCGACTACAACGGAATCGATCTTCGCGACATCCAATTGTCGAGTTACCGATCACTCTTGGGGATCGTCGAACAAGATGTGTTTTTGTTCGATGGGACAATTCACGAGAATATCGCCTACGCGCGTCCGAAGGCAGAACGCGCGGACGTGATCGCGGCGGCAGCGGCAGCGGCGGCGGATGAATTCATCCGAAAACTCGACCGAGGCTACGACACGCTGATCGGTGAACGCGGTGTCAAATTGTCAGGTGGACAACGTCAACGTTTGGCGATCGCGCGTGCGATCCTGGCCGATCCCAACATTCTCATCCTGGATGAGGCGACGAGTAATCTCGATAGCGAAAGTGAAAGGTTGATTCAAGCGAGTCTTGCACAGCTACTCGAAGATCGCACGGCGTTCGTGATTGCACACCGGCTCAGTACTATCATGAATGCCGATTTGATCGTGGTGCTCGAAGATGGCAGGGTCATTGAGACAGGCACGCATGAAGAATTATTGGCTCGTGGCGGTCGCTATCATGAAATGGTGAGCTTGCAGATGAATCAATCGTCCATCGACACCTTAGTAGGCGAGCGGTCGTGACTCGTTCAATCGCCGTGGCTGAAAGATCTGACGCGAATGACTGGGGCCGTTGCGGCGGGTCATCTGCGGTGGATTGCTGATCTGCGGATGGACCGTGCCACTACCAATTCTTGGTTCACCGGAGATGCTTGATTCAACAATCGTTTCGCCTTCGTGCAGTTCATAGCCAGAGTCACCATCGGCATAGCTTTCAAAGGCTTGCCCTGGGTGCGTAAGAGCTGCACCATAAACTCCACCACCGCTGCAACCGCAATCGCCGCCACTGCAGCCTGAATCGCAGCCACCTGAATCGCAACCGCCGCCACATTGATCTTCGCAGCGATATCCCCACAGACTCTTGACGCCAGCGAACACCGGTCGGCACTTACCACAGGATTGGCCGTTGTGGTTTCCGCAGGCATCGCAGGGGTCACAGCAATCGGCAGGCTCGTTGATCCAGGGGTCGATGTACAACTCACCACAACCTTCGCACGGTCCGCAGCCATCACCGCAAGCCGTGTTGCAACCGCTGTCGCAACAACCGGCACGCCACATCGGGCCGCAACAGCCGATGGTGAAAGTCATCGAAAGAGCGAGCAAGAGAACTTGAGCGGCGTGGTTCATCGCAGACGTCCGTGTCACAGGGGCGGTTGAAGGGTGGGCGTGACAGGGTGTTCACCCAGTCATCAGCCATCGAACCCATCCCAATCGACAAAACGATTGCCAGCGACGGGATGGTGCTACAACCGTTATCGTCTGCGCATCCGGCAAACTTTACCAAGCCGGCTGAGATTCAGCGGAATTCAGCCGTGAAACATCTTTTCACCAGACGTGCTTGGCTCGCTTTCAGACGTTTTTCCAGCAGCGTTCTTTCGCACTCGCCAAGACCGCATCACAGACCCTTTGTGTCTCCAACGCATCTCGGAAGGTCGGGTGCGCGTCTTCGCCGGTTTCCAGAGATTTCAGGAAATCCGCGACTTGGTGGATGAACGTATGCTCGTAACCAATTTGCAAACCGGGGACCCACCAATTGGCCATGTAAGGTTGGTCACCGTCGCTGACATGCACGCTCCGCCAACCGCGAACGATCGAATCATCGGAGTGATCGAAATACTCCAAGCGATGCAGATCGTGCAGATCCCAACGTAGCGAAGCGTGTTCGCCGTTGACTTCGAGCGTGTACAATGCCTTGTGGCCACGGGCGTAGCGAGTGGACTCGAACAGACCGAGCGAACCGTTTTTGAAGTGGCAGTGGAACAGGCAGGCATCGTCGATCGTGACCGGCTGCTTGGCACCCGTTTCCGCATGCACACGTTCTTTGACAAAAGTTTCCGTCATGGCAGAGACATCCACGATACCTCCGTTGAGCCAAATGGCGGTGTCGATACAGTGTGCCAACAAGTCACCCGTCACGCCGCTGCCAGCCGCCTCGGCATCAAGCCGCCACGTCGCCGCGCCGCCCTGGGGCACGTCTGCATTAATCGTCCAGTCTTGCAGAAAATTAGCGCGGTAGTGAAAAATTTTGCCCAACCGGCCTTCGTCAATCAACTGCTTGGCGAGCGTCACGGCGGGAACGCGGCGGTAGTTGTACCAAACCATGTTCTTGACGCCGGCTTTCTCGATCGCCGCACACATCTCTTCGCCTTCGGCCACATTCATGGCCAATGGTTTTTCGCACAACACCATCTTGCCAGCCTCTGCGGCAGCGATCGAAATTTCTTTGTGCAGATTGTTTGGCGTGCAAACATCAACCGCGTCGATGTCATCGCGAGCGATCAGTTTTCGCCAATCGGTTTCGATTGATTCGTAACCCTGCTGGGCCGCGAACGCTTTCGCTTTTTCTTCATTGCGAGCACAAACCGCTTTGAGCACGGGTTGATACTCGAGGTCAAAAAAATGGTTCGCTTGTCGGTATCCGTTGGTGTGTGTGCGGCCCATAAAGCCGTACCCGATCATGCCAATGTTGAGAGGTTTCATAAAAAGGTGGTGGGGAGAGGGGAGAGAATTGAAAAATGAAAACTAGTATTCGCCGTGTCTGACTTGGGCGATCTGCCAATAGTGCTGCCATGTTGAATGTACGAAGGAATTGAGCGACGCGCCAAAACTAACTGGCAACTCGTTTGCACGAATCAGCGCAATCACGTCAGCAAAGTCTTGCACACGATCTGGAGCGGACATGCCGCATGCGAGCTTTAGTTCAATGACTTTCGCCAGCGTTAAATACGGCAGATCATCGTCAAACTCGATCACCGATGGCTCACCGGGATCAGGAAAAGAAATGGCTTTCGGTTTCCCATCGCCAGGGTAATCGCCCGTAATGAGTACATCGACTGGAACACGGTAAATCGTATCAACGAAACCTTTTGAACCTTCAAATTTTTCCAACCAGCCACGGCCCAGATGTTCGGATTTAAATGTCGCGAGATCCTCACGACGCATTAGAATATCCACATCTTGGGTAGCCCGCCGGTGTCCGTAATAGTTCACGGCCAATGCACCTGAGATGGCAAAGGGTAAATTCATCGAAGCGAGGGTCTTTGCCAGCCGATCGACGGTGCTAAAGAGCGGTGCGGTGCCCATGAAAAAATCATCAAGATCGTGAATAGCGGATGGTTTACGTTGAATCATGGAAGAAACCTTATACGGACGCTTCGTTCCAACCATGAGCATCTTGCACGCTCAACATCGCCGCTAGAATGCTGTTCCAAGTATCGGCTTTGTGCATGACTTCGTTGGGGAACATACAACCATCCCAACAAATATGCCGACAAACTTGCAATACATCGCCATGCTCGTCACGCAACCAATGCCCAGCGTCGACGGCGATGTTCAATTTGCCGTTGGGATCGTTGGGCAAGCAGTGACGGCCCGTTTTGTCGTGACTGCCCGTGCCGTGAACGGTCGCGTCGTGTTGTGCGACGTGGAAATCGATCGTCCAAGGTCGCAGGGCGTGGGTCAGTTCATGCAACGCCGAAGCTTTCTTTTCGTAGTCCTGCCAATCGAAATCTTGTGGCAAGATCGCATCTTCAGGCGCGTTGTAACCCAACAGATACAACAGCGTGTGGGCCATATCAGCTTGGAAGCCGAGTCGTTCAGGATGGCCGACGCGTTCCAACAGATCGACCATCGATCGCCATGAGTGCATCCCGCCCCAACAAATCTCACCTTCGGCAGCCAATCGTTCGTCGTACTCTTCGGCGATATCACAAGCGGCTTTGAACGTATCGGCGATGCGGCTTTGATTTCCAACCGGGTCTTCAAACCACTGGGCCGTCGGTGTGGCGCTGTCAATGCGGACGACACCGTTGGGACGGACGCCGAGTTCCCGCAATTTCCGACCGATCTCGCAACCCTTGCGGACTTGTTTGAGAAATGCTTCGACTTCATCAGGACCGCCCGCAGCACTGCCACCGCCAGTCGGTGTCCAGACGGGAGCGACGACGCTGCCGATGTCCAAATGGCGGCTCTTGACCATGGCGGCGACCCGTTCGAGTTCGGCGTCGGTGGCGTCAATCGAGATATGCGGATCGGAGAGGAAAATATCAACGCCATCAAACTTGCGACCATCGACTTCAGCGGCGGCGGTCAGGTCCAGCATCTCTTCGAGCGGGATCACTGGGTTGGCATCGTCGTCACCTTTTCCGACCACGCCAGGCCAGGCAGCGTTGTGCAATTTGGGGTACGAATGGGGGTGTTGGCTCATCGAATCAAAACCGTGTGAGAGGGGCAAATCAGGAATGAATCAAAATGCTGGCAGGTCAGTCTACAGATTGCAAGTAGGCAGCGGTGCCTGCTACTTTTTACCGCCCCAAATACAAGTCGAGCTGCTCGGCTTTTCGCATCAAATAGGGCACATGTTGATCCGTGGCCTGGATGAGACGTTGGAGCTGTCGCAATTGATCCTGAAACTCTTGGCTGAACTTGCGTTGTTGTTCATCACGCCAAGTTTGTTCGAGCTGATTCATTTGTGCCGCGAGCGAACTGCCCCGCTGCCGCAGCTCCTCGGTGAACTGTGCCAACTGTGCGGCAAATTGACGAATCTGGTCTGGATCTCCGACTGCTTGTGTCATGACGATGTTCCCTGTGAAGATGAGGTGAAAAGAGAAATAGGAAGCGAGCGCCGTTAACTTAACTGTTTGAACACGACATCGATTTACGACGTTTGGTTTTGTTTGGCCGATTCGAGCACACTGGCCAGTGTGGATTGATAGAGCTCGAGCGTTGCGGTTAAACCATGACGATCGGCCAAGTCGATTAATAACTTCAGTGCAGCGGCACGCACCTTCGGAGCAGTCGTCACACTTCGACGTAGCGCCGCATTTCTTAGCCAGTGCATCGCTTCGATGTCCTGTCCCAGGATCAAGCGACACCTGCCCATCAACAACGAGGCTGCCGAACTATGCGTATCGTTGTCTAATAAAGGCTCGAGTTCCTCAATCGCCTCGTCGTGTCGTTCCAAATCATGCAGCGCTTCGCCCAACACAAGCCGCAAATGTTGTAAAGATGGCTCACGATTCAAGCGAGCGCGGCAAACTTTAATGCGACAGTTGGCCCAATCCGCCGTGCTGCGTTCAAGATCTTGGTCCGCCAGCGAGCTTTTTGTTTTCGCTACCAACTCACGCATTTCCGTCAGTTGTTGGATTGAGCGAGCCAATTGGGCTTCTTCGTACTCCCACAACATGGCCGCGTCATCAGGGAAAACCTCAATGCCTTGCTTGAGAATTTTGGCCGCGTGCATCGGTCGGTGCTCGCTACGATAGATCGCCCCAAGTTCTAGGTAGGCATCGCGATCAGTGCGTGCGTCCTTGAGTCGACGCTCGAGTTCTTGGCGACGGTTGGGCGCGGAGGTCGTGGCGGCACCACGAGCAGATTTCTCAGGTGAATCACCGGCAGGATTGACAGACGTGGGCATGCAGTGAACAGCGATTTTCAAAGAAAACGGAAGGAAACCACTGCTGCACTATAACAGTTTATTGTTCCGTATGATGCTGCCGCGCGGGTAAATCGCAGCGAAACTCGCCAGGAGGGACTTCTGCGAACTTCGTTTTTGGCGCCTTCCTCGAACTCAGCTTTTTCGAGTCCAAATGATAACCAGAATAACCGGAACAATCGTTCCCGCCGCCTTAGATTGATTGCGGTTCATATTTCACTGACTACGCTAGAGCGGAGTCGTTTGCAGACCGCACCGAGCACCGCAAGTTTTTGATGCCATTGCACAAAGCTGTCATTTGCTGTGCTCGGCACGGCCTACAACGTGCAAAAATTCCACAGTCCGCTCGCGCCATTTTCAGAGACGCGTGCTTTGGTCACGGTGCCATCAACGTGTTTCGACGACAAAACAAACCAAGATCTTCTGCTATCAAATCGCGTCGTGCCGATTTCCATGGAAGCTTTACACAACGTTTCTCTGGTTCGATCTCGCATGCGGGCACTTATGTTCGACAGCGAGCTTGGATGTGGCCGATCATCGGTTTTGCGATCCTGCTGACGATTGGTATCTGGGTGCATTCAGCGATCGAATCGACGATGCGCGAGAACTTAGCATCGGAACTGAAAACGCTCTTGAATGTGGAAGCCGACATGCTGCGGACTTGGCTCGTATCGCAGCAGAACAACGCGGAATCGCTGGCCAATAGCGAGGATGTGCGGAATGTTGCCAGTCAGTTGATCTTCCAAAACGAGAGCACCAACGATCCGGTTCAACCCAGCGATTCGGAACCAACGAGTGCAGTACAATTGCGCAAACAACTGGCAAAGATTCTAGCCCCTGCAATGACGTCACATGATTATGTTGGATTCATTCTGACTGATCGTAAGCAGAACATACTTGCTGCCAGTGAACCGGATCTCATTGGTGTACAGCAGCGAGAAGAATACACGAGTTGGCTAATTCGGTGTGTCGAAGGAAAATCAACTGTCTCCAAACCATTTCCAAGCATCGTGCCGTTAAGCGATATCAGCCGCAAAGTTCATACGGGCACACCGACGATGTTCGTCGCGGCTCCCGTTCGTGACGCCAGCTTTGAAGTGATCGGCGTGTTGGGTTTACGGATCCGACCTGAGGCGGAATTCACTCGCATCTTGCAACTTGGCAGGATCGGCGAGTCAGGAGAAACCTATGCCTTCGACCGCAATGGTGTCATGCTGTCGAACAGCCGATTTGATAAAGATCTCGTGTTGTTGGGATTGCTTCCCGATCAACAAAACGTTTGTTCGATGCTGCAATTGCTAGTTCGAGATCCACAAGTGAACCTCACTCAAGGGAATCGTGCCAACGTGCGTCGCGCCGAATTGCCGCTTACGAGGATGGCAGATGATGCGATAGCGGGAAACTCAAACGTTGATGTCGAAGGCTACAACGATTATCGCGGCGTTCCTGTCGTGGGGGCGTGGACGTGGCTGAACGACTACGATTTCGGTGTGGCATCGGAGGCGGACGTGGAAGAAGCGTTTCGTCCGCTGACCATTTTGAAGCGAGCGTTCTGGGGACTGATGTCGTTGCTGGGACTCACGTCGATTGGCCTATTGGCATTCTCGATCATGGTGACGCGTTTAAAGCAGCAAGCACGCGAAGCCGCTGTCGAAGCGAAGCAACTCGGTCAATACAGGCTCGAGCAAAAGATAGGCTCCGGTGCGATGGGAACTGTTTACAAGGGACAGCATGCGATGTTGCGACGTCCCACGGCAATCAAGCTTTTAGACACCGACAAAGTCACCAACACGTCGATTGCCCGATTTGAACGTGAAGTGCAAATCACCAGCTTGCTGAACCACCCCAACACGGTTGCAATCTACGATTTCGGACGCACGCCCGACGACGTGTTTTATTACGCGATGGAGTTTCTGGACGGCATCGACCTACAGGATTTGATTGACAACCACGGTCCGCAGCCTGCCTCTCGCGTGATCTATCTTTTGCGACAAGTTTGCGGTTCGTTATATGAAGCCCACTCAAAGGGCTTGGTACATCGTGACATCAAACCGGCGAACATCATGCTAACGCGTCGTGGCGGACAGGCGGACGTCGTCAAAGTTTTAGACTTTGGTTTGGTCAAGGCGTTCGATGATCAACATGCCGGGGACGATCGCATGGCTGGTACGCCGCTGTATCTTTCTCCGGAAGCCATTCAAATGCCTAGCGCGGTCGACGCCTGCAGCGACTTGTATGCGGTCGGTGCTGTTGGATATTTTTTGTTGACCGGCAAGCCTGTTTTTGAAGCTGACACTTTAACGGCGCTGTGCCAAAAGCATGTCTCCGAATCGCCCACACCGCCCAGCAAACGCGTGCCCGATGTTCCGGAAGACTTGGAAAACATTATCCTTTCTTGTTTGGAGAAAGGACGCGAACGTCGACCTCAGACAGCAAAAGATCTGTCGCAACAGTTGCGGAATTGCAAAGCGGCAAGTGAATGGTCTGAGGATGAAGCGGATCGTTGGTGGAGCCGCCATTCACGTGGCCTGCTGCCGACGACTCCTTCAGTTCCCGAGTCCAAACCGAGTGCAGCCAACACCAGTCACCAGAGTACCAGTCACCACAACTCTAGTCACCACAACGCAACCATGGATTATTAGGGGTTTCCGGAAGTACGACCTTTGAACTCGCACCGATCGTCAGCTAACGAAAGAAGGACGCCACATGGGCGTCCTTCGAGCGGAGAATTGTTAACGTTCGAACTTAGATACCAGCGTTAGTCGCGGGCAGTTCGTTGGCTTTGATCTTTTCGCCGAACGCGCGACCGTCGCTGCTCTTGAGTTCGCCAGCCTTCTTGAAGCCTTCGAGAATCTTCGCTTTGGCTTCTTCAGGTTTATCTTTGATGAATTCCTTGGGGAAATCTTCTGCGTCGAGGAATTTCATCAGCGCTTCGCCGTACTCGTTCCGGACGTCTTCTTTCTTTTGTCCTTTGACGTGGCAAACGTAGCAATTGGCTTTCTTGACTGCTCCTTTAAAATCTGCAGAGGCGGTGTCAGATTCATTGACTTGATCTTTAAACTGCTTACCAAATTCGCTGATCGCATACGAAGGAGATGCCACACAGACGACGAGACCGAACATGAGTGCCAAACGTTTCATTGAGTTTTTCCTGGGTTGAGTGGGTGGGCCATGAGGTGGGATCACGAACAGCGGAGCTCTTCGTGGCACTATTAAAGTCACACTAGGGGGTGAAAGTCAAATCCTCACCGCCGAAAAGCCGTGTTTAGTTCATCGGCCAGCCACAACATTTGAAACAGTTGGCCAAGTGAATGGGTGTTAATTTGTGGCAGAATCAGGCTGATTTGAGCCTGACCAGCGGATCTTTGCTCGACCTGGCGGCGGGAAACAGCGGCTTTCATGAAATCTGGCAATACGGCGGACACGATTTTTTTTCTACTGCTTGGAGCGGGCGCGGCGACACCCCCCTGCGGAGCGTTCGCCTCATCAGGAGACAGTTCAATTGGGTCGGTGCGGACGGTATCGACCAGCAAGTGATGTGTTGCCGTCGCAGCAGAGGCGTGCGCGGAACTGCCGGCGACGGCGGACGACGGCAGCCATGGGGAGAACCCGTTGAGGGCGGGATGCCAGATTTGCCATGTCTGATAGAGCACGTCATGATGGCGGGTGAGGGCGAGCTTCGCCGCGACGCTCTGCAACACGATGTTTTCGGCGAACGAGGCCGTTAAAAAATGCTCGTTCATCGCGGCGGCTCCGACCAGAAACTGTATGCAATCCAATCCCAACAGCGCTGCGGGTAAAAGATTCGCAGCCGAGTAAACGCCGAGCGGCCCGCCTGGACCATTACCAAGCAAAAAAGCTGCCTCGCCACCGAGCTTCGCCGCACATGCACGGACTGGCCCTGTCTCTGGTGCGATCGGAATGATGAGTTTGGCCAGCCAACGGTCGGCGGTATCAGGGTTGGATTGGCCGAGCGATGCAGCCAATTGTTCGCCAATCAATCGCAGTGAGATGGCGGTCGCGCGCGCGTTATCCGCATCTTGACCATCGTCGATCGCGATCACTGCGTACCGGGAGGTCGCAGGGTTACTGCCGATCTCTCCGCCAATGGCCAGTCGCCGGAGTAGTCCCTCGACGGCATCATTGTCGATCAAGCTTGTCGCGAAATACATCCTCGGTTTGCTGCCGCGAGCCGAGCGAGAAAGCTCGTTGTGGTAGGGTTCGCAGCACGCTCGCATCAACGCGGCGGGTGCGCCCAGAACCGCTGGCCCACCAATCACCGCCACCGCATCCAGATGGTCGTGCAACCGATTGGCCACCCGAAAGACTCTGCCTAGTTCTGATTTCTCGCGCAGAGCCTCGTAGTCGGTCAGTAGTTTTTCGGGTAGTCGAAAAGGTGACGTGAACTCTGGATCGTCCGCCACGAATAGCTCCGTACGGAGCGCTGCCAGTGGTTCAGCGAAAGCAGCGAACTGAGCAATCGTAATGCCCGAATTATCGGAAAATAAACCCGCCGAGTCGAAACGCAGCAGGCTCATCGACGATCTCTCTTGCGGTGAGAAGGGTGTTGGTTGAGAATCGGGCGGATTGTAGCAGCGGATTTCGTCAACTGAATGTGTATTTATGCTGGAACTGATTTCTTCTTACTCAACCATCGCGATTCTGGCTGCTGCGCTACTGCATCTGATCGGTTTCGCCGTGCTCGTGTTGTGGGCGCGGGCGGATCGCAAACGGATTGCCCAAACACTCGAGCGTTTCACGTCCGAATTGCCCCACCGAAGCCGCATGGATTTTCATGTGCATCTGTCTGATCAAATCGAGGCGTTTTTAGCAGATATCAGTGATGTCATGGCCCAACCGCATCGCAGTCCAGATCGGGTGCGGCTAGCCGACCGCATGCGTATTTTGGACGAGCGACGAGTTTACTTGCAGTCGCTGCGGTTTGAGACCGCATGGAATGTGGCGCGGACGATGATCGAAGCCTACCCGTTGGCGGGTGTGTTGGGCACGATCCTTGCGATCGGTTCCGCTATGGCTGCCAACGAGCAGGCCTCCGTGGGTGTGATCGTGACGCGTTTCGGTGATGCGATTTGGAGCACGTTCGCGGGTTTATCGGCGGCAATTTTGTTGATGCTCATTGGCAGTCTCGTCGAACCGGGGTTCGCCCGGCTTTCAGAAAACCGCCTGAATGTGAGGGAGATGGCATCGAAAGCCAAGCGGGAACTGTCCGCTCATGAACGCAGCACTCCGCCTACCAGCGCCTCGACCCCGACGGCGGAACCTCGCCCATGAGTGACGAGCATTCGGTACATAGTGGCGGCCATCCGGCGACCGCGCATGACCAGGGTGAGGTGCGTTTGTCAACGTCGTGGTGGTCGCGGCGAACGCGTTTTCAATTGACGCCACTGATGGACCTGCTGTTGATTATCGTGTTTGCCCAATTCCTGGAGGTGCGGGAGACCGCCCAACAACAATCCCAGACGTTGCAACAGGAACGTGAAAAGCTAACACAACAGATCACCCGCGAACGCAGCGAATTGGCAGGCATCCGGGAAGCGATGCAGTCGCAGAGACGACAACTCGAACAACAACGCGACCAAGCTCGGGCCTCACGAGACGCGGCATTACAACAAACTGACGTTCAATTGTCGGAAGTGCAAACAGCCATGGAATTGATCGGCGATTGGTTCAAACTCGATGAAGCGGCGATCACGCGTGTCGATTCGGAAACGAAACCGCCCGAAGATCCGATCGAGAATGCGATCGCGAGGGCACGCCAACTCAGCGACGCCCGTCCCGATGCGGTGATTCGGTTTTTGATCGGCCATGCCGAGCTGCTCAAACGAGCGGAGATTTGGACGGTACACGCAACCGATACGGGGAGCGTGGAAATCATGGCTGGCCAACAATGGGAATCTTTCCGGCTCGAAGCGAAAACACAATCGGCACGCACAAGTGAGGTGGCGGATCGGTTATTCGCGGCATACAAACATTTTCCACAACCCAAAGGGTTGGTGATTCTGTTAATATCGTTTCATCCACAGAGTGTGGCGGGCGTGTATCAACCGTTAATAGACGCCGTTCCTAAGACGCTCGAGCGGTTGCGTGCCGACACACCTGAGACGCGTTTTGAATACACGGTGCTGGGACCGACGCTGAACCCTACATAACGACAATCATTTTAGAAACTAGCTATTTACCAAACGGAAGTTCTCACCATGCGCAAACGTGTCCCTGTTGTTATTGGCGGCGGTATCGCGTTGTTGATTGCCAGCCAGTTTTTTGACTTTGGATTAGGTTTTCGCGATGGCAGCGGCCCCGGGAATTCAAACGACACGCAGGGTCAAGTTTCGATAGCTCCGAGTTCTTCATCGCGACCCAAGACGAGTTCGCCAGACGTTGCACCGGAGGAAGCAGCGATGCGTGAAGCGGTTGCGGAGCTGGAGACAAGTGTTTCAACTCCACCGACTATTGTCGATATTATGATCGACGGCAATCAATATCTCGTCATCACCCGAGCTGGCGACGACGAACGTGAAGCGATGACGTTGGATCAAATCGTCGCTTTGGCAGCAACGGTCGAGGGGGAAGCGAGCGGTATTCGTGTTCGGGTGGCGCGGACGCCTAGCGCTGTCGCGGCGGCGGAGGCAGCGGTGATGAAGCGGTTGGCGGATGCTGGATTGGCCCTTGATGAAATTGATGCTCGGCGACAATTGGTGGAATGATCAACGGCCTACCGAGCAGCGGCGAATACATCAATTTCTCCTGAGGTGAGTTGATCGCCTGGAGTTAAGGTGAAATGGCCCACACTCACGCCCTGAACGTTGATATCTTCGATTTCATTGGGACTCTTGCCTGTGCGATCAATGGCAATGGATTGAATTCGCATGCGATGTACGGTCACCTCATATCGAGGTTCCGGCGGCAAAGCGATCCGAGATTCATGTTCAACGGGCTTTCCTGCTGCGTCGATGGTTTGATAGGTATCCACGCGGCTTCGCGCCGCATCGCGTGGCAACTTCACTCGCTGAGAACCGCCTGGCGGGATTTTGTACTGAGGCTGACGATCGGGATGGTGGGTATCCGTTAGTGTGACGATGAGTGTCTCATTGTGCGTGTTAACAAACTCGACTTCGACGGGTGCCAGCGGTGCGGCTTCGACAATGCGAGACTCGATCAGCGTTGATTGAGGTTGCGATGTGGGAATCGCAGAGAGCAACGGATTCGAAGGAGTACCGAAGCCGATGGAAGGACCGACGTTCAGCGTGATGCCGCTGGAATAATAGCCTCCGATCCACGGTCCACGACCGTACGGCACTCCGTAAGTCGGTCCGTAAAAACCACCGCCATGCAGTCCAGGCAACCAAGTATCGAGATAAGGTGCGAACCCAGGGCCACTGCCTAACGGACGAACGGAGACGGTGGCGGGCACGAATCGCGGATAGGGCGTGTCCAGATCGGCGCGTTCCACCAAACCGCGACCACTGCGGGGGAAACGGATGATCCGATTGAGCGTGAAGTTGTAAAACCCGAGGTAGCGACCGCCGGGCAAGTCATACTGCGGTGCGCGGCGGTAAAAGAACCGATCACCTGAGTACTCATGCACCCACAAACCCCGCTCGCTGGCGTCGATCACTCCGGTGACATTTCCATAACCATCGACCATTTCCAAATCGGCAGCCGCTGCGAGATTCAAGCTGCTTGCAATCAAGACACAGAACAAAATGCCCGTTAGAGTCGATTTAATGAATCGCTTGTGTTGAGGACGCATGAGATCACTTTCGTTTGATTGAACTTGTGAAAGAGACACGTAGGTAGCGGAACTCATCAAGATTTTCGCTACGAATTGTCCAGGTGGTACTGGTGCTGCTCCCCATTGTATCGCCGTCCCGCTGGCGGTACCTCCCTCGTCTGGTTGACGAGCGCCCACGATGTCACAGGAAAAACTCGCCGGAGCGTTGCCGCCTGCGTTGACCTGTTTTTCTTCTGCTGTGACAATCGGGGGCACCTTAAACGAACCCTCGCCGCTAAAACCTCACCATCTTGCTGAGTTTCCATGACCATCGCTGATTCCGCCGCTGCCACGAACCCCGCTGAGAACGCTCACGCGACCGCCCAAGTCCCCGATCCGAGCGGACGGTTCGGGCAATTCGGTGGCAGGTTTGTGCCTGAAACCTTGACCAGGGCACTCGATCAACTCTCTGACGAATACGATCGCGCCCGCCGCGATCCGCAGTTCCAGCGGGAACTTGACGGATTGCTGAAAACCTTCGTTGGTCGGCCCAGTCCGCTGTATCACGCGCGGCGTTTGTCTGACAGCGTCGGCGGTGCTCAAATTTGGCTCAAACGCGAGGACCTCAATCACACAGGTGCTCACAAGATCAACAACACGATCGGCCAGGCCCTACTGACGTTGCGAATGGGCAAGACGCGAGTGATCGCGGAAACCGGTGCGGGACAGCACGGCGTGGCCACCGCGACCGCGTGTGCCCATTTCGGGCTGCCTTGCACGATCTACATGGGGGCCGAAGATATCCGGCGGCAGAAACCGAACGTGTTCAGCATGAAGCTGCTCGGGGCTACGATCTCACCGGTGCAAAGCGGTTCGCGAACGCTGCGAGATGCTGTCAACGAAGCGATGCGTGATTGGATGTCGTCTGTCGAAGATACGCACTATATCATCGGCAGCGTGATCGGGCCGCACCCGTTTCCCATGATGGTCCGTGACTTTCAAGCAATCATTGGCCGCGAGACGCGCGAGCAGTGCCGCGACACGTTCGAGAGATTACCGGATTGTGTGGTGGCGTGTGTCGGTGGTGGGTCCAATGCGGCGGGGATGTTCTATCCGTTCGTTGAGGACGAAGGCGTGCGGATGGTAGGCGTGGAAGCGGGCGGTCGCTCGCACGCGCCAGGCGATCACGCCTCACCACTTTCCTACGGCAGCCCTGGCGTGTTGCACGGCAGTTTCAGCTATGTGATGCAAGACGATGACGGACAAACATGCGACGTGCATTCGATGAGCGCTGGCTTGGATTATCCCGGCGTTGGACCGGAGCACAGCTATTGGAAAGACACACACCGAGTCGATTATGTGGATTGCCGTGATCAAGAGGCAATGGCGGCGTTTGAACGGCTGGCGACGACTGAGGGAATTCTGTGTGCGCTCGAGACCGCTCACGCCGTATCCAAAGCAATCGAGATTGCGGCGACGATGTCAGAGAAACAACATCTGGTGATCTGTTTGTCAGGTCGAGGTGACAAGGACGCGATGGAAATCGCGCGGCTTCGCGGCGAAGAGTTTTAACGTACACAATATCCCCAACAAAACCATAAAGATTTATGTCGACTCAAGATCGGACGCTTGATCACTATCAGGAATTGATGACCATCAATGCCACGTCGCACCTATTGCGTGCGGCGCGGCAACTCGGTGTGTTTGCACAACTCGCTTCGGGCCAGAAAACGCTGCCGGATTTGGCGGCATGCGTGCAGGTACCAGAACATCGGATGTTGATGTTGATCCAGTCGCTCATTTCGATCGGCATCGTTGAACAATATCAAGAAGACTATGCGTTGTCATCAACGGCACGCTTGCTGTGTCAGTACGACGCAGATCTCGGCGATGTGACTTGGGCCAACCTCGCCGAAGTTTTGAGAAAACCGCCTGCGGACGATCCACAGTTGGCTGGAGTGCGATTGCGTGAACGTTTCGATGCGATCACTGCCACCCAGTGGGTACACACTCCGGCCGCAATGCAAGCGGCAGAGATCCTGGATCTTGGGCCAAGTCAGATCCTCCCTGAACTCGCTGCCGAAACGCTCACGTCGGAAACCAGCGAGCCGATCGAACTGCTCGATCTGGGGTGCGGCTCAGCAGTGTGGAGTTGTGCGATGGCGTTTCGCGAACCAGCCATTCGTGTCACCGCGATCGACAGCGAAGCGGCCTTGGTGGCAGCAACCGCGACCGCGACTTCCATCGGATTGATGAATCGTTTTGCAACTCAGGTCGGTGATGTGCTCGGCACGCCACTAGCGACGGACACCTATGACATGCTGGTGGTCGCTCAACGGTTACACGCGTATGCAGCGGATCAAATCGAACAGATTTTGCAGTCCTGCTTTGCGAGTTTGAAGTCCAGTGGCCGTTTGATCGTGATTGACTCGTTTCGCGGCACACATCAACCAACGCTGGCTGAGTCTCTCGAGAGTTTACGAATGCAAGTACAATCCACCAGCGGTGATATTCCTGATCTGGAAACGAGTCAATCGCGGTTGGAAGACGCTGGTTTTGAAAACGTGCAGTTCGCCTACATCGCTGCCAGCCGGATTGGTTTAGGCATGATGATCGGCAACAAGCCGTGAGTGATTCGTTAACGGAAATTGTCTGCCCCGACTCGCTGGACGAGGTGTGGTCGTGGTGGCGTGAGCAGATGCCGGTATCGCGACAATGGGCGTACTTTGACCATGCCGCTGTCGCACCGCTGAGCAGACCTGCTGCTGAAACGTTGAAGACTTACGCGGAGACTTGCGCGACCAGTGGCGATGTGCAGTGGTTGGAATGGTCCGCAAAGATTCAGTCGCTGCGAAGTCTGACGGCGGAGTTGATTCATTGCGAGGCCGACGAGGTTGCGCTGGTGCCTAACACGACGGCTGGTATCAACTTCGTTGCGGGTGGTTTTCCATGGGAAAACGGGGACAACGTTGTTTTGCCTGAAGGTGAGTTCCCCAGCAATCATTACCCTTGGTTGAATCTGGCGGATCGTGGTGTCGAAGCGAAACTCGTGCCACGACGCGATGGTCGAGTTGAGGTCGCGGATTTAATCGCAGCGGTCGACGCGCGAACGCGGATGATCTCAGTCAGTTGGGTAGGGTATGCGAGTGGTTTTCGAGTCGACCTGACAAGTTTGGTGGAACAAGCACATGAGCGAGGTGTGTTGGTGTTCGTGGACGCGATCCAAGGCATGGGGATGTATCCACTGGACCTGCGGAGCTGCGACGTCGACTTTCTCTCCGCCGATGGACACAAATGGATGCTCGGGCCGGAGGGGGCGGGAGTGGCGGTGATTCGTCGTCGACATCTCAACACACTGCGATGTGATAACGTGGGTTGGGCGAGCGTCCGCAACGCTCACTTGTTCTCAGCGGGGCAGTTTGAATTGCGCGAGGACGCGGCGAGATTCGAGACTGGCTCGGCCAACATGCCCGGTCTGATGGCGTTTGCCGCCTCGCTGCAGATGTTTGTCGCGGTGACGCGTCGCCATGGCGATCACGCGATTGCCGATCGTGTGCTCGAACGGTCGTCTCGCCTAAGAGAGATGCTTGTGCAGCGCGGCGGCCAGATGTTGTTTGTGAACACGCCGTCGTCTGTTCACGGCAGTGGAATCGTTACTTTTGAAGTACCTGACGAATCTCCAGCGGATTTCCGTGCTCGTGCGATCAAAAACGGGGTGGTGGTCAGTTGCCGAGGTGGGGGCGTCAGGGCGAGTGTTCATGTTTACAATGACGACTCCGATCTGCAAAGGTTGGCCGATTTGATTCCAATTTCCCGTTGAAAACAGGAACTGCATCTCTTGCTTGAATCCATCATTGACGAGCGTGACGTCGACCAAGCCGAACTCTCGCACCGGATCGCTGTTTATACGGGATCGTTTGACCCGATCACCTTGGGGCATTTGCATATCATCGAACGAGCCTCAAAGATTTTTCAAACGCTCGTTGTTGGGATCGGGATTAACGCGGACAAGCGACCGATGTTCAGTATTGAAGAACGGGTCGAGTTGGTGTCCACGTTGACCTACGATTTGCCGAACGTGCGAGTGGAAACGTTCGATCGTTTGGCGGTTGATTTCGTTCGCTCGCTGGGTTCCGGAGTGATGGTTCGTGGTATCCGACCGCTGACCGACATCGCGGGCGAGTTCACAATGCTGATGGCCAATCGCCAGCTCGATCCGGCGATCGAGACGGTGTTCTTAATGGCCGATGAACGCTTCGCCCACGTCAGCAGTTCGTTGCTGAAACAGATTGCGGCGATTAGTGACAATGACGAACATCTCGCTAAATTTGTGCCGCGTGAAGTCATGTTGGCGATTCGCGATAAAATACGTCGGCAACAGTAAGCTGACTTTCAAACTCTTGTTCCTCTTCAATGGACTGTCCCCATGACCGTGACCACTGCTGCGACGAAACTACCACTCCGAAACGAGGTACCTGTTGAGCATTGCTGGGATCTTTCGACGCTGTATGACACAGAAACCGCTTGGCAGGCGGACTTTGATAAAGTCGCTGGTCAAATCGATCGATTCGCAACCTATCAAGGCCGGTTGGGTGAGAGCGTTGACACACTGCTGGAATTCCTCACGTTCGATCTAGAGATTGATCGCATCGCCGAACGCTTGGGTACGTACGCGTTTTTGCGAACGAGTGAAGACCAGGGTGATAGCGATCATCAGGCGCGGAAAATGCGGTTTCAAAACCTTGTCGTCAAGGCATCGCAGGCGGCCAGTTTTGTCCGGCCGGAATTACTGGCGATTGAGACAGAGAAGATGGATTTGTTTCTGGCCGATCCAAAACTCGCGTCCTTTCGCTTGCAACTCGAAAGAATCGTCCGCTACCGCCCCCACACGTTGTCCGATCGCGAAGAAAGATTGCTAGCGATGCAAGGTGAAATGGCTGGCGCGGCAGGCAACGCGTTCCGACAACTCAATGATGCAGATTTGAAGTTTGGCGAGCTTGCGGACGAGAAAGGGAGAACGATCGAGTTATCGCATGCGACGTTTAGTCAGTTTTTGCTCAGCTCTGATCGGCAGGTGCGGAAAGCCGCTTTTGATCAATACTACAGTGTCTTTGACGATCACCGCAACACGCTCGCTGCGACACTTTCGGGCAGCATCCAACGGGACGTTTATTACGCTCGGGCTCGCAATTATGAGAGCAGCCTCGAAGCGTCGTTGTTCCCCGATAACGTGCCTACCGCGGTTTACGATAACTTGATTACTGCCGTGCGAGATTCCTTACCTGCGGTGCATCATTATCTCGATGTGCGGCGTCGGAAAATGGGTCTTTCGGATTTGCATCACTACGACACTTACGTGCCAATTCTCTCGGACGTTAAGAAACATCACACATGGGACCAAGCCGTCGACGTGATTCTCCAATCGCTCGCTCCCTTGGGCAGTGAGTATGTCGGCACGCTGGAAGGCGGGTTGCGTGGTCGTTGGTCGGATCGTTATCCGAACCGAGGTAAACAGAGCGGTGCGTTCAGTTGCGGTGCGTTCGATGGCGATCCTTACATTTTAATGAATTTCAAAGAGGAAGTTCTTAATGATGTCTTCACGCTCGCTCACGAAGCGGGACATTCGATGCACAGTTGGTACTCGGCGTCGCACCAATCGTTCCAGTATTACAACTACACGATCTTTGTGGCCGAGGTGGCCAGCACGTTCAATGAGCAATTGTTAACAGCTCATTTGCTGGAACGTGCTACCGACGATACGGAACGAGCCTACTTGATTAACAATGAACTCGATGGATTGCGGGCGACGGTGGTCCGGCAAACGATGTTCGCTGAGTTTGAAAAACGAACGCATGAGATGGCTGAGGCGGGGGAGCCGTTAACGGTCGCGTCGTTGCGGGCGACGTACCGTGAATTGCTCGATGCGTACTTCGGACCCAAGTTCGTGGTGGATGAATCGCTGGAGCTAGAATGCTTACGAATCCCACATTTTTATCGTGCGTTCTATGTTTACAAGTATGCAACGGGATTGAGCGCGGCGGTGGCGTTGAGCCGACGGGTGCTCGGTGGCGGTGAGCAAGAGCTGAATGATTACCTCAGCTTTTTACGGGGTGGATGTAGTCAAGACCCGTTGGATTTGCTCAAAGGTGCGGGAGTGGATATGAAGCAACCGGCGGCGGTGAAAACGACGTTGGATCACTTTGCTGATCTTACGAAACAACTCGATGAACTGCTTTGATGGGATGTTTTAAGTACTATTTTTGAGATTTTGTGAGTTCTCATTCAAAGTGCTATTTGCATTTGGATTCTTGTTCTGATATTTCGATGCGCATGGGCAATTTCGCCCAAGAGTTTCGTCAAGTTTCGATAGGAAACAAGCATGTCGAAGAATCCGGCAACACCGAAGAATGCTTCGGTCGCCAAAAAGACCCCAGCTGCGAAAGCAATCGTTGCCAAAGCTACCGCCACCAAGTCACCCACGGCAAAAGCAAAAGCCACCACACCCAAGGCTACTCCAGTGGCTAAGACCAAGGTGACTGCAGCGACCAAAAGCCCAGTGACCAAGACCCCAGTGACCAAGACCACAACTGCCAAGCCAGTTTCTGCTACCAAAGTAACTGCGACCGCAAAGCCGGCAGCGGCTGGAAAGAAAGCTCCTGCTGCTAAGAAGCCCTCCACAATCGTGGCCGTTGCAACTGCCAAGAAAAAGCCCGTCGTGGCAACGAACACGAAGGCGGCCAAGCCCAGTGCCGCTAAACCAGCGACCCGCCGCGCCGCGTAGGTTACCACTTTGCCAGGGCAGAGAGTGAATGCTCTCCGTCGCCGCAACAGCCATCGCCTCACTCATGTGATGCGATGGTTTTTTGTTGGGGCTGGCGAATCCCATCACGAGTATTGAACTGGAACATCACTCGCCAAACCTTTTGGCGATTTTCACTACGACAGGTTCGCGATGACGTCATCCGCGACCGGTTGCGGATTGATTGCGTCGTGTGATTTTTTACTCCAGTTCGATTTCGATTCGATGCGTTTGACGCCCTCGATCCGAGCGACGACCTGTTCGACCTGGACCTGTAACTCAACGGCGTGTTCAAGGAATTCGGCGAGTCGATCCAGACAATCGGCACTCGAAGTGGCGATGATTTCTAATCGACCAATCGGCACATGTTCTGTTTCGCCACCGCTTATGCGAGCCGCAAACAAGGGTATCCGAACGACGCTTTGAAAAGCAGGTTCAGGCAACCGTACACTTCGCCAAGTCGCATGGTAACTCTCATGCAGCCAAGCCATGTTAACGTCGATTTTGACGCTGGCCAGTTCTTGGCGGACGGCGAAGTCGATCAACGGTTCCCAGACATCCTGCCAAGGACCGTCGCCCTGCATCTTCAAGGTGCGCTCGTGTTTCTGTTGCTCACAGACTTGAGGTCTAACAACGAAGGAGACGACGAGATGGCGAAGACGTCCCGCCAATAGCCGACATTCCGAGTAGCCGAACGTGCGAGTCCCAACGAGTGCAGCGAGCACCAAGATCGCTCCGAGCGGTGCCAGCCAGGATTGATTCAGCCAGATTGAGGCAATGGCTGCCGATGAGCTGACCGTGCAAGCCGCAGCAACCACCCACAACGTACCACTGCGTCCGAATCGTTCGTTGAGCAAATGGTGCATATGGCCGCGATCAGTTGCGTAAATGCTGCGACCAGTCAAGCGACGACGGACGATAGCCGCACCCGAGTCGAACAGTGGCAAAACAAGAATCGCCAATGGTGCCGCAGCATAAGCAGTGGTCTGTTTGTTGGAACACCACATCGCCAACACGCCGACCAGCAACCCCACCATCATGCTGCCAGCATCGCCCAGGAAAATCGAAGCAGGAGGCCGATTATACATCAAAAATCCAGCCAGCGAACCACACAGTGCGAACGCAACGACAACATTCAACATCGGATTGCCGTTGAGAAAACTGATTATTGCCAGCGAACCAGTAACAAAAATACCGACCGTTGTCGCCATCCCATCGGCACCGTCGAGCAGATTCAGTGCGTTGATACACAGCAGTAGCCACAACACCGTCACCGGAATCGCAAAGACCCCTAAGGTAATATCAAATCCAAACAGGGTAACGACGCGCAGTGTCGTTCCGCTGCCGACAATCACCATTGCGATCAAACATTGAGCGAGCAGTTTTTGCCGTCCACGTAGAGACCACTTGTCGTCGACTAAACCGACGATGAGGATTGCGATGGCACCGCCCAGCAGAACGCGCCATGGTGTCGTCAACAAACTCGACAGCGTTTCAAAGGTCCAATCAGTTTGCAAGCCGATCGTGAAGGTGACACCCAGAAGTGTACTGATAAACACAGCCAGCCCGCCGGCCAAGGCAATCGGTCGTGAATGCAGCTTGCGCTCGGCGTCTGGACAATCGACCAATCCAACCGCGATCGCAAGCGATCGCACGATTGGAACAATCAGCACAGCCACGAAGAGAGCGGCGATAAAGGCAAATACAATATGCAATGTCATGTCAGTGGGGCGACAATATCATTTGAAGAAGAGTGATTCATTAAAGTTGCCGGTACTTGCAGGGAAGCCATCCACTGAAAATCCAGGGCCGAATTCTTAAGCACTTCAGGTCAAAAGTCTAGTGACAGTTTCTACACCTACTGCCCGGCCCCGCCAGGCGGAGGGGTGCCGATTTTGTTGGTAGTGATGATTACAAACTCCCGTCTTGTCCCGTCGTTTATTAGACGTAGGAGCTTTCAAACGTTGGTTGGTAAGGTGCTTGAACTCTCAATCTAACTTCACGTCCCAAAACTTTGATGAAGAAATGCCAAAATTCGCACCAACAAACTAGATTTTTGTCCGGAATTTTCCGGCTTAAGGCGGCAACACGAGTTCGGAACGGCCCGGTACCCGCCGGGAGAGGTGTTCGCGTAGGTTTGAAGTGGTGCTGAAGAGATATCCCTCTGCCCAAGCGTTGAATTCAGAACAACCCGAAGCGTCGGCAAGATCAATACAGGAGGCAGGATCTGAATTTTAGGAATATTTGGCTAAACCGGTTGGTTTGAACAGGCGATAACTAAGCAAGGAAGAATCTTGCTGCGGCACAACCGCTGCAAGCCTTACATTCCGAATTCTGATCGCCGTTGTAGCCTATGGGGGGCGAGATGGTGGCAAGAGACGTTTCGTACGACTGACGTGCGAAGTTGATTAATCCGCCGCGAGGGGAGCAGGCTAAGATGCCCGAGTTGAAGAATCAAGAATCGAGGTTCCAACAGGAACCAAACAGTGTCAAAGCGTCAAGCCTGCGAAATCGTCGCCTTTGGAAACGATGGATACTCGGACTGGCGTTAGGCGTGACCGCGACTGGATTATCCGGTTGTACGATGCTCGGCGGGCTACAAAAGAAGCTCGACCAGAGCGAGTGTATTGACGAGTTTATGATTGGTCACCGCAACAAGGTGATGGCTGCTCGGGCATGGCTGCGAGTGAAGCATTGCTTCAAAGGTCATTGTTATCCCAAAGACGTAGAAGCGGGCTTTATCGCTGGCTATATGGAAGTGGCAACGGGCGGATCGGGTTGCACCCCGACCGTCGTGGCACCGCAGTACTGGGGATGGCGTCACCAAAGTGGCAATGGCCAAGCGGCCGTGAATGCGTGGTTTGAAGGCTTCCCCTACGGTGTGAAAGCTGCCGAGGAAGACGGAATCGGGGCCTACAATATGATTCGGCTCAACGCGGTTCCTTACGTCACGCCGAACATGACGGGCTCTGCCATGCCGACACCTGTCATGCAGACCGCACCTGCACCGATGGCAACGGCCTTGCCGCCTGGAATTATCTTGGGCGAAGGCGAGACATTGGTTCCTGGCGGAGTGTTCATGCAAGAGATCGGCTCGGGAGCCGCCAGCAGTAATACTGATGAACCGGCTGAACCGGATACACCAAAGGCTGACGAACCAGTCAGTCCGCTAGACTTAGAGATGGATGACAAACCAGCCGACACGGAAACGGACGTCGATCCATTTTCGGATGAGATTGGGCGACGTTCCAATGGTCAGAATTCTCCGAACATGGAATTCAGCGATTACATCTCGCGAGATCCCAGTCCCACTGAAACTGTCAATCAACGGTCTTCGGTCGAGCTGGTGCCACGTGCGACGATGCCCGTTTCAATCTCGGTGCTGCCAGACTCTCTCAATATCAAATCTGACGACGTGAGTGAACCAAGCCAGGTCGAGATTGATATGGTGATCGAAGAGATTTTTGGCAAACCAGCAGCCACGTCTCGTTAGTCATTGCATCAACGTAGGTCGTTGCGACTAAATTGATTCAGCGACACGGCATATTAACGCGATTGACGACCACTCCATCGCGATCACGTTTTGCATCCACTGGGTGCCGAACCACCACCATTTCATTCCATTGCGGGCGAACCGTCACCCGATCGTTTTTCTGGAGAGTTCAAGGATGAACACCAAAGTCTTTCAATCCCAAGTCTGGCGAAAACTTCGCTCAGCAGTCGGAGGCAGCCTCGCTGTTGCGGTGGCCACTTCCTTGACCGGCTGTTCGACCTTGACCCAGCCGATCGATGGGATCCCTGCCAACCGGCTGTCACCGGATTTTTTCCCGCCACCGAAGAATGATTTGGTGCCAGTGGATATTGCGTTGTTATCGCTGGAACCGCCACGCGATTATCAACTCGGTCCTGACGATATCCTCGGCATTTACATCGAAGGTGTGTTGCCGTTCAATCCGCCTAATGCACCTCCTGAGCCACCGCCAGTGAACTTCCCGGCCGAGGGCAGCACGTTGCCTCCTTCGATCGGCTATCCGATCGCTGTTCAAGACGATGGAACGTTGGCACTACCACTGATCGAACCGCTGAAAGTTGCCGGGCTGACGCTCGAACAAGTCCGCGAGAAGATTCGCCGGTCGTACATCGAGAATGATATCTTACGGGAAGAGAAGGCACGTCCAATCGTTACAATCATCAAAGAACGCACGTTCGATGTGATCGTGGTGCGAGAGGACACCGTCGAACCAGGAAGAGGCCGTGGAGACGAGTCAGTGCGAGGCAGCGATCGCTCGGCGACCGGCGGCTTAGTCAAACTCCCTGCGTACAAGAACGACGTGCTCCACGCACTCGTCGAAACCGGCGGATTGCCCGGTCTAACGGCCAAAAACGAAGTCATGGTGCTGCGAGCATCCGAAGCCGATAAACGCAAACGCGCCGATTTCCTCCGCAACTACTGGGCTGCCCAGCGGGCAGCCATGGCCGATCCGTGTTACTGCCCGCCGAAACTGCCCGAGGATCCTTCCATCTTGCGAATTCCGTTGCGAGTCCGCCCAGGTGTGATTCCGAACATCGCCGAAGCTGACATCACTCTGCAAGATGGAGATATCGTCTACATCGAGAGTCGTGAAACGGAAGTCTTCTACACAGGCGGCTTGCTACCTGGCGGAGAACACCTCTTACCTCGTGATTACGACCTCGACGTGCTTGGTGCGATGGCTTTAGCCGGAAAAGGCATTGGATCATCTGCCCAAGGCGGAGGCGGTGGGAGTAGCATCAATGTCGGTCAAGTTCCACCCGGCATGCTCTACATCCTTCGCAAAACACCTTGCAATGGACAAATCGCTATCGAAGTCGACCTCGCCAAAGCAGTGAATGATCCTCGCAGCCGACCCTTGGTCCAACCAGGCGATACTCTGATTCTACAGTACAAGTGCGAAGAAGAAATTTTGAACTTTGGCTTAGGATCGTTCTTCACCTACGGTATCCAACAGTTGCTGCAAAACAACAACTAGTTATCAGGCTGAAGTCAGTAAGCGAAAGGCCGCAGGATTCAAACCTGCGGCTTTTTTCGTAGCTGAAGTCGTCAGCCATTCGACATAGTGCCGATATCAAAAGGCTTACGAGTCTGGATATGACGTGACTAAGCCGCTCGGCTGCCGCGTTTCTTCTTCGGTGCCAACCAGTCTTGCATGGCATTGAGGTCTTGCGACCAAGCCTGTTCGGTTCGCCGTTTGCAGAAAGTGTGGAACAACCCATCGACGGTATCGCACAACGTCCGTACCGCTTCAATCCGATCCTCGGCCTCGAACTCTGCGTCGTCGTCAAGAATAATCTTCGCACCGCTGATGCCAAACGTTTCGGCCTGTAGTGTCAGGTCAAATTGCTGTCCATCGCGAATCAAGATCATGCCGGTTTTTCGCGGCAATTTGCCATGCTGAATTGCTTGCATCGCCTCAGGTAATTTTACCGGCGATTCGGCAGTGATCGTTTCTTTGCCCGATTCACCGACGGGACATTCCAACGTCAGTGTCTTGGTTAACATCGCGGTGACTTCTGTCCCATCTGGCATCGCGATCGTGTCGGTTTGTGTTTCTAACATCCACCACAACCACAACAAAAACTCATTTCCGAGAAAATCCGGTGCCTGCGAATGCTCGTTCGCCCACGCCACGCTGCCGTGAGACGGTCCCTCAATAAACGCCGCAGGCACAATCTCATCCATCTCGGCAAAACGATCCGCTTCAATCGCCCACGCTTGCGCGATTGAGCCCGCGCTGACGTGCCGCAATTCAACTTGAAAAACCCGTTCTAGCAAATCGGCGCAATGACCACTGGCCGTTCCGGCAGTCCCACCGAAGTACAACATCTCGTAGCCATAATCCCACAACAGTGAAAACGGCTGGAACTTGCGATACTTGCCTGTCGCCGCTTCGACTTCACACCGCTGCTCGACCGCTTCCTTGGCTTCCTTCCGTTGTGACTTCGTCGGCACGCCGCTCGGATTGTCTTTGCCCAGTCCCGCCAATTCCATCTGCAACCAAGCATTCTTGATCGCCGCTGGGATTGAATTGGTATCAATTCGCACACCGAAATGAACAGCGTCGTTGATCACATTTTTTTCTAAATCAAAATCTTGATCGAACAAATGCGCACCACCCAAAAAACCGGTATGGATGTTCTCAGTCGAACCCGTTTCCACCTTGCCCGCAGCATACTGCTGCATCAAGTCGATGTGTTCTTGATCAAAACTTTCGGATTGAAAATTTTCAACGCGGAAGCGTTCGAATGAGAGACTACCAGACAAAAATGGCATGAAGGTTTCCGTTGCGATTTAGGAGAGGCACCCGCGCACTGGGTGCGAAAGGGCGGTGATGCCCGTGGCTTATCGTCCATTGCCAGCGTTGTAGTTGCTCGACTCTTGGCCGCGTATCCTCACCACACCTCGCATGCAAAACCTCTTCGATACCACGGACCAGATTTGTCTGCATCGTCTGCCTAACCAGCGCCGTCTCACAATCGCATCTCCGCTTTCGGTTTGGTCGTATTGGAACTCGTTAAAGATTTTCACTAGGCGGGATTCATGACAATATTTCTACCCGGAAACCTAGCCCGAGCAAAATTCTAGGCTGCGGTAAATAGTCGCGACACTTTACGAAAATCCCACGATTTGCCGTCTCGCTGAAAAACCTTCCTATTCGCCCCGTGATTGGATCTGGTGAAATATGCACGCTAATGTACATAATAATGGAAGTGCAGTCTCGCTGTCTTCTAATCAACAAAACCAAGGCGATGAAACCTTCATCGTGGCATCTAACGACTTCCATCATCGCAATCACTGTGACGGGATTGCTGAGCGTCTCGTGGTACGCTACCCGCTCGCCACTGGTCATCGAAATGCGTCGTCCCGGCATGGACGGCACACCACAAACACGGGTCAACGCTAACGCTTCGGAGTTGCAACCGCCAGTCGCTGGCCAACCCATCTCGGGTGCAGGCGTTGCCTCCACGATTGCCGGATCATGGCCAGGCTTTCGTGGTCCGACTCGTGATGGCATCAGCAACGAAAACATTTCGTTGGCACGCCAATGGCCGACTGATGGTCCGACCGAGCGTTGGCAGGTCACTCTGTGCGAAGGTTACGCGAGTGCCGCCGTCGGCGATGGACGAGTCTACGTGCTGGATTATGACGAAGACGTCGGTGCTGATGTTCTGCGTTGTCTTTCACTGGACGACGGACGCGAAATTTGGCGCAACGGGTATCCCGTTGCTGTGACTCGCAACCATGGTATTTCCCGCACGACGCCTGTGCTCGTCGAAGACAACGTAATCACGTTCGGACCCCAATGCCACGTTGCCTGCTGGGACGCAGAAACCGGTGCTCATCGCTGGCTGATCGACTTGCCACGGGAGTATCAAACTGTCGTGCCCCGCTGGTACGCCGGTCAATGTCCACTCGTCGATCAAGGCCGCTTGATTCTCGCAACTGGTGGATCTTCGCTCATGATCGCCATCGATCCGAAAACCGGCGAAGTGATTTGGGAAAGTGACAACCCACATGCTTGGGAGATGACACACGGTTCGATCACCGTGATGCAACAGGGTAGCGTTCGCACGTACGTTTACTGTGCTAGCGGTGGTGTGGTAGGCGTGAACGCCGAGGACGGAACAATTGTTTGGGAAACCAATCAATGGCCAGTGCAATTCGCACATGCTCCGTCCCCGCTGGTGTTGCCCCAGGGGCGTGTGTTCGTGTGCAGTGGCTACGGCAACGAAGTCGGAGCGATGATGCTTCAAGTCGACCAAAGCGGTCGCAACGTCAGTATCGAAAGAAAATTCACACCCAAAGAATTCAACGCTGAGCAACAAACGCCGATCTTGCTGAATAATCATATCTACGGAATCCGCAAACGGGGCGGGGGTCAGATGCTTAGGTTTACCCACATTTTTTTGATTTTCTCATCGCTTCGACTCCCGCAACCATCGCCTGCAGATCGGTCCAACCCCGCCAAATTGTTTGCCATCCAGGTAGATGATCGTGCTTGCGGTTCTGGTGTCCGCCAAGCCGT
>JBGSMN010000139.1:0-15285 GCA_041740155.1 Rhodopirellula sp.
ACGGCTTGGCGGACACCAGAACCGCAAGCACGATCATCTACCTGGATGGCAAACAATTTGGCGAGGTTGGACCGATCTGCAGGCGATGGTTGCGGGAGTCCAAGCGATGAGAGAATCAAAAAAATGTGGGTAAACCTAAGGCCTGGCCCTCGTCCCGCTGATCTACACAGGCGAGCTACCTGGACAGGAAATTGAATACCCGATGGCGTTGGTGATTCTCACCGGTCTCGCGGGAGCGACGATCGTGAATCTGCTCGTGCTGCCGGTGATGTATCGTTTGATCGCTCCCACTCCTAACCTCGGCCCACCCTCCGCGGCCGCTGCTGATCATCCACCCGCGGAGTTTGCGACCACGCTATGAGCAACCCGACCCAAGACGAACTGCACCGTTTGCGGCAAGCCGTTCTCGGTACGGCAAGCAAGTTTGGCTTTTCCAGCCGCTGTGACGGGACGCGTCTGCTTGGCGTTCTCAAGTTTTGGAAAACGCTGGCTTCGCTCCGGCTTTGATTTTGCCTTCGTTGTTCGAGTAAAATCTCTCGAGTTGTTGAATCGTCTTCACCTGCACTTTCGCCAGCTTGTTTCGCTGTGCATTATTCGTTTCTTGCGACTCCTAAGTCATACGCCACACTGCATGAAAACGTCCCTACTTTTATTCCTTTCTCTCGTGGCTTTTCCAACTCCTGCATGGGCCGGATCCAAGTCAGCCAACCCAGGGAATTATCGCGGAATCATCAGTTCGCTTGCAGCGGGTGACACACTGACGTTGGAGGCTGGGATTTATGAACGAGGGCTACCGCTGAGTGGTTGCCAAGGCACGGCGGCGGCGTGGATCACCATTCAAGGCCCGGCCCATGGCGTGGCGGAGATCCGCCAGTCGGCCACTGCGAATTGCGTGGAGCTTTTTCAATGCCAGTTCGTGGCACTGAAGTCGCTGACGATTCAAGGACAGGGCGTGTCGGGGCAGTTCGGCATCAGCGCGAAAAATGGGTCGCAAAATTCAGTGCATCACATCCTGGTCGAGGACTGCACGATCAGCGATTTCAACACTTCCCAGCAAGCCGTCGGCATCTCCACGAAGACGCCTACATGGGACTGGGTTATCCGCCGCAATATCATCCGCAATTGTGGCACCGGCCTCTATCTCGGCAACTCGAACGGCGAGGAACCTTTCGTCAACGGGGTGATCGAATACAACCTCGTACATGACACGAACGGCTACTGCATGCAGATTAAGTTTCAGAATTCGCGGCCCGACATCGCCGGTCTTCCGACCACGCCCAGTCGCACACTCGTCCGCCACAATGTCTTCATCAAAAACGACGCGCCGAGTCCCGACGGCGACCGCCCGAATCTGCTCGTGGGCGGCTTCCCGGACAGCGGCCCCGGTTCCAGAGATGTGTATGAGATTTACGGCAATTTTTTCTTCCACAACTCGCGTGAATCGCTGCTCCACGCCTCGGGCCGCGTGATCATTCATGACAACGTTTTTGCCGACTGTCCCCATTCTCAATACGCCGCCATCACACTGCGTGATCACGATCTGCCGCTGAAGCTGGCTCAGGTTTATCACAATACGATCGTTGCCTCTGCCCGCGGCATCCGCATGACGGTGAAGCCGCCGGAAGGGCACGCCATTCTCGGAAATGTCGTTTTCGCCAATCAGCCGCTGGTGCTGCACGCTGGCGCAAAATTCGTAGCAGAAAACCTAACTGGCCCGATCAACGCCGCGGCGGATCATTTGATCCAGCCGATGCTCCAACTGGGCGAGATGGACCTGCATCCCAAAGCTGGCCAATGCCAGGGACCGCCCATCGAACTCGCCTCGATCCAGACACATGTGGACTCCAATGTCGATTTTGACGGCCAAACCAAAGGTCCGCGAACTCATCGCGGCGCCTATGCGACTCGCGGTGGCGAGCCAGCTTGGGTTTTGCAACTTGCGAGAAAAGAACCGTGACGGGACGCTGCCGAAGCCATTTCCATGCTTCTTCACAAAATCCCCGAAAGCATCGCTGCGTTTCTCGTCTTGGCTTGAACCGGCTAAGATCGGAGGCTGCTCGACGATGCAGCGTTGGTCGGTTTGAATCCGGGACCGCAAGCAGTCGTCGCTACAAAAACCAAGTCTCATGAGTTCCTTGTTCTGAACGGGGACGATTCACCAAACATGATTGCAAGGGTGCCCGATGATTCGACATTCAATTTTTCTTGGCTTGATATTTCTGTTTGTCAATGACTGCCGTCCCTGTTCTGCGACGGACTGGATGAACGTGAAAAGCTGGGTCTACCAACTGACAAATTATTCCGGCGGCAAGTTGGACGAACTCATCGCTGCAGACTTTGAATTGGCGGTAATCGACCTAGCCAGAGATGGAGGCGACGATTTCTTCACAGGCAAAGAGATCGAAGCGTTGAAGGAGTCTGGGAAGATCACACTGGCGTACTTCGAGATCGGTGCGATCGAGGATTTCCGACCGGAGTGGAAGTCGGTGCCGGACGATTTAAAAGCTGGGCCTGTCGAGGGATGGGAGAATGAGCAATACGTTCGATTTTGGGATCCACGCTGGTGGCCGATCGTTCAAGGCCGCATCGACCAAGCAATCGGAGCTGGATTCGACGGTGCTTACCTTGACCTTATCACGGCCTACGAAGAAATCCCCAACACAGGGCTGGGCTCAGAAGAACGGGCTGAGCGAATGGTCGCTTTGATTGCGAAAGTCTCGAAGTACGCGAAATCAAAACAACCCAACTTCAAGGTGGTCGCGCAGAATTGTCCCGAGCTGTACACGTGGTCGAACTGGGAACCCAAGCCCAACCAGGTTTACTTGGACGCGATCGACGGGATCGCAATTGAGTCGGTCTTTTTCCTGGCCCATGACAAACCAGCGAAAATGGGTTGGTGTCAAGAAAACCGTCAAAATGCGACCGCAATTCGAGCGACTGGAAAACTTGCCTTGGGTGTCGACTATGCAAAGAAGCCGGCATCCATTGTGGATAGTTACAAAAGGCAACGAGAAATCGGGTTCGTGCCGTACGTTTCCGTCGTCGCCTTGGACAAGATCATTCTTGAACCGAAGTAAATCAGTTCCATTAATCGCGGCGACACCTTCTTGATTTACAAGAAGTCACTGTGACGATGCATTTGGGTTCTGCTTTGGAAGAGGATTCTGAAGCATGGGTGCCTGTTCAGCGAACGACGGCTCCGCTGAGGGCCTTGGTTCTGGCTCGGCCATTGAAGTCGGTATCGAGGAGAAACCTGGGATCGGCTTTCTCAAAAGGAGCGTCCGTGGTGGGTGTGGCGTTGTGTTCGACGGCATCCCAAGTGAGCTTTGCGAAGTCTTCGAGGCCGCGACCTTTCGTGCAACCGTCCTTGGGACCATTTCCCAGGACGATGTTACCGGCGATGGTGACTTCTTCTTTGCCGCTGGCGAAGTGCAGAGCGTTCGCATCGCGTGAGTAGAGAATGTTGTTGGCAAGGATCATGCCTTCGCGCGCGTTCCACGAGCCGCCGCTGAAGGCATGGTTGGCATTGACGATGGTGTTGTGGATGACGTGCAGGTTGAGGGTTTTGCCTTGATGATCGGTGCTGGTAAAACCGGATCCTGCCGCAGAGATCAGCACGTTGTTGCGTACGAGGGCCTCGCCCTGCACCTGCATGGTGTGGTCGGCGCTGCGGTAGCAAAGGTTGCGCTCGATAATGTTCACCGGCTTGCCGGCGGTGCCATAGACGGTGATGCAGGGATAGTTGGTGTCATGCACATGGTTCTCAGCAATCAGATTCCCCCAAGAACCTTGCTTGACCTCAATACCGTCACCTTGATCCCCACGACAATCATGGATGTGATTCAGCGCGATGATGCTCTCGCTCATGATGTGAACGCCGTTGTTCGCGCCAAGATACATGCCTTCGGCGTGACCTCCGCCATCATGAATGTGATTGCGAGTGAGATGGAGGTGGTTTGTATCGGCACTGTTTGCACTGAGGCAAACTTCACCTGTGTGATGGATGTGACATTGATCAATCCAAACCTGGCTGCAACGCCCGAGTCTCATGCCATGGCTACCGCCCTTGATTTCGACGCCGCGCAGACAGAGATAACTCACCGGATTGCTCTGGCCGATGTTGATGACGTTTTGTTTGTCGTCGGGCCGGGTGATGATCACCTGCGCGTCCTTTGCCGCGACGACCCAAATCGGTGCCTTGGCGGTACCGCTGACTCCGATGTCCCACATGCGATCGACGCTGTAGGTGCCGCTGGCGAGTTCCAGTCTGTCACCAGGCTTCAAGGCCGCGACCGCTTTCACGAGTGCCCCGCCATCGGATGCTGCGTGCTGGATGACTCGCAGGGGAGGAACCGCAGCCCAAGCGGGATCGTAGCTGGCGGCATGAGCGATGTGTGCGGTGTGCAGCAACGCGAGCGAGGTAAATATAATCCGCAGAATGAATGGCATGGTTGATGTGGATGGCATAGATGAAGTTAGGGGAAGGGTGTTGAACGAGTTACTTAGCCGCTCATGATCTCGAGTCCGGTCAGTGTTCCAGTGCTTGTACCGAATTGGTCGGTTTCCAAGCCAATGCGCTGGAGCATGCTGACGAACAGATTGCAAAGCGGCGGCGGGTTGTTGGGATCGAAAGGTAAGTGCTGGCCGTGCCGGAAGCCGCCACCGGCGAGTAGGACAGGAAGGTTGCGCGTGGAGTGACTGCTTCCATCTCCCAAATTGCTGCCGAGGAATACGGTGGTGCGATCGAGGAGTGAGTCGCCATCTTCCTGGGATTGCTTCAGCTTCCCCAACAGACGACTCACCGTCTTCATGGTCTCGATCTCCACGATTTTGAGTTGTTCGAGTTTGGCGGGATCTTTGCCATGATGGGACAGATCGTGATGCCCCAGGCTGACTCCTGGAATCGGGGGCGCATAAGTCGAACCGGCGAGCATGATAGTGATCAGGCGAGTCGAATCTGTCTGAAGCGCGAGATGGGTGAGGTCAAAGAGCAGGTTGGTCCGCCCGATGAGGTCAGCGGTATTGGCGATATCCTGTGGCTGAGGCACTGTGACCTTGGGTTTGGGCGTTCGTGCCCAGCTTTGATCATTGACCATCCGCACTTCAAGTTCACGGACACTGGTGATGTATTCATCGAGTTTGTCGCGGTCTTCGCTGCCGAGGTTTGAGCGCAGTGTCTTGGCTTGCGCCGAGACGTCATCAAGGATGCTGCGGCCATCTTCTAGCCGCCGCATCTGGTCCTGGACGTCAACGGTTTCGCCTTCAAGGAACAACTGCGCGAAAACCTTCGAGGGTGAATTGTCTGCCGGAATCAGTGCTCCGGTGCGCGTCCAAGAAAGGCCGCCGGCTCCTTCCCCGCTGAGTACGAGGCTTGGGAAACGTGTCCGCGCGCCCAGTTGCTCGGCGGCAAACTGATCGAGCGAAATGGCGTTGCGAAAACCCGGCCTGCCAGCCCCAGGAACTCCGGTGAGAAAACTCGCCGATGCCTGATGCGCAAAGCTGGAGCCCATGCCGGCGTGCTCCAGCCCGGAGATCACCGTCATGTCATCGCGGTAGTCTTTCAGCATCTCCAGATAAGGCGACAGCGCGTAACCTTTGCCGATTTCTTTTGGAAAGAAATGGTCGGGGTGCAGTCCCAGTGGCGTGCAGATGCAGACCATGCGCCGTGGCGGCGGAGTCGCTCCTGCGGCCGGTCGCTGCGGATCCGTTGCGAGGGCTTCGAGCCAAGGCAGTGCAAGCGAGATACCTGCTGAGCGGAGAAAAGTTCGACGTGGTAGAGTCATCGTGGTATCTGCGGTTTACTTGGTCTGGAACAAAGGACTCTGGACGATTTCGTGGATCAAAGAACGGAAGCCGTGGCCTTGTTCACTTACGCGATCAACGATCGCGTCAATCTGGGAACGATCGAGCGGAGTCGCTGCGGCGCCGGTGGCATAAGCGAGCAGCTTTTCGGTGAGATTGCGAGTCAGTTGATCTTTGTCTTCAAGGATCAACTTCTTGTAGTCGTCGATGTTTTGAAACCGACGGCCATCAGGTAGCACATCGGCTGGATCGACAGCGGGACCGGGACGAACTCGACGCCCCTGACTGTCACGCTCGCCATCGTTCGCCAGGCTGCGATAGTTCTCACGCCAGCCGCCGACGACATCAAAGCTCTCCAGGGCGAAGCCCGGAGGATCAATCTCCCGGTGGCAGCTCGAGCAGCTCTCGACTTGACGATGCTTGGCCAGTTGCTCGCGAATCGTCGTAGCACCACGGATATCCGGCTCGATGGCACCGATGTCCGGTGGTGGCTTGGCCGGAGGTGTGCCGAGGATGCGTTCGAGCACCCAGGCACCGCGGATCACCGGTGAGGTGGTGGTGCCATTGGCAGTCACCTTCAGCACACTGCCCATCGTAAGCACACCGCCACGATGACTTTCTGCTGGTAACGCCACGCGACGCATCTCGGTGCCCTGCACGTTCGGGATACCGTAATGCCGCGCCAGCCGCTCATTGAGAAAGGTAAAGTCGGACGCGACGAAATGTGTTAGCGGCAGGTCCTGCGTCAGCACTTCATCAAAGAACAATGTTGTCTCCTTCAACATCGCCATTTTGAGGCTGTCATCATACTCAGGGTAGAGCGTTCGATCCGGAAGCGTGGCATCGATGGCACGCAAGCTCAGCCACTGGCCCGTGAACTGTGTGTTAAAGGCTTTCGATTTGGGGTCTTGCAAAAGTCGCTCCACTTGCTGACGCAGCACCTCGGGCTCGTGCAGCTTGTTTTCACTTGCCAACTCATACAGCGCCGCATCCGGCATAGAACTCCAGAGAAAGTAAGACAGCCGACTGGCGAGTGCAAAGTCGTCGAGGCGCGGTAGCTCGCCTTTCTCCTGGAGGAAAAGGAAACTCGGTGATACGAGTACCGCCTTCAGCCCAACACGCACCGCTTGCTCAAACGTGTAACCGCTTTCCATGCGATTCGTCACACGAGTCAGGAAGGGCTGTATCTCTGCATCGGTGACCGGACGCCGAAAAGCCCGACCTGCAAATTCACGCAAGATACGTTGGGCGTCGACCAGCGGTTGCTCGGAGACAACCTCACGCCAATCTGGGTATTTCGCCGTGGGCATCTTCTCCTGATTCAGCTCACCAAAGATGGCCTTGTGACTCGGCGGCGGCCAGGACTCTAGCAACGGGCCCTCGGCATCCACCCATTGCACCACCAAGCCTGGCCCCGTGTATTTATCCGCGCCAATTTTTTCCACCATGGGCGGCAATGCAGGCAGATCATCGGCGATGATGCGGATACGGTTCTCAGGCTCCAACTGCTCAGTGAACTCGATGACCGTGGGCGTATCCGCTGGCACAGAATAGTAGTCGAGGATGCGTTCTTCCGTGACCTCCTTGAGCGTGCCTGCGGTGACATGAAAGTTCACGGGCTTGCCTTGACTCTGGTAGGCATAGGCGGAAATGCGGAAGCGGTACTTGCCACGAAATGGGCTGCGAAAGTTCCACATCGTCACGCGGATGTTGGCCGATTCCCAGGAGGCAAAAATCGCAACACCATCATCAATGTGGCGATAGACACTACCAGTGGACTTGACGGTGCCTTCCTGTTTGATGTCGAAGCGTTTTTTGATTTGCCAAGGCTTCGATTCATTCGCAATGGCCTCATCCAGCACACGATCCGCGGCATCCAGGTAGCTGCGCATTAAGTACGAGGAAGTATGCAGCGCCTCGGCGCTATTGTCGAAGCCGCTGACCGACGTGTCATGAGACAGCAGGTCCGCCAGATCCACTTCGACACCAAGTAAGTCACGCACCGTATTCGCATACTCTGCACGGTTCAGCCGCCGCATCACCACTCGCCCCTGCGTCACGCGATGCTCCGCTTCCGCCTTCGCTGCACCCTGGCTGATCCAGTCGATCACAGCCTTTAGTTGATTGCTCGGCGGACGAGTTTTGTCCTCGGGTGGCATCTGCCCCGATTGAAGTTGATCCAGCACCGTCAGCCACTGCACGCGCACTTGCTTGTCCGAAAAATTTGCCGAGAGAGTCTTCAAGTCGAAATCGCCCTTCGGGTTCGCGCCCGCATGGCATGTCGAACAATGCTGCTGAAAGAAGTCACGATGTCCCGCCAATGTTTCATCTGCAATTAGCGGCGAGTTGAAAAACAGTGCCAGCAGGAAAACCGTTTGGCTGATAGCGAGTTTGGTGATTTGTTGATTTGTCATGGCTATCGTCGCTTTGCGTTTCAAGATCAGGACGGTAGTGGAACACCGTTTCAGCGAGAGGCGTTAACCGGCCGTGGTCCGTAGATCGGCAGCGACTGACCTGCCTCGTAGGCGCCGATGTCTGGTGGCCCAGAGGTAAATTGGTCGTTCACATTCGGAATCTGACTGGCCGCGTCGACAGCGAAGCTGTTTGATCTCAGGCGGAGATCGGGAGCGGCGTAGAGAACCGTGGGGTCGTCGGGGAACGCCGGTAACGCGAATACATTCAAGTCCACTTGGACGCAATGCGGGTCAAACGTATTTTTTGTTATGTCGTTGAACGTGAATGAACGAATCTTGCCTTCAAAGGGCAATCCGTGAGTTCCAAATGCGTTGTGGTCGAAGACGACGTGGTCACCAAATTTCTGAACATCAACAGCGCGACCGCTACCAGCACTGTATCCACCGCTGGCATCCGTGCTGCTTCCCTTGCCACCGATAAAGAGGTTGTTGGCGATGAACGCGTAGTCGAATGGCTCGTTGGTATAGTTGCCGAAGCCATCACCAGCTTTGACCACGGTGTTGTGCAGAATCACATCGCCGCTACTGTGTCGGTGCAACTTGAAGGCGTTGTAGGTGAGATTGAACATGACGTTGCGAATGAAATAGTTTGGCCCGCCCAGTCCCGGTTGCGAGCTGATGCCGACAAAGCAGTTTGTGATGCGGTTGCGCATGATCCGGCAGTTGCTGAGAGCGAAATCCGCCTCGATGCCGTCGTCGAGTCCTGCACAAATATCGTTGTCGAGCCAGTCGTTGCACATCTGAGTCACGGCTTCGCCGTCTTCAATGTGGGAAAGGCAATCACGGAACCCAGTGACGCGATTGTTGCAAATCACGTTACCGCTGCCGGTGATCTGAATTCCCTCTCCTTCGTTGTCGCCATCGGCACCCATGATTGCCGGATCCCACTGACGAATACCGGTGATGATATTGTCGGCGATGTAGCCGTTGAACATGCCCGGCTTGTACGCCTTGATTCCCCATTGAGCCTTGATCTCGCAGCGCATCACGGCACAGTGCTCAGTGCCGTTGAGCCGCACCGGGCCGTTCACGGTGACTCCTTCGAGATAAACCCATTTCCGATCCGAAAGTCCCACTTCATCGAAGACGGCCTTGCCGGTCGTTGATCGATAAACAATGGGACGACCTGGCTCGCCATCTCGATTGAAGCGTACCGCGCCGTAGTCACCGTCTTTGAGTTCTACCACGTCTCCTGGTTGTGCCGTATTCAAGTCTCTAGGGCCCGCGAGCTTGATCGGTGCATCTTTGGTCGCCGCAGGTACTGGTCGCGTGCGCACGGTTACGATTCGTGTCGCATCGCCGCCATCGGGATCGTGCAGATTCAGTTGGATTTCGTAGTCTGTATCGGGCTCAAGATCGAAGACGCTGCCGCTGAATCGATTCGTCCAGTTGATAATGGGTGAAGTCTTATGGCTTGAACCCGCCGGCACACGCCGCAGTGGCATGCCTGGATTCCATTCCCGTTTTCCTTTGACGCGGAAATTAACATCGCAAGTCGCATCGAGATCGTCATCCCCGTCAATCTGCCATTCAACGGCGAGATTGCTGATCGTGGGGTAGGGTGTGGTCACATCGCCCAGTTTGAGCGAATCTGCAGCGTTTAGATTCCCTGCGCAGATGAACGCCAATACAATCGTGATCAGGTCAGTGCATCTCATCAGATCCATTCTCCGCGAAATTTCTCAAACGACAATCGAGTCTTGCAAACATTCCGCTGGATTCGATTTTCCCAAGCCAAGACGTATTGTACCGACTGCTGACGTTACCGAGAGCTGCGCTCGCTGCATTCGCTATTTAAGAGACAATTCAATGGACGCTTTTGTAGGCGGTTGTCGAGTTTTGCTACCCGTACTCAGAAAACATACCCAGGAATTTTGATATGCGACCACTTCTCATAGCATGCGTGTTCGTTTTCGTGCTTAACTTCGCCGTTGACGTTGAGGCGGTGGAGCGACGTATCCCCTTGCTGAACGTCAGCACGGGGCAGTTGCCCAACGACACCGCTCTGGAGAATCAGTCCAAACTGACGATCGAAACGGGGCCGCGAAATTTCAGCGAACAAACGCTGAAAGTTATCTTTGCCGATGGTGATTCGTTTGGCGTCAGCCGCGGGGCGAGTGAGCGGAATTGGCAGTCGTTCGCTGCGGTCGAGTTCACGGCCTTCAATCCGTCGACGAAGGACGTGCAGCTCACGTTCGCAGCGCGGCATCGAGGAACGACCGGCTTTCAGACACGCGTCGATGTACCGGTCATGCTCGAACCCGGCAGGAACGCGGTGCGGTTGAGCATCGACGAGATGGTAAACGTCGACGGTTCCAGCCCCGACCTGTCCGACATCGTTCACTGGTACTTGGCCAATCCGTCGGGCCAAACACCGACGCTGTACTTCAGCGACTTCTGGCTTGTCGGCGGCGAGGCCTCACCGACAACTGAACGAAGTAGCGATTCGCCCCTCGTGAAGACCGACCCGGTACGGCTGGCTCGCATTCGTGCGGCCAAGATGCCGAAGTTCGCGGGGCCGGTGATGTTCGATACTCCGGAAGCCGATGCGATTCTTTCGGCGTTAGAAGTCTTTCCGGCAGACAACGCCTTTAATCAGCTCGTCGATGATTGGCCATTGCATCCGAATTCCAAAAACATCGTTGCGTCGATCGGTGCCGATAAACCGTTTCGCTACAACCCCGACATGGCTTTCGTCATCGTCCCGCCACATCAACCGCGAGTCGATGTGAAAATCGTTGAATATCCGGACGAGTCTGATGCAGGCCCGTTCCCCGTGCCCGAGAACATTCCAATCGAAGGCTGGCCAGTCGCTTATCAACGCGACAGCAGATCCCAGTTGACGTTGGCCGAAGTACAAAGACGCCCGACGAAATATGAAGGCGACCGTCACGCGATCATCGTTGATCCTACCAATCGCATGTTCTACGAATTCTTCACGTTCGGCAAAACGGCCGACGGTTGGGCAGCCGGTCAGTCTTCGATTTTCGACTTGAAGACAAACGAGTTGCGACCAGACGGTTGGACATCGTCCGATGCGGCCGGCTTGCCGATTTTTCCTGCCGTCGTGCGATACGATGAACTCCAGCGTGGCATCGTCGAGCACGCGATGCGAATGACCGTTCGTCGCTCTCGTAACAGCTATGTGTATCCGGCGACGCACTTCGCCAGCCAACTGGCTGACGAAAACTTGCCTCGCATGGGCGAGCGGTTACGACTGCGAGCTGACTTTGACTTCAGCGAATTCTCGCCGCCAGTGCAGGCTATCCTGAAGGGATTGAAGCGATACGGTATGATCGTCGCTGACAACGGCAACGACTGGGCGATCTCCGTGACTCCCGATCCACGGATTCCCGTTTTGCACGAGGAACTGCGCCAGATCAAAGGTGCTGACTTTGAAGTCGTCGTTGCACCACAGTAGAGTTGCCCTCGATTCAATGGATGTGGAGCAAAAAAATGAAACAGTTATGGAACGCCTCAGTTGCTTTGTTGGTGATGACCAGTTTGCCGATCTGCTTGAGTGCAGCCGATGTTCCTAACACGCCGCGAATTGATTGTGTTGTGATGGCTGAGCAGCAACCGCATGAAAGCGATGCTGCTCTCATCTGGTATGACGACTTTGACAATCCGGAACAGCAAGAGCGATACGCTGAAAAGGAAGGCGAATTATCTGACGAAGCTCGCTTTGGACACACCGGGCAATCTCTGCTCATGCGATACCAGACGGGGAGTCGCGGGATCGGCGGTCGAAAAGTGTTCTTCGGTGACTCGCCCACAAATCGTAGGCAGAGTGTTCGCGGCGAGGAGTCATTCACAGATGTCTATTGGCGAATCTATATCAAACACCAGTCGGGCTGGACCGGTGGCGGGCCTGATAAACTTTCGCGGGCTACGAGCTTGGTTGCTCCGGGTTGGCGTCAGTCGATGATCGCCCACGTTTGGAGCAGCGGCGAGGCGCTGACGTTGGATCCCGCTTCGGGCGTGCGCGGTGATCGGGTGCTGACGACAAAGTACAACGACTTCGACAACCTGAAATGGTTGGGAAACAAACCGGCCTCGCACTTTATGTTGCACAGTCGCGAAGAGTCGGGACGCTGGGTGTGCGTTGAATCGAGGGCCAAATTAAACACGCCTGGTGAGCGAGACGGTTTGAACCAGTTGTGGATCGACGGTCGCCTGGAAGCCGAGCGACGCAATCTAGATTGGCGTGGCAGCTATGTTGATCATGGAATCAATGCGGTGTTCTTGGAAGCCTATTGGAATCAAGGCTCACCGGTTGACCAGTCACGCTGGATCGACAACTTCGTGATCTCTACCGAACCAATTGGACCAGTGTCATGCCCACGAAACCCAGTCTTGATCAAAACACCTTATCGTGGTCCGGGACGCCAGCAAGCGTGGGAAGTGGAAGTTTCATCCGACGCCCCAAACCAAGCTGTCGTATGGAAATCGAAGCCTGTTCACGGCACGATGGAAGTAAGGGTGGGAAGCGACACCGGAAGTTTCGTTGGACTCGCAGGTACTCAGCAACTGACTCCCGCTAGCCTTTACTTCGTTCGTGTTCGCGAGCAAAGCGACGCTAACCGATGGTCCGATTGGAGTCCTTGGCATCAACCCTTTCGCACCATCGAGTGAGCGATGTGGAGCCGTTGAGCGGTTCGCCCTCGTCGATGATCGCCCCCCAGTGATTGCCAACCAAGAATTATCGTCAGCATGGACCACGCTCACGGCGATCCAACTTCGCCGCCAATGCTCGAATCTTGGCCAAATCGGATTGGCTGCACCGGGTCATGCAGCAGCACCCAAAATAATGACAAGTCGATTGCCTCATCAGGTGTTGAAGCAATCGGCCGATCGCTCGCCGGATGTTCCTCATCGTTGGATCTTGGTGGTTGATGCCAGTGTCTTGGCGGCGATCTGTGGATCTTTTTCCGATGTGGTTGCTTGATAGATTCGAGCGGAGCCACGGTGCGCGACTTCAGCCAGTCTCGTCTGGGGGTGTAGCTGTTGCAAAACGGCTTCGGGTTCGATTCGGTCGTCGACAATCAAGATGGCCGTTCCCGATCGCGTCACGAACTCGCCGAGACCTTTGTCGTGAACGTCATCGAAGTTGGGGATGTCACGCCGGTTCAAGTCGAACGGGACTTCGGAAAACTCGTGATCCACCGTTGCGATCGCGGACTGTGGATTGACGTTCAACTGCTTTATCAACGCCGATGTATCGCCGAACAGCGTTTGCGAACGACTGTAGGCCGGCACCATTTGATGCATCACCATCACGGCAAATAGAAACGCGACACCGGTCGAAGTGCCCCACGCGATTTTGGCTTGATAACGATTGCCCAGAAGCAACAACGACGTCCCTAGCAGACTGGTCCACATCATCGCCCATCCGTAGGTGAACACGGTTACGACGGAGTTGGTTGCCATTACGTACATCACAAAACTCATTCCCGCAAAACACGTCGTTGCGGTCGCGGAACGAGCGGACCAGAACCGGGCGAAGAAGTGACGCGACCGATTGTCGGCGTCTCGCAGGACTTCGCCCAAGTAGTGCCCGATCATCAACGCCGATGCCGGTGCGGCGGGCAGCAAGTAGGTCGGCAGTTTGCACTTGGACATTGAAAAGAAGGCAAAGCACCAGACGCTCCATAGCAACAGGAACCCGACTTCCGGAGGCCGACTCGATCGGTCTTCTTCGTTGCGACCGAACAAGAAGCGAGCGTAAGGGATCGTCAAGAACGACCACGGATGACCGGCGACCAGCATGATGGGCACGAAGTACCAGAACGGCTTGGGGAGAAATTCGCCGGCGAAGCGAGCCACGTTGTGTTTGTAAAAGAACTCGATCAGAAACGTCGGGTCTTGATGGTGAACGAGGACGAACCATGGCATCGCGACGAACCCAGCGACACTGCCCAGGATTCCGTAATGCCACCACCGGGGTTTTGCGTGTGAGTCCGACAACCAAGCGATCGCAAAAACCGGTGGTAGCCAAAGCACGATGGCGATCGGCCCTTTGGTGAGGAAAGCAAATCCGATGCAGATGCCTGATGCGATCCACCAATCGAGTCGCAATTCACCCTCCCCTCGCCGCGCTCGACCCTCCGGAAGGGAGGGTGAAGGCCGAACCGCCTCGTACGCCGTGAACAATGACAACGAAACGAACAACGCCAGCACGCCATCGAGCAACAGATAGCTGACTGGGCCGATGGCTAAACCATTAAGGTAAGGTCGTGTGATGCGTCAGCGGTGGCCGACCGCCATGCCCGTGCATCAACGTTCATTGCTACGAGATCGAGAAGCTGGTTTGCGAGATCCTTGCCGAGCCAAGACCATTCCCAGGAGACGCTCGCCATTGCCGCGGCATGGAAAGAACTCGACGAAGATGCCATACGATCGATCCTGCTTATGATCCTTTCCAGAGCCGTGTTCCAGATGAGTACGAAAAAATCACAGTCGACTTGGTCGATGGCTTAGCAAAGATCGTTGGCAAGGCGATCGAAGTTGAGTGCGAATAGGCCGGCGACTCGTCTCTGTTTTTCTTGGTGCGTCAGACGGAATCTGGATTTTTCTCTGTTTCTCTAAATCACATTACCCGGCTGTTCTCTGTTTGTCCGCCATAAACTGAGCCAACAGCCACCCCCTCACGTGAGAACGCGGCAGAAACCCAGCGTTTTGCCGCGTAAATCTTTTCCGTATCCGGACCGTCTGGGAGAGTCGGACGACTCTTAACCCGAATGGACAGAGAAACGAAGAAACAGAGAAAACGGCCCCAAGACGCCGAAATGTTCCCGATCCCATAACCCAGGGTAATGACCGGCCCCAAGAAACGAAGAACGCGGTGGGCGGTCCGGCAGCGCGAAAGCACCGCAATTTACTGGGTAAAAACGAAGAAAGGCCGGCATGCTGGGCATGTCGACCTTTCGTTCACTTGTGGGTCTGAAAGCGTTTGGCACCTTCAGAGAAGTTGCGCGAATGAAATTCGAAGCGGAGACTGCGAGGTTAT
>JBGSMN010000161.1:0-5005 GCA_041740155.1 Rhodopirellula sp.
TCGCCTGCGTATTGCTGGCAACCATGATTGGCGCGGCGATCGCCGCGATTCACAAAACACCACTCGTCTACGTTTCATTGCTGGCGGCAGTCTGTTTCTGGATCACGTGCATCGGTTTGGTGCAATGGGGCGAGCACGGCGTCTCGATCGTTTATCAATCTATCCCAATCGCACTGCTGGGCCTCGCCGGGACGATGTTATTGATGAGCATTGGCTTAAAAACATTGTTCCGATCGACGGCGGATGCGGTGGTCGCATCGTTGACGGAAATTTCGGCGGCAGCATCATGCGGACTCGTAGGCTCACTCGCAATGTTAGCAGTCTTTGCTGGTCACTACGAAAACATCATCGCACCGAGTTGGCTGACGACGACCTGGATGACGGCCACCACCAGCGTTCTGTTGATCGCCGCCACGTTACTGGTCGGCACGCGTCTTTACCTGCAACTTGCCATGCTGATTTCGGCGATCGCGATGTTTGCAGGCATGACTCATGTCGGCGGCGTCGAGCTGTGGCAGATGCCAGCCTGGAAGAACGCCAATGCCGTCTGGAGTTTGACCAGCGTGCTGTTGGTCACCGCTGCGTTGTGGTTGTTATTGCGAGAGTTGACACAAACCGTGGTCGCGAAGTTAAATGCTACGCCAGCCAAGCTTGCAGCAGAACAGAACAAGTTCAGTTCGCTTGGATTGATCTCGCAAAACTTAGCTTGGTCGCGGCGACGAATGCCCGATGGTGGAATGTTGATCGCCGCAGTTGGTTTGTTGATCGCGGGAATTGGATGGCAATATCTGGCGGTGCTGTTTGGCCCGTTGGAGTCACCGCTGAATCAGTGGTTCCAGTTTGGCATGGGTTCTCACTGGGATACGGTTCTGCGTTTCGGCATCACGGCCGGTGCGGGAGGTTGTGTGTGGTTGTTTCAACATCGCGAACCCAACCCGATGTTACAGCGAATACTGGGCATCGTGGGAGCGCTCAGCGGATTGCTGTTGGCGATGGTGGTTTCGGCGCGGTTGACAGAACTATCGACATTGCGATTGATCGGCACGACCTCATTTGCGTGTGGTGGCGTGTTGGTGGCGTGGGCGGCACATCGTTGGTTGACTCGCCGTCGTGAGCATTCGTCAGAAAAATCAGAACTGTTGGTGATCGACCGGGCGGTGGGTGCGTTCACGATCGCGGCCCTGATTGCGATGAGTTCGATCGTGTTGCTATGGTCGGATTGGTGGGTTCCGGTCAATGCGAAAATCACGCCGGATCGCTGGAGCACGCTGGCGGTCTCGTTGTGGTGGATGGTCTCGTCGATTGGGTTACGATTTGCTGCAAAACCAACATCACTGCCGAGCGATGGCATTAGTCCTGATCTCAAATCTGTGTTATCGGCGATGTTATTGCCAGCGGCGGTTGGCATCAGCGTGCCAGTGATCGCTTCCACACCTGCAGTAGTGTGGTGGCAAGCCTCGGTATTGGGTTCGATCGCGTGGCTGGCAATCTCATGGGGTGGGTCGAAACGGTTCACGATTGTCGATACTGATCAGAGCGATGATCGGGGAATCGGATTTTCACGAATTTGGATTGGCAGCGTTGGCCTCGTGACGGCGGCGATAGTGCTATGGGGCCTGCTCGTTCGCGCCGACTGGACGGCAGCCTGGAGTTTACCAATCGGTGTGTTGGTCTCGCTGTTGGGATGGCTGATTTGCTGCCGCGATGGAGCACTTACATCACCGTCGTTGTCATTGAGCCGTGCGTTATGTTTGCGAAATCTACCGTTCCTGCCGATCATAATGAGTGGTCACGCCGCCGTCGCAGCGATCGTGATGGGATGGATCAGTATCTCCGATGCGATTTTGGTCGTTATGGGCTGCGGCCTGCTCGCTTGCCTTTGTTCAGCGATCGTTGTTTGGATCACATCACGCTCGATTCACGCTTGGCATGTGAGCGGGCAAGCTGCCGTACTGACGGGTTTCGCGATTTGGGATTGGCAGACTCCGTTGGGATTGACTGTTTCACTGACAGCATGGCCATACTGGATAGCGTTAACAGGTCTCGCGATAGCGGGCGTGGCGTTGATGCGTTTTACCTCGGACAACACATTGAATCTAGATTCTGCGAATCAGAAATCATTGCTCGACGTGCCGGTTGCTGGGCTGACCATCGCATTAGGTTGGTTCGTTGTTTTAGCGGGAGGGTTCGTGTTGATGGTCCACCCGCAGATGCCCTCGCATGAGTTGATCTTGATGACTTGTTTGATGGCGTGGACGGGAGTTTGGGTGGCGATTTGGCGGAGCGATCGGTTGTCGTTGAGCGGGCATCAGCAAGCACCGCGAGCTGATATCGGTGTGTCATGGCTGCTATTGCCGATCTTAGTAATGAGCCTCTTGATCTCGTTGCAAGGGATGCGACTTTTCCCGCTCGGGAATACATCGGTACCCATGACCACAGGATTATTGCAATGCTTGATCGCCTTCATGGTCGCGGCAACGGCATGGCTGCGACCAACAGTCTTACTAAATCGTCTGGTGTCGATGTGGAAGGTATCGCTGTGGTTGGTCGTGGGCGGTGTGGCGATGGGGGCGAACAGCGTAGTGATGTTTTGGAGCACTGAAAACGTCCCACGTGTGGTCGTTAGTATGCTGGCGGCTACCTTTTCAACTTCGGTGATCGTCTGGTTTTTGCCCGCTATGGAAAAACTACGAATCCAACTCGGTCACCGCGTGAAGGCGGTGGCTGATGTCGCTGGCCATCATCAAAGCGACGCTGACCGGTTGGGAATCGCCATCGAACGTGTGATCATGGCGTTAGTCATCATCGGGACGCTCATTTCGGGCGTGCTGACATGGCGTGATGCGGAGCCGAATTGGATTCGCTTAAGCGTGTTGGCGATCGGCATCTTGGCCTGGTCGCTGTTTCAATTATCCGAACAAACCGGTGAGCTACTTTCGACGTTTGCTCAACGTCGACGTTATCTGTGTGTATACGCAGGTTTGTGGACGCTGGCTTTGATTGCAGTGATCGGCGAACCACGAGCGAGCGAATGGTTGCTGACCGCGTCCATGCGATTGCTGATCGCTTCGGTGTTGGCAATTGGAGTGCTCGTTTTGATCGTACCGCGTCTACTCAGCGGTCCGTTCTTGCAACGCTGGCAAGGTGCCCTGCGTCGTGGTGGCTGGATCGCAGCTTGCGCGACGGCAAGTTCCCTTGTAGCGATGCTTGTGATTGAAGTGCTGGTACGAGAAGGTAGCGAGGGTATTCCAGGCATCGGTCGTCCAATGGTGATTGTCGTGGCCATCATCATGGGCGGACTTGCCCTGATGACCGCCGCGATTGCGATCTTGAGTGGCCCTGGTTTTGAGAATACGTTTTCTCGTGGGGGTGAGCGGGCGAATTGGTTGCGGCTCGACGATTCCCGCCGCCGTTGGTTGTTGTATGCCGCTCAGGCGATTGCTGGATTGACGTGGCTGCATGTGTTCTTGTGCCGCACTGGTTTGGCTTTTTTGGGACTGCGCCAGGTATGGCCTTACGTCGTGATGTTACTCGCATTCGCCAGCGTCGGATTGACACAGTGGGCGATCCGTCGTGGTGATCAAGTCTTGTCCGAGGCGATGCGTAAGAATGCGATGTTCTTGCCGTTGATACCCGTAATTGGCTTTTGGCTTAGTGGTGCGTATGCAACGATGGTCGAATCTCAAATGTGGTCATGGACGTTTTATCGCGGCACGGCTTCTTATCAGGGTTTGCTGATCATCGGCGCGATCTATTACGGCGTGTTATCGGTGATGTGGAAACGTGGTTTGCCGCGAATAGCAACCGTGGTACTAGCCAATGGCGCGTTGTGGGTGATGTTGACCCAAATGCCTGGTTGGGATTTCCTCACGCACCCTCAGGCTTGGTTGATCCCGCCTGCGGTCTGTGTGTTGGCGGTGGCGTATTGGCAACGCGATCGGCTCGACAGTGCCACCGGATCGGCGATCCGCTACGCCGCCACGCTGGTGATCTACATTAGTAGCACGGCGGATATGTTGATGAGCGAGATCGGCAGCTCGCTGTGGGGCCCCGTCATCCTGATTGCGCTATCACTCGCTGGCATGCTAGTCGGGGTCGCGCTGCGAATAAAACCGTTCCTGTATCTGGGCACGATCTTCGTTTTCTTAGGCGTGACCAGCATGGTGTGGCACGCTGGCCAAGCAATCGACGCAGTCTGGCCATGGTGGGTGTTTGGGATCACGACAGGTTTAATCTTGTTGTCGCTGTTGGCGGGCATCGAAAAACACCGAGACAAGCTGCAACGCTGGTCAAGCGAACTCGCCCAATGGGAAAACTGAGTTGGTAGATTTAGCCAGTTTGAAACTTCTCGGCCATCCGATGCGCCCCTTACGCCCACGACCACGTCACCAAACATGCCGGGGCAAAAGCGGCTGACGGGCGCTTTCATGATCCAATTGGATCGCATCGAAGCCGATCCGAATCAGGTCGACATCTTTACGCCTTGCGAGAATTTCCAGTTGCCCGACAACTGAAACTGATCCCGGGAATCCAAGACTGCCGCTACACAGCGGAAGCACTGGAGATGTTGGCGGCAAACGACAAAGAAAAGCGATCTGGCGACGGACTTGCCAAGAATTTGCAGCGGCGAACCTTTCGCACGCGGCGCGCAACCGTCTCGATTCAGTTTCGCAAGCCAGACATAAACGGTCACGACATCATCGAAGCACTACGTGAAGTGAAACGCCGAGTTGTCAAGGACGGAGTCGTTTGATTTGCATCTTGGATTGAGCACCTATCTATACATCCTCCATATTGCTCCGATCTAGGTGACCGGTGCAAAGAAGGAATAATCCGTTCGGTACTCCGGTGTCGGCCAGGTATGACACTAGACCTTAAACAAGCGACCGCTTAATCAAAGAATCTTAGAAAACTCGAAAACCCTCGGCGTTTTACGCGTGTATTGGATGTTACTCATCAGTCCATTCACGCACGCAAACGAGGGTTTCGAGTGAACGCTAAACTA
>JBGSMN010000175.1:0-18570 GCA_041740155.1 Rhodopirellula sp.
AAACGATCACCTGGGAAGGGTTGAGTTGGTCACCGATGGGATTGCACGACACCTCCGTCGGAGTCAGTTTCCACGGAACCGAAGGAACTCTCGTCGTGATGGGACAAGGCTACATGCTCTACGACGACCACAACAACGAGATCGAGACCGTCACCGATGTGGGCGGTGATACAGCACATTTGGCTCAGTTCGTCCACTGCATCCGCAATGGTGGCACACCCAATTCGGATATCCAGATCGCGCACGACAGCACACTGCTGACGCATCTGGGGAACATGGCCTACCGCACCGGCGGCCTGCTGAACATCGATCCTACAAACGGTAAACCGCTCGGTAACGAAGCCGCCACCGCGTTGTGGGGCCGCGACTATGCACCGGGTTGGCAGCCCGTTGTCTAATTGAACCGTTTTTTCGCCCACTTTCATTTCGCCCACAATCTTATCGTCTTGGAACATCACATCATGCGCCCAGCCCTCAACAACACGTTACATTGGATTCTCGTTCTAAATCTCGTTTCAATCATCTTCGCATCGCGATCCACCGCCGCGGAACCGACAGTCAACCTGCCAGTCATTCGCGTTGGCATCATTGGGCTGGATACTTCTCACTCTCCAGCTTTAGTCAAGTCGTTCAATGATCCCAAACCGAAGAATGAAATCTTCAACTCGGTAAAGGTGGTCGCGGCTTATCCGTTTGGAAGCCGAACGATCCAAAGCAGTGCTAGTCGAATTCCGCAATACACAGAGGAAGTCCGAGGTCATGGGGTCGAGATCGTCGACTCGATTGATGACCTGCTGAGCATGGTCGATTGTGTTTGCTTGGAGACCAACGACGGCGGTTTGCATTTAACGCAAGCGTTGCAGGTTTTTCGAGCCTCTAAACCGGTATTCATTGATAAACCGGTCGGAGCCAACTTGGCTCAGACAATTGCGATTTTTCGTGCAGCCGAACAGTATCAAGTGCCTATGTTTTCCGCTTCCTCATTGCGGTACACACCCAATGCGCAAGCAATTCGGGGCGGAAGCATTGGTGAGGTGCTGGGATGCAGCACCTATAGTCCGTTCAGTCGAGAGCCGTCGCATGTCGATTTATTCTGGTACGGCATTCACGGTGTTGAGTCGCTTTACACCTGCATGGGTACGGGTTGCCAGACTGTTCGCCACCTATCCACGGATGTCTGCCAAATCTCGGTGGGTCAATGGGAGAATGGACGCGTCGGAACCATGCGTGCCATCGAATCAGGTAAAACCGGTTATGGCGGAATGGCGTTTGGCAAAACAAAGATTGCGGATCTCGGCACCTACGGCGGTTATGAACCACTGTTTGTAGAAATTGCCAAATTCTTTCAAAGTCACAAGTCCCCGATCGACGCCCAAGAAACGATCGAAATCTACGCTTTCATGCAAGCCGCTGCGGCAAGTCAAGCGTCCGGGGGTGAACCAGTCACCATCGCACAAGTCATGGACCAAGCGAATGCCGAAGCAAGCCAACTGCTATTAGATCAAGAAGTTCAAAAGTAAGAATAGGGTGATCGTTTTCAACCGCCACCACTTAATTTCTAAGAGATTGGACCCAGCCATGAAGCGATGTTTGTTTGTCGGCTTGATCTTGATCGGATCGTGTTTCGGGGCGCGTCTCAGCCCGGCGGAAGAGCGACTCAACGTTCTGTTCATCATCTCGGATGACCTCACGTCAACAGCACTCTCTTGCTATGGAAACTCCGCCGTCCAAACGCCGAACATTGACTCGCTAGCCGCACGTGGGACACGGTTCACCCGAGCCTACTGCCAAGGCACTTATTGTGGTCCATCTCGGGCATCCTTCATGTCAGGCTACTACCCGCATGCCACAGGGGTCTTGAGTTACACAAATCCAAGGCCCCAGATTGGTGATCGTGCCACGTGGTCAGAGCACTTCAAGAATAACGGCTATTACGCGGCGCGAGTCAGCAAGATTTTTCACATGGGCGTGCCGGGTGGAATCGAAATCGGTGGTGATGGACGAGACCACGATGGAGGCAACGGTGCCGATGACGAACGATCGTGGACCGAGCGTTTCAATAGTCTTGGCCCCGAATGGAAGACTCCTGGTGACGGCGAAACGCTCGAAAACAATCCCGACGGAAACAAGCCTGTGGTGGGTGGAAACACCTTCGTGGTTGTTGAAGCAGATGGGGACGACATGGTCCACAGTGATGGCAAGACGGCTGCCAAAGCAGTCGAATTGTTGCATCAGCACGGCGACGAGCCGTTCTGGCTGGGAGTTGGATTCGTGCGCCCGCATGTGCCGTTTGTCGCCCCGAGATCGTATTTCTCACCGTTCAAACCGTATGAGAAAATGCAATTGCCAGAAAAACTTGCTGGCGACTGGGACGACATCCCGCGACCTGGAATCAACTACAAGACCAGCAAGAACATGAAGATGGATGTACGCCGTCAGAAAAAAGCGATCGGCGGCTACTACGCCTCGGTCGCTTACATGGATGCCCAAGTCGGCAAGGTTTTGGATGGGCTGCGTAGTGCAGGTCTAGACGATCAAACCATCGTGATCTTCACCAGCGATCATGGCTATCACCTTGGAGAACATGATTTTTGGGCCAAGGTTTCATTGCATGAGGAATCTGCCTCCGTGCCACTGATTATCAGTGTTCCTGGGAAACAGCCCGCGACGTGCGACAGCCTCGTTGAATTGCTAGACCTGTATCCGACGATCGCAAGTTTATGTGGTCTCGAAGTGCCGACACATGTGCAAGGCAAGGATATTTCGAGAATGCTTGACGATCCCACCTTCACGGTTCGCGATGCCGCTTTCAGTGTTGCGCCGTCGAGCAAGGGATTCCTGATGCGCGAAAGCCGCTGGGCTTACCTGCAATACGGAGAAGACGCCGCGCGGGGTCAAGAACTCTTCGATATGGACACCGACCCACAACAGTTTACGAACTTGGCCACATCAAATGAGCATGCCAAGATTGTCGAAAGACTTCAGGCGAAGCTTGCAAGGAAACTGGCTGAGGTTCGTCAGAACGATCTGTAACCGCCGAAACACAAACGATCAATGATTGCATCCTGGCGTAATCTTCCTGCTGATCGCTGCGATCACGGCGTTTGCATGAGGTAACCAATCAGATCGGCCATGGCTTGTCGATCGATCGAATCCTCAAACCCTTCGGGCATCATCGATAGACCTGTGTTTTTGATCTCATCAATCTCGATCCGCAACACGCTTTCGGTGACATTTTCAGCTCGACGCAACGTCACACTAGTCGCCCCTTCATCGACAATCGTCCCGGTCAACACGCGGCCATCGACGGTGACGATCGAGTAGCTGAGGTATTGCGGGTTGACTTCGCGGTTCGGGTCAAGAACCGCTGTGAGGACGGTTTCTGCACCACGCGATTTAATCGTTGCTAGATTCGGTCCGATCTCGTAGCCGGCCCCGTCTACGCGGTGACAGCCACTGCAGTGCTTCTTGAATTGCTCGCGGCCGCGCTCCAGATCCACGGGCAATGTTAGGACGCCTTGATAGCTCGCCACGATGCCCTGTCGGTTTGCGATCGCATCCGCAGAACGTATTGCCATGGGCAGAGGTGCACCGCGGTCGTTTGTGATGTCCGCCGTACCTGCCACTCGGCTACGGGTCGCGATCTGTTCGTCGAGAAACTGACATAGCTGCGGAAACTCACCCGTTAACGCTGCTCTGAGCTGAGACGCTTCGCGTCCGACGGCGTTGAGCACCGCGGCCGTGATCCAGCGGTTTGAGGGGTCTCGAGCAGCAATTTTTGCTAACGCTTCGACTTTCTCTTTACCCGCCCACGCCCCCAACGTGAATGCGAGTTGATAACGCACTTCGATCGACGTGTCATCAGCCAACCGAACCAGCGCACCGGTGAGTTCGTTAGATACGGCGATCGTGTCAGCCAATCGTACAGCGTGTCGACGCACTTGCGCATGCGTATCTTGCAGTCCTCGCAGTAGATCAGATTCTTCAAGTGCTTCGAGTCCCGACAAGGTAGACAACGCGTGTATGCGGGCAAGCGGTGATGAACTCTCGCTGGCGAGTCGACGAAGCGGTCCGATAGCGATCGGATCCTGTCGCTCGTACAACAAACGCGCCGCCGTCTCGCGATGCCACGCGTTATCATGATCCAACGTCTGCACCAGCTCTAACGTCGACGCTACTCGCAGGTTCACCGACTTTCGTGGCGGCGTTTTTCCTGCGAGCAACCGATAGATGCGACCACGATCACGCCCCGATGTCAGGTCCAGGTGCCGCTTGATTTCATCGGGCAACGACAGCGGATGTTCAATGACTTCGCGGTACACATCAACCACATACAAATTGCCATCGGGTGCATTGGCAAACTGTGCCGGACGAAACCAATTATCCGTTGATGTGACAAACTCGCTGTGCGGGTCCATTCGCTGGGCAATGAATTCCAAGCCGTTTTGGTTGAGTTGTTTGCGATGAATCAAATTGCTGCCGACATCGCCAACGAACGCTGTTCCCCGCCACATCGTGGGCCACGCATCTCCACGATAAATGGTGACTCCGGTAGCGCCTGTGAAATATCCGGCGGCCCGTCCGCCACCCTCGATCGGTCCCTTGGCTTGCCCTGAAACACGCAGTCGCGTGCGTAGAATTCGCCATGGCTCCACAGGACTGGTGCGAAACACTTCCGCTTGCGGCCCATCCGACGCGATTGAAATCCGCGACGGCGGTGGGATCACGAATGGATTGCGAGCGATAAAGCGATCTTCATACATCACCTGCTGAATGTGGTCACTGTTGGAGGACACAAATTTCCGTCCCCAATCGTCAAAGCTCATGCCGTGCTGCGCCGCACCACTGGTCGGCTCAAACGCATACGTTTTCGGATCCAACGCGAGATCTCGCCCACGAATATTCACGCTTGGCGATTCCTCCGACGCGTGTGCCGCACGGATGTCACCACCGACGCTACTGCAGGCGATATGAATGCGATTATCCAACCCCCAACGAAACGAATTCATCAACCCTTGTACATTCGACGTGCCAAACCCTGTAAGCACCCGCTGCTTGATATCACTCACACCGTCACCATCGGTATCCTTGAGGTACCACAAGTCCGGCGCGTCGCCAACAAACAATCCTCCATCGTACGGAAATAAACCTGTCGGCCAATTTAATCCGTCGGCATAAGTGGTTCGCGAATCATACAAACCGTCGCCGTCGACGTCTGTGAGTCGGGCAATCTGCGAAATCGCGTCATCGCGGTTCTCGCTGTAACCACGCATTTCACACACAAACATAGCGCCGCTCGCATCCCACTCGATCGCCACGGGACTGGCCACCAACGGCTCCGCAGCAACAAGCTGGATTTCAAATCCATCGGCGACCGTAAATGAGGCGAGTGCCGCAGCGGGCTCTGTCGCAGCGACACGTGGCAATTCAGATTGGTAGTCAACATCATCCGCCCGTGCCGACGGTTTGCCGTGCATCGCAAGCAGTACCGTGATCAAGACCCATCGGGTTCGCATCATTCGTTTTCCACCGCATCCAGTAAATTTCGCATCGCGTTTACTAAGATTGGTTCTGTCTTCGGACCGACATTCGATGCCGGTTGACTCGTTTCATAACCGCCCTGTCCATAAGCCTCTGCCGTGCCGATGTACCCCGGCCCATAATCCCCGTACGCGGCCATCATCACTTTTAAATCGGGTCGCATCGCTTTCGCGGCAAGTTGATATTCAACGAACAGTTCGCCGGGTAAATGCAGTACTCGCACGCCACCAACAGAGAGACATCCGATGTCGATCTTGTGTCCGTTCTCGCACCGCAGCAACCACGCCAATTTATCTGCACTGCCCCAATATTGGACTCCATCCCAACGTGTGAGCGACGCGGCCAGTGCGTCGCGAACAAGGTGCTTGGCGGGCGGTAGAGCGACGGCTTGAACACTCCAGTCAATGTCATGCGGCGTGATATCAAACATTTCGGTTGAATCGAATGCCTGCTGCATGGCCGTGGCAACTCTCGTCGCCAGCACCAAGCGATTCTGCGGCGATCCATCGTTAAACTTACCCGCGCCCACATTTCCTCCGGCACCATTGAAATGCACATACAGTGGCCCTGGAGCGTTTTGGCTTTGCATGAACCGGGCGATGCCGGGGAAATCCGGATTCGGAATCCCGGTGCGATAATAGCTTTGCGGATGGCAAGCGTAATAGCTCAGCACGGCGATCGGTTGGTCACCATTCCAAAATGAAAGCGAACTCAACTCGGGATCGATCGTGCCTTCGGGCAAAGCACGAATCGACGCATCGCGGGTGGCTGTGTAGCGTGTTGCGATGACTTGCCCCGATTCATTTTGGATCCTCCGGTTCGACGCCACCTGCTCGACCTTGGCCACTCCGTAACCAGCCTGCGTGACCGGTTGAGCGAATTTGATGGCACGGGTGATTTCGTCGCAAAGTCGATCAATCACTTGGCGGGCGAACCTGCCATCATGTGCACCTAGATCCGACGCGCCGACTTGCTGAAGCAATGACTCGGCACCGAAATCACTGCGAGGCGCGTCGTGTTGATGTAGCGTATGCACGGCAACTCGCGCGGGGTTCGTTGCTGCTGCGGCTGCGATCCGCTCGCGAAAAACATCATGGCTCTGATTAGCGATCCCGATCCAATCCATCGCGCACAGCACGATCGGCTCATCCGCTCCCAGCAACACGATGCCGCGACAGCGCAGCCCCAACTCGCCGAGTTGCCGGACTCGATCATAGGCCATCATCGAACCGACAGGTGGCGTTGCATCAATATCAAACGTCGCCATAGCAAGCGGTTGACCGCCAATATCGTCTTCGGCATGCAACTGAATCTGTGACAGCGCGATCGCGACTGCGAGTAAACCAAAGACGAAGCGATATCGACATGAATGAATGAATCTCATATTGGGCTTTCGATGTGGGAACGGATCAATCCGAGATGCTAACCCGGGCTAGGTAGACGGCAGTGCTGAATTTAGCGTTGCCGATTTCATGAGACGAATAATAGCTGACCCACAGTTGTTCATTGTGCCAGACCATGCCTGGATAGCTGCAGTCGCCACTGGACGGCAAGGTCAAGAACTCCGTCAGTTTGCCCGATTCTGAATTCAGCCAACACAGCGATGTGCGGACGCGATGATCGTACAGACGCACGGCGGCAACGATCCGTCTATCGGGCAATCGCATGATCTGTGGACCGCCGATCTGCGTTCCTGTATCAATCCAATTCCAGTGATCATAAGGAGGCGACGCCTTGCCGAGCTGAGCGGTTTTACTGGCCGCGTCACGTCGCAACAGGCAAATCGCGTGCCCACTGTCGTCAAACAAGATCGATGACTCGTTGAGATATCCAGCCTCATACACGCGATCGACCCAGGTTTGAAAACTGCGGCCATCGTCCTGGCTGCGAAACAAACTGACATGTTTATCCGCCGCGTCACCCGTGTGATATCCCACCGCATATCCATCCATGCCGTGCCAGGTTGTTCGCCAAAGCCAATAGTTCGGTGGGCCGATGTCAATGGGATCTGACCATTGCTGACCATCTTTCGTAAACCACGCTATGGATTGATGGCGAATCTCCGACCCTGGTTCAAACGCCGCCGCGCTCGAAAGCATCAATTCACCGCTGGGTGTCACGCATAGTTTTGCATCGCGAAGATCTGCTTGCGGGTGAGTAAATCGCGTCGCCGAAATCCACTGTTGTCCATCATCGGAGACTAAAACCTGCAGTTCTCCGTCGGCCGACACATGAGCCGAGCCAGCACGATAGACACAGTACAGCTTGTCATGAAAACGCAACAAATCAGTGAACGCATTGTGTTTGGCTTGATCGCCGATCCGTTGAACGCTGACAATTTTGTTGCGGTTCAATTGAGTGTAGATTTGTGACAGCAGCAGCTTGCGAATCACCGTTGTGGAAAGTTCCATTCCCTTTTGGTTGCGACCGGCCACGTGTGCGAGCAGCAATGAATCATCGACCCAATCCATGGCCGTGTAGCAATACCAACCATTGGGATCCGTCGCGATAGAAATGGCATCAGACCATGTGACACCATCATCGCTCGACAACGCCAGGCTCTTGGACCACGATCCGCTGGCCGTCCGCATTGCTGCCTGGGATCAGCGAGTTGGAACGTTTCCAACTAATTCCGGCATCGTCGGAGAAGTAGCACCCCACTCGACCATGCCAGTCTGCGGTGGCTTGATCCGGCGTGCGATGCAATGCCACGGGAGCGATCAGTCTCCCGCTGGTCAATTGAATCACGCGATCATTATTCAAGACATAGTATCCCAACTGTTCGTCAGAGATAATCTCAGTCGGCTCGCTCCAAGTCTTCGCCTCATCGTTGGAGCACCGCATGACGGGCCGGCAATCGGTTTGCGAATTCTTGCGGAGGTAAAACAACGCGATACGGTTGTCGGCCAATCGCAACAATGATACGGACATTACATTCATATCACCCTCATTCTCGACGACGGTAACGTTTTCATCGCTCCAGTTCTCACCTCCATCTTCACTCATCCGACTGGCCAACGTGGCCGACGCATGGTCACCTGCTCCCGATTCAAACCGCGAATAGACGTAGAGTATTCGGCTATCGGCAAGTCGTATAAAGTCGCCTTCACTGTTGCGTGGATTGCCTGGACTCGGAGGGAGCGTTTGTCGCGGAGTGAGTGACCCGATCCACTGCTCCTCGGCCGCATTCCGGAATTCAGGAGTCTTTGGCGAATCCGTATTGTTGGCCTGAACAGCGGGAGCCAAGTGCAGCACACCGATCAACATCAGTATCACTGCGAGAAATACTCTCGGGGCGAACGAGAATCGGAACATGGCAGAATTCAGAATGAAAGGTGGGAGGTGGGAGGGGCTTCCACTATAACATCCGAAACCCGTGCTGCGTGATTGCACTTGAGTGTATGATTGACAATCAGCAAAATCAGGGCATCCAACCATGAACCGTAACACTTTCCTCTCGCGAGAGATTCATACGATGAAACATTTCTTCTTGATCGCTCTGACGACGTGCTTCATGTCATTAAGCGTGTCAGCACAAACAACTCCTCAATCCGACAACTCTCCGCGTTGGTGGAAAGGAAACCTGCATACGCACTCGTTGTGGAGTGACGGAGACCAGTTTCCCGAAATGATCGCTGACTGGTACCGAGAGCGTGGCTACCATTTCTTAGCGCTGACGGATCACAACGTGCTCAGCGAGGGAATGCGTTGGATGCCGATCTCCCATGTCATCAGCCGTAGCGACGAACAAATTCTGGATCGTTATCATGCCCGGTTTGGCGAAGAGTGGGTGGAAACACGCGGCGAACCAGGCAGTAAGAACCACGAGGTGCGTCTGAAGCCACTCGATGAGTTTCGTTATTTGCTTGAGCAAGCGGGGCAGTTCATTTTGATTCCGGCCGAAGAGATCAGCGACAAGGCCGAAGGCAAGCCGGTCCACATCAACGCTACGAACCTTGCCGAAGCCCTGCAACCGGTCGGTGGAGACACCGTGCGGCAGACCATTGAAAACAATTTGAGAGCGATCTTGGAACACGAGAAGTCACATGGCCGCGAAGTCTTGCCGCACGTCAATCACCCCAACTTTCACTATGCGATCACTGCGGAGGATCTGGCCTCGGTGGTGTCCGAACGTTTTTTTGAAGTCTACAATGGCCATCCCGGCGTGAACCAATTGGGCGATGACGAGCATCCTGGTATTGAACGATTCTGGGACATCGCCAATGCCCTTCGGCGAAATTCGCTCAACATTCCACCGCTAATGGGGATCGCGACCGACGATTCTCACGAGTATCACGGCAAACCAGGGTCTCGACCAGGACGCGGTTGGGTAATGGTTCGCAGTCGCTATTTAACGCCCGAGCACTTGATTCGAGCGATGAAACAAGGCGACTTCTACGCGTCCAGTGGTGTCACGCTCGCGGATGTTCAGTTCGACAAATCAACGCAAACACTGTCGATTCAAATCGAAGGTGAACCCGATGCAACCTACCACACAAATTTCATCGCGACGCTCGCCCACGATGATTCAAACACATCAGAGGTGAAAGCCATCGACGAACATCGCATTGGTGTGTCAGTAGGCACGTCAGACGACCTGTCACCAAGTTACGTGATGACGGGGAAGGAACTCTATGTCCGCGCCGTCATCACGAGTAGCAAATCACACAACGATCCTTCCTATGCCGAGCAATTCCAGCAGGCCTGGACTCAACCTGTTGGCTGGGGTGAGTAGTCACTTGGCTTAACGCACGTAGTAGCGTCTCTTCGAGACGTTGAATGCCGGGAGTCTCGGAGAGACTCGCCTACGAGTTACTTATGCAGCGGTGCTTAAATTAACTGAAGTCACCCACCCTAAGGATCGGCTGTCTGTTATCAATTCATATCAGCGCGTTTATACCACTGGTGGCGCTGATGTGAGCTCAGATTTCTTGTGAGGTCAGTCACGATTGTAAATGACCACCCATCGGCTACGAGACGATGCAGCCGATGGATGATTTCATAGATAACGATTTCACCTGACTTTGCTACGGAGTCAAACGACGGATCTTAACTTCTCTGAATTCGACTGGATCGCTGTGTCCAGCGAAACCGAAGTGGCCGCTCTTGCGATCTTTTCCGGGGTGAGCACTGTCGGCCATATACTCAGTCACCTTGGAGAGATCAGTGTTCAGGATCACGTTGCCGTTGAGTTCGACTTCGATGGTGGATCCTACAACACGGACTTGTTGATAGTTCCACTGGCCAGTCGGTCGCAAGTACCCGCGCGCGGCAGCGGCCATGCCGTAGGCCGAGCCGTGATATTGACGTGCATCGAGCGTGGCATACGCAGGGTGTTCGTTATCGAGCACTTGCAATTCGCACATCGCCGCATACGCCGGATTGCCTTCACCAGGCGAACGGATCGCTAACCCATTGTTACCGCGAGGCGGTAACCGAAAAAAGAATCGCACGACAAAATCATCGTACTCGTCTTTCGTCAATAGATTGCCGCCGCGACCTTTCCGACATCGAATCGCTCCTTCCTCGGTTACTTCGTAATCATCAACCGCACCGATCCATCCGTCGAGCGTTTTGCCATCGGTTAGCGAAACGAAATCGCTATCATCTCCCGCGACTAGGTACTCGTTGGCAGCCTCGGTATCGAGCGGACGCAGAGTAATATTTCGCCAGCGAATTTCGCCACCGTGTGTTTGCAATTGAATCGGACCACGAGGGCGGAGCGGTTGATCGCGGTGCCAATAGTTTTCCATGATCGCACGATCGACCGTCATCTTGCCGTTGAGCCACACACTGGTGCGAGCCCCGACCTGCACGATCCGAAGTTGGTTCCATTCTCCAAACGGACGATCAGCTAGTTCGAGTGGATCTTTGCCAGCGGCACCAGGCGAATTGTTCCACAATGCACCACTGCCAAGGTTTGCACCGATGTTGAATTTCGACTCTTGCGTTGAATCCCAAATCTGGACTTGCGGTGTCCCTTTCAGGTAGATGCCACTGTCGGCTTCAGCGACGGTTTTGTACTCAAGCTCCAGTTCATAGTTGTCGAACTCCTCGTCAGTGGTCAGATACGGCCCTGCACCGTCGTTGACTAGTTCACCGTTCTCAACGCTCCAGTGTTGGTGTGCTTCCTCGGTCCACTGTTTTTTCTTGGCCGCCTGTTCTTCTTCTGGCAGCGCGTCAAATACGCCGGGATCGAAATGCGGTCGACCATGCCAACCCTGCATATCGACACCATTGAAGATGCGGTGGGTACCGGTGGTCTCATCGGCTGAAACGTCGGCAGAGAAGTGTGTGGATAAGAGTGCGCAGATGATGGCACCGCTAAGAGCGCTGAGTGCCCGGCGATACCGTTGAAATGTTTCGTGTCGTTGGTGTTTGGACATGGCAGGGGTTTCGGAAGGAAAGATGGAAGGTGGGGACCAGGAACTACGTTATCCAGGTTGCCCTGGTGAGGCGTTCATCATAACTCGTCGAGAGCGCGCAGTGGTGACGGGCAAAACTCTCGACGTGAGTCGACATCGCTATCTTGGGGGTAGCGGAGGTCGGCAAGACCGCGGGAGTCGTTAATTTCGCCGAAAAACAACGACGCTATGGGAGAACGAAGCTCCTGCTGAGTCCGATGGTAGAACGAAGCTCCTGCTGCGTCGAGCAACCGATCGGCGGGAGCCTCACGCTCCGGGTAAAAAACATCTGGCCGCTCGCCTTAATGAATTCCGCTAGAGCAAAAAAACGAAAGTTCACGCCATTTCGGCTAGCCTCTTCGACTCGCAAGAGCTGCGACAATCTGGACTAGGTGTTGAGGCAGTCGTGGGGTCCGCTAGTGCGTTATGATGGCACGATGTGGCGAGTGAACTTGCCATGATCACCTTTACACTCGCAAACCTACGGAGCACCACCATGCCTCATCACACCTACAAAAAAATCGAGGTCGTCGGCACCTCCACCGTGTCGATTGAGGATGCCATCAGCAGCGCCGTTGAACAAGCATCGCAAACCGTCCGTGGTCTGAGTTGGTTCGAGGTGATCGAAACGCGCGGCACGATCGGTGAAGGCAAGGTCTCACACTGGCAAGTCACCGTTAAGATCGGGTTCACGATTGATTGAACGTGAGTTCACGCAATCCGTTCATGAAACTGCATCGATCGTCGTTCGCTGCGTCACTGGCTGACTCTCGCAAACAAAAGTCAGGCAAAGCGAATCGCCGCATCGTTTTTTTCCAGAAAGAGCGAGACCAGACGGAGCGAGGCGAAGACGATACTTTGCAAAGAGGCAAAATAAGACGCCCTAGCTGATATTCGATCGCCATCCCGCGAGAATCTCCATTTCGGGGGGATCGTGACTTTTGGCCATTCCGCTGCTAAGTTAGGCAATGGTTAGCATTCGTCTTGTTCGTTCCTTCGCAGCCCCAAGCAGGCAAAATGGTTAAAACGCTGGTTGATTGTGGCAATTGTGGCCCCGATTTCAACTCGATTCGCCAGATGGTCACCTCTCACTTTGACGCCACCGTGGTTCAAACTCACGGTGCCGAAGACACCGTGGAACTGCTCCGCAAACGGAAAGTCGATTTAGTGACCGTCAATCGCAAGTTAGACCGCGACTACAGTGACGGTTTAGAGATCATCAAGAAGATCAAATCTGATCCTGAACTGAGCAACGTCGCCGTGATGTTGGTGACGAACTACGATGAGCATCAACAAGCCGCTGTGGCCGAGGGTGCTGCTTATGGCTTCGGAAAACTCGAAATCGGCAACGAAGCCACCATTGAAAAACTCAAACCCTTTCTCACGAGCTAGCGACCTTGGACGCTCCCCAACGCTATCGAAAACTGCTCGCCGCCAAGATTCATCGCGCCACCGTGACGGCTGCCGACGTGAACTACGAGGGCAGCTTGACCGTTCCGCCCGAGTTGCTCGATGCGGCGGGGATCGTTGCTTATGAGTCGTTACATGTGTGGAATGTGACGCGCGGTTCACGCTTAGAAACGTATGCCATCGAAGGGTTGCCGGGTTCACATGACATTTGCGCCAACGGAGCGGCAGCGCATTTGATCCGGCCAGGTGATCACGTCATCTTGGCTGCTTATGCGATGGTGCCAGAGAGCGAAGTGAAATCGCATCAACCGAAGCTGATCTTTGTGAACGAGAAAAACGAAATCTCGCACACCGGTCCCGAAATCCCAGGGCCTCGATTGCCAACCGCTGGCGATCGTGCAGCGGGTAAAGCTGCCGATCCTGATGGATTCCAAATCGCTGCCGCTCGACAACATGCGTTCGCGGAAGAGTGCTAGCTTGAACGAACCGCCAAATGCCGGAGCCGGTTGGTTAACACGGGTGATCAAGGTCGCATTGCTCAAGGAATTTTCAAGTACATGACTGACATGCCATCCAGTGGAGAAACGTTGGCGCTGATGAAAAATCTGCCACGCGCACGCATCCCCACCGGCGAGCCGTTGGTGCTAGCGAGCGGCTCGCCCCGTCGTGCTGAGCTGCTCCGCAGTGCAGGCTATGAATTCGAGATCTGCCCGGCCGCGGAGTCAGCCGAATCGCCTGTCGATTTCAAGGAAACGGCTTCAGAAATGGTCGCGCGACTGGCGTTTCAAAAAGCGGTCGACGTGGTGCGGAGACGACGAAATTCCTTTATTCTTGCCGCCGATACGTTGGCCCAGTGTGATGGACAGATTTTGGGCAAACCGACCGACCGGGCACACGCCGAAGCGATGCTTTGGCTGCTGTCAGGCAGCTTGCACGACGTCTACACCGGGGTCTGCTTGTGGTCGACCGGAACGAACCGCTGTTACCTAGATGTCGTTCGCTCACGTTTGCGAATGGACTCACTCTCCGACGAAATGGTTTCAAAGTACCTGGATAGTGGTCGATGGGAAGGAAAAGCCGGCGGATTCGGGTATCAAGATGGCAATGATTGGATTCACGTGATCGATGGCGACAGTGAAAGCAATATTGTTGGTTTACCTATGGAACGTTTGGCAGAATTATTGGAAAAGTTCCACTCATTGGCCGACAAGGTACAAAGGGAAGTGCGTTAACGATTACGCCGCAAGTAGTTTCATTTTTTTCAGATAAATTCCACTTTCTTATCAATATTTTGGAGACCGAAACTCTAGCCATGAATGTTTCTGCTAATCGCCGTGTGATCCTCGGCAACTCGGTTTTCGCGTTCATTATCGCCTTCACAACGCTGGGGATGCCGACGCTCGCCAGTGCCCAACAAAATTGGGCCGAGAAGATGTTCGGTGAGACCACCCATGACTTCCGTGTGGTCGGACGAGGAGCGAAAGCCGAGCATCTGTTTGAGTTTCGCAATTTGTATGAAGAGGAAGTCCATGTGGCGGCCGTACGCAGCAGTTGCGGATGCACGACTCCCTCGGTCAGCAAGGACACATTGGCCACGCACGAGACGGCTTCGATCATCGCGACGCTCAACACGAGCACCTTCATTGGCCAGAAAGCGGCAACAATTACGGTGGTGTTCGATCAACCGTTTTACGCAGAGGTGCAATTGCAGGTCAGCGGTTTCATTCGCACGGACGTTACCTTCGAGCCCGCCGAAATCAATTTCGGCGAGAGCAAGCCAGGAGAGGTCAAAGATCGCACGATCAAAATCTCGCATCGCGGCAACCCCGGCTGGCGGATTCAAGACGTCCGCAGCCACTGCAGTGATCTCGCTGTGAAACTCAGCCAACCGACGATTCAACCTGGATTGGTCGAGTATGAAATGCAGGTGCGGATGAAAGAATCGATGTCCGAAGGCGATATTCATGAACGCCTGACGTTGATTAGCAATGACACGCAATTCCCCACGATTGAAATGGCCGTGGGCGGACGTGTGAAACCATCGATCGAGGTCAAACCAGCCGCCGTCAGTCTCGGTACGGCGGCGTTCGGTGAAACGGTTGGCAAACGCCTTGTTGTATTGGCAGACGAACCGTTTGCGATCAGCGAAGTGCGTTGCATTGACACGCGTTTTTCGTTTGACATTCCCGAGGGCAAGAAAAAAGTGCATTTCTTGCAAATGAACTTCAATGCTGGCGATGCCCCAGATCGGATCGCTCAGAAAATTGAAATCGTGACGGACCTGCAAGGCGGCAAGACGGCGGAGTGTGTGGCCACCGGTACCGTCCGCTAACGATTCGTATGGCAGCCAAAAAACCGAAAACTTACGTCGTGTGGTCGGGGAACACGCCTGGAATCTATTCCACGTGGGATCAGTGCAAACGCGAAATTCTCGGTGTGGCCGGTGCCAAGTACAAATCGTTTGCTACTCGCGCCGAAGCCGAAGCGGCCTACGCTGCTGGCCCCGATAAATACTGGGGTCAAGGCAACGGGGACGGCAGCAAGAAAATCGCAACGCCAAAAATCGACCGTGACGAACTTGAGAGCTTGGGCGTTGATATGACCGCCTGGGCCGTTGACGCAGCCTGCAAAGGCAACCCTGGTGAACTCGAATACCAAGGCGTCGAGATCGAATCCGGTACGGATCTTTTTCACATGGGGCCGTATCCTGAGGGTACGGTCAACATCGGCGAGTTTCTTGCAATCGTACACGCCCTCGCTCTGCTGCATGGGGGCGAACAGTTCGACGTCCCCATCTATTCCGACTCGCAAATTGGACGCAGTTGGGTGCGGCAGGGTGTTTGCAAAACCAAGCTACCCCGGACGGCTGAAAACGCTAGACTTTTCAATCTCGTCAAGCGCGCAGAAAAATGGCTCGCCGAACACCCCATTCGCAATCCGATCCTCAAATGGGAAACGAAAAAATGGGGCGAAATCCCGGCTGATTTTGGTCGTAAATAGCTCACTAAGTTTCCTTGCAATTCTTGACTCATGCCCGATCAACGACGACGTCGTAGTTATACGAATGATTATTCGCTCAGCGGTGAAACGCACCCATTCCTGACTCCCCGTGGGCTGTGGTTGCAACAAAACTCACGCGTTGATTTGCCCCAAGGCATCCCGCTGCCTTCGTCTGCACCAGGCCAACGTCCCCTTCCGGCGGCAGTACCCACGGACGGTTGGTCGGTCGACGCATTGCCAAACAAGAGTGACGATCCGAACTCACCGCAACACCGTACGCAACAACCGCTGTTGCTGGGACGATTTCAAGATTCGCCGTTGGACTCGGCCTCACTTCAAAACCTCCGCGCGTCCCAGCGATTCCCCGACCTCTCGGATTTGCGTCGTCGTCCACTCACGTCGATGTACCGGTCCGCCCTGGCGACCGATTCGATCTGGGATGCCGACGATCCCGAATCCATCATGCGCGCGATCGGAAAACTAATCATTCGATTACCAGGCCAACACAACGGACAATTCGCCAGCGGCTCGGCGTTTGTTACGGGGCCTAATACGATCATGACGTGCGCTCATAATCTATTTGACTCCAATGAACGCGTGTGGTTGCGCGGGTTAGAGTTTTATCCCGGCTACGATTTTTACTCTTCAGAACGACGTCCCGCGTGCCGCGTCGTTTCGGGAACGATTCCGCAAGCGTACCTTGACAACCCACTGACCAATCACGACATCGCGGTGTGCCGCGTGGATGTTAACATCGGCGATCTGATTGGCGCAGAACTTCCGATCCAGCCGCTGTTGAATATCGACTTTTTCGATGCTCACCATGTCGACATCATGGGTTACCCAGCGGGTAGTGGTTTTGACTTCGGCAAACAATTGTGGCGCAGTCGCGGTCACTATTTGTTCGGCGTCAGTGGTGGTGGGGGCGATGATTTTGCTCCCACCATCGCCACCAATTTTGGTGGTGGCGCAAGTGGATGTCCGTGGGTATATCGCGATCCGATAAGTCGTCGCCACGTCGCCGTGGGGATTACCTCGGGGCACGCGAAACTCAAGTACGATCTTGCCGAACCCAATCTACTTTCGCTCACCTCCGCACTGCTGACGGATCGCAACCTCGATCGTCTCAATGATGAGTTTGTCGAGCACCAGTTTGAGGCGTAACGAAGTCTCACGCTGCCAGATCATCAGAGAAACGATCTTCTGTGAAATCTTCCTCGTTAAAACGTTCGGCTGGTACAGGCGTATTGTTACAAGTGCCGTCGAGCATTTGTTGCAGGCGATCGAGCGTCATGACCATTTGATTCCATTCAGCAACGACTTCCATCGTTGGCAACTCTTTGGCGTCGATGCGATCAAAGCCCCGCTCGTCAACACGGACTTTGCCTGTCAACACCGTGATTTTCTGAACAGAGCCTGCGTCGTTGCTCGTGTTTTCTGTTCGTGAAACATTACCATCTTCGACCGGCAGGACTTGCTGCATGACTTCGTGAACCGCCCATAAAGCGGCCTTGCGACATGAATCCGCAGCAACAACACGACGAAAAGTACCTGATTGAACGTAGAACTTGGCCATGGATTGAATTCCTGAAGTGGTGATGGTTTGGCAGTGTTCGCTTGCCGGGACACCAGAACTATCGGATAGCACTGTGACACGTTTGGTCACACGGCTGGAGCCTCATCCCACTACGAACCTCAACGCGAGCTTGGACACCAAGTGTTCGTGGTCTCAAAATCGTTCGAAACCAGCATTTTCCCAACGTTTTCATGGATTTGTGGGTCGGAAGGAAGAAAAAAATGCTTGACCAACATTTGCTAATCACTTATCCTCAAGGAGGACCTGCGTCCCTTTAACAAGCCGCGAGCGTGTTCGAACCCCCCATTACCTTTCTTTTTTCATTCGAGGTCTACGATGAAGCGTACATATCCTCATCAAGGTTTTACCCTTGTAGAACTTCTGGTTGTGATAGCGATCATTGGAGTCCTTGTGGGGCTCCTTCTTCCCGCCGTCCAAGCGGCGCGTGAAGCCGCTCGTCGGATGAGTTGTTCCAACAACCTTAAGCAGGTTGGTTTAGGCATTCACAATTACCATGCCTCATACAACCAACTGCCGATGCAGGCGGGTGGAACGTTCCTTACCAATACCAACGGAAACGAAGCGGGCCCTCCTGGTCATAACCAACGTTTCCTTAGCTTCTTGGTCGGGCTGCTGCCG
>JBGSMN010000200.1:0-16263 GCA_041740155.1 Rhodopirellula sp.
CCTGCCTGTCATTCAAACTCTCACTTAAAAACTACAATCTCCAACTGACACATGCACCGCATTCTTGTTCTCGACGACATCGCCCAAGAGGGAATTGACCTGCTCGAAGCCACTCCAGGGATCGAGTACGAAGTTCGCACCAAACTCAAGGGCGAAGATCTCCGCAAATCGCTCAACGAATTCGATGGTGCGATCTTACGTAGCGGTGTGACGATCACGCCCGAATCACTCGAAGGCAATACCCATTTACGTGCGTTGGTGCGGGCTGGCGTGGGCACCGATAATATCGATAAACCGTCAGCCACTCGGCGCGGAATCGTCGTGATGAACACGCCCGCCGGGAACACCGTTTCCACGGCTGAGCATACGTTCGCGATGATGCTCGCCCTGAGCCGCAACATTGCTCCTGCACACCAAAGTTTGGCCGAAGGACGTTGGGACCGCAAAGCCTATATGGGCACCCAGGTCGCTGGCAAAACCATCGGCATCGTCGGCATGGGGCGCATCGGTCGCGAAGTTGCCTCCCGTGCACGAGCGTTTGACATGGAGGTGATCGCCTTTGATCCATTCTTGACCGATGACCAAGCGGAATCGTTGATGGTCAAACGCGTCGAAACCGTCGATGAGATGTTACCGCTGATCGACTTCTTGACCGTCCACACGCCGCTGACTCCTGAGACCAAAGGTTTGATCGGCATGGCGCAATTAGAGAAAGTCAAACCGGGGCTGCGAGTCATCAATGTGGCTCGCGGTGGAATCTATGACCACGACGCCTTGGTGGAAGGTCTCAAGAGCGGACAACTCGGCGGAGTGGCGTTAGATGTGTATGAAGACGAACCCTGCACAGACAGCCCGCTGTTCAAAATGCCGAATACGTGCTGCACACCGCACCTCGGGGCCAGCACCGAAGAGGCGCAAACGCAAGTCGCCGTCGAAGGCATCCACTTGCTGATCAACTATCTCAAAACCGGTGAAATCAAACACAGCGTCAATGTCGCGTCCTTGGACCCGAAAACACTCGACGAGTTGCGAAGCTATCTGAATATCGCTCATCGTGTCGGGCTGTTGTTAAACCAGTGGCACGGTGGCGGTATCGATCACGTGCGGCTGACGTATCGGGGTGCCGTTTCGACGAAAGACACGCGTGTACTCAACAACGCGTTCTGCGCCGGATTGCTCGAACGTGTGGTTGACGATGTGAACGTGGTCAATGCGGAGATGCTGTTACGGGAACGTGGCATCGAACTCAGCGTCGAACATAACAGCGAACAAAGCGCGTTTACTAGCAGTATCACTGCTGAAGTGAGTGGCGGTGGGAAAACCGTGAGCGCCGGAGCGGCCGTGCTTGGTCACGAGATGCCGCGTTTGATTTTGCTCGATGGTTACCGACTCGAATCATTTCTCGACGGACGGCTGTTCGTGTTCGCACACAAAGACGTGCCCGGCATTATCGGCAGTGTGGGCACCGTGTTCGGCAAGAATGGCATCAATATTGCCCAAATGGCTGTGGGCCGCGAAGGCTCGGCACCGGGTGGCGATGCCATTGGCGTGCTTAGCCTGGATGGCGATGTGCCGGAGTCGGTGATGCAGGAACTGATGGCAATCGACGCGATCACGCACACGAAATTGATCGAATTGCCGGCCTCCGGGGTGTTGCCAACCTGGATGAGCTGAAGCCAGTTGAGACGAAGCGGAAGTCTTCAAGGAGTTCGGCCACCACGTAGAATCGAAACTTTTGGCGAGTTTCACAACCCGCCAATTAAACTGGGATTGCAAACTTGAGTGATAAACTCGACCCTATCAGTTTCCCTTAACGTTCGTCCTCGATCGCCAGAGACCGTGACCATGTCGACCAGCGAAGTTTCGCCGCCCGAAACCGCCCCCATCGGAAAAGCGATGTCACCCGGTGACCGCGCTGCTGCCGAATACGATCCAATGGGCGACGATTTGCTGTACCAAGACGATCTGCCGTTGGCCGGTCACGATCCCCAGCGATTGCCACGCCCCGAAGCAACCGAACCGCTGCAGATCATGTGGGAATATGTGATCGTGCTGACTCTGGTGCATATCGTCGCCCTGCTCGCCCTCGTGCCACCGTTATTTGGCTACCTTTTCACTTGGCCAGCGGTGATTGCGGCCGTTGCTGGCCACTTTTTGTTTGGCATGATGGGCATCACGATCGGCTACCACCGTCTGCTAACGCACCGTGGATTCACCTGCCCGAAATGGCTCGAACACACCTTGGCAATTCTCGGCATGTGCAATTTACAAGATAGCCCCGCGCGGTGGGTCGCCATCCATCGCATGAACCATCAACATTCGGATCATCAACCCGATCCCCATTCCCCGTTGGCAAGTTTCTTGTGGGGACACATGGGCTGGGTCGTTTGCCGGCACCGTGACCTCGACCGCACGAGTCGCTATGAACGCTATGTCCGCGACCTGCTGCGAGATCCTTTCTATCTAAAACTCGAACGCAAAGACGGTTGGTTCTTTGTCTTCATCGGCCATGCGATTGCTTTATCACTCGTCGGTGGCGTGATCGGTTTAGCGATCAGCGGTGGCGATTGGTCGATCGCATTACGGCATTACCTGAGCTGGACTGTATGGGCTGTCGCCGTCCGTACCGTATTTGTATTGCATGGAACTTGGTCGGTCAATTCTTTGGGACACGTGTTCGGATATCGGAATTACGAAACCCGCGACCATAGCACGAACAATTGGTTAGTCGCGTTGATTAGCCACGGCGAAGGCTGGCACAACAACCACCACGCCGCCCCACGTGCCGCCCGCCACGGTCACCGTTGGTTCGAGTTCGACCTGTCTTGGGGCGTGATTCGGCTATTTGAAATGGTCGGCTTAGCCAAGAACGTGCAGCGTCCCAAAGCGGTCAGCGTCGCCGGAAAAACCATCGCGCCGTAGTGCCCATTAAGGACTAAGTAGGATAGGCTTCCAGCCTGTCATCTCACTATTGATAAGCTGGAAGCCTATCCCTCTTTATCTCCTATTCGGTCCTACGACTTCGTTAAAACTCTTGCCGAGTTTCGTTGTGCTTAGCACCAGTCGGCGTACCAAGCTTGAAACAAGCTGAGTTGCTGTTCAGCATAGTGCCGCTGGGAATCACTCAAGCGATCACTGCTGTCCATTGGCGTGGCGTACGCGGGTGCCCCGGTCAGTGAGGCGAGCAGCCGATAGTAGAGCGTCAAGTCAGGACCTTCATCGAATGTCGACAAGACCTTCAACGCCTCATCAAGTTGGGCTGCCTGAATTCTCGCCACCGCGTCCCCTTTCGCGGCACGTCGGCATAACTCAGTCAAATGCAAGACTTCGCGTGGCAGGCAGTTCCCGATTCCCGTGATCGAGCCGACCGCACCGCAATGTACGAATCCGTAATAGACTTGCGTATCAACACCCACCAACAGCATCCCACCATCAGGCGATGACGTGATATGCTCGGCCGCATACTGCATGGACGCAGCACCACCGAATTCTTTAAAACCGACTAAGTTTGCGTGCTCGCGTCGAAGTTGGAAATACACTTCCGCACGGGTTTGATAACCATAGTATGGACTGTTGTAGATGACCGAGGGGAGGTCACCACCGGCTGTCAAGACTCGCGAAAAGTGAATCGCTTGGGCGGCGGACGAAGTGCCGCGTGACAGCAAACGCGGGATGATCATCAATCCAGCCGCCCCGACCTCCGCAGCGTGCGCTGCGTGATCGCAAGCCGTTTGCGTATTGACGGCTCCGGTCCCCACAACCACCGGAATCCCCGCGTCGACCAAGCGGGCCACACCATCGCGGCGCTGTTGATCGGTCAACAGTGGCCAATCACCCATCGAACCGCAGTAGACGACGCCAGACATTCCAGCGTCGATCAATCCCAGCGACGTCGTGACGAGTGTGTCGAAGTCAATTTCACCACTGGTCAGACACGGGGTCATGACAGCGGGCATGCAGCCCAGAAAGACGTCAGCGTTGATGAGCGATGTTGAGCGGGTCATTGAATAAAAAGAATTTGGAGTTTGAGTTGGTGGAAAATGGACGTCCTCTATCCTCTTCCACTGGACTTGTTCGTTCCGAACGGAGTGCTTTTCAGAGAATCAGAGAAAGCGCATCAAAACAATTCCGCGATAGCGAAGCATGACTGTTATGTTGCGTGGTATTTTTTACCACAAAAATCAAAACGCAAACGAAACCGCTGGAGATTTTCCCAAAGCAACCGGAGTCTGTTGATAGACTGCACTTTAAAGAAACGTCTTTCATGAGGTTGGGGCGTATTCCCGTCATGTCGCTAGAGCAATGACTCGATCTAGCAGGGGCTGGATTTTCAGCATCTCGTGCCCCTCAGGCAGAACCACCAAAAATTGTTTTTGCAGCATTTTTCGCGAAATCGTTCGTCGTCGCTCTGCATGCGTTGGTCGGCGACGTGGGTTGTCCCAGGGACGATCCCTGCGGTCGCAAATCTCCCCCGCTGGCGAGTCCCATGGTACGACGTTTTGTCGGGAGAGGTGAAGCAAACAACCTCCACCAACCGCAGATGTGACCAAACGTGTCACAGCCTCAGGCGATAGTTGTGGGAGTAGCCCTTCCGCACGAAAACTCCCAATCAACGAGAATTGGCATGTCAACGCTTGATTCACTGAACATCCTCCCCGATGATCTGGTCTCCACCCCAGTGGTGTTTCCGTCGTCCCCGTTCCAAGCATCGCCTGAATCGCCAGTGCAACCTACTCCATCTTCGCTACCGCCTGCTGACGTGCCAGAAAATCCGAATGCTTCCGAGGATTTCGGAGAGTTGGATGATTTCGTGCTGCCTGAAAGCGTCCTCCCGAATGAGCAGAAACCCGGTGCGATGAAATTGACCGATTCCGAAAAATCCGCTCGCGGCGAGGCGGCTCAATCGGAGTTATTCGAGACCGATCCGCCACCTTGGGAGTTGGCGATTCAAGAAGACGTGATGTTGGCGTCGATCGTCTTTGCACGTTCACCACACGGTCCTTACGACTACCGCATTCCCGATTCGCTCCGCGAGGAACTCAAACCAGGCATGCGAGTCGGCGTGCCGCTGGGCCATCGCAAGAAATCCACGCCCGGTTGGTGCGTTGGCGTCAAGCAAGGAAAATCGGCTCACGGCAAACTCCGCGATGTCGCCGAGTGTCTCGACGATTCACCGTTGTGCGACACCGCGCTGGTCCGGCTCGTGATGTGGATGAGCCATTATTATCAAGTTCCCGCTGGGCAGGTTTTCGACACCCTGATCCCCTCGAGCGTGCGTTCGGCTGCAGGCACTAAACAAACCACCTACTTCTCGCCCGTGAAAGATCTCGCCGATATTGAGATCGAAAAACTGCCCGTCAAGCAACAAAGCGTGATGCGGTTTCTCGTCGCCGCAGGGCGTCCGATGACGGTGGCGGAACTCGCCGTGGCAGCGGAGTGTACCGATGATCCGATTCGCCGATTGAAAAAGAAAAACTTGATTGTTCCTGAAGTTCGACGCGAGATGCACTCGGGGATTCGCGTACTGGCGCAGCTCAACGACGGTGAACTTAAGCGAGACTTTGAACTTACCCAACAACAAACCGCTGCACTGGAGCGGATCACCACGGCAATTGATAGCGGTCGCGGGCGGACGTTGCTCTTGCACGGCGTGACGGGCAGCGGCAAGACGGAGGTGTACATCAAAGCGATCGAGCACGTTGTCTCGCAAGCCGGTTCCGCGATCGTGATGGTGCCAGAAATCAGCCTCACACCGCAAACACGGGGACGGTTTGAAAGTCGCTTTGATTCGGTCGCCGTTCTGCATTCACAAATGTCGCCTTCGGAACGTCACTTTCACTGGCAACGTATTCGTCGCGGGGAAGTGCAAGTCGTGATCGGCCCCCGCAGCGCGGTGTTTGCTCCACTGCCCAATCTCGGTTTGATCGTGCTTGATGAAGAACACGACGGTTCTTTCAAACAAGATTCGCAACCACGCTATCACGCCAGGAAAGTCGCTCATGCGCGAGCCATGTCGCTCGGTGTGCCGCTGCTGCTCGGTTCGGCCACGCCCTCGATGGAAGCTTGGCATGCAACTCAAAGTGGGCATGCTGAATTGATTTCAATGCCCGATCGGGTTGCCAACCGACCGATGCCTGACGTGCAACTCGTGGACTTACGTGTGCGTGATGATCGCGGCGGTGGCGGTGCGATCAGTCGACCGCTCAAACAAGCCGTTGATGAAACGTTGAAAGAACAGGGACAGGCAATTTTGCTACTGAATCGACGCGGGTTCGCGACAACAATCCAGTGCCCCTCGTGCGGACATGTTGTCGCGTGTCCGGATTGCGACATGCCGCTGACGCATCACCGTGACGGTGGCAAAGCAATGTGTCATTACTGCGATTACACCATCGGCACACCGCCGTGGTGCCCCGCCTGTCGGTTCGACGGGATTCGGTATGGTGGCTTGGGGACACAAAAGCTCGAAGTGGAAGTGAAAGCCAAGTTCCCTGATGCCAAGATCGCTCGCATGGACAGCGACACGATGAAACGACCCGGCAGCCATCAGCGTGTGCTGTCGGAATTCCGCAGCGGTGAGATTGATATCTTGCTGGGTACGCAAATGATTGCCAAAGGACTTGATTTCCCAAATGTTTTATTGGTCGGTGTGATCAATGCGGATTCCGCATTGCACTTCCCCGACTTTCGCGCCGCCGAACGCACCTTTCAACTTGTCACTCAAGTCGCCGGTCGGACGGGGCGAGGTGACCGTGGTGGTCGCGTGATCGTGCAAACGTTCACGCCGGAGCATCCAGCAATTCAAGCTGCTTCGCGTCACGACTACTTACGATTCGTCGAAGAAGAAATGGTCAATCGGCGGAAGTTCAACTATCCGCCGTTGGGTAGTGTCGCGCGGATTATCATCCGCGGTCCAGTCGAAGACAAAACCGAAGCGGTAGCCGATTCTATCTTGGCCAGATTGGAGTCCGCTCGCGATCTACTCAACAGCGAAGTCCGCATCCTCGGCCCCGCACCGCCACCGATCGTGCGTTTGCGCGGCAAGTATCGTTTTCACTTGCTGTTGCAAGCCACCGAGGCTGCGGTCGTTGGTGAAACGATCCGCCGCGCACTGGCGGATTTCAAAACCGATCCGAAAGAAGAGATTGAGTTTCTGATTGATATTGATCCAGTCAATTTGTTATGAGCGTAACGGATTGTTCCAGCCAGCTCAGCACCGCGTCAAATACCGATCGACAATCTCGCCGAGAAATACGTCTTGATCTCGCGCCCAATGCTCGTTTGAAAAGATCTCGACTTCATTCCAACCTTGAAAACCTGCGGATTCGACCATCCTGCGAATCCCGCGAATGTCAATGCACCCATCGCCCATCAAACCACGATCATTGAGAAGATCGCGAGTCGCCACGCGCCAATCACAGACATGAAATGCGAAGATGGCATCGATTTTTCCGAGCAATGCGATCTCTTGCGCGAGCATCGGATCCCACCACACGTGATACACGTCCACGGCAACGCCCACATTCCGATGACCAATGGACTGGCACATTTCACGGGCGTCCGTCATGCGATTAACACAACTCTTGTCCGCTGCGTACATCGGATGCAGAGGCTCGATCGCCAACCGAACATTCACGGCCTCGGCCTGTTCAATTAAACTCTCTATCCCATCCTGTACCCAGCCCCGTTGACGGTCGAGCGGTTCGCCGGGCGTTGCCCCCACGACCAACACCAACATCTCGGCGGATAATTCAGCGGCCGTTTCGATGAGTCGGCGATTGTTCTCCACACGCTTGATTCGTTCGTTGGCATTCGAGTCACAAAAGAAACCACCTCGAACCAATGCCGGCACCTGCAAACCTGCCGCATCGATCGCGGCCTTGGCTTGGGCTGTCGACATTCCCTCAAGAGCCTCCACCCACACGCTGATGCCACGCACACCGGCTGCTGCAAAACGCTCCGCCGCCACCGCCAACGGCCACGGTTTCGTCGTGATCGTGTGCACTGCCAAGCGGTCCATCGTCGTGGTCTCGTGGGCTTGATTAGACATGCGAGGACGCTCGTTCGAGCGTTACCCAGGCTTGTTCACCAGCGGATTTGGCCCCCGCTTCGGCCAAACGCACGCCCGCTGCTGCCGATGCCAATGTCCACGGGAAATCGGCATCGCCCACGCAGTGCCGAATGAATAACTCCCACTGGATCTTGAACGCGTTATCGTAATGCGTCGTGTTCGGCATCTGCTGCCAATTCTCGTAAAAGTCAATAGGCTGCGGCACGTCGGGATTCCACACCGGTTTCGGCGTCGCCGCTGCCGACTGAATCCAACATTCACGCAATCCCGCCACCGCCGATCCTCGCGTCCCATCGACTTGCACTGTTAATAAATCATCGCGACGAACACGAGTGTTCCAGGAACTGTTGAATTGGCACGTTAGTCCGTTTTGCAACACGAATATCGCGTACGCGGCATCATCCGCCGTGCAGTGATACGCCGTGCCGGATTCATCAACTCGTTCAGGAATCTCTGTCGTTGCGTGTGCCAGCACACGGTCAACCGGTCCGAACAAATCGTTGATCAAATACTCCCAGTGGCAGAACATATCGATCATCATGCCACCGCCATCTTCGCTGCGATAGTTCCATGACGGACGTTGGGCAGGCTGGTCCCGATCATGTCCCGTGAACACCCAATATCCAAACTCACCCCGGACACTCAAGATTTTTCCAAAGAAGCCTTGATCGCGAAGCAAACGCAGTTTTCGAATTCCAGGCAACCACAATTTGTCTTGCACCGCACCGTTCTTGACGCCCGCCTGCTTGGCCAATTCGGCGATCTCATTGGCTGCAGCGGCGTCGCACGCGATCGGTTTTTCACAATACACCGACTTGCCGTGGACGATGGCTTTACGCAACAGTTCCGGTCGCAGTTGAGTGCTCGCGGCATCGAAAAACACTTCGACACTCTCATCGGCGAGGGCCGCATCGAGGTCAGTCGTGTACTCGATCGAACGACCGATTTCGGCCGTCGCCACAGTTTCAGCGAGGTGTTTTAATTTGGCAGCGTCACGGCCTACCAATAACGGTTCGATCGGTTGCCACTGGCCCGACGAGAGCTTCACGCCACCTTGCCGCATGATCGCCAGTACTGATCGAATCAGGTGCTGGTTCGTGCCCATCCGCCCGGTCACACCGTGCATGGCAATCTTGATTGGTTTGCGAGTCATGCTTCGAGCCTTTTGAGGATTTCTTCGAGAATGGCCACGTCCGTGTCAGGACGCGTCGGGCTGCCGGGATAGGTCAATGAGGTTTCAATCCAACCACGGGCTTTTAGAAACTGTGCCGCGCTGTGTTTGTAAGCGGGGACGGGCGAGCGAAAGGCGAAGAAGCCGAGATATTGCAGCAAGTCATTGAGCTCATAAAAACCATTGTCGCCACTCTCCCACATCGCATCACGACGAGCAAACTCAGCCGGTGCAAACGTGCTCAAACCCAACAAGTAATCGCTGCCGTACATCACCATGTCGATGGCCAAATCGTTGCCCGTTAGCACCATAAAATCGGGCCGCACGGAATCACGAATCGCCAATCGCTGCCACTCCAATTGCCGATTGAGCGAGGAGTGTTTGGCACCGAGGCATTCGGGAATCTGAATCAGTCGCTCGTAAACCGGCAAGTCATAGATCGCACCGAAGGGAGCGAACATTTTGCCAAGTTCAAAAGCATAGAAACCGCCGGAGTGTTTTCCGATGCGGCTGTAGGCGTCGATCAATCCGTCCGCCGATTGCTCCGTCAAACCAAAACTTTGGAAGATCACAGGTCTGCCGCCGAACGTTTGAATCTCATCTATCCGGCTGCGGTACGCATCGAAATCAAATTCCGCTCCGCTGGCATCGCCCACGAACGCACCCGCAATGAACGGTCGACCGGCAGTAACTTCTTGTGTCGCGAGCAGCACGGCCAGTCGCTGCTCGCTGCTGATTAGATTACCGTAACCGGTATCCATGTTGACGGCAGGCACCAGTCCCGCGTCAGAAGTCCGCGCAACGTGGTTGCGAAAACCTTGCCAGTCAATCTCGGTATCGGACAACAACGGTAGGAGGATCGCGGACATGCCCGTGATCTTGCGACCGTAACGAATGGGAGGGGAGTGTTTCATCATGCTCCCCAGCATACCGATAGCAGAAAAAAGGGCTTGGCGTTTCAAGCATTTTTGACTAGCGTTTCAGGCAAGCAGGTAGAATAGGCTGATTCGCTTTTCAGATTCTCAGGGCACATGAAGACCTTTCAAACATCCACCGCTCGCACCTCGCCAGTCCCACCCGACATGGGCGACAATGGAATCTGGGCTTTTGAAAGCCGTCATGCAGAAACTTTTGCCATGGATGTCACCGAGCACCCATTCCTGAAACTGCTGTGGATTCGCGAAGGGGCGGCGACGATCCAGCACGGATTGGGTTCACTCAGTTGCGAATCGGGCGATTTGGTTGTCGTCCCCGCCAGTACGCGGCACCGAATCGTCGATTCGGCCAGCCAACCCGTGTCGCTTTACGGACTCGGCATCGCCCCCACGCGACTGCCGTGCATCGCCGCGGTGCTACCCGTGTTTGAACTGGCCACGCACAGTGAACCGCTCCATCGCGGGCTGCACATTGAACAACACCTACGGAAAATCCTCTACCTCGTCGACCAAACCGACCCTCCGAGTCAGTTGTCTGCGGTCGCAACCTCCATTTCGCTGATTGCCGAACTAGCCTTGATGCTCGCTCCGCCAGAACGCACCGCCAATGCCAATCTCACCAGTCGTGATGCTGGCTCACAACCCGTTGACCCGATGTTGGAGTCGTATGTGGACTGGCTGCATCGCAATTTCTACGAACCGCTCACGCTCGATGCCGCCGCCACTGCCTCGGGCATGTCACGCCGAACTTTCACGAACCAATTCAAAGCCCGCACCGGCCGAACATGGCTCGCATATGTCAACGCCCTTCGCATCGAGCGAGCCCAAGAGCTGCTACGAGAAACCGACCGAAAGGTAACTTCAATCGCCTTCCAATGCGGCTTTGAAGACTTGTCGACATTCTACCGCGCCTTCAAACGCATCACCGGGAAAACACCAAGCAATAGCTGAAGCAAAAAGATGATAGCCCCTCGTCGACGCTGCTTGATTTCTACCAGACGTTGGCGCTCGCCCGATCGGAGAGTATCTGCGTGATCGCCGGCGAGCCGGGAACCTGATTGGCTAAATAACGGCCAGTCGGATTGAGCGAACCGCCAAGCTCCGAATAATCGACGGAGGCGAAATGTGGCGGCAGCGGTTGCCAACGGACGAATTTGGTTTCCAGACCGACAGAAAGTCCGTCAGAAAGTCCGTCATCAGCTCGCGGGCTCGGCGGCGGAGGTACATTCGCCGATGGTCGTGCGGTGTCCGCATCGCATCGACCACCGACGGCTTGCCCGCGACGCCCGAAAACGAAACATCTGCGATACTTATTCCGTGACCAATCTTAAGAGGTCGCCGATGGTTCGATGCGCTTCTAATGGATGGCGAAGCGATTGTTCGGTGATCACTTGATAATGGTTCTTGCGACCAACTTTCTCGCGCCGGATGAAGCCCTCGTCCTCAAGGTCTTGCAAGATTCGTTGCACGCCACGTTCCGTGATTCCAACTTTGACCGCCACTTCGCGAAGCACGAGGTCGGGGTTGGCATACAGGGTGATCAGTACGTGAGCGTGATTTGAGAGAAAGGTCCAGCGGTTCAAGACCAATGGTGCTTCCGAGCCAGATGATGTCATAGGTTTAATCGATTTTGCCATTCATTCCCCCGCCTAATTTCAAAGTATAACGGGCAAGCCGTGAAAGTAAATTCGAGCTTGCTAGTTCAAATGCGTAACATTTCCCTAAGTATTTTCGACATTCTATCGAAAGTTCTCATTTGACCCAAAATATTCTCAAGAACTGCGATTGACGAATCCGATGTCGCGTATTACGATTCGCGTATTCTATTCCGCTAATTGGAGTTCATGTAATGCTTGCTGCGATGTGGTTAGTTCTTTTGATTCCGCCCGCCTGTTTAATGGGGTTCGTCAGTCTACCGAACGTTTGCGTCAACAAGGGCGTGGGATTTTTTCGACGACTCGCTACCGTTCTTACGGGGATTCAAGCGACGGTTGGTGTTTGCCTGGCCATCGCGTTTGTGGCGGGTTGGGTGCCAGTCGTAAGCGGACGTCCGGACAGCCTTCTGAGTTTGTTTCCTAGCGGTGTAGCGGTCCACTACGATGGCGTTGCTAGTCTGATGTTTGCGTTGGTCAGTTTTGTCGGTTGGGTGATCTGTCGCTATTCCACACGCTACTTAGACGGCGAAGCGAGCCAAGGTCGCTATTATCGCTGGGCTGCGTTCACGATCGGTTCCGTGTCGTTGATGGTGGTCGCCGGCAACTTATTGCTGTTCCTAGCGATGTGGATTCTGACCAGTCTCGGCTTGCATCATCTTTTATTGCACTACGGACACCGACCGGCTGCCCAGCGCGCCGCATGGACGAAGTTCACCATCAGTCGGTTGGGTGATATGGCGCTCTTGATCGCAACCATCATCATTTACAACGAATTCAAGACCTTGGATTTTGCCGAACTGTACGCCTTGGCTGGTTCGCTGACAACGGCATCTCCCGCGTTGCAAGTGGCTGCATTCTTGTTGGTCGCCGGTGCCGTGACCAAGTCGGCACAGTTTCCCTTCCACACTTGGTTGCCGCTCACAATGGAAACACCGACACCCGTTTCGGCGCTGATGCACGCCGGGATCGTGAACGCAGGCGGCTACTTGATCATTCGCACCAGCCCAATGGTTTCGTTGACACCGTCGGCGATGTCGACACTGGCAATGATCGGTGGTTTTACAGCATGTTTCGCAGCAATCATCATGATGACTCAGACAAGCATCAAAAAGTCGTTGGCCTACTCCACGATCGCACAAATGGGATTCATGTTGCTGCAATGCGGAATGGGTGCTTACTCGGCCGCGATGCTTCACATTCTCGCTCACTCGCTTTACAAAGCACACGCATTCCTTAGCAGCGGCAACGTGATCGCCGAACGGCCTGGACTTGAGCCCTGCAACGCATTGAATTCGGAAGTGGGGCTACTGACGTTTGCCATGTCTGCAGCGGGCATCATGGCATTTCTATGGACGGTGCTCACATTGTTTGGAATCGACCCAGTCCAGAAGCCGGGTGGATTATTGCTCGGAAGCATTCTTGGGATGGCCCTCACGCAATGGGTTACGCAAGTGATGCGTTCTGGAAGTCGCCGACTCGGGTCGGGAGCGGTGTTGTCTGCCGCAGGGCTTTGCATTGTCTACGCCACCAGCTTTTTCATAATAGACGGGATCATCGCCAGGAGTCTGCCCAAGGTTGTACCCTCCAACTCTGTGTGGCTCGTGGCGATGATTGTCGTCACCGGTTTCATGGGAATGTTTGTTCTTCAATTCATGTTGGCCAAGGGTCGCAGAAACGCATCGCTGAACCGCTGGTACATCCATGTAGCAAATGGATTTTATGTCGACAGCGCATTGCGGCGCGTGTTCGGTCCGTTGGTCAAAAGCTAAGGACCATGGGGGAGCGAAGCTGCTGCTGCGGGAGGGCGAAGCTCCTGCTGAGCCAAAAGGGAGAATGCAGAGGGATTCGGCAGGAGCCTCACCCTCCCGATAAAAACCGTTTGCAATTCACCAATCAATTTCGACACACTTTAACAACCCTACGAGGAACCTAAACGATGTCGCTTGCTTTCAACCGAGTCAACGAAGATTCTGCTTCAGCGGAAAACATTGCGCCACATTTGATAGAAACCCTCACTGAGACTCTCAGGGAAGTTGCTGAAGTGATCGCACCGGTTTGGCCTCTGCGAGACTACGTCGCGGTCAACCCTTACGCAGGCATCACTCATCGTTCTTTCATGGATGCTCGCGCCTTCCTGAAAGTATTTTCCGATTGCGATAACCTCATGCCGATCGAGTACTATGCAGCCGAGTTCCAGCGTGGACGTTTTTCCATTGCGGACATTGACTCGGCGATCGACGAGCTTTGTCAACAAGGATTTATGCAAACGCTATCGGCTCCAAAGATTGCAGAAAAATTGTCGTCCATCGAACCAAGAGACACGTCGTTAAATCCGTCGCAGCTCAACACGAATCGCCATCAACCGGTTCGCACAGTGGCTGATTATGCTACCGACTATTCGAGTATCGATTGGCGGGAAGCGATTATTGACGAGATTTCCAAGCACTGTGCGGCGCACTATGATCAAGGTCAAGCGACCTGGACCAGCCCCTATGCAAACCTGCCGCTTTATCAAGCTTGGCGGATGCTTGCATTAGAAGATCGCAACATTGAGATCCTCGGTTTACATGGATTTCGCGAGTACGTGGCGAGACTTCCGCACACGCCCGAGGCAGCGATTGTGTACTCGCTCGTTCAATTGAACGTGCCGATGCATCTCTGGTCCGCCGTGCTTTTGTCACAAGCGTTTTCGATTCCTGGCTGGTGCGCGTGGGCGAAATACCAAGCCTATTGGTCCGATGATGAAGAAAGTCCGAGCAACGATTTGTTTGGCCTATTGGCGATGCGACTAGCGTATGACGCGGCGCTCGCAGAGTCGAAGACGCTGTATATAAATTGGGCGTCTTTTGTCGACAAAGAATCGGTCTCGTTCCAATCACCGCTTGCAATGCCCGGCGACGATTCCGTGCTGCGATACACGCTACTGCGAGCCAGCGAAATCGCCTACCGACGAGACTTGCTCGGTTCTTTGGAGATCAAGCCTGACGAATCCAAATTGGCGGACCAGCGGAAACTCGCGCAAATGGTCTTCTGTATCGATGTTCGTTCCGAACGAATACGACGCCAACTGGAATCCCCGTCGAGCGATATTGAAACGTTTGGATTCGCTGGATTCTTTGGGATGGGTTTTGAGTACTTGAAACTCGGCCAAACGTCGGGCTGTGCGCAACTGCCTGTTCTTTTAAAGCCACAATTCAAGTTGCTCGAAGGCTTGCCAGAAAGCAAAATTGGAAAAGAGGCGATCACAACGAAAAACCGCCAAAACTACAGAACTTGGCGGTCGCTTTGGAAAGGCTTTCAAACGTCCGCGACCAGTTGTTTCTCGTTCGTCGAAACGATGGGGCTTTTTTATGGGGTGCAACTCTTGCAACGAGCGTTAGGAGTCAAGCCCAACGCGATTGCTTTGAAGTTCGATGGACTTTGCGAGGAAGACCACGACAAACTTCGTCCAACGATGCGAACATTGAACTTGCAAGGCGTGACGACAACACGGCAAGTGGATATGGCCGAGGGCATATTGCGAAACCTGGGTCTAACCAAAGACTTTGCGAGCCTTGTTGTGTTCTGCGGCCACGCTTGCCAGACAGACAACAATCCGCTTGCGGCGGGTTTGGACTGCGGAGCTTGCGGCGGTCACTCTGGTGAACCGAACGCTCGATTTGCTGCATTGCTCCTGAATCAACCGTACATTCGCCACGCATTGGTTGAAAGCGGCATTGAGATCCCCGACGATACGCACTTTATCGGTGCACTCCATAACACAACCACCGATTCGATTTCCTTCTTTGATGTCGAAGATGTCCCGGAATCGTTGAGATCGGCGATACAAGAACTGCAAGGGAGCTGCACCGTTGCCAGTCAGCAAACGCGGGAAGAACGGCTTCCAACCGTCGCGGGAAAATCGGCGTCTGATCTTTTCAAGCGAGCGAGCGATTGGTCTGAAGTGCGACCGGAATGGGGCTTGGCTGGTAACGCTGCGTTCATTGTTGCGCCGCGGTCGTTGACCAAATCGGTGAAGCTCGACGCGCGGTCTTTCCTGCACAGTTATGACTATCGGCAAGATAGAGATGGCAGAGTGCTGGAAACGATTATGACTGCACCGATGGTCGTAGCGAGCTGGATCAATCTGCAGTACTACGCCTCAACGGTCGACAACCAGCATTTCGGCAGCGGAAACAAAACGGTTCACAATGTGGTTGGTAAATTCGGCATCGTGTCGGGCAATGGCGGCGATTTACAAACAGGCTTACCATGGCAATCACTTCACACAGGCCGAAGCTACCAGCACTTGCCAATGCGATTGCAGGTTGTGATCGGTGCACCGCGTGAAATGATCGACCGTGTGATCGACAAACACGAAATGGTTGCCAACTTGTTCGATGGCCACTGGTTGCATCTAATCGCGATTGATGAAGGCCAGACTTATCGTTA
>JBGSMN010000271.1:0-9401 GCA_041740155.1 Rhodopirellula sp.
TTTTGGCTCAATCGGTTGTGAGGATTGAAGATGAGCGGCTAGTTCATCGAAACCGCCAAACGTGTGGACATTGGACATAGGGAATTTCCTGCGGGGGAGAGAGTGCCTTTGGTCCCAAAAAGGCACTCCAACCACCGCGACCACAGGAAGAAATCAGCAAGATGACAGGAAAAGAAATCCCCGTTTTTCGGGAAAACTCTTGACGAAGTCGTGAACACTGTGCCTTTATCACTGCTAGGCATTCGCGGTGTGACAAAGATTTGGTGACTGAACACATTGCCGGACCTTTTGCCGCTACGGCTTTCACATCTGCAGCAGAAACGTCTTTCGCATCTCGGGAGATTCTATTTTTCGCACACTGTTTTCAGTTCTTGTCGGCTGACCTCGAACCAATGGACTTAGGGGATCTTCGCCAAGAGCTTTACGACAACGTTCTCAAGGTCGACCCGGACGAAGAACCCGCAGCTTGGCGTTTGTTCACGCTGGCGATTTCAACCTTTGGCTGGACGCCGAAGTCGCTTTCCGAGAACCCAGGCCTTGAATACTTACAAACGATGGGGCAGTACTTGGTCGACAAGGGGATCACGTCTCGGACCTGGCGAGATCGGACGATTTGATCGTCGCTTGAGTTGAGTCCGTGGCTAAATGTCAGAAGGCCGATGCGGTTTCATCGGCTTTTTGCGTTCCCTGGCACAGTCGCCACGAGCGGTCGCCGAAACGTCTACTCGATTTACCTTGGCTAATTCAGTACTGTTGTAGTGTTGCAGGTGCCACCGCTTCGGCTGATTGCCCAAATCGAGTTGACACTTTGATCGTTCCATTAAAACTGCCCGACTATGTCGCTTGCCCTTTTCCCGACTCGCATGAAAACCAAGGGGCCGTTCATCGGTGATCAGCGATTGAGGCTGCTGACGTGTGACGATGAATCGATGCGACACCGGCAGTGGGAGTGCCTCGATCCGGATCGGTTCCGTGTGGCTCGCCGAGCGGTGGAGGACGATGGTTCGGTCGACGGAAACATTCAATTGCCCAAAGGTTGGCGATGGGAATTGATCGATACGAAAGTTGATCGTGAAAAACTGCTGGTCGATCCAAAACACAATCGGCTTGTTCTGGTGATCGAAGCCGGTACGGGCAAGACGATCGCCACTCAGCAAGCCGCCTACTTACGATCGTCCAAGCAAACGGGGCACCTTGTCCTGGGATTCCCTTTTGCTCGATTGCCGGATGATGCAGCCAAGTACCTTGACGACACGCAGTCTCCTTGGCTTTGTCAACGAATGTGTGATCTGCCACAGTTTCGTGGCAAAGAATTCGAACGAGTCCGGCGATTGATCCTGCGACAGATCAACACTGGAAAATTCACTTTGATGGTCGACGCGCTGGACCAACAACGTCGAGTCGATTCGCCGCAGCGACGGGTCGATGCGTTGGCGGGCTTTCTGCAGCGGTTCCCCAAGACCAATGTGATCGTGACCGGGCGTCCGACTTCGATTGTCGATCAGCGAGACACGCTTTTTGCGGGCGACGATTGGTCGTTTGTTCAAATCTCGGAGTTTACGAAGGAACAATGCAAGGAGTATGTGGGTGTAGAACGAATCAAGGCACTTGGGCGGTTGGATGTCGAACTCATGTCACAGCCCAGAATGTTGGAACAAGTGCGTGAACTGACGCCCGACGAGCTGCGAGGGACTCGGACCGCTAGCGAACTGCATTGGCGAGCGTTGGAAAAGACGCTTGTCATCGCGGTCAGCGAATACAACTTGTCAACTGCCGAGCCGCTGAAACTGCTGGCGGCAATCGCCTTTCAGATGCACAGCCAACAGAATACCGATGGCGTTCCAGCAGGTGCAGAGTTTGAGACGTTTGTCGACAAGATGCACGAAGACCGTGGTAAGGCGTTGGCCAAGACCTACCCGACGCCACTCGATTTATATCGAGGAATTGACAACGTCGCCAAACTGAACGAGTTTTTGGACTTCGCTGTTTTGGAAGCATCCGGGAGGACGCAAATCTACTTTCGCAATCGCACGCTGCAAGATTTCTTCGCGGCGCTTTGGGTGACCCGCTATGCATCGGGCGTCGCGGAACGCAATTGGTTGCGTGAGAATCTGCTGGACTACACGCGAAAACAACCAGGGCTTCGGCAACGAACACAGCAATTTTGGCGGTTTGCCACCGAAATTCCATCAGCGGCCTACGGTGATGGCCAGCATTGGGCGCGTTCGATGTCCGTGTTGTTTCTGCCAAACCGTTATTCAGGTAATGACGACAACGATCGATATGACCTCGACGATCAGCCTGAATCAACCATCGGAGAGTGCCGACGCTCGCCGCAGTACGTTTATCGAGCCTGGTGGAATCTGCTGGATCTCGCCGGCAAGCTGCCTATACAAAGCCCGTATGGCGGCGAATATCTCGTTGAAGAAGACCTGATTGATGCAACGACACAGGTTCAAGCAGAAGTTCGGTGTCGATTCGACAAAGGCGAAAGAATGCGGTCTCTCCGGATACAAGAACGGCGAACTGCTTCGGAGACCGCTGGTTCGATCCTCGACAGCTTTTTGGGAGAGTTTTTAGAACTGACGCAAAAGTCAGACACCGCGAGAGAATTCGATTCCGATTTTTGCGAGATCCCTGAGGGCAATTTCTATTACGGTAATGACGGCGACGTTGACACGCTTGCTGAAGGATTTATTCTCGCCAGATTTCCGGTGGCAAATCAGATCATCACGCTCTTTTGTCCAAGGCATCTAATTATCGAATTTGACTACGAGGACAGCAGTTCGAGTCCCACCTGTCCCGCAATATATTGCGATTGGTACACCGCATGGTGTGCGGCAACGTGGTTGCACGGTCGTTTGCCGGGTGAGAGGCAATGGGAGCGAGCATGTCGAGGTAGCTACGTTTCATCGGATCCGCCAACTAGGTTCAATGTGGGTGACACAGAAAATGATCTAGTTTTAGCCGGATGGTACCAGGAAAACAGTCGACGGCATACTCATCCTATTGGTGGTGAAACGGAATCAAAACGCCCCAATGACTTCGGTATCTACCATATGCACGGAAGTGTTTGGGAATGTACTCAAAGCTGCTACGGCAATCCGTCTCCTAAGTCTCGCGTATTGCGTGGCGGCGCGTTCAACGTTAACTCCGTCGGTTGTCAATCATCGTTCCGCGAGAGCTTGAGTCCGGATCACGCCATACCCACCGTCGGTTTTCGTGTCGCGAGAGCTTAACATCTATCTTGCTTTTTCCTTTTTCCGGAATTGCTCGTGAGGCGGAGCATCGCGTGAATCGTGTCGTGGCACGCCTCGAATGCACGACACATTTGCGATGTCGCTGAATGAACTATTCTATGTGTAACATGTCGCCCGGCATCATTCAAAACACCGAAAGGTGGAAAGAGACATGGCGACGGCGGTAACGATTGAATTTAGGAACGCCGTGTTTCCAACCGAGGTTGGTTGACTTAAAATTCCGAAAATTTCTCAAGTTCCGTCAACCAGCATCGGCGAACTTTCTATAATCATTGATGATTCGCATAGTGAGCATGACGAGGACATGGGTGATCACAGAACCAAGGCAAAGATTCGTCGCCAGCCAACAACTGTTTCAGTTGCACGCTCAGCCAGATACAGTGCGGGACTGCCTTGCGCCTTCGTTGCTTCCTTCTCAATTTTGGATGCACGGATCGAGCAAACATCGATTGCCCAACGGGTGCCATTGGGCGAATGTTGCTGATCGTTGCAGCTTTCTAATCGATTCGCAGCAAACTGACCAAGACCAAACGACCCCGAATCGTTTCCAGAAATCGGAACGTTTGTGCCTGGTCGGCGATAGTTGGACAGGAACGACGACGGCGCTTCAACAAGCTACGTATCTTCGCTGTTGTGCTGGCCAACTTGCTCTGTATTGCCATCTGGCGGATTTGCCTGAGAATGTAGAATATTTTTTGGGTACCGAACATGGCGTGCCATGGTTTGTCACGCTGCTGCGCAACGGACCCGACTTTTCACGCGGCGTTAGAGCGGGAAACGGTGGACCGACAAAACTGCGTGATCTTGATTCGGCGAGAGCACTGGCGTTCTTGCAAGCACAGCTTCGACGGGGACGGCTTTCCTTGATCGTTGATTCGATCGACGCCAAGGCGGGCGATATCGATCTGGGTCGTCGGGTCCAAACGCTGCGGCAGTTTTTGGATCGCTATGCCGAGGCACGCTGTGTCGTCGGTGGTCACCCACTGACCGTTCGCCGTGATCGTTGGAATGATTTGTTCCGTGGTGATGGAGATGAATCGTCCTGGGTCTTCACCCAGGTGGGACTGTTTCGACCCAGCGAGGTGATTGAGTACGCGGGGTGTGATCTGACAACGGAATCCGAAACGAGATCAACGGTTCCACACTACGCAATCCCCGGAATACTAAGTCGAGCATCCAAAGCTATCTTCGCGAATCAGCCAATAGATAATGGCCAGTTGTCATCGATTGTGCATGACGCGACCTGGCGTTGGCGACGTGCACAGCAAGAGATCAATCAGGGGAAACATGCCGCCGATCCCAGCAGACACTTTGATTTCACCACCCTGAAAAAGGTCACGACTGGCAATGATGTGTTCGGTCGTGATGAATGGTACATGACGCTGAATGAGTGGTTGGAATCGAAGGCAATGAAAATTGGGATCGTGCACGCGTTTGGTGGGTTCGGTAAAACCGCGTTGGTCAAAACATGGCAGCGGCGGTTGGAGCAACATGCTTACTGGTCCATGGATCAAGCTTTCGGATTCTCCTTTTACGAACAGGGTAAAGACCGAACTGACGTGAGCGCCGGGACGTTTCTTGTCGATGCCCTGCAGGCGTTTGGTGACCCAAAGCCTTCGGCGGGAAAATCGGAGCAAAAAGTCCAGCGGCTGATCGATCGAATTCGCGGAAAGCGAACGTTGTTGATTATCGACGGTACCGAGGTGATTCAGTATCCCCAATACGGAGACTCGGCAACCCAGTTTCGCGATTTCAATTTCGAAACGTTACTGTTCAAACTGCTCGAGCATGATTTCGATGGTCTATGCTTGCTGACGACTCGATTTCCACCTGGCAAGTTTGCAAACGTTGACGGGGTGCAGTGTCGCGAACTGCCTCGGCTCGATCTGCCATCGGCAAGTCGGTTGTTAAGCAGTTTCGGCGTCAGGGATGACATCTTGGACTCGCAGGGGCAACCGGTCATCGACGCGATGATTGAGGAGTTCGAGGGGCATCCGCTGGCGTTGACGCTCGCGGGAAAATACATCGCCAAGTTTTTTAAAGGAGATCCAAGGCGTCGAGAAGAATTGCCACCGGTTCCCGCACAAGATTCGATTCGTCAGGGATACGAACACGCACACACATCGCGTGTGTTGAGAGCGTATGCGGAATCCTTCGAAAAAGACGATGCCCACGAAGAACTCTATCTAGTGCATCTTCTGGGCTTATTCAACCGACCGGTGGAGCAATCTCGCTTAATGAAGCTGGCCGCACAGTACACGCTGCCCGGTATGGAACCTGGTAAAAGTGGACTGGCGAGTGAATTTGAGCGAGCTTTACGAGTGTTGATGGATTGCAGCCTCTTGGGTGTTAAAGAGTCGACAGAACAAGATGAGGATCCCAACGAGAGTTACATCGATACGCACCCGCTAATTCGGTCGTACTTTCGTAGCCGGTTCAAGGATGATTATCCCAACGCGTGGTTAACGGCGAATTCGATTTTATTTGATTCCCTGTTGGCAGAATGCCCCAAGCGTCTCACGTCAATCGCAGGGCCTAGCTCTGAGTCTCCTTGGGTCGCGTCACAGCAACCCGGTGCGGGCATGGAGAAAGTTGTCGACGAAGAGCGAATTCGAAGCACGCAGTTGCTGATTGCGAACAAAATGGTTGACGCAATTGCTCACGGTTGTGAAGCGGGTCGCAATTGGGATGCACTGGCAACCATGATGACACGTTTGGATGAACAGTTGTCGCCGGTTACCGAATGGATGCTCCGGATCGGCTTTCGTTTTTGGAAGCGATTCAACCACCGTCGATGGTTTATCGAAAGTATTTGTTTTGTTGGCCGCGTATCGCTCAATAGTTTGTTTTGGGTGAAAGGCAAAATGCGGCAACCTGCTCAGGTTGACAAGCCAGCACAGTTTGCGGTCGCCCGCGTCCTTCAAGCATGGGAGCTTCGACTCTCGTGCGCGTCATTGTTTCACCCTAAACGGAGTTTTGCCAATCCATCCTTTCTAAACGATTACATTTCCAGATCCGTTTTCGAACTCGAAACCGTCCTTTGCTTGACTCATGTTGGGCGAGTTGAAGAAGCAAAAAACGCAGCCTACCGAGCTCAAAAACAACTTGTCCAAACCCGTATTAAGCTGCTGGGATATGTTCCGTCCTTGGGACTAGCTTTACTTGAGATGTATACCGGAAACCTCAAGCAATCCCTTCAGCGAGTTGCTGAAGCCAAGAAAGACGCGCAGACCCCTCAACAATTCGCCGATGCAATGGCAGTCGAAGCGTTTGCAAATGATCTGTTGGGGAACACGGAGAGCGCGATGGCCATTTTCGGGGAGGCTCTTGAGATCGTTCCGCGTTTATCCCACCGATGCATGTATCTCTATTGGAAAAGCCTGATCAGGAATGGTGGCGATATTGGCGAGGTCTCGGAACTGTTTGAGTCGCAAACTACGCTTGGGACAAAACGGGATCAAACTGGGGCGCAACACGATGGCGAAACGGTGATTAGAAATGTGCGACTACATTTACAGTGGCGGCGGGCCATCGAAACGGGAGAACTTCGCCCACGTGAGTTGTTGCAAAGGGTCGAAACAGCGTTCGACGGGTTTGATGGAGCGTTACACGCAGGATTTCATCATCGGGCGATGATGAATTTTCATTTTGCTCGTGCACTCAGTCTTTGTGCAATCAGCAATGACCCATGCTCCGACGATGTCGCTCGCGCCTTCGCAGAACTCGATTCGACGCAGAGACACGCTTCCACGGCAAACTTTCGCATCATTGAAGTTGATTCGTTAGTGATTCGATATCGATTGTTAAAGGCGTTGCGGCAAGAAGCGAAAGCTTCCGAAATCCATCAGCGGATCGAGGCTTTAGTTTCACGAATGAACTACGCATGGGCGGATGTTGATCTCAAACGTCCTTGGGTGGGCGTTGACTACTGAAGGACTAATATGCACCGAATCTACATGTACATGACAATGGTTCTTGCCTTACTGGTGGTCTCATCGTTCGTCTTTGCCGACGAGACGGTGCGAATCGCATTTGGATCTTGCGCCAAACAGGATCAACCGCAACCGATATGGGATGCTGTTGTTGATTGCGATCCAGATTTGTTTCTTTTCATAGGTGATGCCGTCTACGCTGATTCGTCAGACCCGGATGTAATCCAACAAGCGTTCGATCAGCTCAATCAACTCAGCGGATTTCAAAAGTTGCGGAATCATTGTCCTATCTACGGTATATGGGATGACCATGACTACGGTATCAATGATGGGGGCAGTGAGCACCCACGCAAACAAGAGGTACAACGTGTTTTCCAAGACTTTTTTGGGGTCCCGAAGGAATCCAAGCAGCGAACGCAAGAAGGTGTCTACCAAGCATTTGTAATGGGCGACCCTGGAAAGCGGGTCCAGGTCATTATGTTGGACACTCGGTACCATCGCGGACCGCTGAAAACCGTGCAGTTTGGAGATGTATCCTTATTTCTTCCAAGTAACGACAGCTCGGTAACGATGCTCGGTGATTCGCAATGGAGGTGGCTGGAAGATCAACTGCAAATGCCTGCGGAGATTCGACTTCTCGTATCTTCCATTCAAGTTATTCCTGACATTCATCCCTTTGAGAAGTGGGCTAACCTACCGCATGAACGAACGAAACTTTTCAACGCGATCGCCGCGTCAAACGGAGTGATCATTCTCAGCGGCGACCAGCACTTTGCTGAAGTGTCACAGTTGCACCGAGACGGTCAAAACGAACTCCTGGAGTTTACATCAAGCGGTCTGACACACACTCGCGGGAACATCGCGGCCCCCAGCAACCATCGCGTGGGAGCGAGCGTTGTCGAGCAAAATTTCGGACTCATCGACATCAACTGGACCTTGGCAGACCCTTCGATTGTCTTTACGGCACGCTCGACGACCGGTCAGGTCCTTCTTAAGCACGAGATTCGGAGTAGTCAATTGCGCAGCAACGCCGCGCAAGTGATAAATCCGCCAATACCATGAAATGTTCTGCCCATAATAGTTCTTTGGGGCCAACTTGCCAGGGCGGTCGATCGTCATGCACTTACTGAAAACAACGAAGGGTGATAGAAACACGGCGACCATGATAACGAGTGAGCTTGGGCACGCTGTGTTTCCAGGCGAGGTTGGTTGCCCAGGGGAGTACGATGAAAGTGTTGGGATGGGCAACCAGATCTTGTTTCGTTGCCACCTTGGTTTTTCCATCGACATTGTCGAAACGGTGTAGCCGAAATATCCGCTCTTCACCCAATGACACGGTCAAGATCGGTGATCCAACAATGAGCTCGGAGGATGCATCGTGATGCGGACCGATGTACTCGTCCTTCTCTTTGTCATAACAGTTTACTAACAGGCCATTGAAACGATTATCGATCGTTTCACGTGCCCATTGATGATAAGGTCGGAGCCACTCCGACACAGGATCAGCCTCAGCTTCTTGCCCCGAAAATTTGTAGCCGTGGCCGTGCGCTTTCTGCCGGCGTGGGATTGCGACCCACCTGCCGTGCATCTTGATCATCAGCGGCTCAAGCGGTCGATGTGACCAGAATTTGGCAAATCGCTCCTGGTCTGCCCACAAAGACTCTGGCAAATCGCCGTGAAGGACATAATTCCCGTCGTCTAACTGGATCTTGTTCGTATGACTCATCCAACGCACCTTTCAAATTGATTTGATTCGAACAGTAACTGAAAGGCACGCAAAATGCATTCTCGCCAGTGAATTTGCATGCAGGCCATTGGTGCGCGGGCTATAGAAGCGAGGCAATTGACGGTGCTCGATCGCGTGATGTCGATCAAGGGTATATCGAGGCGATGAATGGATTGTTTGTGGAGGGATCTTCGATGCATTCTTAGTGATGTAAACCGGCATCATGCTTATACCGCCGCTGGCAATCTTCCGGCAATGTGTGGCCGCAGAGAATCGTACCAACCCGCCGCGTCCCACGACGCGACTCGTCGCGGGATCACCCTTTCCCAGGCCGGACGCAGTGCCTTAGGTTTACCCACATTTTCGTGGGCTGTTCGGCTCGAGTGTTAAGTCTGTGAGTTCGTGGAACAAAGTTTTTCGGTGGTAAGCCCGGAAAGATTTTGCATGGGTATTGGTAAGCTCGCAAAGTTTAGGCTGCCAATT
>JBGSMN010000328.1:0-2958 GCA_041740155.1 Rhodopirellula sp.
GCAAATCTACACGGACCCAACATTACTGGCAGCTCTGAACGATCCAAATCGGCGTGTCAGCATTGGCATCGGATCGGGCACTTGCTGGCCTGTGATCATGGTAGGGTATCTTCTGCACTCATTGTCTCGTTCTGCGGCTGACATCCGCGCGGCACCCTATCGCCCGAACGACGGGGACGAGTTCTTTCCGCGAGAATCACTTGCCAAGGCCCTTTCTTCCGACGGGCCGGACAATTCCGGGGGAAAGAAATCCTGATGTCACGAAGCAAGACTATTGATCCGGATTGTTGCGGCGCTGTCGCAACAATTGAGGTTGAGGCAAGGCACTGAGACACAAAATTCTGTCGGTTGCAAAACGGTCATGGCCAGGAAAAAGCAGAAAACTTCAAGGACTCTGACGCGAGAGAAATCGTCGGTCGCAGCACCGCAGCGACTGGTCAGTGATCTGCGCCAATTGATTGAGCAGACCCGCCAGCAGGTGTCGGTCACCGTGAATGCAGCGCTGGTAAACAATCGCGGAAGGGGTGAACGGCGCGTGAGAGCCCCTTGGCGGCTGTCACCGATTGATTCGCAGCGTGGCGAGGCCCGAAAACGTCGCTCGGGCGGGAGCGAAAACTTCGTGGCCAGTTCTACCATGACCAACTATGACGTATTGGGGAATGGCTCGCCGTGTGGATTGCGAAGTTCTGCCAGTCGTTCCGCTGACAAATTCCACGGCATGAAGATTTCCACAATCTCTGGAGCCCGACCGGCATTGGTTGCACAGGCGTCGAAGTACCAGGTCAGCCATGTTCTGGGATTGATCTTCCAGATCGCCAGCGTGGCAAAGATCGAGAACAACATCATCGCCAGTCGACCGGCCCATTCTGCTCCGCTGCCGTAGTAATTTTTCCGACCCACAGCAGGATTGCGAATCTTTCGTTCCGCCGCGTTGTTGTCCATTGGGATGCGAGGATCATCGACGAACAGCGTCAGGCCGCTCCAATGGTCCTGCAAACTTGTGAGTGCCGTGCGGCACGGTGCGCGAAGTTTCTCGTCGTTCAATTCCTGATCGCGTGCAGCCGCCATCACTTCAATGTGTTGTCGCAGCAGAGCATCAGCGGCGGCGAATTCTGTCGTGCCGTTTTCATGCTGCAGCCGTTCGCGATTGAGTCGGTACAACTGTTGGATTTGCCTCAGCCATGTCAGAGCCCAGTCCTTCAGTTCGGGAAGTCCTTTTCCGATGCGAACAAAGTCGCGACGCACATGAGCCCAGCAAAATGCCAGCAGAAGATTTCCGTCTTTGACCTGCTGCATGGCTTTGTAACCGCTATAGCGATCGACCACCAACACGCCGCGAGCATCATCAGGAAAATGTTTTTGTGGCACATCGTGGCTGCGGCTTGGGTCGAGAACGTAGACCACAGAATCGTTGCTCGCGAACAACCACAACCACCACTGATGACCGATTTTACCAGCCTTTTCCACGAAAACGCGCCAACGCGTTTCGTCGGCGTGAAAGAATCTGGACTTGACGTGATGCCGTCGAAGGGCTTCGTAAATCGGAGTCAGCAGCGATTCGATTCGCTTGAATCCATCCGCGATCGTGCCGGGGGCCAGTCGCAATCCCAGGAGTCTCAGTTGCTCAATGCTGCGGTGAGTCGGACGTTGAAGTTGAAACTTTTCGATCAGCAGATACACCCAAATGCTGGTCCCAAAGATACTTTTGGGGAGTAGCTTCGGAGGCATTGGCGCGGTGACAGTGCGCGGCGGTTCGACGCAGTTGCAAGTGCGCCGATAGCGTTTTCGTTCGAGCTGCTTTCGATACAGTTCAATTTCAATTTCGATCTGTTCACTGTCTTTGGAACAGCCCAGATCGGTCAGCGGCAGACCGCAGCAGCCGCAGACTCTTTCTTCGTCAGGCAAGTCGATGACTTCGACGCGAACGGGCAGGTGAGAACAGTCCCTGCGTTTCGGAGCAGGACGATCGGGTTGCTGACCTCGCTTCTTTCGCTCTGTGCCTGGCGTGTCGGGATCAACGGGCTTCTGAGGGTCGGCGAGATCGTTCGAGCGATCGACCTTCTTTTGTTTTTCCGATGACTTTCCGAAGCGTTCGGCTTTGAGTTGTCGAGTCTCTGCTTTGGCCTGATCAAGTTCAGCCTGCACCAGCACATTCTTGTTCTTTACATCGGCGTGACGGCTCTTCCAGTAGCCAACCTCACGCGTCAGATCGCGGACCTGCTGGCGAAGCTCGGTATTCTCGTGCCGCAGGACTAAATTCTCTGCGCGGAGATCGCGGACGTCTCGACGCAGCTCTTCTACTAACAACTTCAGCGACTGAAGCTGAACAACAACCGCGTCAGAGGAAACGATCTGAGCACACATAGGGCTCTGAGTAGCGAATCCTCCAAATCCTCGCCAGACCAATCCCCGTTTTCACCCCTTCCGCGATTGTTTACGATTGGAGGTCCGTAAGTGCAGTCGGGAACCAGAGATCAGTTTACAAAAGGCATGCGGCAACGTTTTCTCTGCAACAATGGCACACCGGCCTGCACATAAGCACGTTGGTATGATGTTAGGTGTCTCGTCTCAAGTTTCGGAATCAAGAACTGCTGATGGTTATCCTGATTTGAATCGCACTTCCATGCTGTGGAACCAAACCAGCATGTTTGAAACGGATTGCATTCTTGTTCAATCCGATTGCCTTGGGTTTTCCTCGCTTAGGATTTCTGACGGCGCGGGAATGTCATTTGCTCGAATCAATCGTGATAGTCCACAATCAGGAGAAATAAACTATGACTACAAAACCAGCCATTCCCATCGCAGAATCTATGATGAATCGTAACGTGCATTGCGTGACACCGGAGATGAGTTTAGCGGAGGTGGTACAGGTGTTTTTAAAACACGATGTCTCGTGCTCGCCGGTTGTGGACAGGGATGGCGTGGAGTTTCGAAGACTGCTTGGTTTTGCATCGGAGG
>JBGSMN010000339.1:0-6640 GCA_041740155.1 Rhodopirellula sp.
GAGCCCCAATCATCGTCGGGCGGACGGAAGCTCTCCGACAGCGGGCATGAGCAGTCGTGTAGTCTTTCAACCGTGCGCCGACGAGAGAATGACCACTGCGGATAGGGTTTCCGATCCAGCGTGCATTGATCACGAAAATCGCCGCTTTCAACCGATAGTTTCACTCGCAGGCGAATCTTCGTCGGTCACCGCAACCATGTTGGATTTTTGGGAGAAGTTCCCAAGCTCGATTGCGGCGGACAAAAAAGGCTTTCAATTTGGCTTGCTCGCCAAGCACGATCGCGGTGTACATGAGCTCCAGGGTGGCGAAAAGACGACGCGGACCATTTGGCTTGCGTTCGACATCGACCAGCAATGCGCCCCGGGTGAAGAGCTCGATCGGCTTGATTGGGTGCATCGTCCCGTCACGGTCCTTCAAGATTCGCGAGAACTGGCCGAGAGCGGTTCGCTTGAGTGGTTTTCCATCAGTGAGGAAACGAAGACGCCGAAGTTGCAAACATTGTTCAGTGAACTAATTGAAGGCGAAAGTAGTTTCTTTGCAAAGCGGGAAGTGATCGACGAATATGGTTGGCGAAATTTTGGTGACATGTGGGCGGATCACGAGGAAGCTTATTCAAAGGAACGCAAACCCGTCATTTCGCATTACAACAATCAATACGATCTGCTGAACGGATTGCTGCGTCAGTATTTGCAGTCCGGTGACCGCCGATGGTGGGACTTGGCACGTCCACTCGCGGAACACGTGATGGACATCGACATCTATCACACTGACCAGGATCGTTCCGCATACAACGGCGGCATGTTTTGGCACACCAGCCACTATCGCGATGTGGGAACGGCAACGCATCGCACGTTTTCTCGACTCATGACAGGCGACGAACATCGGGTCAATGGTGGTGGTCCGTCCAACGAGCACAACTACACATCCGGACTGCTTCTTTATCACCACCTGACCGGATGCCCTCGTGCTGCTGCGGTTGTTAGATCGTTAGCAGATTGGGTAATCGCGATGGACGATGGAAATCAATCTCCTTTATCGCCCTTTAGCGGATGCGATACCGGTTACGCTAGTTCAACATCCCATAGTTCTTTCCATGGTCCTGGGCGCGGGCTGGGGAATTCGATCAATGCGTTGTTGGACGCGTGGACACTCACGCGATCGACTCGCTACCTCGGGAAATGTGAGGCGTTGATTCGACGCTCGATTCATCCGTCGCAAGACCTGGATGCGATGGAATTGCTTCACGCTGAACTTCGCTGGTCTTACCCGGTGGCACTGCAAGCTTTGTTGCGATTTGTTGAATCGGCATCGGCGGAGGCGACAGAGGCTTGTCGCTACACTCTTGCAGCGCTTCGTCGCTATGGGGTTTGGATGCAGCAATCGGAGAAGCACTTCTTGGATCGTCCTAAGGAACTCGAATTTCCAACCGAGACCTGGGCCGCCCAAGACCTTCGCAAGGGGACCACGATGATGATGATCTCGCGGTACTTGCCTGATTCACCGGCAAGCGATTCACTGCACCAAGCCGGTAGAGCTTTCTACGATCGCGCGCTTGATCAACTCATGGACTTCCCGACGCGATCCTACACTCGACCAGCTGCGATCCTGCTGCAACAAGTGCCGATATGGATGGCGGCGATGGATTCCTCCGTCCTACGAAATTCGGCGCTATGCAATTCATTGGACTTGGATGGCCCATGGCCTGAACCTGTTTCTTGGTACTTTCAAAAAGCCGATATTCGTTTCGCGACTCGCTCGCCATCGAGATGGCCGCGGCTGTCGATCCGACTTGCTGGCGTGCATCGCTGGCCCTTGGCAATCGCTGAGTCACCGATTGGAAAATGGTGGCGCACCACCATTCGACGGACAAAGTCTCGATGAGTGAGGATGCTCGACCAACGATTTGCCAGGTGCTTCATTCATTGTCCGTCGGCGGCGCCGAAGTTCTGGCAAGAGAATTCGCCGTTCACGCGTCGCCTGAATTCAAGACGGTTTTCTTGTGTTTGGATGGTGTCGGTGAGATCGGGAAAGCTCTGAAGGATAATGGTTACACCGTCCAGTGCTTCGGACGGAACCCCGGTCTCGACCAAGCACTCATTCTCAAGGCCGGACAATTCTTCTCGGAACAGCGTGTTGATCTCATCCATGCTCACCAATACACGCCGTTTGTGTATGCGTCGCTGGGCCGACTTCGTCAGCGTGGATTTCGCCTCTGGAGTACGTATCCGCCAGTATTGATGACCGAACATGGCCGGCATTACCCCGATATTCGCAAGCCCAAGCGGGTGTTCGCGAACAAGTTTTTGTTTCGCCAGCACGACCGTTGTGTGGCGGTGGGTGGTCAAGTTAAGCGTGCATTGATTGAAAATGAGGGGCTGTCGCCGCAAAGAATTGACGTGATTTATAATGGCGTCAACATCAGTAAATTCAAAAAGTCTGATGCCGCCCGAATTGCGGTTCGAGCAGAGCTTAGGCTCTGCGATCGTGATGTCGCGATATTCCAAGTCGCGAGGCTCAATCCACTCAAAGATCATGCAACTGCGGTACGCGCCTGGACATTCTTGAAGGATCTGCCGCAAGTTCACTTATTCTTGATCGGTGATGGAGAACTCGCATCCGACGTGCGACGACTGGTTGCCGATTTGGCACTCGAAGCCCAAGTCCACATGCTGGGCGTTCGTCACGATGTTCCACGAATGATAAATGCCGCCGACGCGCTGCTCCTAACAAGTGTGTCCGAAGGGATTCCATTGACGCTGATTGAAGCCATGGCAACGGCACTACCGTGCGTCGCCACGAACGTGGGAGGTATCCCCGAGGTGATAGTCGATGGAGAGACGGGATTCCTATCACCAGCTGGAGACGCAGCCAGAATTGCGGAATGTCTGCGCAAGCTTTCGCTGGACGCGGGGATGCGTGCGACCTTTGGCCAAGCCGGTCGAACAAGAGTCGAATCGGTGTTTAGTGACGTGACCATGCACGAGTCTTATCACGAAATGTACCGACGGATGATAAAACTCGCATTTAAAAGGAAGGACGCCGCGAATCCCTGATGAATGACTTCAATTCGAATCATGATGAGTGCGGCCCCAAACCTTTGGTTCTGCATACACGAATTGTCAATGGAGTCGGTGGTGGTCCCGAAAAGACCATCCTGAACTCTCCTCGTTTTTTGAGACGTTTAGGATTTGATTCCGCCTGCCTCTATCTCTATCCCGCTGGGGATCCAGGAATTCAATCGCTTCATCAGCGTGCCGTCGACAATCAGGCCGAGTTGATCGCCTGGGCGGATGGAAAGGCCATTGATTTCGAGATGGTTGAGCGACTTTATCAGTTGTGTCGCGAGCGAAACGTGGCGATCTGGCATGCCCACGACTACAAGACTAATGTGCTCGGGTTGCTGGTGCGACGAAAATGGCCGATGAAGCTGGTCACGACAACACACGGTTGGTGCATCTCGGACACAAAGAGTTGGTGCTATGCGACCGTGGGCCGATGCTGCCTTCCGTTCTACGACTCGGTCATTGCGGTGTCGGACGACCTCTATCGCAGTGGCAGGCGTTGGGGGCTTTTTCGAAACAACATCCAACTGATTTCTAATGCAATTGATACCCAAGAATACCGACGAGATCGGTCGCGAAGTGAAGCAAGACGGCAATTCGCCGAGATCAATCAACTGCCAGTGCACTGCGACGGTAATTTTCTACTCGTAGCACTGGGCCGACTTACTGTCGAGAAAGGGTTTTCCTACTTGGTGGATGCGATTGGGCAACTTCGCCAGCGGAACGTTCCGGTCACTCTGTGGATCGGTGGCGAAGGCAAACTACGGCAAGATCTCGAATCACAAATCGATCATTTGAACCTTCGCGAGTATGTTGTCTTACTCGGTCACGTCGCCGACCCACGAACGCTTCTGCAAGCGGCGGATGCGTTCGTGCTGAGCAGCGTCACCGAAGGCCTACCCAACGTGCTTTTAGAGGCCATGTCGCTTGAAGTTCCGATTGTGTCCACTCGAGTCGGCGGAATCTCACGACTAATCGAAGATCGCCGGCATGGGCTGTTGGTTGCCCCGGGGCGTGCGGACCAATTAGCAACGGCAATCGAGTGCCTCGTCCACGATCCCGAGTTACAGCGCACCATGATTCGCCAAGCCCGAACCCGAGTCGAGACTGACTTCGATTTCGGGATTCGTATGAAGCGGGTCGCTCAGCTCTATGAACGGCTTTTGAATTAGCATGACGCAAGAGTTGCCAATCAAGGTTGAATACGCCAACCAGTCGATCCAACGGGCACCTCGAAAATCGTTTCACTCAGGAACGAAACGACTGGTGCAGTTCGGATTTTTGATACTTGCATTTCCGAGAATTCTTCGCTACCGATTCGCTTTTGCTTTGCTGGGAAGTCGGGCGATGACGCCGGCTTCGGAGTCGATCGCGATGATTCCCGGGCTTCGCGGAGTCTACATGCGCCAGGCGTTCTATCGAAAGACGCTCGATGCATGCGGCCGCGACGTCTATCTCGGGTGGAACAGTGTGTTTTCTATGCATGAGACTCGAGTGGGCGAGCGTGCATACATTGGTCGTTTCTGTTCGATTTGTTATGCCGATATTGGGCCTGGTGTGATGATCGCCGATGGCGTGCAGATCCTCAGTGGAGGACGTGAGCATGATTCCGATGATTCGACAACGTCAATGCATGACCAGGGACAAACTTACAGGCAAGTTTGCATTGGCAACGGAGCGTGGATCGGCGCAGGTGCGATCGTCATGGCGGATGTAGGATCCGATGCAATCGTGGGCGCCGGCGCCGTCGTGACTCGGCCGGTACCCAGTGGAGCCGTTGCCGCGGGAGTGCCTGCGAGAGTGCTGCATTATCGAAAGGGTTGGTCGGCGGCCAGCCAAAAGGACTCGTCCCGAAATTTGTCTTCGGGCCAAGAGGCGTAATCAAGCATGTGCGGAATTACCGGGTACTTGTGGACCACCGGCGAACATCGCCCGACGCCCCAGCGTTTTGATGAGATGACCGATCGCTTGATTCACCGCGGGCCGGATGGTCGTGGAGTCCACCGTATCGAGCACGATGGTGGATCGGGAATCGCACTCGGGCACCGCCGATTGTCGATCATCGACCTGGACGCGGGTCGACAACCGATGACCAACGAGGACGAGACCGTTTGGATCACGTTCAACGGTGAAATCTACAACTACCGTGAATTGCGATGTGACTTGCAATCACGTGGACACCGATTTCGCACGCAATCGGATACTGAAACCATCGTCCACTTGTACGAAGAGTACGGCGATGATTGTGTCACGCATCTGCGCGGGATGTTTGCATTTGGTATCTGGGACGATCGACGGCAGCGATTATTGCTCGCTCGTGATCGCATGGGCCAAAAGCCGTTGGTCTACCACCATACCGATAACCGCCTGGTTTTTGCCAGCGAACTGAAGTCGATCCTGGCGGCTGGGAATGTTCCCAATGAAATCCGGCCGCAGGCGGTCGACGAGTACTTTCTCTATGGCTACATCCCCCATCCCGGCACGATTTACGACGGCATCTCGAAACTACCTCCAGCACATCTGGCAACTTGGCAGGACGGTCGCTTTCGTATTCACCAATACTGGCGTCCGAATATTGAGCCTGACGAAAACGCATCGCTGGACAGCCTCCGTCAACAGCTACGTCAGACACTCGATGAGTCGGTCCGATTGAGACTGCGCAGTGATGTGCCCTTGGGAACCTTTCTCTCCGGCGGCATCGACTCGACGATCATCACCGGGTGTATGCAGCAACAGTCCGAGTCGACGATCCAAAGCTATTCCATCGGGTTTCCCGATCCTCGCTACGACGAGTCGGAGTTTGCCGCCGAAGCGGCGGCCCATTTGGGAACGCGTCATGAACGAATGATGGTGCAACCTCATTCCCTGGACGTGCTCGACAAATTGGTCCACCATTTCGATGAGCCTTTCGCCGACAGCAGTGCCGTTCCGACTTACTACTTGTCGGAGCTAACGCGGCAACATGTGACGGTAGCAATGACGGGTGACGGTGGCGATGAATTGTTTTGCGGCTACGACCGTTATCCAACGATCGATGGAACCCAACAATTCGACTCGCTACCAGGATCGGTCCGCCGACTGCTGGCGGGACCGTGGGTTGGATTGATCCCCGGGAAAAGCGAAAAATCGTTTGGTCGCCGATTACGTCATCGACTCCAATTGCTTGGCCAGCCGCTGGAGAGACGCTATCTGAACTGGGCGACGGGATCGCCACCGGCGATGCGACGTGGGCTCTACCGCGATGACTTTGCAGCGTCCATCGACGCCCAGGTTTCAGAAAGTTTTATTTCTAAATTAATGGCTGCGACAACGGGATTGACGCCGGGAATTCGGGCTATGCGAACCGATAGCAATTCCTACCTCCCGTGCGACTTGCTTGCTAAGGTGGACATTACTAGCATGGCCCATTCTCTTGAATGTCGAAGTCCGTTTCTCGATCATCATGTGGTGGAAGCAGCATACCGAATCCCGTTCCATCATTTGTACCGTAAAGGCAGCGTTAAACCGTTTCTAACCGAGACCTTCGGCCAGTATTTAACACCGAGACTGTGCAACCGCCCGAAGATGGGATTTTCAG
>JBGSMN010000349.1:0-3598 GCA_041740155.1 Rhodopirellula sp.
GGCCAGTGATAGCACCGCGTCCTGGTTCAGTGGTTCACTTTTGTTGATGGTCTGCGCGTTGTTGTAGATACCCGATTTCCATGGAGCAACACCGGAAAAGAATGCGGTGCGAGACGGTGAACAAACCGGCGCGGCGGTGTAGGCACGTGTGAAGTTGACGCCACTGCCGGCCAGCCTGCGAAGATTCGGTGCGATCACCTTACCTGCATAGCGATCCGCATCTTCCAACATCCAACTATTCAAATCGTCAGCAACCAGGAAGAGCACGTTCATCCGCTTCTCCTCCGTCTCGGCCTCTGCGACGGAGATTGAGGAAATAATCAGTAGCAATATCAAATAGATCAGTTTCATGGAAATTCCTGTTTAGGCTTGGAATGAAAGGCCACAGATAAACACAGATGTGATTACCTTGAATTTCATCTGTGTTCATTCGTGTTTATCTGTGGCGAATCCAATCGTGCGAGTATGTGTGTCGAGTTCTCTAATGAAATCGCTCATCATTTTTGTCAGCTCGGCGACCTTGTCTGGATGCTCTGCAGCAACGTCGGTTGTTTCTCCTGGATCGGTTTCTAGATTGAATAGCGTTCCACCATGAGCCGGAAGTCGATCTGTTTTGCCGAAGTGATCCGACTCTGCTTTGCTCGGCTTTCGTCCCTTGGTAAGCAGTTTCCAATCGCCGTGGCGAATCGTAGCACCGGGTACGATGAATAGGTCATGAATTGGCGATTCAACCTGTTCGCCACGCATGTACGGAAGGAGGTTGCGACCGTCGATCACTCGATCAGACGGCACCGCCACTCCAGCGATTGAGCAAAACGTCGGAAGCATGTCGATGATGCCGGTGATCTCGTCATTGCTTGAACCAGCCGGGACGACTGCTGGCCAGCGCATAATGCAGGGAACGCGAATTCCGCCTTCAAAGTTAGACCATTTACCATCGCGCAAAACACCGGCACTGCCGTGACCATTGGCATTGAGTTGCGGACCGTTGTCGGACGCAAAAATGACAAGCGTGTTCTCAGCAAGATTGAGTTCTTCGAGCGTTTTCAACAGCTCACCGACCTGCCAATCGATCTCTTGCACAACGTCTCCGTAGGTACCTTGCTTTGAACTTCCTTGGAAGCGCGGATGGGGCAACCAATTCACATGCGGCAATGGCGAGGCATAGTACAACAAGAAAGGCCGATCTTGATTACTCTTGATGAATTCAATACCAGCGGCGAGCAACTTTGGTGAGTGGATACCGTCGGTCTTGCGTTTGACTTTCTCGACGATTTCCTGGTTACGATAGATTGCGGTCGTCTTCTGGTCATCGCAATCCATGAAGCCGAAGAAGCTGTCAAAGCCATGGTTCACCGGATTGAAATCATCCCATTCGCCCAAATGCCACTTACCGACGATTCCGGTTGCATAGCCAGCCGATTTAAGAAGTTCCGCGACAGTGATTTCATCCGAATGCAACCCCATCTTCTCTTTGCGATAGATTACGCTATCAACGCCGACTCGCTGAGCGTGACAGCCGGTCATCAACGCAGCACGCGTCGGTGAACAGCGATTATGAACGTAGAAGCTGTTGAACTTCATCCCTTCGGCGCAGAGCTTGTCGATGTTGGGCGTCGCAATTTCTGTTGAACCATAACACCCCAGATCGCCATAGCCCTGGTCGTCGGTGAGGATGACGACAATGTTGGGCTTGTCTGAGGCGACGCTCTCACCAACCAGCGCCCATCCGCCGAGCAGCAGCGTCCCCATCACGATTGCATTGATGCGTATCTTGTTCATCACTTGGCCTTCCTGCTCTTGCTATTCGTGTTGGCCTGCTCGATCGCCATGAAGTCCTTCAGCACAGCACCGAGTCGCTCGCGGTCACTGATGAAATCCTCGCTCCCTGCTTTCGACTCGCTGTACCGCTCTTTGTCGGAACTCACTGGGATGTCGTAAAGCGTGCCGTTTTCGTGAAGGCGGAAACGCCTGTCACGCACGAAGTAACCCTTCTTGAAGCTCATCAACACCTGCTGGCGCTCCTCGCCAGCGGTGCCCAGCAGGTTGTGGGACAAATCCATGCCGTCGACCTCGCGGTCGAGCTTGATCCCGGCCACCGATGCGATCGTCGGCAGAACGTCGACGAGGCAGAACAGTTCGTCCCGCACGCCCGGCTTGATCTTGCCAGGCCACCATGCCAGCATCGGCACGCGCGTGCCTGACTCCGTCATCGAGCCCTTGCCGCCCTTGAGGTCCATGTCTGGCAACTTACTGGTAATCGACCTGTGCGTGCCGTTGTCTCCCGTAAACAGGATCAGCGTGTTCTCTTCAAGGCCATGCTCCTTGCGCTTTGCCATGATCTGGCCGACGATGTCGTCCATAGAGGAGAGCATGTGACCGAACGCGACCGTGCTCTTGTCGAGGTCGTCGGCAAACTTCGGTCGCGCCAGCTTCTCGAGCGACGGCGGATGCTTGAATGGCGAGTGCACCAGCGCCATCGGATAGTAGATCAGGAACGGTTTACCCCGGTTCGTGTCAATGAAATCCAGCAGATGCTTGCTGTAGTAGTCCGGCCCGTAGTCGTTGTCCGTGCCGATGAAGAGCTGGCTGTTACTGTAGATGTGCGGGCTGTAGTAGCGGCTCGACTTCTTGCCGTCGTAGAACCATGTCCACATGCTGTAGTCGTCGAACCCGTGCTGGATGGGCTGATCGGGATATTCGTCGAACTGACCTAGCTGCCACTTGCCAGCGATGGCGGTCGCGTAACCGGCGTCGTGGAAGTCGTGCCCGAACGTGCGGATGCTCGCGGGCAGGCGGACCTCATCATCCTTGCCGATCAACGCCTTGAACCCGGTGCGGTTCGGATACAGGCCGCTCATGATCATCACCCGCGTCGGTGTGCACAGCGGCGTGGCGTACGCGTTGTTGAACCGCACGCCCTCAGCGGCCATTCGGTCAAGATTCGGCGTCGTGTAGATCGTGCTGCCGTAACACGCCAGCCCCTCCGCGCCGAGGTCGTCGGCCATGATGACGATGACGTTGGGCCGAGCGGGATCCGAGCCAGCGGCGGAGTCAGGCGCCCACGCCAGCAATCCGGCAAGGCACAAAGCAGTCAGGTGAGCATGTGAAATGTGGGTCATCATCAGTCTTCAATGTTTTTGTACCAGCGTCGGATCGGCTGTCCTTTTGGGGCAACCTTCACGATCACCCCATTGTCAGCGCCGAAATGCTTCTGGATCTCCGGAGTATAACCTTGCTCGGGTTTCAGATTGGCCATGTTGGACTGTCCCGACAACAGGAACAGATGAACCGGATCTGCGGCCAATGACACCAAAGGTGCAGCGAGGAACAGAATGAGTGCAATGAGTAGTGAAATGCTGTTTGTCATATCAGAGGTTGCCTATCGTGATTCCTTAATCAGCTCGCCGAGTTTCATGGCTTCGAAACAGAAACCAAGGCTGTGATCCGCCACCGTCTTGCCGTCGAACTCGGCTTCGAGAATTGTCTGAAGCCGGTGTGCCACACCGTCTACCGGATAGAAGCTGTATTCGGCGTTCACTTTTTCCAGTTGCTGCACCATGTTCTTGACCATCGCGTAAGGAGCCACGTTGTCACG
>JBGSMN010000372.1:0-5762 GCA_041740155.1 Rhodopirellula sp.
TCGCAACTTCAGTGGGCTGGATTTTGTTCGGAAAACCTGACTTAACGATGAGTCTCAACGGGGCACTCGGTGGCTTGGTCGGGATCACGGCGTGCTGCGATGCGTTCAGCAACAGCATGTCGATTGTCGTCGGAGCGATCGCGGGGATTCTAGTTGTTTTGGCGATCGTGGTACTCGACAAAGTCCGAGTGGATGATCCAGTCGGTGCGTTCCCCGTCCACGGTGTGTGTGGCGTGTGGGGCTGCATGACAATGGGGATTTTCCCGAACAAACACTATGAAGGTTGGTTTGAAGGCCTCATGACTCAAGGGATCGGTACCCTGGCGATCTGTGCTTGGTCCTTCATCACCATGTCCGTACTGTTTGGTGCGCTCAAAGCGTTTGGCATGTTGCGAGTCTCGCCGGAAGAAGAACACGCTGGATTGGACATCAGCGAGCACGGCATGCACGCTTACCCATCCGACGCGGTTCACGGCGGCGCGATCGCCTAATGATCTACCCACCGCGGCTTCGTCGCCGGATGCCCGTTACGCATCCGGCGGCGCAGCAGCCTGCGGTCGCGGTCAACGATCTTCTCGGCTCTTGCCTGGGCCAGAAGAAGGCCCCAATGGTCTGTGACGAGTGTCCGCCTCACTCGTCGCAGGCCGGGGTTTTTTAGATTCTGTTGCGTCATGGATGAGGCCCTGAGTCTCGCAGTGCTGAGGGACTCGTGGCCGCGTGCATCACGAGAGACGTCTACGCAGTGGCGGAGCGATCGGCTATTCTCAGCGGCTGAATTGCACAGGCGGTCGACTTTTGCGGAATAGCTTACAACGATGAAACTCATCATTGCCATCATCCAACCCTCACGGCTCGACGCCGTCAAAGAAGCACTCACGCGAGTGGAGGTTCACCGGTTAACGGTCGTGGATTGCCAAGGTTTCGGGCGTCAACGTGGTCAGACTGGCGGGATGCGCGGTCGTGACTACGGCGTCAATTTGCTGCGCAAAGTCCAATTGCAAATCGGCGTCAATGAGGAATTCGTGCAGCCTACGATCGACGCCATTCTCGAGGGTGGACGGAGCAGCGATCAGGGCGAAGTCGGCGATGGTAAGATTTTCGTTTTACCGATGGACGATTGTGTCCGCATTCGCACCGGTGAACGCGGCAGCGAAGCGATCTAATCCGGTTTTGTCATACTCTGGACCGGCCCCCTGGCGGCAGTTAGAATCAACATGGTTTTAATGGGAATTGCAGTGATTGAATCAGCCATTTTGGCCACTGTCCACGATTCTCATCATCCGTCGGGGTTGTAGCTCAGTTGGGAGAGCGCCGCGTTCGCAATGCGGAGGTCGAGAGTTCGAGTCTCTTCAGCTCCACTTCTCCAAGTTTCAAAAAACACTGTAATTTTCGGGTCGAATCGCCATAAAGGTGTATCAGCAAGTGCTGTGCGGTCCTCTCTCTTAATCGGTTTTGTGGTAATGAATACCACGAAACCCTGAATAGAAAGGGCTGTGACGATGGGACGACCACGCAAATCGATGCCGGACTACCGCTACCACGTATCTGGGCAGGCGGTGGTGGCGATATCAGGTAAGACTTACTACCTGGGACCGCACGAATCACCAGAGAGTAGGGCAAAGTACTATGCCCTGCTCCAGGTCTACACGGAGAACGGGCTGACGATGCCCGATGACTACGCGGTCCACCAGAAGGATTCGCCTGTAAGCGTGCGGTGCGTGACTGCGGAGTTTCGCGAGCACATTAAAACAAAATATGAAAAATCACTCAGCCACCTGAGCCGATTCAAGAACCTCTGCACGCTGCTCGAAGATGAGTATGGCGACGAACCGGCTTCGGAATTTGGTCCGCGAAAGCTAGCGTCGATTCGAGAGCTTTTTGTCGCGTCAGGAACGGGTGTCGTCTGTACTGCTGGCAGAGTCGCAGTAACGTTTGATATGCCACCCGCTTCACTGATGGAAGCTTGAGTTATCGCCAGTATGACTATCGCTGACAGGTTATAGGTTTCGTTGACGGGCGGGCTTGTCAATCGGACGGACGCTCCAATGCCACTACGAATGTCATGAGCGTCATCCAAGGCCAAGCCGAGGGTGCCATTACCTGCTAATGAATTCACCACAATCACATAAGATGAGCCTTGCCCGCTTACGGAGGCGATGGCACCTCTCGCGGTTCCTGTGGTGCTTAAGCGGAAATCATTTGGTGTTACATTCGTGACATCCGCGCTAAATGTCGCGTTAAAACGTACGGAGCCACCTGAGGCCTGAACTGGATCCAGCCGACGCATTGATATTAAGGAAGGCAACTCACCGACGGCACCCACGAAGATCGTTCCGACTTGCTTTTGGGCACTATACGCCGTGGTGCCGCCGACCTTATCTCCGGTTGATAGATTCGCCCAAGTCCCTTGGATCTCTGGCCCCGTCGATTGATCCCAGCCACGGTAAGTGATGGTTGCGGTTCCGATTGTAGGAGAGGCAACTGAAGTTGCAGCAAGAAATCGGATCTGGTCACTGTCGCGCAAAAGCAACGCACTGCTAAGCGATACCACGGAAAAGTCTGTCCAGCCACTTCCTGTATTGAACTGCCATCTGCCGCCTGCGACGACCGTAAGCCCCGTCACGGCAATACCTTTGCGAGCGACCGGATCGGGATCACTCATGGCATTGCTGAGAATGCATATCCTAAGCCGACCTCATTATAAACTTGGTTGACGGTGGTGATGCTAAGAAGGTGATTTCGATGCCCTTCTGAATTAATCAATGCGTTGAGCGCGGTATCGGCGGTTGGCGACCCGCCCGCTATAGATTCGACGGAGTTCAAAGAATCGGGGAAAGCATAATTCACTCCGTTGGCTGGGATGATCTTTGGCAGGGCATAGCCGTTCAATCGTGCAAGCTGATTCGCATTAATGCCACTCGGGCTTATATGCGCAAAGTAATTTCTCGCTGTCATGTCGTTGACCTTCGCTTCTGCTGCGTCGGAGAGCGATTCAACGACAGCAAGAGGATGTCTGGCTTGCACGTAGCTGAGATCTACCGGCAGCGATTGCTCATTTTGAAACCTGACAGGGTTGTCACTCGCATAATTCAGGCGGTAGACGAAGTATTGCTCTTCTGCGGAGACACCAAGTACCACTCGCGATTCAAGGGTTTCGAGCGAAAGCACCCGGCGTGCTGGGCGACGGAAGATTGCGGCCCTAAATCCCGCACTTCGGAAAGTAGACAGGAGTGTCGGCATGGTGACGCCTGTGTTTCTGGGGCTTTGTATATGTACAATCGCGCCCCTTCTCTGGCCGATGGGCATCATCTTGTCGATAGCGTGCCAAAATTGGTGTCAGCCACCTATCTAGAAGCGGCGGCAGTTCGGTATCCCTCGGGAAAAAACAAAAGAAGTTGATTAATGGGCAGAGCATCTAGGAATGTAGCGTTCCAAGCGACTGAGGTTGGATGCGTGCATGTGATGCAGCGTTGTGTTCGTCGCGCTGAGAACGAGGAAACGCATCGACACAAACACCAAGCGTTACGCGAACTGAACTGGTGATCGCTTTCAAAACCACACTTGAGTCTCAAAACGACAGCGTTTTGCCGAATTTCTATCTGTAAATCTGCAGAATTGAAACCATCGATTCAGTGGACGATACATGAAAAATCGCCGTTCACTCTAATCACCAGCTTGATTAGCAGGTGACCGTAGATTGAACGGCGAGGCGGAGAAAGTTCTGTCTTGAAGCTCGCTACGTCGATTCGACAGGCGAGCTGATTAAACAGGATTAGTTAAACAGTTCGCGGATACCGAAGGTGAAGAACGCGACAATACCGAAGTTCAACGCTTCTTCGTGTGGTTTGTAACGCAGAATCAGCGTATCGCCAGGTTGCACGAGGATCTTCTCGCCAGGGCTGTTGTATGCTTTCTTCAGGTCGACAGCGATCGTGAATTCTTGACCGCAAGGGCCTTTTCGCATCACGTATAGCTGAGTCGGTGTCGCACCAGCAAACCCGCCACCAAGCAACCCACCTGCACCGCCGCCACCCTGTTGGGTTGATCCACCAATTCCAGTACCGGCAACCGACATGGCACCGATGACATCGAGGTCATAGTCACGTGGCAGAGGATACTGGCCGCCTGGGAGTAAACCGCCCGTGTAGAAGACTTCCGTATCGCGAGCTTCGATGTACACAATATCGCCGTCTTCCAGGATCACGTCAGCAGGGTCGATGCGAGGCATTTCACCTGGCCGTACTCGCAAAGGAATCGTGACGCTGAAGGGGTCTTCTACCATGCCCTCAACACCGATCATGCCACAGCCGCCACACATGTCAAAGCAGCAACCGTCTTTCATGCCTTGTCCGGAGAAGATGTGCATCATCATCTCTTCGCGGTTCTGGCCTTTGAGACGTGATGCTTTGAGCACCTTGACTTCGCTCTTGGCATTCAGGCCAGGCAAACCGCCGGTCTCAGCCAAGGCGTGCATCAGGTCGTTCTTGTAGGCAGGCATGTCAAGTGTGTAGCCAGTACCCTGACGCTCAGTCCCGCTAATGACTTCCCGAGCATTGTTGGATTGGTTACGACCGCCAGCGATCGCAGCTTCGTCAGTTCCACCATCTTCGCGGATGACAATCACGCGTTGAGTGCGTTCACGCATCAGCGAAACAAGAATCCGGTCGCGGCCTTTACGCAAAATCTTTTCGTCGTCGACATAGGCCTTGCGGACCATGTCTTCAACTTGCGTGATTGTCTTGCCACGCACATCGAGCGGATCGATCAAAGGAAGTGGCAAGGTGCCATCGTCGCGCACGGGAATCGGGAACCCGACGCTCGGTGGCAAGTCGCTGCCCTCTTCCGGGAAGTGAACCGGTGGGATGGCAACGGGTTGATCTTCGTTGGCTTGTGGCGGCATCACACCCTCAATATAGATACCGAGGATATCGCCTTCGTCGATGAGATATTTTTCAGGCTGTTCCATCCGCAGCAGCGCCAAGGGCACGTTGATATAGTCGGCGCGTTTTTCGCCGAGCAACTGGCTTGGAATCTGGTTGACAGGGACACCGTTGATGGGTGCGAAGAATGAGGTGCAACCCGTGAGTGTCGGCATTAAAACCGCAGCAAGCAGGAAGCCCTTCCAATTGAAGTTCATGGCAATGTTCCAAATATTCGTTCCGTGAATTGATAATGCTGGCGATACATTCGACAGCAGTTTCAGCCCAACCTTGGGCTGGAACTGTACGACCGGTCAAGCCGCACAAGCTCGATTGATTGACTTGTTCGAGATCAGTGTGAATTGATCGCGGGCATGATGACGGCTGGTTTAACAATCGTCTCTGCAAACGGGGCATCGCTCGTTGACAACCGCGTCGCAGCGGGTCGCACAGGGACGATTGATTTCCAATCAGTCGGCATTGCAACTTCGATCAGACCGTTATGCGAGTTGACCGTATTGGTCGGCATCGACTGATTATTCACGGAAGGTTCCGCAGCCGAAGTGGCCAATAAGATGTCCTGCTCGAGCATCGCCGAATGATCGGGTTCTGGGGCCACAGGAGCGACCTCAGGAACATCACTCGGCGATGGTAGCAACTCGTTGTATTGCATCTCGATCGAGCCTGGAACAATTGTTTCACCAGGTGCGACTTGCGGCAGGTCCGTGGGTGCTGAATCGCCATGATAGATCGGAGCGGCAATGCCGTTATCAGCATGCTCATGAGGAACAGCTACGTGATGAGCAGCATGACCACGTTCGCACGACGCGGCAGGCTCGCCAC
>JBGSMN010000063.1:0-1923 GCA_041740155.1 Rhodopirellula sp.
GAAGACAAAGTTTCGATTTTAATCGCTGGTGCATTTTGCCTGCTCGCAATACAGGGCTGCAATCGTCAAGTCGACGTTGCCAAGCCACAAGGTTCGATTCAGACCACGAGTGAGACGGCTGAATCGAAAGCGGAATCCAAGAAACCGGTTCAGTCAAAGCAAGCGAAACTGAACGCTGCTTCACGCTTGAATCAGCAAGGCAAGATCGTCGAGGCCGCAGCCGCGATTCAGGATCTGTTGATCGAAAACCCGGATGACCTTGCAGTCAACGCTCTGATGCTGCAGATCAGTTTGGCCCGCGGTGACACCGACCAATCCCTCGCGATCCTGCAACGAACCGCGGAACTCGATCCTCGTCGGCAAGACGACATGAACGCTCATGCGGCTGACATTCTTTTTCAAAGCGGTCGAATCGATGAGGCCAAAGAAAAACTGCAATCAATTCTGCAGCGTTCGCCTGGCTTTGATGAGGCACGTCGAACGCTGGCCAGAATCTTGAACGAACAAGGCTACGGATCTGAATCCAATCGGCATGTGCGAGTCATCATGCAACGCCAACCCTTGTCGCTTGTTGAATTGGTCGGCTTAACGTTTCCGTCGCGTGTCTGGGGAAATCAAGGCAATGACTTTTTTAATACCGCATCCGCACTACGAATCAGCGGCAACGCAACGTCCGCTGCCGAACATTTAGAAAACAGTGCTTGGTATGCGAAAACTGACAACGACAAAGGCATTGATTTTTATCCGGCGGTCGAATCACTTTACGCTCGCGTCTTGGCAGAATCGCAGCAGACCGATCGTGCCGCCAGCGTTCTTTCGCGATGCAGCGATCAATGCCGCGAGTATCCCGACTACTGGCTCGCTTGCGGATCCGTCAGCAAGTCCACGCAGCCCAAAGTGGCGATTGAGTGTTTTGCGAAAGCAATTTCACTCGAGCCGTTTGAACTTGATGCCTACTATGGCATCCACGAGGCACTCGAAGCCGATGGCCAATCGAAAGTGGCAACTCTTTTTTTCAGTCGCTGGCAAGCGATTGAAAACGTACGAGACAAAATTCGCAAGATTCAGTCGTCGCCCCAACGCGAACCTCAAGACTTCATCGACGTAGCAACGTCACTGATGCAAATGGGGCATTTGCTCGAAGCAATCGCATGGCAAGAATACGCGATCGTCACGTTCTCGCCACGTTCGGATCAACTGCAAAGAATCCCCACCTACAAAAGAGAAGTTTTGCAGCGATTTGCCAGCGGTCGCGACGAGTCGGCGATCTTGTTTGGAATCGATCCAAACAATAACGATCTTGCGGATTCATGGCTCAACCAATTGCGGCAAGAAAAGATCGCTAGTCGAAAGGAAACACCCTCAAAAGTATCTTCCGCTTCAAAGGCACCACTTACGCCACCGACTTTTCAGAACGTGGCCGATCAATGGAGTTTGGACTTTCGTTACCACAATTCGATGCCACCGGTGGAGCGTGGATTCTTAATTTTCGAGGGGCTCGGTGGCGGCGTCGCGTGCTTGGACTTCGATCGCGACGGACAACTTGATTTCTACTTCGCTCAAGCCGCAATGAAGTTGCCACAACAAAAAGTGTCGGACTTCAGTAACGGGTTTTTCCGACAAACCGAACAACGGTTTCAGGATGTCGTGCTTGAAGCAGACACAGATGATCGCTCTTACACATTGGGTGTCTCCTGCGGCGATTGGAACCAAGACGGTTTCCCTGATCTAGTGATTGGAAATCTTGGTCACAACCGCTTGATCATCAATCAAGGTGACGGAACGTTTCGACACCACCATGACTTGGCGTTTGATGGCGAAGAACTGTTCAGTGTCAGCATGGCGATTGCCGATTTGACGGGCGATGGTTTGCCGGAAATCGTTGAAATCAATTACGTTGACGATCCGGAAATTTATACGCCA
>JBGSMN010000407.1:0-1901 GCA_041740155.1 Rhodopirellula sp.
CAACGACCGATGGTCATGGTGTTCACTCGCGCTACCGATGGCAAGGTACCCGAACTCGTTGATAAAATTGACGCCGCCGTTGCGGACCACTCCGCCGACGAACTCAAAGGCCTCGTGACCTTGATCGGTGGTGAGTCCGACGCATTGACGGTGCAAGCCAAAGCGATGGCTGGGAAAGTCAGCGCCAAACACGTGCCGATCGTGGTGGCCAAGGACGCTCAAAACGGCCCCGAAAGTTATCAGATCAATGACCAGACCGCTGTGACAGTGGTGCTCGTCAATCATTCCCAAGTCGTCGCCCGTCATGACTTTGCCGCTGATAAAGTAGACGTTGCTGCTGTGATCAGCCAAGTCAACGAGATGCTCAACTAGTCGAATTCAAGCTGGTCTCCTGGGCAAATAAATTTGCTGGAGGTTTATAATGATTGTGACGACCTTGCAGCCTTCACCGAAATAAACTTCGGTGGAGGCTTTTTTATGGGTCGTCGTCAATCACTCTAACTCACCGAAACTTCGTTGATCGTGTCGGCATCGTGTCGTTTTGTGACCTAGCGTTTAGCAGAATCTTTCTGTTTTTGACGCTTTCGATGGTCCGCTGACATGAATTCGCTGTTCAATCGCGTTCGTAGTATCCAACCGCCTGCCGTGATCGCTGGCATGATCCTCGCCATGCTCCTGCTGACGTGGCTCGATTCTGGTCGCCTAGGACCACTGGGCCAACGAGTTGTGCCCGATGCCTCACGCGGGCAGCTCCCGGAGTACACCCCTGCGGTGTCACCCAACTCGACCGCTCCTGGCTCGACGTCCACGGCCGGAGCGGCAGCGGCTGTCGTCGATCCGCATTTGGTGATCGGTTCGGAAACCTGTGTGAAATGTCATGCCGGTGAAGTCAAGGTATGGCAATCGACACCGCACCACCGCACGTTTGACGAGTTGCATCGTCGACCCGAAGCCAAAGAGATTGCTGCGAAATTGGGCATTCGTTCTATCAAACATGACGGTCGCTGCGTGAATTGCCATTACACTCAACAAGCCGACGCAAGCACGGGGAACGTGCATGCGATCGAAGGTGTCTCGTGTGAGTCGTGCCATGGAGCTGCCAAGCATTTTCTGGACGTCCACCATGATTACGGAGGCGAGCATGTGACCCGGGCGATGGAATCACCCCAGCATCGCAATGAACGACTCCGCCGCAGCATCCAGCTCGGTATGCGGAATCCAGTTAACGTGTACCTGGTGGCCCAAAGTTGTTTGCGTTGTCACACGACGGCAGACGAGCAGCTTGTCAATGTTGGTGGTCACTCGACGGGCAGTTTGGAGTTTGGATTTGTGTCGTGGAGCCAAGGCACTATCCGGCATAATTTTGTGCGAACCGATGGTAAGCAAAACGACCCCAGCTCGATTGGGCGGCTGCGATTGATGTTTGTTTCGGGCATGATTGCGGAACTCGAAGCGGGTTTACGTGCAACGGCCGTGGCGACTGAGAAGGCGACATACGGCATCACCGCTGCCCAGCGAACGGCGCGGGCAGCAAAGCGACTCGAAAGTGTTTCGCAGAAAGTTTCGTCGCCGCACATCGACGAGATTTTGAAGTTCTTCGGTGGTGTGAAATTGAGGTTGAACAATCAAGCCGAGTTGACGAGAGCGGCCGAAGCGATCGCCACGCTGGGTTACCGGTTTGCAGCCGAGACCGACCCCAGTTCGCTAGCAACACTCGACACGTTCATTCCGCCGAGTGATCGCTGGAAGTAAACGCTGCAAAAAACTTGACGTCCGTGGCTTGCACGATAACCAGCTCTGGTGGATACTTCGTGCGGTGTTTTAAATACTTTCAAACATCAATTGCCGTTGGTTCAGCGGCGAAGCCGAAGTGGCGGAATTGGCAGACGCGCTGGATTCAA
>JBGSMN010000410.1:0-6637 GCA_041740155.1 Rhodopirellula sp.
CTCCAGATTGAGGAATGGAAGCGAACTCCAAATTTTCCCAAAGACAATCCAGGTTGCCTATTTTATTCCAGGAAAGAGTTTTTTCTTTCTCTCTAGTGTCATACCTGGCCGACGCCGGACGCTCTGGTTTCGTCGATCGGAAGATGATCCAGCGTCGGCCGCCGGAGCAGTCGGTGCCTCACACCGAAGAGACTTTTCACGATTCTGTTCGGGGCATTTTGCCGAAGGTCTCCGAGCTGGTGGCAGGTTCATCCGGGTGCAGTTAGGCGTGAGCAAATGGAAATGGTTATTGGCGTTCGAATCGCCTTTAAACCAAGCATCTCCCTCACCCGCCGGGTTCGATTAACCCGATCACTCGGGCACGCGATTTGCACCCGTGATGCCACTGGAGGTGGTGTGCATGTCAAAACGGGTCGATTTCATCACGTCAACTGTTCTACTCAGTCTGATCATACAACTATCCCCACAGATAGAATGCTCCGCAAAAACGCCGATGATGCTTAATCTGCACGGCGATGCGGTTTACGACGTCGCGTTTTCACCTGATGGATCGAAACTCGCATCAGGCAGCTATGACAACACGGTCCGTCTCTGGCGTGTCGAAGACGGAAAGCCGATCGGAACATTGCACGGGCACACCGATCAGGTCTTTCGCATTGCGTTCTCGCCAGATGGCCGATCGCTGGCGTCGTGCGGTGGCGACGGTACGACCATCGTCTGGGATCTGGAAAGCAAAACAAGCCGCGAGGTTCTGAGCGGCCATCGAGACCCGATGCTTGACGTCGACTACTCGGCGGATGGACGATTGATCGCAACCGCTGGGTCACACATTCAGGTCTGGCAGCAGGGACGCGAACTCTGGGCCCCACCTCACACCGAAGCGTTCTTCTCGGTCGCCTGGTCTTCCGATCAACAGCAGATTGCCTGTGGTTCACGAAATCTGATCCAGGTCCATTCCGTCGATTCGCCGCAGCCGACGCGCAAGATCGCACTGGAGGGCGGCATGGTGTACCAGTTGCAGTACTCGCCCGACAGAAAGTGGCTCGCATCCGCCACCGGCGACGGCGTTCTCGCCCTGAGGCGCACAACCGATTTCAGCGTCCACCGTTCCGTGAGTGCTGACAGCAGCGCGCTGTTCGCAGTCGTGTTCGCGCCCGATGGGAAGTCAATTCTCACCGGTGGACGCGAACGCGTGATTCGAAGATGGACCGTTCCGGATTTGGCTCCTGTAGCCGAGTGGCGTGGCCCTGAAGAAACCATTCTGACCGTGGCGCTTTCTCCCGACCTGAAGTCGATGGCGTCGGGTTCGTACGACGGCAAGATTTTTGTGTGGCGCAACGTTGATGCTGCGGCGACGCCTTGACCAACAGCAATCATGACGATCAGCCAGCTACCTTCTCGGTATCACAAACTGCGCTACCAGGATGATCGCATTCCATGCTTGGTCCGCAAACGCTAGCGTGCGTCCAACAAGATGGAGTTGTTGATCCGTAGTCCGCTTGGGTGTTTGTCGCGAACGTGACAGCTTTCACGAAAATGCGTGCGATATCGCCCCCAACTCTCTCTGGAGTCAATTAAAACGTCGTTAGTCTGACAATTGCAGCGACAAGAGGGCAAGTGGAAGCACCGTTCATGGTTTTGTTGCTCAATGTTTCCTCTGGACGTTTGCTCTGGACGGGTCGCGACCTGCATCAGCGTCGGCGCAAAGATGACGATTCGTCGGCGACAAGTTACCCAAACTAATAGACAAAACACCGTAGCGGTGAACGTAGAGAACATTTCTCAGCAGAAACGAGAAGCCAGCATGAGCGAAGAAATCAATTGTCCAACCGACCCTGTTCCTCAGTTGGGCGATCAAGCCCTTTACGATGTACGCGATCGCCAGTTTTTCGCTTGGCACTTTGTTTCTCGGGTTCATCGGCCCTGACGCGGTGGACTACGTCAAAGCACCGCTTGGCAGCAACCTTGAAATCGGTGCGACCTATGGTGCCGGAGAAGTCATCTTGGTGGATGGCGTCAAGATGTTGCAAGTTCCTTGATGGCGAAGCTATCTGGCCGGCTGCATCTTGCTCGGTATCGCTCCGTGCGCCGCGATGGTTCTTGTTTGGGGTTATCTGTCAAAAGGAAACGATGGACACACGTTGGTGATTGTCGCCATCAATTCCCTGGCCATGCTTGTGCTGTACGGCGTGCTGGGCGGGTTACTGTCCTCTATTAGTGCCAGCCTCGATCTACGGTCGGTTCAAGCCGCTGCTGTCATTGCGAGCGTTACGAGAGGATTCGCATTAGGTTGATATCAGCAACCCTTCATCTTCTTCGGCCAACAAGGCCCGTCGCACAACCAAAGAAAAAGGACCGCACTTCAACCTCTAATCCCGCGGCACGGAATGCAGACGCGACGGAATGACAACTTCCAAATGCCTCTGTATAGACGCCAAGAAGTCGGTAGTTTTCGGGGTTGCCCATCATCAGCCGACCGATGAGCGGGATTAACCGCTTGAGATAAAGCATGTACGGTCCCCGCAGCAACGTAGACGGAGGAACTGAAATTTCAATGAAAGAGAACATTCCGCCGGGCTTCAGCAAACGTCTCACCTCCTTTGCAAGCTGGCGTCCCTGGTCCGAAGAAAACGTTTTCAGGCCAAACGATGCCAAGACTACGTCAGCCGATCCAGAAGGCAGACTGCTGCAAAGGGCATCGGCTTCGATGACTTCAATTGGGCAAGTCAGCCGCTCTGCGAGATGTTGTCGAGCTTTGCTGCACATGACCGGTGAAATGTCCACAGCGACGACACCACCACCGGATCCGACAGAATTTGCTATTGCCGGGCATAGTTCCCCCATCCCTGTCATGAGATCAATGACACGTGCACCTTCGAAAAGCCGGACTTGCTGGATGCATTGAAGGCGCCACCGACGGCAGAATCCGAACGATGACACCAAGTTCACTAAGCCGTAGGTAGCCGCCATCTCGTCGAAGAGAGAACGTACCAAAGCAGGATCGTAAAGATTGGCTTGTTGCATTCGCGACCATCTATAGTTTGAGTAAGCATTAGTCCCATTGTCTGGAGTCCGTCACAGCCTTTTCAATTCCATTGTCTGCTCGACGGCCATCAGCTTTTCCAGCATATCCGAAACCCCGGATTTCCATCGCGGGACCAAGCAGTTCGACTGAGACTCTACGAAGAATCATGTTTTACCAATTCGAGCCGGCGGCGAAGGCCGGACAACGCAAAACGACGGGAGAATTAAGATGACTAGTTCAGCGCAGGACACCCAACTTCGGTTAACACTAATAGGCGGACCCACGGTACTGATCGAATACGAGGGGCTTCGCTTGCTCACCGACCCAACTTTCGATCCGGCTGGCGAACAGTATTCACTCGGCCCGATTACGCTCACAAAGACCACTGACCCGGCGGTTCGCCCAGAATCCATAGGCACGGTCGACGCGGTATTGCTAAGCCACGACGAGCACCAAGACAACCTGGATTCGTCGGGCCGGCGTTGCTTGCAGACGCAGGCCAAATCCTGACCACTCCGGAGGCAGCCGGGCGATTAGGGGGATCCGCGATCGGGCTCGCCCCGTGGCAGTCAGTTGACTTGGCGGCTTCAGGCGGAAAGACAATGCGAGTTACCGCCACCCCGGCGCGGCATGGCCCTGAAGGAATCGAACCGATAGCAGGCCCTGTCACCGGATTTGTCCTCACTCTGGGCGGCGAATCGAAGGACGCGATCTACGTTTCCGGCGATACGGTGTGGTACGTGGGTGTGGCTGAAGTCGCTCGACGCTATTCAGTGCGCGTTGTCATTCTTTTCGTTGGAGCGGCCCGAGCTGATGCGATTAGTCCGGCTCATTTAACGATGACGGCCGAGGAGTCGGTCACAGCCGCGAGAGCGTTCCCGCACGCGGTGATTGTGCCGGCCCACTTCGAAGGCTGGGCACACTTCTCCGAAGGACGGGCGGAAGTCGAAAAAGCATTTGCGGATGCGGGCCTCACAGACCGGCTGCGGTGGCTCACGCCCGGAGAGTCGACGGTTTTACACCAGCGGTGACTGTATCACCCGCAACGCGAGCCTCGACACTGTTTGTCGAAAGACTCTTACCGCTACGACCAGCACGGTTTTCGATTTCGGCGATAGCAGGGGATTTTGTTGGCAGCGACCCGAACGACGAGTTCTGCCCACACCGAAGTCATGAAGACATCAAACGTCGGCACGTCACTGCGACGAATCAACCGCAGACCAGGCTCGGTGTATGGCAGCGTGTTCAGCTTCCAGTAGTCAGCCGCCTGTTTCCGCACCGCCGTTGCTGCTCGGAAAGCAGGATGGCTGGTGTCAAAAAGTTTCTTCGATGCTGAGACCGACTTGGTATCCGCATCGAACGTGCCAGCAACCGCAGCACGACATGTGCAGTCAAAGCCAGAGCGAGCGAGAGAAGCAGGCACACCAATAATATGGGTGACAAACTAGACTCCTTTGTAAACATGGTTGATGAACTAAAGTCATCGCAAGCCGACTCACTTGCGTGACATGCAACTTCAGGGGAACGATCCCCGTTTTGTGGCTTACTTGCCCACTAGTTTGCGGACGGTTACGAAGTAACTTGACGACGTTTTTTTCTCGCCATTGTTAACGAACGATACCGTGCCGCCCGCCGATGGAGTCCCCAACTCCGAACTCACAAATTGTTGGTATCGCTATCACGGGTGTCGTTGGCGAGCACATCGTAACTCGCTTGTGCTGCGTATTCGTTGATCGCGACACCGCCTTGAGCCGGGAACGCATCGGCCCTGGCTGATGATCGATTGTCGGTCGCACACACCGTGGTCGTCACGGAAACCGAATCGGTGCTCGTGTCATCGCTGAGCGTGTAGTCCAGTTGGTCACACCCGAGCCACCCAATATCGCTTCGATGCGGGGCGAGCATTGTTGGCTCGCAATCACTGTGCCCTCGACGGGATGTCGACGGATGATCGCCATGGCCGCGGCGATTATCAATGGCAGAATCAAAGCGGTTCGCAGGGAGTAAGTGATCACGGCGACTCTCTAATAGCTGAACGGTACCGATCACTCGGTCGTCGCGAGTGTTCTTCCATTGTCAAAACACCCGACTCGGCGAGTCAGGTTCATCGGATGGTTCCCCGTCCGCTATCGACCCAAGCGTGTGGACAGCGATGATCCGCATCGGTCCGGGTTCGGCGTTGTCAAAGATTCCAGTCTCGAGACATTCGACCGCATAGTCAAGCGTGTCAATAAGGCAGTGTGAATTTACACGGACGTCCATCGTGACGTGGTTGCAGGACAGTGGCGAACACTCGGGTGAATTTTGCATCGAGTAGCAGACGATGTCGAAGCCAAGCAATTGCGGATTCATTGGTGACAAAACATCGGTCATGAGGTCCGGGTCAGGACCGAAGTTGTGCCATGTGTGGTCATCGGTGTTGAATTGCTGGGAATAGGCTTCGTAGTAGACGAACGTGAGATCATCCAGCGAGATACCGTGCTGTGTGCACAGACGCGTGATCCGTGAAGGTTTATCGAAGAACCAGAATCCGTTGTGCGACCAGAAATTGATGTAGTCCGCGAAGTCTGGCGAGATGCAGTTCGACACAGCGTAGACGTCACGAACTGAAGGCACGTCCAACCAGTCGGGACGCTCAATAATTCGTTTCGCCATGTAGCCGAGAGGGATCATTGGGATTCAGTTGGGGAACGGTAGCGATGTGTGGGCGGCGGCGAATGAGTATCCATTTGAGAGCGGTGACCATTGCCGCTCCGTCACCAGTGCATGGTTATTCGCTGTAGTGGCTTACGGTCCGGTGCCGCCAGGGTATCGATCATAGTAGCCGCTTTGAATTGCTTGTTCGGCTTCCGCCGCAAGAGAATGTAGCCAATCAAATACGGACGAATATTCCTCGCGTATGTCGGTATCGTACTCATTAAAATACCATACCGGCGAGTCATCACCGGAAACGCATCGGATCATTAAAAATTGATCACCTAGTCGGCCAACGATAACAAGGGAGTCATCGGGCAGTTCGACGTGCGGCCCAGAATCCCAATCTTCATTGTAATCGTCCGTAAGAGTTAAGACGTGTTCGTAAGTAGCGGCGTAGTGGTCGTGCGTAAGCAGACGGCCCGAGCTATGCCCCATTGTCGAAAGGTACGAGCGATATGAAGCTGGCAGTGTGACCTTGTGCCTATCTTCTAGTGCGGCGATTTCATTATCGGAGCAGCCCTTCACCGACGAGCGAAAAGCGATTTCGCTGGCTTCCAATCGGTCGAGAAATGCGTCAAACCTTGACATGGAAATTTGCGGGCACCAGTGGAATAAGGGCGGCGATATGCGGGCGGTGGCGAATGACCCAGCCACTGCGAGAACGGCGGCCACCGTCGCTCCGTCATCATTGCATGGTTATTCGCCATTTCCGATGTTCGGAGCGATCATTTCGTTAGCAACAGGATACCAATACGATTCGATCCAGTCATCACCGATCGGAGCAATGCGATCAACTGTCCAACCGGCATCTCGCATCGAGAACATCATGCTGTCAGCGGCAGGGGCGTTGGTTGAGTGAATCAGGGCGGGGCAGACCGTGTCTTGCGTCGTTAAAAACGTCGACACGTCGCGTCC
>JBGSMN010000001.1:0-15353 GCA_041740155.1 Rhodopirellula sp.
TTTTGGAAACAATGGCTGCTGGTCCGTTCATCACTTGGTACCTCCATGCGGGAAACACGCCACTCAACAACGAGCGGCTTGACTTCAGCAATGACAACGCAATCCTTGGACCGAAACGAAATCAACGTGCGATTGCCCTGACACGCAGCGGAATGTGAACTCATCTCGCAACCATGGTCGATACAAATCGTACCGAGAATAGCCTTGAGGTCCGTGACGTCGTTCTTCTCGCCGCGCTGGATAGTCGAAAATCAATCCGAATCTCGCGAAGAGTCTTCAATGCCCAGCAAACGCTCATGCAGTTTTCTCGCACCGTCCGTGGGAACGGCATCCGCCGTGTCGCAGTTCTTTCGGAGATGGACAGTGAGCTGTTTCAACTCGAATGATTCATCGTCGGAAAGTTGCCGTTGCAACGACGCATCAATCAGCTCAACACGGCGATCATTCATCGCATCGGACCAACCATTCTCTGCCGTGAGCAAGTCGTCCAAGGCAGCTTGAAGCAAAGCGGCGACTTCCGCCGGACAAGCCCCCGTTTCCTGAAGCGAAGCGACAAAGCTCTGAACCATCCGCTGACGAAGACCCTCGATTGAATCCTCATCTTCTATGCCATCAATGCTCCGCAGAAACTCACCTTCCAACAACGCCGCAAACTTGGCGGCGAAAAACGTCTGATCGGAATCCAAGTTCGCCGCATTCTCGTTTTCCGTTTTAGGCGGCTTCTTTTGTGGCATGGGAGGGCGTCGTTTCAATGCGAACGTTGTAGAGCAAAGCCTGGACGGCTTCCGGCAGCGCCCGATGATAGTCATCGACGGTCACTGTTTCGGAATCTCCAGCCACCGCCTGCGCCAATCGCTGGAGTTCTTCAGCAAAAACCGACTTCCAATGGACCGCCAGCAGTGCCGCATCTTTTGAAATTCGCTGGTCTTTCGTAGCCACAGGCATAGCACCCCTCCATGGGCATGTCTTTGGATCGTCGATTTCTTCCGTTGCCGATTGTCGAGATTTAGGCGAGTTGCCGCAAGTGAATCTGGGGGAGATTGGTAAACTCCAATTAACAGGCATCGTATCTGAAAAGGACGTGATTTTCTCACGAAACCTCGTAACGCACGCCGCGTGCGGTCGGACCAAGCAGATGGCATCCCGTAACAGCGACACCCGATTGCTTGCACTTCCGAATAATGTACTTGGCTTCTTCCATGTCATGCGACGAGAGAAAGACTTGATAGTTTTCGTTGATAATCAGTCCGCGGAGGATGTCCAAAAATGATGAAGTATGAAGCAGGTCCGAACTTTGCAAAGGGTCATCGAGCAGCAATGCTCGCCACCGCGACCAGCGATACGCTGACGAAGCGGCGAAAAGCGTCGATAAACTTTGAACCGAAATCTGACCGTCGCTCAGTTCCGCATCCGCTTGGGACTCAGTTTTGTCGGCGCCGAAGTGCATCCCCGTAACGGACTGCTTCAGGGCTGCCGCCGACTTGCCCGACGAAGCAGAGAGTCGAATTCGATACCGAAAAGGGGAAAGCACGTCGTGATAGCGTTGGATTCGGTTTTCAAGCGGTTTCAATGCCAAGTCGTTGAACTCACTGGCGCGCGCCAGCAACTTGGTAGACAATTCCAGTGCAAATTGAGCAGACTTCTTAGCTCGCTCAACCTCGGCTGTTGCGATCTCAATCTGCTTGCTCAAGGCGAGCGAGACTTCGTTTTCAGCGCTGACATCAACGCTCGCAACCATCTCTTGGATCTGTCGACGAATGTCCGCGATCCGGGCGTCTTCATACCAAGCGTCGAGACCTCGACAGACTCGCTCCAAATTGCGAACCAACTTTCCGGATTCGCGCAATTCATCCTCAGCCGTAGCGACGGCATTGGAAAGCGAGCGAGCATCCGGGCTTCCATCTACCTTCAATCGATCCCAGCGTGATACGAGCAGTGCCAAGCGGTCGTTTACTACTTGCATTTGCGATTCAAGGGATTCAAGTTCGGAAATGATTGCGTCACGTTTCTCAACTAACACCTTCAGTTGCGCAGCCGAGGATTCCTGTTGAGTATTTTTCTGCGCGAGTTCAGTAACGACGCTCGCTTCTCTTGCCAGAGCTTCTTGGAGAGCGGTTTTGCGGTTCGTCGCGTCAGCGCCAGCAGATTGCCCAAGTGCGGCCAGCAGGGAAGCCACAGTTGATTGGCCTTGCTGAACTGTCGAATCAATCGTACGCAAAAACTCCTGTCGTGTTCCGAGCAGCTCTTCAAGACTGGCGATGGATTCACTGGCGACGGCGAGTACACGTTGATTCGTCTCAAAGTCATCGAGTTCTTGTAACTGTAATTCAATTTGCGATTCACGCTCGTTCGCTTGTTCACGTTGGGCAGCGAGCGATCCTTTGATGTCTGATTGATCGACGCTGAGCGCCTTGGCCTCGACCTCAATGAGCGACGACTGCTTCGCCCTTTCCTCAAGCCGGCGTGACAATTCCGCGATCTTAATCGGCAATTGCTTGGCCAAGGTGTCGCCGTCATTCACTGCTTTTTCAATTGCCCGGAGTTCTGACTTTTGCTGATTGATCTCCTCGTCCATCGCTTTCGTGTCGACACCAGCACTCTTCAATGACTCTTCAGCTCGTTTCCTCAACTCTCCCGATTCGTACTTCTGGCGGCAAACAGGACAAGTCGTCGCGTCGCTGGCAATGTGATCACAAACGCTGGCAATTGCCTTGGTCATGCGGTCCGATTCGGCGACGGCATTCATTTTCTGCGTCTCAAGCTCGCCCAATCGTTGCTTCTTTGCGATTATCTCTGTTTGAAGTTTGGGTATAGCTTCGTTCGTCGAGAACAATTGATCTCGATATCGTAAAAGCTCAGCTGACTCAGATTCGGCTTGAGCACCACCCTGATTAAACACGTCGACGTCTGCGGCAAGCTTGTCAACACGCTTGCGATACACTTCGATTTGTTGTTTCTCGGCTAGCAACGCTTTCAACGTTGCTTCTTGCTTTAGAACCCCTCTCCGCAACTGAGCCGCGTCTTGTAATAAACCGCCGATTTCATGCGTAAGCCCCAATTGCTGTTTGGCAAGCAGTTCGGATTCTCCGACACTTTTTTCCGTCGTAATTAGCGTTCGCAAGTCGTCGACGATTTGCGAGGCGCTTTTGCGTGCTGCTTCGCTGTTCGACAGCTCAGTTTGAAGTTTACTCGAACTTTCACTCGCGGCTTTGACGGCTGAATCCATCTCCTTTTTCGTAGTCGACGCAGCCGCGAACTTCTTTTTTAGACTGGCCAACTCCCTTGATTTTCCCTCCCATTCCGCGACGCCTTCGGCTGCGTTTTTTAACTCTTCAAGAAGATCTGTCGCCTTTTGCGCAGCGTCGCGAGCTTCGCGTAGAGTTTCGCCAGCGAAGATTCGGGTATCGTCAGTTGAATCGGATTCGGATGTTTGCGAATGATCGTTTTCCGCATCGCTGCGAAGTTTGCTTCGAGCGGTTTTCAACGTGGTTAATGCTGCTTCAGGAGTTACCAAGTCGGGGTGGGCAGGACTCACGGCAAGCTGTTCTCTGGATTTCAGCAAGTCGTCCCATTGCTTTAGCTTCTCATTCGCAGTCTCCAGTACGTTGTCACGACTATCAATAGCTCGACGAAACGCTTTCGTTGTCGACTGATTGACCAATGCAAGACGAATTTGATTCAAACGGTCGACTCCGGCAGGCTCTTCGAGCATTCGCCACTTGTCCTTCCCCGATTCTGAATCGAAGCGGTACTTCTTTGTTTGCGGTAAGAACATCGTCAGCCGCATGTAAGGCTTTGGATCGTTCGGCCTCGGAGTCCAATCGGGATCACACAAACTGTCGATTACTTCGCTGGGGGATGGACCCTCAGTCGCTGTTCTAGATAATGAAGCCTCGGAATCGTCGAATGATAACGAGACGCGGTGGCTCATCGGCGATGCCCCATGACGCGTCAAGTTCTTGTCGTGCTGCGACAGATTGTGGAGACGATCACGCAAACGCATGACTTCGCCGGTAAACAGCCATTCCAACCCCTCGAAAAGTGTCGTCTTACCGAGTCCGTTCATTCCATACACAATCACCAAGCCAGGCTCGGCGGGGAGGGGCAGCTCAAAATCGGCAGGTAGCGCCCGAAAATTGCTGATCGAAATGTTTGAAGCATAAAGTGGTTTCATGATTCAAAAGCCTCGATCAGTGCGGCTACGAAGGCATCGCTATCGCGATCTTCGGTTTGAAATTCAGGCCGATTCATGACAGCCAGCCACGGACGCATCTCATCAGACATCACTGAGAGCGAGTCAAGGTCCAGGCTCTTCGCCTGCGAAGTATCTAACCAAGGTTCCGCCAAAAAAGTCCGATCCAGAAACTCAACAATTTCGGCAGACCAGTCCGACTGATCACGACTTGGAAGCCAAACGAGTTTACGGCAAACAAGGTCATTGCGTTCGACCGTTTGCGAAAACGCTTTCCATTCAACCTGATCATTGCTACCGGCTGGGCCGACAAGAAAGAGACTGAGGTCGTCACTGTAGTCGGCAGACAACCAAGTTCGTGCGATCGCCGCGTATTGTTGGTAACCCTGCCAACGTCCGATTAAGTCTGTTTCATAGTCGCTCGTCCATTCGCCAGCGGACAAAGTTGATTCCAAAATTCCAATTTGAACGGCATAAGACGAGTGCGTTTTCAGTAGAAAACCGATTGGATCGTCAACCAATTGGAGCTGCTTTGGTGGTTTCGCTTCGATGGTTGGGAAGTCTGTATCAGGCTCCGCAGGATCATTCATTCGGCTGCGAGTCTCTTGGCTCAGTCGCAACCGAAGTTCCGTGGCTTTCGTGATCTGTTTTGAAAGCTCCTGCGGGTTGCGCTGGTAGAACAATGACTTTTGATCGCAATGGCGAGCGATTCCTTGAGCCAGAGCTTCAGCGGGGCTTGTATCCAACATTGGACCCCTCCTCAACAAACGACCGCTCGGTTTTAGCCGACGAGTCGCACAGAGCAGCAATTGCTGAGCACAGTTCTTTGTGCCCAGTTTCAATCGCAACCAGCAAATCGCTCGCACCCGAAATGACGACTGACTCGGATGGCTCCGCCGTTAACGACGCTCCTTTCACGTTTACTTGCCGATCAAAACGCGCCTGACGGGCAGCTTCGGTTTCCCACAGGTCGGAAAAATGGGGAAGCATCACGAAGGCAGTCTGCCAACGATGCGAACGATCGTACATTTCAACATTCAGCTTCTTACCGCCCCGTGCCTGCATACCGCATGAGTGCCCGCTCATGTCTGAATCCCCGATGTTACCCGGGACATCAGGCTTGAGCGCATGAATGGCGGGTGGAAGAGCGGTACAAACGGCGAGCGTAAACGCTGTCGCACGCAACAGGCAGGTTTCCAGTGTTTCAGGCCCAACACCAGCAGCCGTTCGCTGCATCGACTGGTTTCCGTTGCCGGTCAAAACGAGCCCCAGGAAATGATGCAACAGATCGGCATCTTTGAAATCTGCAACCCACTTGCTCCACAGTATCTCCATTTGCGACGCAATGTCCGAGGCAAACCGGAATCCCACAATGGATTCATCGGAGAACACTTCCACCATCTTGTCACACAGTTGGTCGAGCACCCACTGGTTGCACAGTTCTTGCAGGAAGCGAGCAAGACTGTCTCGGTCGAAAAATCGTCGTCCGCCCAGAGGCAGGTTCTCCGAACCTTTTTCGATGAAGCGATACTTTGAAATCGGAGTTTGCTCGTGCTGCCCTTCAATGGGAAGCCAGTCGCGTGCGCACTTCCGACACCGACTTTGCCAAGCAGCCTCGCCGGTGACGTGCAAATCCGTGGATGGTCGGCTGCCTTCAAACGGGCTATGCACAATGATTCTCTCGATCGCGCTGGCTAGCCAAGTGCAATCGCCAGCCTGGATATTGGTTCGGAACCCTCGCATTCCTTTTCCCTGCGACCAAATGCTATCGAGCAGTGTTCGGTCGATGTTGGTTCTGAACGTTCCGTCATTGTCGGCGACGATGAATGGGATTTGGCGAGCCGCATCCCATGAGCGAATAGCGGCCTGTTCGATGATCTCTGGGAATGCGTGAAGAACCGCGTCGATCGGAGTCGCGTAGATCGTCCGGTCGGAACCAACGGTGTTCTCAGAGATGAAAGCGACCACACATTCAAATTGATCGTCATCGTTGACACGAACCGCGACAGGACCACCCGACACGCCCTTTAATGATGAGCCTTCTTCAGGGTTTAGCTTCCCACCTTGTTCGCAGGTCAGCTCCATTCGAGGCGATTTCAACTTTTCGCCGCGAAACTCTGCGATGGTTCCTGCAATGGATTGAGAAACTTGCTTGGCGTCGTATCCGAGAACAGAGTCAGGAAAACCGATCGCGGACCACGACTGCCGGTGCCTGTGCGGAGCCGTTGTCGGTCTGTCGATCAGCGTCAGTGGTGAGCCTTCGTGAGAATCCGGTTCCACGCGAATCAGTGCAATGTCCAATGCGACATTCCTGCGATAAACAACTCCTGCAACCAAAGTACCGTTGAAGTTCAATTTGACCTCAGCTCCGTCAGCCAAGGAGGCAACGCAGTGATTCGCCGTACACAGAAGCGAGCGAGTCATCAGCCACGCAGTTCCGGTTTGGTTTCCCCCGACGTACAGGCAAGCGATTCCTTCGCGAATGTCAGTCATCTTCAAAGCCTCCAATCCGCCCATCCGCATCGCCGAAGAATTTGAGTTTGGCATTCACGCTGCCATCGGCTTCCACGATGCCGTGGATGTAGCCCAGAGGTCGTTCGATGTATTCGTCGTAATTCTGATGCTGCATATCCGTTAAAAACTTTTCTATCGCAAGTGTCGACACATCTCGGTCGGTCGAACTGATTCCCTGCGGCAATCGCATCGCGTCCGCCCAAGTACCGGAATTTAGGTACTTGCCTTTGCCATCTCCAACGGACACTTCCTTGGCGTGGTGGGTGTGCCCAAAGCAGACGACATCGTATTTTCCGGTCAAAACCATGGTCTCAGCGGCTTGCAAGTAGGTTGGGTCTTCGTAGGCAGTCGAGAACTTCGCCAAGTCGTTGCATTTGCGAAGAGCGTTCCGTACTCCTTTGAGCAACATCGTTTCTTTGAGTCGCTTCGCTTTATTGTAGAAATCCCAGGGACACGTCTGGTCACGATCGAGGACAGAAAAATTTTTTAATTGACGGCGGGCTGACCCTGAACCACCGGCAGACGTCGACAACCCCGCAGCGATTGCGGGATCAATGCGAAACGGTTCCGCGTCTTCGCCGAGCGTCAAATCCAAAAAATGATTCAGCGACTGGTAGCGAATCTCCCTGTCGCTGGAAAGGTATCCAGGATGATTCTTGTAGGACGCCTCGTGTGAACGACATGCGATTTGGCACTTGCGGAATAGCAAATCCAGAAACGTCCGAATTTCCGGATAGAACGCGATCAAGAGCGGCACACTCGCTTCGATCTCCGGTTTCAGAAGATTGATGAAAGGAATGCTTTCGAGGCGAGGGTTGATTTGGTCGACCACCAACATGCTGCCCGGTGGCGGACAAAAGAACCACGAGGCGTCGCCGCTATCGTCCACTGAGAACCCGCGTGACAGATGCGAACGTTCCTGGCGAAGTTTACTGTAGTCAATGGCGTTGACTGGATCGTAGCGATTGCCGTGCTCGATCAGCATTCGCCCAATCGACAGCGCCTCGCCATCAAACAAAAAACGTGCATTGCCGGAATCACCTGCCACCAGCTTCTCTAGATGATCACGAACACTGGGTAGCGAAAGTTCGATATCGTGGTTACCAAGCATGATCGTCGCTCGCACGCCAGCGGCGGTCAGGTCGCGCAGCGCATCGAAAGGCCCGCACCCGCGCTCGTCCACATTCTTTGCAACGATCTGGTCAAGGCGAGTTCGGACGAGGGAAGCGTCTGATTGCCAAGCGATGGGAATGTAGTCGTCATCCGGGTCGGGTGCCAAGAAGTCAATCATGTCACCATTGATCACCAAGTCGGTCGATCCGTTGAACGACTTGGCTTGATCGCCAACTTCGTCCAGGAACCGATTGAGTGCATCGACCGATCGAAAGATGCTGGTTCCCAAGCGAACGCTGCCGTCATCGAGCTTGCGATCAAGACTGCCCCCGAGGTGCCAGTCGGAAGTTACAAAAACCTGTGTTCGACCCATGACGTTTACTCCTCTGAAACTTGGGTAGGTTGTGCCGGAGGCAGAACAGGCATTCGCGGCGGGGCCGTTTTCCACAGCAGTGCTTTCTCGTCCGGCGTCAGTCCGTAGGCATCATTGACGAGGCCAGCAAGTTTCCATTCCAGCCGTTTCGCTTCCTGGCGAAGTTCGTATGCAGGCCGAATCGTCTCTTGGTATCCTTCGCGTAGTGCTTTCAGTCCAACAGGCGAAAGTGGACGTTTTCGTCCACGAGCTTTGCGCACGGATGCAACGATTGAGTCGGAATCTCGTTGCGAAGCGTACTGAAGCAACTTCGGCAACTTTTCCAATTCCATCTCAGTCGCCAGCCAATCAGCAAATGCTTGATCGGCATTCTGCACACCGTCTATGCAGCGGACCAATTCATCCGTTGCTGATGGGTCGAACTCGCTCGGCTGATCTGGAATCGGAATTTCTGCAACGTACTGCGTGAAGTAACGGAGCGCTTCGTCTTTACCATGTTGTGCCCTTCGCCAACTGAACCACCACAACGCGGGCGAGTTAAGAACGGCAAGCAACCAGGGCGTCGGCGACGAAATGAAATAGACGGTGTTGTTGGTCATGCGAGCCTTCGTATCGAGACAAAAACTTGGCGTCCACATGATGTCCTGATAGAGAATCTTGGGTTGTTCAAATGCCTCCCAATACGCGCATGATCGCAGTTCCCACCAGTGGCGTCCTTGGTCTTGGCGTTTCATCAAACGATCAAGATGGTTCGCGAAATGCGAATGAAGCGACGGGTAGGTCGCAGAAAACACGGCTTCCGCTTCTTCGCCAGCGTCAGCCCATGGCCACGCAAAGTTGTCACTGGACTTCATCGCGATCATCCACAGGTTCTGCCACTCTGGTTGCCACCGCTCAACGTCCTGGCCGCGCAAGTACGGACGGATGATGGATTCGCAGCCCGGATCATGCTCGGTCAACGAAACTTTGGTGGCATTGTCAATCAAGAAAGCTTCATTGAAACCCGTTAATATCCCTCGGAATGGTTTGTTTCCGGTGACGGAGATAAGCGAACTTCCGGCAGCTTCAATCTTTTCAAGAAGAGCCTTTGACCCAGGCGGTTCCAGAATCCAATCTGCCTTTCCAAAGTGATCTGTCGGAATTGCAAACCCGTCCTCTTCGATCTGCCGTTGCAAGTCGTCGATGCGAAGTTGTTCTCGCGGAATGGAGCAAGCTCGAACATCGGAACGAATTTGGTTTGCTTGGGGTCGCCGGAAAACAAGGATGCCGGGGAACACGTCCGCGTCTGGAAAAATCTGCTTTGCGTGACCAAAGTCGATGACCGACTCGATCCACGCTTTCTCCGACAGTAGGCCTCGCAGGTTCTCTCCGTAGCCCGCTTTCATCCACTTGTTTGTGACGATGAATCCCAACCTGCCGCCGGGTCGCAACACGTTCAATCCAAGTTCGTAGAAATAGACGTACAGATCAGCCACGCCATCGTAGGCTGCGTAATGCTCCTCGAAATACGGCTTGTACTCGCGTATCCATTCCTGACGAACATAGGGTGGATTACCGATCACGATGTCAAAGCCGCCATCGTGGCCATCGAAAACGTCGGGAAACGCCTCTTGCCAATTGAACGCCGAAGGATGAAACGCTTTGTCAGCAACGACGCTGTTCCCTTGGCGAATCCGATCATCCAATACTGCAAGTTGTTTGTCGCGAGCTGCCGTCTTGATCCACAAACTCAATTGGCAAATCTCAATCGCTTCGCCGTTTAAGTCCACTCCGTAAAGATTGTTTCGTAAAATTTCGCGATCGACATCAAACAAACGCTGCCCCAACAGTTCCGCCAATCGTTCGTTGCATTCGCGATACGCAGCGGCAAGGTGATCAAACGCCGAGATTAAGAACGCACCACTGCCGCAAGCCGGGTCGACAATCTTCAGCGAGATCAGTTCTTTTTCCCAGGCCGTCCAGAACTCGCTGAGCGCTTTTGCTTGAGGCTTGTTCAGATTGTTGTGATCGTAAGTTCGCGGATCAACGAGCATTTTCTTCGATGTGGCAGACGCCGTCTCGGTTTGTTCGATTCGCAACCTCTCAAATCGCTCGGTCAGCGTCCGTCCGATCGTTTCGCCGACGATGTACCGCGTAACAAACTCGGGGGTGTAAAACGCTCCCTCACGTCGGCGCTTGGTTTTGCCTTTCTTCTTGGACGCCGGTTCCTCGGGTTGTTCACCGCTTTCGATGCGGACGCGCATCTTTTCAAGGTCGCTGATGGACTGTTCAAAGATGTGCCCCAACACGTCGACATCGACCAGTGGCTTGGCATCGTCGGGCAGGTCAACGACATCTTCCGGCGCTCGATACTCGTAGGCGGCAAGCTTGGCAAAGTGCTCGCACACCGCATCGTCGACGGCCAAGGATTCCAACGCCGCGTCTTCGGCGAACAATCCACCGTTGTAGCGAGGAATGTTCAGTGGCCCATTGCCTTGATCGACCGCACGAAACAGCCCGACAAAGTTAGTCCAGACAGGACGCGGGCTATAAGGGTCACGGTGGTCAAAGGCGTTTTTAATCGACTCCGGCGGTAGCAATCCACGGTCTTCACAGAACGAGATGAACAAAATTCGGTCGAGCAACTTTTGCGTATGTCCGAGCAACTCGGTTGGTTCGACAGTCGGGTTGGCGATTCGCAGACGCGTGAATGCGTCGTATCGAATTTCCGCGTACAGGTCGTAGTAGTCGTGTGTCAGGCGTTCTCCGACGCGCTCGCTTTCGACCAGCAACTGATCGAGATGGCAAGGACCGCTGTCGGGCGTGACTCGTTCGGCTCCGAGTAAGAAGATGAATCGCTGCAACGCCGGAAGCGATTCCGCCAACCGCGAAGTTTCAAAACGCTCGAACGTGTATTGGTCGTGGTTCTTATGGTATAGCCGCGTTTCGCTCATGCTGGTCACGACGATCCAGTCGCATGGCAAATTGATCGCGTATCGGTAAGCCTGATCGACCGCACTCATCGAACGTCCCGCGTGGGGTCGGTCCAGCGGGTCGATTGGCCCTTTTCCTTCGACAGCAACGATGAACTTTTTCAATCGATCGCCGAACCGACCGAGAACCGCGTCGGCGTATTTGCCGCCAGCTTGAACGTGCTGCTCACGACTAAGCGTCCATTGGTCGCCACTAGCCGGCAGCGAATAGCCAAGCAAGCCAATAAACACATCTGCGAAGAAATCCGGCAGCAGTTGCGTTTCCTTCAAGCTCGAAACGCGGCCAGATTGCAGCAAGTTGGCCCAGCGTGTCATCACGGAAGTCGCGAGCGACGGCTCAGACAGCGTAAAATTCTTCAGGTGCGGGCGCAGAGCTTCGCCACGAAACAGAGGTTTGGACGCGACGGACAAGCAAAGCTCCTGTCGAAACTAGGCAGGTAGTGGGGATAAACGTCCATTTTTGTCTGTTTACGTCGAATGGGATAGCCCGCTGTTGTCGCAACGACCAGCGAAGGAAGTTGATCCCGAATCGTCATAGTGAATCGAGGTAATCGAAGTGAGTGAAGTCTTTACCGTTTTCTTTTCTTGGCAAAGTGATACGAAGTCGAATCATGGACGTCATCTGATTCGCGAGGCTTTGCAGGAGGCTGGCGATCGGATTAGCGCGGGTGCGTCAATCCCCTATCGAATTCTCATTCAGTCCGACACCGAAGGCGAACCCGGTCTCTGTAACATCCCCGAGACGCTGTTGCGTCGATTGAGAGAATCCGATGCCGTGGTAAGTGACCTGTCGTTCGTCGCTAAAACACAATCGACTGAGCCAAAACACTGCTCGAACCCGAACGTCCTCTTCGAGCTGGGCTACGCGTTTGCGTCGATTGGTCCCGAGCGGTTGATCTGCGTCATGAATGAGGCTCATGGCCCTGCCGCCAATCAAATTTTCGACTTGGCTCACCATCGCCGTCCGATTTCTTTTACGAGTCCTAGCAACGACGGCAAGACTCGGCGGGAAACAATTGAGTCCCTGGCAACGGAACTCGAAGATGCTTTGCGTGGTGTGTTGCAACTCGGTCTTGTTGGCGGATACGGCGGAGATGATGACATCCAACATCAACGGCAGCTTTCGGAAATTCAATCGACCTACCAGTCTTCGATGCCCAATCGCGCCGACGCCCCGCGGATTGAGTTTTCGTTCCGGCCGTCGATGTATCGTCCGAAACGTTGGCCCGACGCCGAGACACTTGAGACACTGATCCGCCAGATTGGACCACGCACCGATCGGTTTCACCGTTTCCCACCGCAACCCAAGGGAACCGCACCGATGGATTGGGGAATCTACAACGACACCTACGGTGATCCTTGGGCCATCACGTACGCCGGTCAATTCTGGTGCGAGTTCATGGTCGGCGGTCGGCAATCACTGAAGCTGTCTGAGCGAGACGCCAGTGTGAGCCCAGAACCACCTGAAAGTCTCGTCCTGCCGGAAGGAACCTGGGTCACGGCAGACTACGCCCTTCGGAGACTATCAATGGCTTTTCAGTTTGCCCGTAACTTAACAAGTCAGCTTTCTGAAAGGGAACAAATCGTTTTCGAGTTTTCGGCGCGCAACATACGTGGCACTTGGCTTAGCTTCGAGTACGGCGATTCGATGGGGCCATGTCGAGCACCCGCGATCCAGCGTCGAAGCGAGATGACAGCAGGTGACTTTCGGGAAGGTTGGCTAGACGCTTTTGCCCGAACTGGAAAGGATTTCTGTGATCTATTCTGTCGTGATGGTCGTGTTCTATCACTGGACGACATCAAGAGCTGCCAAAATTCAGCCGGCAACATCTGAAGAACAGCGGGACCGGAAGCGGTGCGTATTGACAGAACCTTTGGCTGATGATGCCGGAACGCAAGGTGCATCGCGACTGGCCAACATGATTCAACCCGCTCGTTAGATTTCAGTGGGTGACGGCGGCTCACACTGTCAGGAATGTCTGTAGGCCCACTTTTCCCCGTCGATCGAACGGCCGTCTTGTCCGCACAGATCGCGAAGGCAGTCAGGCTCGTGCGAGTGATCGAGAACGTTTTGGAAAAACCGTGTCATTGCTGCACCGCTTCCAAGTGACGGCAAACGCCAGTTGGGATCGTGCGGGGTATCTTCTTCGTTTTTCTCGGTGGCAAAGAAGGTGCTCGGGACTTGGGCGTCGTTCGGAAATAAACTACCCGGTTTGACCGGTACGGTATGGTTGAACCTCATAGTTCCAGTCGCCATGAAAATGATTGCGTTTTAGGTGAATGGTTTTCATTTCCTCGTCGGTCACTTTTCGTCCCGTCTTGTATTGCCCTTCGTCAAGCCAGCAGTGGACTTCCAGACCTTCGTTCGTTTTCGTGGAGCCAACCAAGTTAACCACCACTTGATGAGTTTCCAACGGAAATCCACGCCAATTGCGGGTGATATGACAGAACAAACGGTGTTCGATCTTATTCCATTTGCTCGTGCCTGGTGGGTAGTGGCAAACCTCAATCTTCATGCCCGTTTCATTGGCCAATTTTTGAAGTTCGAACTTCCACAATCGACTTCGATGAGCATTGCTTCCTCCGCTATCTGCGGTGATCAGTAATCGACGCGGCTGACCATAACGCTCTTGACCAAGTTCGTGCCACCACCTGCGAATCGCCTCAACGGCAAACTCTGCCGTGTCGCTACTTATCCCAATGCTAACCATCGCTTCGTTTTCCGCGATGTCGTAGACGCCGTACGGCACCGCTTTGCCAAGCGTCTTATCAGGAAAGTCGTGCGTGTCGACTTCCCGTGGCTCTCCCTTGGGACGATACTCCCGCCCCACATTTGCCTTGTTTCCGAGCACTTCCTTCTTTTTGGTGTCCACCGATACGGCCGGTCTTCCACCATGGCGATACGCTTTCACTCTTGCCGCAATAAACTGGAATTGCGCGTCGCGATCGGGATGGTCTTTACCTTCTCGGGTTTTGCGATTGCCTTGCAGCGAGTAGCCCAAAGAACGAGGGACTTCTGAAATCTTGGTGCGCCCAGCTTGAAAGCCTTGCAAAGCCAGTTCAGTTTGTAGATTCGTCAGGCTCTTGCAAGTCCATCGCAGCGGCGACTCGGGGTCACCTCGTTCGCTTGGCTCGACTAAAGCCTCAATGGCAGAAACCAATTTGGCTTGGTGGGATTCAAGCGACTTTCGGCCTCCACCTGGGCGACGTTGTCGGCCCGATGTCAGTGGCTTCTTGCTTTGAAGTTCCGCAATGCCATTCTTGACAGTGCGATCCGACAACCCTGTGGCAGTAGCAACTGCTACGATGCCGCCGCGACCAATCGCGATCGCCTCGGTAGCCGCCCAACGCCGCCTGCCTCGCTCGTCGAGATCATCAACGAGCGCGTCGTACTTCGATCGGAGTCCATCGACCAATGTTGCATCCGGCATACAAAGAGTATGCAGATTTCAACTTCGCGATTCAATGTCAATCAGGTAGTTTATTTCCGAACGACGCCTTGGTGGTGGCCAGCGGTCTTGAAAACCATGGTTAAAAAACTTCAAACCGGGGCCACCTAGGAGGAATGATCTGCAAAGGTTCACGCTTGAAATCGAACGTTCGCTAGAACGGCTGGTCCTCTTCGTGATCGCGGCTGTTGGAATTTCCATTGCCGCCGGACAAATCGTTGCCGTTGGAGCCGCCGCCGTTGCCGTTGCCTTCGGTGTAGATCCAGGTGTGACATCGATCCATCACTTTGGCGACAAGCAGTAAATCTTCGCGACCAAACGACGTCGAGTCTTTCCACTCGCCATCGTCAGTTTTGTAGAGTCGGCTGATCGTCACATTGTGGCGAACTCCGTTGTCTGTTTCGTTTTCCCAAATCGCCGCGCGAATTCGACCGAGGCGAAATTCTTGCGTAGGTCGGGGCGTCTTCTTGGCTTGTTTGGTAGCCATGTTTGTTTTCTCCGAAAATAGAATTGTGGAAAGGACATGAACGGCTTGTCGCAAGTGCGACTGGCCGGATGCAAAACGTCGTTAGCAACGTTTGCTGCATGTGAAGCAGATGCCGAGAAAGTTCTCGGAAGTCTGGGCGGGCATGTAGACAATGCGAGTCCAGCCTTTTTGCTTCGCCCCGTAGAACGTGTTCGGCCCCTCGACGTTGCAGTGAGCACACGTCAGAGTGAATGCAACACGCGCCGGGACTCCA
>JBGSMN010000061.1:0-5343 GCA_041740155.1 Rhodopirellula sp.
TCGGACCGAGAGCTCGCTCGTTTTGAAACTGAGAATGTTTCTCGGCGGAGGTTGATCAAAGACATCTGCGCAGCAACTGGCTGGGTGTTCCTGTCACAAGCTTCGCTGTCGTACGCAGCCGAACCAATAGTCGAAGGCGACTCCACCAATGGCGATAAGTCTTGGGGAAGCATGAAGGGGCGAGTTGTTTTTGATGGCGAAGTCCCTGCACAAAAAGAGATTGAATTGGAAAAGCTGAATCTTGCCCCTGATGACCTCAAATGGTTTAAGTCCATGGGGCCTGTGCTCAATCAAGAATGGGTTATCGACCCGAAATTGAAGAGCATTCAATGGGTCTATGTTTGGCTATTGCCAGAGGAGAAGAATGGCGAACTGAAAGTGAATCAATCTCTTTTAGAACTTCCTAAGGAGAAGAAGCTGGTCATCGTCGACCAGGAACCCATCGGTTATGTTCCGCACGCAGTGGGTGTCCAACCGGGCCAAGGAATCCTAATGCGTAACAAGGGACCAATTGCGCACGTGTTCAACTTAACCGGATTCAAGAACGACCCTTTCAACAAGGCAATGCCGCCGGGAAGCGAGATTCCTATTGAGAATTTGAAACCGGAAGCAACTCCGATCCAAATCAATTGCCCACCGCACCCATGGGAGCGAATGTGGCTACGGAGTTTCGACAATCCCTACTTCGCTGTTACGGATGCTTCTGGCAATTTCGAGATCAAGCTGGCACCCGCAGGAAAATGTCGGCTGGTCGTCTGGCATGAGACGGCCGGATTCGCAGGGGGTCGCAGCGGCAAGAACGGATCGGTGATTTCGGTCGAGGGCGCTGCAGTCACGGACTTAGGCGATATCAAACTCACAGCGAAAGTCTAAGTATTCGGAATTGCCAAGGCGGGGGCTACTAGAAGCTCGGATGCCCATTGAAAGTAGAAGTTGTTTGTCTTGTCCGACCATTGCCACTCCAGGCAGTGGTCGGAGCATTTTCCGAAGCTCAGGATACTAAATCATGATTCCCACTGTGACTCAGGATATAGATCGCAAAAGCGAGTGTCTCGATGAATGTTGCCGCTCCTTTCTTCAGAGTCATCAAGGACATTTGTCAAAGAAGGCTCGCAGCGTTTTGCGGAGGTTCGTTGGGAAAAGTCATTCGATGACGATCGCAGAAGTTTCCTACAAGGGACTGGTCGAAATTCGTGGGTGTGGGGACTCCACAGCCCGCGAAATCATGCACTGGATCGAATGTCGAAGCCAGAGCTACCATCAAGCATTGGTCTCAAATTCATGAGAACTTTACTTACTAACTTCACGCTTTAATTCGATCCTTTAATTGATGTGGTGGTCAGCATGCGACTAAATAGCTTTTCAAGTGGTTTGTGGTTGTCTGTCTTTCTGTTTGTGACGGGGTGTAGCGACACGCATGTGCTCAACGAGCCAGCCCAAATCGCGGTGGAGCCCGTCAATCTCGGTTCAAAGTTGAGTGCTGCCGATAAGCTTGATGGAAAAGAAGATCGCATCGTGGATAGGTGCTTTGTGTGCGAACTCGGCATGGATGGTAGCCCCGATCACACAGTCCGTTTCCTGGATTATGAAGTCCACCTTTGCAGCGAGCATTGCCGCAGCCACTTTAAAGAACACGCGGAACAAGTTGTCACACAAACCAAAATCCCGATCGACAAACCAAAGTAGTTGTTTTTTCAAGTGTCTCGCTACTCATACTTTATAGGACAGTTCATGTTGATCAATCAATCACTACTGCGTATCAAGCTTTCGAAGCTTCTCAAAATTTGTTTTGTACTTTTGATCTGCGCTCATTTCCCTTCTCGCCCGCTCTGCCATGCACATGACATCTGGATTGAGACAAGCAGCACCCTGGTTCGCAAAGGCGAGCCGGTCGTTGTGGAGCTCAAATTGGGAAATTGTCTCGAGGGAAAACCAGATGCAAGGATTAACGGCCAGTTGCCTAAGCCCGAAGGCAGCGTATTTGCGATAGCCCCAAGTGATGAAAGGTTTGATCTTACCAAAAGTCTTTTATCCAGCACAGCCGTTCCTGGATCGGGATGCTGGAGAACGCCCCTAACGGTACATGACGCTGGATGCACCTGGTTGCTTCAGAGCTTAGATGACAAGGTCATGCATGATGGTAAACGAGTACTGGGAAGAATGGTTGCCAAGACCCCTTTAGTGGCATGCGAAGATACTCATGCGATGCCGACGCACATCAAAGCCATGGCATTCTCCCAGCCGATCGAACTGATCTTGGAGTCCTCTCCTTTGGTATCCGTTGATTCAGGCTCACCTATTGTTGTTCGACTACTCAAGAACGATCAGCCACTTGTCAAAGTTCGGCTGGCTTTCACTCGTCCGCTTTCGATAGGTAAGGCGGGAGATGTGCGATACGAACACGTCGAAACAGACCTCGACGGTCGCGCAAGCTGGATTCCAGACCTCGCTGGACCACTCTTGATCTCGTTCAACCAGATGGATGAATCTGAATACGGAGATGACTACGAAGCTACGTATTACTCGACAACGATGTACTTGAACGTTAGTAACAAAGATCTCGTCCGGCCAGAGATCACGTCAAAGTTTGTTCCATAGAATCATTCGCGATTTGAATTCCGAGGGATCTGTCGCCAGGCCTCGCGCTGATCGTCCCAGTTCAGCATGGCAGCGACCGGACGCAATCGCTTCTCGTGGATCTCGGGCTTGCCTTTGGTGGCTGGCAGGTTGAGCAGTGCTTCCTGGATGTCTGGGGCCAGTTGGTTGAGGGCCATTATCTGGCTCATTCGCGGCTGGGTTACGTGCCCAAGCCGAGCAAGCTCGATCATGTCCGATGCCTCTCCAGTTCGAATCATTTCGTTAAATCGAATAGCCAGGGCCATGAGCCTGGAAATGCGTGGTAACTTGCTCGACGGCCTTGGTCGCGGTGGCTCCGCGTTGGGATCGTGAGGCCGAATCGCGATGCGGCCTCGTGAGGCGATGCTGACGTTCAGTTTGCGTTTGACGGTGACCATTAAATCTCCTGTGATTGTTGTTCCAGCGTCTCGATGCCGCTGGCGTGGAATGTAATCGCGATCGTGCAATCGCTTTGATCGAACTCGACCTTCGAGACCAACAAGGCCAACAGTTGTGATTTCTCACGCGTGGTCAATGCGTCCCAGATACGATCAAAATCGATGAAGGCTTCCTCGATCTCCTGCGTTGTTAACTCTTGCTTCTCAAGATCAAGCAGTTGTCGATTCACTTTCGCGAGCTGGTGTTCTGCTTCCTCGATCCTTTCTTGAACGTCGGCAATTCGATAGACGACCGAATTGTTGGGACGCTGTTCCAAGGCCAATTGCTGAACCTCACCGTGATCACGAGTGAGTTGACGCGTGAGCTGAGTCTGTTGGGACTCAAGCTCCTTTCTGCCTTGTTGAATGCCTTCCATCGCTTGGCGAATGATCTCGTCGCGAAGCCGCGTGTCGCGCGAGACCGCTCGCACTTGGTCAACCACGGCCGCTTCGATCTCGCCAGCCGGTAGAGACGGGTGTTTGCAGGATTGCCGACCGCGTTTAATCGCACGGACGCACGTGTAATAGCGGTAGACGATCGAGTTGCGCTTCGTCATGTTGTGGACCATCGCAACGTTGCACTCGGGGCAACGGATCAATCCCTTCAGTAGGCCACCGTGTTTACTTGGTAAGCGATTCCCACGGTTAAAGCTGTTGTCGCGGAGCTGCGCCTGCACGCGTTGGAATGTTTCGTCGTCAATGATTGCCTGATGCTGGCCAGGATAGAGATCCGTCTTGTGCTTTATCTTTCCGCAATAGATCGGATTGGTCAGCAAAGCATGGACACTGCCTTTGTCGAATTGGCGACCGCCTTTCGGAAGGCCCTTCTTCGAATACCAGAGCTTGTTTTTCCAGCCACGCTTGTCGAGTTCCTCGACGACCGGCATCAAGTTCTTGAATTCGAGGTAGAGCGAGAAGATCCGTCGAACTTGGATGGCCTCTTCAGAGTTGATCACAAGCTTGGGCGTTCGCTCACTACGATCGACGTCGTAACCAAGGACTGGATAGCCACCAGTCCATTGGCCCCGCCGACATTGGGCGGCCAGTTTGTCGCGGATTCGTTCGCCGATGATCTCGCGTTCGAATTGGGCAAACGACAGCAGGATGTTTAGCGTCAGCCTTCCCATCGAATGTGTCGTGTTGAAATGTTGCGTCACGGATACGAAGGAGACGTTGAACTTGTCGAACGTCTCCATCACTCTGGCGAAGTCGAGCAGCGATCGGCTGAGGCGATCGACCTTGTAGACGACCACACAATCGATCTTGCCGGCTTGGATGTCTTCCATGAGTCGCTTGAGTGCCGGCCGCTCGATGTTTCCACCGGAGAAGCCGCCATCGTCGTAGCGATCGTAGACGATCTCCCAGCCTTCGCACTTCTGGCTTCGGATGTACGCCTCTGCAGCTTCACGTTGGGCGTCGAGCGAGTTGAACTGTTGATCGAGTCCTTCTTCCGTGGACTTGCGAGTGTAGATTGCGCAACGAATGGTCTTCGGGCGCGGTGGGGTTTTGTTGCTCATGCTTTCCTCCCAAGTCGAAAGAACAGAAATCCATTGCAGTGAGAGCCACTGACTTCTTTCGCGATCGCCGTCAGCGATTTGTAGCGCCGGCCCTCGTACTCAAAGCCTTCCTGCAAGACGATCACGCGGATCATCTTGCCCTTGTATTGCCGCTCGACGATGTTGCCTGGCGGCGGTAATCGCGGGTCCCAATCAACGAACGAGTCGGGCTCGGGAAGAACCAACTTGACGCCCTCGGTGCTGTGCTTCTTTGGAGCCGTCACTCGCGTCTCAGCGCCAATCGCCAACTCCTCGGCCTTCTTCAACGCGGCTCTGGACAGCCCGCCTTCTTCGTTGGCTTGAAGCCGCCAAGCGATGCGCCGGATCAAGTACTGCTTGTTGCGGCTCCGGCATTCTTCTTCGAAGACTTGTTCGTAGCGCTGAACCAATTGGCTAACCGTTTTGTCCTGCAGCTCGGCGATTTCGAGTAAGACGTTTGGGCTCATTGATCACCTCCGTGCTGAATCGGGGCAACTGAATCCACTTGGCCCTGGCTTTCGTCGTCCGCTTGCATGCTCTCGCCTTGAGAGGGCTTCTCAGCGGAATACGCCTTGTTGTCGGGCATGTGGGATTCAATCGCCTTGGCTGCCAATGGGCTCCTTTTGACCCGAATCACACCTCTGGCCAACAGTGCTGCGATGTCTCTGTGTCTTGCTTCGTTGCTCACGAATTACCTCCGTTTTGGATGTCTTGGGCGTCGCCAAAACCCAGCGTTTTGGAGACGCGAGACACAG
>JBGSMN010000089.1:0-1886 GCA_041740155.1 Rhodopirellula sp.
ACGGCTGCAGCGACCACCAATAGGCGTCGGCTTTGGACTTCTCTCTGATAACAACGTCACTCGGCCACTTGGCTCCCTGTTCGATCCATCGCCTCAGCAACTTCACTTCGTCGTCTGACAGTGGCTTTGCATCTTTAGGCATGGCGGGCGACGCACCATCTTGTGACGTCACCAGCTCGATCAGATAGCTGCTATTAGCATCACTGGCAACGACGTACTCGTTAGCATCCAGGTCTTCGGACGTAGCCAGCGAAAAATCACCCTTCTCAACAGCTGGAGAATGACACCTCACGCAGTGTTGCTGAAAGATCGGTGCAATCTGTTTACCGAAATCAACCGGCTCTTCAGCCGCAACAGAACCGCACAGGATCAGTATCCACACGAAACTCGAGGCAAAGTCCGCCATCGAACGACTTGGATGTCCGAAACGGACGTTTGAGGAACCGCGTCCGAGCGACGACAGTACTCTACTTGAGTTCATTCGACACAACCTTCCCAATCACCAACAACGAAGCAGCGTACCAAGTGGAACTCGAGTACTTATCAGGATGTTGATCAAAGTCCGAACGATTGTGCTCAAACAGGATGTTTCGCTTGTCTAAGTGTTCCGATGTCAGCGTGATACGCACGGTGTGGCGTTGCTTGGGAAGCTCAGTTGCCACAGCCAATTTGCTCATCCGATGGTAGGTACAATACGAGTCGATTCGATTTCGCGATTCTGGATCATGGCCGTCTAACTCTACCGACAGCTGGCCTCCGTCCGGACCGAGTAGATCAAAGACAGCAGCCGTCGTGCCCTCGAACGTGAACTCCAACGACGCGCCGGGTTCCATTGCCTGATAAAGTTCTGGCATGTTGCGGCTGAATCGCTTTGCCAGCGTGTGATCATTTGAAAGTCGCTCCCAATTGCCATTCAACATGCCGGGAGTAATCGCGATCTGACTCGCCAATTCCCAGTTGTCCGTTCGCAGAGGCGGCGACAGTTCGTGTGCCTGCGGTTTTCCACTTGCAGCCTGGATCGCTGGCCATGAACGAGCGATTGTTTCCGTGTAAACCTTGTGTCCCGTTTCGATATGGGGGTGCACACCATCCGTTGAAAAAACCATTGGCCTCGATTCCCGAATGTTGTTTGGTTTCGCAGCCTTAAACACCAACTCACCTGCGGTTTCAAGCTCGACAATCTTGACGCCAAAGTGGATGGACGGAATGCCGTAGTGATCGGCCAGTTCCTCCATCGCGCTCGCAGAACGCTGCATCTTCCCAGCTCGCAAATTATCCATCACCGGTTCACTAACAGTGTAAACGAAGCAGATGTCGATGTTTGGATCCGCACTCCAAGTCTGCCGCACGATTCCTTCCATCGCTTTGTGAATCTGCGCAGGGGCCGCGCCACCATCATTCACCGCGAACTCCACAAACAGGAGATCGGGCTGATGTCGGAGCACGTCGTTCTGTAATCGGAAGACCCCAAGATCAGAGCCCGTGCCTCCGACGGCCGCCGGGATTTCGTCGATGACGACTTCTGGTGATTGCTGCTGGAACCACTGAAGTGACTGAACTCGCCAACCGGGAGCTGCTGTGATGCTTCCACCAAGATACGCAATCTTGACGTGCTTCTTTGCGAGAAGCTTTGCGGAGAAGTTGGGTACGCCATCACGCGGGCTGCATTCAACTGCCTCTCGAAGAGGATAGTCCTCCTGAGATAGCGCAGGAGCTCCGAACAGAAGAAAGGGCAAGAAAATTGCAACGCCAAACGCGAAGTGAATGGATCGAATAGAGTAGGAAGGTGGGTTCATGGTGCTTATAGCGGCGGGGTAAATGGCGTCCAGCGTCCTCGACGAGGGCAACGATGGCATGCGTGATCACAAGCAATGTTGATTGCTCAA
>JBGSMN010000096.1:0-38386 GCA_041740155.1 Rhodopirellula sp.
ACGACGTGGCGCAGGGGCTGCCGAAACCACTGATTCTGAAACAGCATCGCCGGCTAACAAAAAGTCTGACGATCTACCGCGCTCTGCCTTTGACGACGACCTTGAAGACGATGAAGTGATCGAAGTGATACGAGATCGTCCACGCAGTGACAACGCCGTTGAAACGCGCGAACGCCCTCGACGTGGTGGACGCGGACGGGGTCAAGACCGCGATTCACGCAGCGACAATCAAACGTCCCAGCAAGAAATTATCGTCAAGCAGGACTTTCCCAGTTGGAATGAACTCGTCAATTCAGTCGTCGACAAAAACCTTAGCGGTCGGCGAAGCGGCGGCGGTGGCGGTGGCAATCCACGCGGCGGTGGCAGTGGAAATAGCGGCGGTGGAAATCGTGGCGGTTCCTCTGGTGGTGCTCGTGGCCGACGACGTTAACACCTTTCAAAACAGCTCACACACTCTATTTATCAATTAGTCAGTTTAAGGACATCAACGAAGTGTTTAAGAATTTCTGCCCACAGGCACTTGGCATCAACGGACGCCAAAGTGAGCTGATCGAATTGGCTCTGACGTACGCGTTTCGGGGTATGGACATCGACATGCACGATATGCTGCGTCGCTCGCAACGCTCCTCATTTGAAGAAGCCGCTAAGTACCTCAAGGCATCGGATATCCGCATCGGCACCTTTACCTTGGCAGTTAATCTCGACGCCGATGATGATACGTTCAACGCCAGCGTGGCGACGTTGCACCCACTCAGCGAAATCGCTCAACAACTTGAAGTGGACCGAGCCTTGATCCGCGTCCCAGCGGCGACCGATCGCTTGCCGTTCAACGAGTTTTTCGACGTCCAACGAAAACGCATCGGCCAAATTGCCGAAGTCCTCGGTTCACGCGACATCAAACTCGGCGTCGGCTTCCGTGCTGGCAAAGAGCATCTTGAGCGCAAGCAGTTTCCGTTTGTCAACAAAGTTGAAACGTTCCGCGCACTCGTCGACGCAATTCCAAACGTCGGCTATCTCGTCGACACTTGGGATTGGGTTGTTGGCGAAGGCGGCATGGACCAATTCAATGAAATCCCTGGCGAAAAGATCGTCGCCGTGCGATTGGGTTCGATTCCACAGAATGTTCAACCAGCCGATGCGACCTCGCAAGATCGGGTGTTGCCAGAAATGCATGGCACGATGGACCATGTTAAGATCGTCAAACATCTCGACGCAGGCAAATTCGCTGGCCCGATCAGCCCCACAGCTTCGACGATGCAGTATAAAGGCCAGACTCGCGAGTACCTCGTGCAGAAGGCTCAAGAAGCCATTGACGGCATCTGCAAAGAAGCCGGGCTGACCGTTGCTCCGCTGCCAATGGACTTGATCGAGGACATCCCTTACGAACCCACACCGATGATGTAGGCGAACTGCCATGAGCGGACTCCAGCCGGAAGCTGATCTACTAACACAACTTGGCGGAACCGAAGGGCTTCGCCGCGTTGTCGACGAAATGTATGTGCGAGTCTTGGCAGACCAAGAACTCAGCCATTTCTTTGAAGGCGTGGAGATGGACAAGCTCGTGCGGATGCAAGCCGAGTTCATGGCCTCAATCACTTCGGGTGACATTCAGTACACCGGTTCCGACCTGACCCGTGTCCACGCCGGACGCGGGATCACTCGCCAGCATTTCACAGCGTTCGTAACTCACCTCACCTCCGCGCTGCAATCACACGGAGTGACCCCGCACGCGATCGACCAAGTGCTCGGCAAGCTTGCGATGTATAGCGACAAGGTGACCGGCTCGGCGAACGTGGATGGCTGAATCCCTAGCGGATCTCAGCAAACGCTGAACTCAGCAAGTGTTTCAACCGACACTCGGGGCGACTTTCGCGACCCCACGACGTACACCGAGACTACGACTGGCCTTTGTAGGCTCGGTCCACGTACTTCGTATCAACGCTGCCATTGATGAAGGTTTCATCTTTGAGGATCCACTGATGAAACGGCACCGTGGTAGAAATCCCTTCGACTTGCAATTCCCGCAACGCTCGTAACATGGTCGCAATCGCAAGTTCTCGCGTTGGCCGATGAACGATCAGTTTGCCGATCATCGAGTCGTAGTATGGCGGTACCGAATAGCCTGTCGTTACATGCGAATCAAACCGCACACCCATCCCACCGGGGGCAAACATGGAGGTGATTTTGCCAGGGCAGGGCTGAAAATTCTTGGTCGGGTCTTCCGCGTTGATCCGGCACTCGATCGCCGCGCCCGTGCAGCGCAAGTCCTCTTGCTTGAACGACAATGGCAAGCCCGCAGCCACGCGAATTTGCTCTTGAATTAAATCCACGCCCGAGACCATTTCAGAGACCGGATGCTCCACTTGAATCCGCGCGTTGACCTCAATGAAATAGAAGTTGTAATCCTTGTCAACGATGAACTCGACCGTCCCCGCGCCGGTGTAATTCGCTCCTGCGATCATTCGCACTGCCGCATCGCAAATCGCTTCGCGGCGGTCTTGCGGCAAATCTGGACTCGGTGATTCTTCAACAAGTTTTTGGTGTCGTCTCTGGACACTGCAATCACGCTCGAATAAATGGCACACGTTGCCGTGCGTGTCGGCGATCACCTGAACTTCGATATGCCGCGGTCGCTCGACAAACTTTTCCAGATAAACGCCGCCGTTTCCGAACGCCGCGATCGCTTCATTGCGAGCCGCTTCGAGTTGACTGACGAGCACCTGTTCGCTCTCGGCGACCCGCATGCCTTTGCCACCACCACCTGCGGTGGCTTTAATCAAAACAGGGAACCCGATTTTGCGGGCGATTTCGGCGGCCCGCGCAAAATCGGTGATCAAGCCGTCACTGCCCGGTACGACCGGCACGCCTTGCGCGACGGCCATGCTGCGGGCCGTGTTCTTGTCACCGAGCTGCTCCATCGCCGCTGGCGAAGGACCAATAAACTCAAAACCGCTGCCGCGGCACATCTCATTGAACTGAGCGTTCTCGGCCAAGAAACCATAGCCAGGATGAATCGCATCGGCACCGCTGACCTCCGCCGCCGCGATGATTTGATCAATTTTCAGATAGCTATCCGCGCTCCGCGCCGTGCCCACGCAAATCGCTCGATCGGCGAGCTTGACGTGCATCGAGTCCGCATCCGCTTGGCTGTAGACAGCGACTGATTCGATGCCCATTTCGCGACAGGCACGAATCACGCGCAGTGCGATTTCGCCTCGGTTGGCGATTAGAATTCGTTGAAACATCGCTTAGCCACCGGTTTGGATGCGGAACAACGGTTTACCAAAATCAACGGCCTCTTGATCGCCCACGAGCACCTCGACCACCTTACCACTGCATTCGGCAGGGATTTCGTTGAAGACTTTCATGGCTTCGACGATGCACACGACCGTGTCTTCGCTAACCCGATCGCCGACTTTAACAAACGCGGCTGCTTCTGGGTTCGCTCGCGCATAAAAGGTGCCGACCATCGGTGAATTGATCGTAATCGTACCTGCTGGCGGCGGTGACGCCTCTCCCGAGGACGCTGCCGTGGCCGGTGTGGTCGCTTGAGGCGGGGCAACCGGGGCGGGGGCTGACGCATAGATGGGAGCCACCGCAGGCGAACCGCCTCGGGTCAGTCGAATCCGATCATCGGCGGCCTGCAGATCCACTTCACTGAGTTGATGCTGCTCCATCAGCTCTACGATCTGACGGATGCGGTCGATGTCGAAAACATCCCCACTGGTTAACCCTGAGGTGCCCTGAGCACCAGAGTCTTGAGGCGATTTCGAGCGATCATTTTTGGAGGAGGAGCCGCGTTTGGGCGAATCAGCAGTCATGCGAAAAGCCTGAGTTATTTATAGCGAGTGTGCGAGGTGCGTGGGGTGTGAGAACGGTGTTTTACATTACCAGCGGGCAATCATCGAGGCCCTTGGGTAAGTCGCTGAGCAACTCGCACCCCGTATCAGTGACCAAAAGATCATCTTCGATGCGAATTCCGAACTCATTTCTAAAATACACGCCTGGTTCAACTGTCAGCACCATGCCGCTGCGGAGGGTCTCCGTGGAACTCGGTCCCATGCGTGGATCCTCATGAATTTCCAGCCCAAAGCTGTGTCCGAGGCCGTGTTTGAACGCGTCCGCGAGGCCCGCTTGGGCGAGCACTTCCCGAGCGGCCGTGTCCACGTCCACGGCCTGCACACCGTCACGAATGGCCTCAATCGCTGCGATTTGCGACGCCAGGACGGCGTCGTACGCGGTGGCGAAACGAGCGGAATTGGCTGATTTCACACCGGGCCGGTGCAGCGTGCGGGTTAAATCGCTGCAATAACCGTCGACTTTCGCACCCCAATCAATCAGCAGCGTGCGGCACTCGCCCAGCGGTACATTGCGGGGCCGATAGTGCGGTAGGGAACCGCTCGGTTCCGCACCCACAATCGGATGAAATGACACGCCTTCGGCCCCCAGACTCCGCATCGCGGCCTCCAATTCGTAATGAATGTCCTGCTCCGTTTTTTCAGGCGAGAAATTCGAAGTGACGATCCGGTAGGCACTTTGGGCGATCGCTACGGAGCGACGAATGGTGGCAATTTCTCCGGCGTCCTTGATCGCCCGCAAGTTTTCGACCAGACCGGTTGTTTCCACCCACGTGATGATCGGCAGTTTTTTTTGCCAATCTCGCAGCATCGCAATCCGAACGTGCCCAGCTTCAATGCCGATCCGTTTAAGCGACGTCGATGAAACGACTTCAGCTAACAATTCCCCTATTTTTTGGCTGGGCGGGCGGATCGCGACAGGTAGCCTGGGGCATTCCTCGGCGAGTTGGATTTCATACCGTCCGTCGGACAAAACCGTAGCAGTTCCATCCCGGTGGACCAGCAACCAAGAACTGTCGCCAGTAAAACCGCAGAGATATCTCACATTGGTTTCGTTGACCACCAACAAAGCGTCGAAATTTTGTTGGTCGAGCTCCGGCGCGCTGAGAAGATGAGCAAGACGGGCAATGCGATCGGGCATGTTGTAAGTAGTTTTTAAGTTCGGTTATTTTTTGCGAGAGGTTACTGGTAGCAGTCTACACATATTGAAGCTGCGTGATCGAGTGCCCGCAGAGATGGTACCAAGCTAAATCGCATCACGTGAATTGGTTCAACATCACCTCCACTCCCGAAAACGAAAATCCGTTTGAATTGCTGGTTGTCCAGATTCACGGCCAGAGCCTATAATCAGACTGCAAGTTACCCGCTGAGATGTGCCACGATGGCACCGACAAGGCTGGGCGGCGCTGACGAAGGGATTCGATGAAGAGTCCCTGAAACAGCTTGGACGATTCATACTCCCCACATACCGCTTTGTTTTTTGGCAGGAGGCTTTTGACTATGCTTGTATTATCGCGACGTGCTCAGCAGCAGATTTCATTTCCCAATCTCGGTGTCACGCTAAGCATCTTGCAGGTTCGTGGCCAGATCGTGAAGGTTGGCATCGAAGCGCCTCCGGAAGTCACGATCAAACGCCAAGAGGTGCTGGAGCGGTCGGTTGAGCAAACACCATCTGGGCAGCTCTCGTTAAAACCTTACGCAGCGATCTCAGCCATGCCTGCCGACGTGGATCCAGGCCAAGAGCCCAGTTCGTTGGCGGAAGATGCCGCGAGCAGTTCAAATTCTCAAGACAAAACCGAGCATTGGCGACGTAATCAACTTAATACCCTGGGGCTGTACCTCGACGCGATTCAAATGCGACTGGATCAAGGAGAAACGGACAGCGCTAAGGAGATGTTGAACACACTGATTTCCAATTTGAACGAAGACAATCGCAAGTTCTCGCCGATCTCATACCATGTCACTCAAAGTGGTGCCGACTCGGCGTCGCCGGTGAAACTACTCGTCGTCGAGGACTCGGATAATGAGCGAGGCTTGATGACGCTGTTGTTAGCGTCATATGGGTTCATCGTCCACGTGGCGCGAGACGGTGCTGAAGCGCATGAGCAATTGAAACAGTGGAGCGTTCTTCCAGACGTGATCTTGATGGACATGCAAATGCCGATGTTCAATGGACTCGAAGCGTTACTGCGAATTCGCGAAGACCAGCGACTGCGAGACTTAACCGTATACGCCGTGACAGGATCTCGCCGCGTGCTTGAAGACGAACCCAATGGGCGCGGCTGGGATCGATGGTTTGCCAAGCCGATCGATATGCAGTCATTGGTCGCCGCGATCAATGAAGACACCAAGGAGAAGCGAGCGGAGCTTGCGATGATGAATCGGCGAGGAGTCGAGCCATGTCCACTCTTGTAGGCAATCGCCACGACCAGTCCTGGCCAGCATTCTTGCGGCGACATGCGACAGCCGTGATCAGCACCGGGGTGATGGTCTGGGCAAGGTTTGTTCTGCAGCCTTGGCTGAAAGAAGAATGCCCGTTTAGCCTCTTCTACTTGAGCGTCTTGTTGACGGCGTGGATTGCAGGCAGTGGGCCTGCGATGCTGGCGATTGTGCTCGGTACATTAGCCGCCGCTCATTTTTTCATCCCGCCGGCGACGAGTATTTGGATCGAAAATCCGCCGGATTTGGTGCAGTTGATCATCTACGTGTTCGTTAACTGCGTCGCCGTGCTTCTGTTTGTTCGGGCCGAGCGACAACGAAACTTGGCCGAGAGTCGCTCGGCTGAGAACGAGCGGCTCAGCGACGATCTCCGTCAAGCCGACATTCGCAAAGATGAGTTCCTGGCATTGCTCGCCCACGAACTGCGTAATCCGCTGGCACCGATTCGCTCTAGTCTGATTCTATTGGAGCGAAAGTTTGACTCACCTGAAGTCGTCTGCCGTGTCCGCGATATCATCCATCGCCAAACGTCGCACTTGATTCGGCTGACCGAAGATCTATTGGACGTTTCACGATACTGCCAAGGTCGCGTTGAACTACAAACGCAACGAATGGACTTGCGAATTGCCATCGAAGACGCGATTGAAATGGTCGAGGAGAGTATTGAAGCAAAGTCGCAGCGTTTTGAAGCGTTGCTACCTGAGCACCCTGTGTGGGTCGATGGCGATCGTGTTCGACTCGCACAATTGATCGCGAACCTACTGGGCAACGCATCGAAATACACACCGGAATCGGGTCGTGTGATGTTGAATCTTGATCAAACTGAGGATTCACTATCGATCGTGGTCACCGACAATGGCATCGGATTCGCCCCAGACCAAGCCCAGCGGATTCTGGAACCGTTCGTGCAAATCGACGGGACGCGAACGCGCGAGTACGGCGGGCTCGGTGTCGGGCTGACGATTGTCAGTCGGTTAGCAGCCTTGCACGGTGGCCAACTCTCAGCGAGCAGCCGGGGGCCGGGAATGGGAAGTTGCTTCAGTGTCATCTTGCCTGCCGCCCAGCCACCATTGAACCACGAGGATCACGGTTGTAACGGCTTCCAACAGGTTGATTCGCCGCCAACGCATGTCCCCTCTTTGCATGGCAGCCTTGAGAAAAACAAGAGCGTTGTGTCAGAGGTTTCAAACGAACAGAAATCTGGCTCACTGCTGCTCGTTGACGACAACGCTGACGCCATCGCGATCTTAGCCGATCTGTTTCGCTTTGAAGGTTATGAGGTCACGCTGGCATTCGATGGCTTTGAAGCGATCCAGCAGTCTCGTAAGTGCCAGCCCGACATTGTCGTAATGGACATTGGCTTGCCTGGCATGGACGGCTACGAGACAGCCCGCCGGATTCGTCGCAACCAGCACGGCGAGGGACTGAAACTGGTCGCTTTGACTGGATGGGGGCGACCTGCCGATCGTGCGTTGGCGACGGCGGCGGGGTTCGACCTGCATCTGCTAAAACCAGTCGCTTTTCGGCAGCTGCTTGACCACATCGTCGAGCTACGACGAGAACAACTCGATGAGACGAAGTCAACCGCGTTTGGGACGCGGGATTTTGGCGCGGTTGGGGTTAATACCCTTCTGTTTCTTGCCAGCTCGGCGGCCTTTGCCGCGTCCACCGGAACTGTCGCTCTTCTCGGGTAGCTCGATTTCCGAAATCGGTTTACCGATATTGCCTCGAAGTTGAACGACACGGTCGCGCAATCGAGCGGCCCGTTCAAATTCGAGGTCCTCAGCGGCGGCAAGCATCTCTTGCTCAAGCGCCTCGACGTATTCCAGCGTGATGTACGTGATCGCACTCTCGGCTGTCGCTTGCCGCTCTGCCTCGCGATGCTTCGCGGCGTCGGATTCAATCCCCATCCGAATGGACTTAAAAATAGTCTTCGGGACGATCCCATGTTTCTCGTTGTAAGCGTGTTGGATGGCGCGGCGACGTTCGGTTTCGTCAATCGCCATCTGCATCGAATCGGTCATTCTGTCGGCGTACAAAAACACCCGTGAGTTCGCATTCCGAGCCGCCCGACCGATCGTTTGGATCAAACTCGTTTCGCTCCGTAAGAAGCCTTCTTTATCGGCATCAAGAATCGCGACCAAGGAGACTTCGGGGAGATCGAGGCCTTCCCGCAATAAGTTCACACCGACGAGACAATCAAATTGCCCCGTGCGAAGTTCTTGCAGTAAATCGACCCGTTCAAACGCGTTGAGCTCACTGTGCAACCAACGACACCGCACCGCTTGCTCTTGGAAATAATTCGATAGATCTTCGGCCAATCGTTTGGTTAACGCCGTGACGAGCACGCGTTCGTTCCGCGCCGCCCGCAAGCGAACTTCTTCGAGCAAATGGTTGACCTGACCTCGCGCCGAAACGACTTCGACAATCGGATCGAGCAGCCCCGTCGGTCGAATGATTTGCTCGACAACTTCGCCACCCGTTCTTTCGAGTTCGTAGTTACTCGGCGTGGCGCTGACGAAGCAAATCTGCCCAGTCCGGGCTTCCCATTCGTCGAACTTCAGCGGTCGGTTGTCCAACGCGCTGGGCAAGCGAAATCCGTGCTCGACAAGGGTTGTTTTGCGACTGCGATCACCAGCATACATCGCTCGTACTTGTGGCGTGGTCACGTGGGACTCGTCCACAAACGTGATCATGTCTTTCGGGAAAAACTCGTACAGCGTGTCCGGTGTGGCACCGGGAGGCTTGCCAGACAAGGGTCGCGAGTAATTTTCGATGCCTGGGCAATGCCCGACTTCGGCGAGCATTTCCAAATCGAACTTGGTGCGTGCGGACAAGCGTTGAGCTTCGAGCAATTTGCCGCGACTTTGAAACACTTCGAGTTGCTCAGCCAGCTCTTCGCGCAGGCTTTTCAGTGCCGCTTGAATGCGATCTTCGGGCATCACGAAGTGTTTGGCCGGATAGATGTAAAGATCGTCAACGGTTTTAATGGTTTCGCCCGACAGCGGTTTGATCAACGAAATCCGCTCAATCTCATCGCCCCACATCTCGATCCGAAAGGCAAACTCTTCGTACGTCGGCCAGACTTCGATGGAATCGCCACGGACGCGGAACTTGCCGCGTTCAAACGAGAAATCGTTGCGGTCGTATTGCACATCGACCAATTTGAGCAGCAAATGATCGCGACGAGTTTTTTCACCACGATGGATGTCGATGACCAGCTCTTTGTAGTCCTTCGGTGAACCAAGACCGTAGATGCTGCTAACAGAGGCGACGATCACCACATCACGCCGGCTGACCAGCGAACTGGTCGTGGCCAATCGCAAGCGGTCGATCTCTTCGTTGATCGACGAGTCCTTTTCGATGTAAACGTCCCGCTGCGGGATATATGCTTCGGGTTGATAATAGTCGTAGTAGCTGACGAAATAGTGAACGGCGTTTTCAGGAAAAAACTCTTTGAACTCGCCGTAGAGTTGGGCCGCCAGTGTTTTGTTGTGACTGAGGATGAGCGTGGGCCGACCTAAATTCGCGATCACGTTCGCCATCGTGAACGTTTTGCCCGTACCGGTCGCTCCGAGCAACGTTTGGGCAGGTTTCCCAGCGAGAAACCCCGCCGTGAGTTTCTCGATCGCGGCAGGCTGATCGCCCGATGGCGAAAACGGTTGATGGAGCTTGAAGTCCGCAGCGGGCAGGGTGATGGTGCTCATCTTCAGCCGCTTAGCTTACCGCCGATTCAATCCCGAATTTCATCAGTGTCTCTTGCAAAACACTGCGTTCGCTGTCATTCAGCGCTACCATCGGCAACCGCAACTCTCCGGTGTCGCGACCGAGCATTTGCATCGCCGCCTTCACCGGAATCGGGTTGGTCGACAATCCGAGCATGATGCTGCAGAACGCGTACAGCCGGTGGTGAACCGCAGCAGCGGTCGCGAAATCGCCATCGGCAGCGGCTCGGACGAGTTCTAACATCACACTGGGCACGACGTTTCCAGCGACCGAAATCACGCCTTCCGCGCCCACGCTCATCATCGGCAACGTCAATGAATCGTCACCCGAGAGCACTGTCAAATCGGTCGTGCCCAAAATCGCGGAACACTGATCGAGCGAGCCGGTGGCTTCTTTCACCATCGTGATACCTGGCAATTCGGCCAAACGCTGAATCGTTTCAACTTCGATGTTTTTGCCCGTCCGGCCAGGGATGTTGTAAACGCAGACCGGGATGTCCACGTCTTCGGCGATCGCCCGAAAATGCTGATACATGCCTTCTTGAGTCGGTTTGTTGTAATACGGCGCGACTTGCAGCGTCGCGTCGGCCCCCTCGGCGACGGCGCGGCGGGTCAATCGCAGAGCTTCAGCGGTGCTGTTGCTACCCGTTCCCGCCATGACCTTCACACGTCCGGCCACGCAAGCGATCGTTTCGGCGATCACGCGTTCGTGTTCCTCGTGGGACAGCGTCGGCGACTCGCCGGTCGTCCCTGCTGGCACGATGCAATTGGTGCCTGCGTCAATTTGGAACTCGATTTGTTCGCGTAATCGGGCAATGTCGACTTCGCCATCGCGAAATGGAGTGATGATAGCCACGGCCAATCCGGCGAATTGACTCCCTTTGCGTAGACTCATGAGTGCGTTCAGTTTTTGGGGTGAGTAGTGAATCGGGCGGCCAATGGTTTTGGATTGGCAGAACGCTCACAGTGTAACGGTAAAACAACGAGTTTCACGAGGGCTAAACTGTTTCTGTTCAGCGCGAAAAAACCTCTTCATTGTTCGCCCTTGACAAATCCTGCTCACTCGCGATACTTCGCCCCTTTCCCGACAGGTTTATGCCTACGGAAAAAATCAACGTCCGTGTCACCCTTTCGTTGTCGATTGCCCCGGCAATCTCACGCTTAAACTGCATTTATGCCCACAATCAACCAACTCATCCGCAAAAATCGCAAGCTCAAAAAGAGCCAGAGCAAATCTCCAGTTCTGGAAAAATGCCCTCAGAAACAGGGTGTTTGTCTGCAAGTTCGGACGATGACGCCGAAAAAACCAAACTCGGCGCTGCGAAAAATCACCCGGGTGCGGCTGAGCAATGGCAAAGAAGTCACGGTGTACATCCCCGGCGAAGGCCACAACCTGCAAGAGCACTCGATCGTGCTCGTTCGTGGTGGTCGTGTTCGTGATTTGCCGGGTGTGCGTTATCAAGTCGTTCGCGGATCACGCGATGCACTCGGTGTGGACGGTCGCAAGCAATCCCGCAGCCGTTACGGTGCGAAAAAGTAGTTTTTTCGCTCCGCTTTTTTTCTGTTCCGCTCCAAACTCCCCCACTATTTCACACTTAGCCGACGTATTTTCATGGGACGAATCACTTCCAGTCGCTCGCAACTTAAAGGCGATCCGAGGCACCAATCTTTACTGGCCAGCAAGTTCATCAATTGCCTGATGCTCGACGGCAAGAAGACTACCGCTCAGCGAGTCTTCTACGATGCGTTGGAGGAAATTGGCAAGCGACACGAGGGTGGAGAGACGCCGTTCGAAATCTTTGAAATCGCCTTGGAAAATATCAAACCGCACATCGAAGTCCGCAGCAAGCGGGTCGGTGGTGCCAGCTATCAAGTGCCGATGCAAGTCAACAAGGCGCGTCAACAAAGTCTCGCGATCCGCTGGATTTTGATGGCCGTTCGCGACAAGAAAGGTCGTCCGATGCACCTCAAATTGGCCGATGAATTCTTGGCTGGTTTCAAGAAGGAAGGTGCTGCCTATACCCGCCGCGAAAACACGCACCGCATGGCCGACGCCAATAAGGCATTCGCACACTTCGCCTGGTAACGCCTGCCTCAGAATCCTCAGCGGCTATACCTTGCGGCTGAAAAACATCACAATCACTCGCGATTCGGTTAGCTCCGAATCGCGATTTTTTTTGCGCCCTCGGATAACGAGCGCTCGCTCCGCTTCATACTGATTTCCACAACCATGGCCGCTGACATCTCCAAGCTTCGCAACATCGGAATCATCGCGCACATCGACGCTGGCAAAACGACTGTCACCGAACGGATGCTCTATCTCAGCGGTGAAAAACATCGCGTTGGACGTGTCGATCACGGCACTACGGATACCGACGACGATCCCGAAGAACAGGACCGCGGAATCACGATCTTCAGTGCCTGTGTGAAGTACAAATGGGGTGAGTTCAACGTCAACTTGCTCGACACACCCGGTCACGTCGACTTCACCGCCGAAGTCGAACGATGTTTGCGTGTCCTCGACGGTGCTGTGGTTGTTTTCTCAGCCCGCGAAGGCGTCGAGGCGCAGAGTGAAACGGTGTGGCGACAAGCTGATCGCTATGAAGTCCCGCGCATCGTCTTCATCAACAAAATGGATCGCGAGGGCGCCAGTTTTGAAAACGTCTTCAACGACATCGCACCCCGACTCGGCGGACGTCCTGTCGCGGTCGAGATTCCTGTGGGCGAAGGCCCCACGCACGTCAACAATCCGTTTCGTGGCGTGATCGACCTGATTGATATGAAACTACTGCAATTCGATCCAGAAACTGAAGGCAAAACCATTATTGAAACCGACTTGCCTGAAGAACTCCTCGACGACGCCTCGATCTGGCGTGAACAGCTGCTGGAAGTGGTTTATGAACTCAGCGAAGAGGCGATGACGTTAGGATTTGAAGAGAAAGAAGTACCGCGAGAAATGGTGATCGCAGCCTTACGAAAAGGCTGCATTGATCGCGTGATCCAACCTGTCTTTTGTGGCTCGGCGTTACATGGAATCGGCGTCCAACCACTCATGACCGGTGTCGGTAACTTCTTGCCCTCGCCTCTGGATCGACCTCCCGTGAAAGGCATCACGCCTGGCAAGGAAGACCTCGTTCAAACTCGCAAGCCTGACATCAAGGAACCGTTCTGCGGTCTCGTATTCAAAATCTTGCCTGCCAAGACGGGCGACAACTACTGGATTCGCATCTACAGTGGCCGGCTCGATCAGAACTCACGTGTCTTCTGCCCCAACCGCGACAAAAAAGAAAATGTCGCTCAAATCTGGCAGATTCATGCGACGAAAAAGGATCGCGATGGCCAGAGCGAATCCGTTGGCGCGGGCGATATTTGCTGCGTGATCGGACCCCGCTTTGCAATCACCGGCGACACCTTGTGCGAAGTGAAAGCACCGATTGAATTGCCGAGCATCAAGTTTGCTGAGACCGTATTGTCGATGGCGATTGAACCTGAGAGCACCAGCGATCGCAAGAAACTCGAAGAGACGCTCGATATGTTGCGTCGCCAAGATCCCACGTTCCGTGCCGTCGAAAATGAGGAACTCGGTCAAACGATCATCAGCGGCATGGGTGAGTTGCATCTCGAAGTGATCCAGCACCGGCTGACGCGTGACTTCAATTTGAACGTCAAGTTCTACAAACCACGGGTGAACTATCGAGAAACGATCGGCGGCACCGCCGACGTAACTGGCCAGTGCAACCGGATTGTAGGAGCGACGCAAATGTTTGCACGACTAAAAACGCGTGTGATGCCGACCGACGATCCCGCCGCGCCCGTGGTCGTGTTTGATCGTTTGCCGCCCGACTGCGGGCTATCCAATGCCGCGCGGACCGCCGCGATTGAAGAGATTCGTGAACGAGCGGGCGGTGGTGGTGTGATCGCCGGGTTCCCGCTCTCAGGAGTCCGGTTTGAAGTCTACGATGCCGAGGTGCAAGACGAAGGCAGTGATGAAGTCGCATTCCGTATCGCCGCAGGTGACGCATTTGAATCCGGCATCGAAGCCGCCGGGCCAGTGTTACTGGAACCGATCATGCGCGTGGAAGTCACCACGCCCGACGATTACATGGGCGAAATTGTAGGCGACCTACAACAGCGCCGTGCAATCATTGCGTCGACCGAAGCACGTGGCATGATGACCGTCATCACCGCCCACGCGCCGCTCAAGGAAATGTTCGGCTACAGCAGTGCAATCCGCAGCCTCAGCCAAGGCCGTGCAGGCAGCAGTATGGAACCCTATGGATACCAACCAGCTCCCAAAGAGGACGCTGAGAGCTTTCAGTACTAGTGGTTTGTATTGGTTCTTGCAGTAGCGGAACTCGTCAAGACTTTCGAGTACGTTCAGACAGTGACTATCACATACGCCTGCTAAGGCGACCATTCACCAACCACCGAAGAAACGCTGCGTGGCGCGATGATGGCTCGGGATCGGACGCGAGTACTGAGGCACATGGCTTTTGAATTCCAACTGTTGTTGCGGGGTGTATCGCCCCGGGAAGTGGCTATCGAATTTGTGTTGAGCCTGAAACAGCGGATCGTTGTGCATGTCGGGAGCTTGGAATCGACCACTTGCGTAGGGATCGTAGACATAGCCAGAACCGTACCCGGTACCAAAGCGTGAACCATACAGGGGCACGCCATAACCGTAGCCATAGCCGGACGAGATGAACCCTTGCGCCGAAGCCTGTGGCGCATCATCAGTAAATGAGATGGCGGTGGCAAATAGGAATGCGATTACCAGCGACAGACGACGTGACATGAGGATTCTTTCAGGTCGAGACGAACGAGCACCGCGATCATCGCGACACCTCGAATGCTCAACACTAGGTCATCGCAAGGATAAAGCAGTCTTTAAGGCAGCCTTCCCGATGTGCGAAAAGAAATGTCTTAATCGCCAGGCGTGCCAATCCCTGTAACCCGCCCAATCGAATCAACGAGCTAGCGATTACAAAAACGCTCTTCGATACCTGCATCCCTTGCAACAGAAAGGTCGGCGTGCTGCTTCTCTTTGGGCAGCATCATCTGTCCGCCGGTCATGCGCAGGTAGCCAATGGCCAGGGGCAGTATCGCCAGGGGTGTGGTGACGATTTGACCAACGTAGAAGAACATCGAACCAACCGTTGCGAGGATGAAATAAACCGTCACTAGCGAAAGAGTCAGCTTGCGATTTCGCCATGCTAACCGCACGCTCCATGAGACTCCCGCTGTTATGTCGGTACGGCCATCGGCGATCAAAAATGCCGCTGGCCACAATAACCACTGCAACAAGAAAACCGTCGCAATCACGATCGCTCCCACCGCCAACGTGCCCACCCAAGTTGCGGTGTTGGGATCGAGCAGGAAAGATAAGATGACGACTGCGACTAAACACACACCGAGCAAACACGCGAACATCATCCCCAGCAACAGGAATAGCCCCGACATTCGTAGCACCGGACGAACTGGAATCGATAACGCGGCCAGAACCCGGCGCATGATGCCACGCCCATGTCCAGCGGATCCGTAGCGTGCGATTTGCAGCGCCAAACGAACGATAACGATCATGCCATATGCCGAGACGGGTGCGATTAACACGCCGACCAAACCGGTGCCTCCGAACGTCATCGCGAGTAGCCTAGCATCGCCAGTAGAACCGCCGAGAACTTCTTGCCAAAGACGCACCAACGCATCGGCGGGGAAACCGATGATTACAAACCAAATCACGTTCACGGCCAGCGAGGCGGCTAACAACATCGCGATGTGTTCTCGAAACAACGTGATGGATTGTAAGAACACCGTGTCCAACGACGCCGACACGTTGATCTTGGACATCGCCGTGAGATGCGGTGCGGCGATGTTGAGCGAACTGTCGAAGCGAGCCGATTCATGGCTCGCGATGCTCTGCTCGCAATCACAGGCACCACAGAGAAACGTACCGGTATCGGCAGGACGTTGCAGCTCAAGCACCGCGTGACACTGGGGGCAAACCGTGCGCTGGATTCCTTGGCTCATGCGTAAACGTCCATTTTTATTGGTCAATTTTCAAAAGGATTCTTCTCCGGTGACGGCAGGCGATAGATCGCATACGTCGCGTTACGTTCATCGCCCAACGGATAGATTTGCACTAACGGTAAATGCGGGCCGACGACGCGGCGATCGACCACCATCCAATCCACACCATATCGCTCGCGAAACTCTCGCAAGCGATCGTAACGGATCGTGACTCGCATCGTCGACAACTCGGTCGGATAAACGTCAGTGAATCGACGTGCCCACTTCCGCAAACTCGCGACATCTTGCGGGATGTCTTTCCAATTGACCACCTCAGCTCGGTGTGCGTACCACTTGAACGTTAGCTGATGCCGAGGCGTCAATAGCACAGCATCCTCGGGTGTATTGGCACGTACGAAACGGCAAACGTTGATCCAGTCCGACATGGTTTCACGTTGCTTCGTATAGGTTGCGTCACGATTCAAACCGAGCAAACGATTGCTGTGTGAAACCGGCACACCATCACCGACGCGATGCCATGTGGATTGACCCACAAACCACATCGCCAAGATCAATACCACAAGACCACTAAGCCAAACTGCACGAAGGGCTAGCGTCTTACCGAACCGTGAAAATAACAACCCAGCTACCGCACAGCCCAGTATTAATGGCGTGATCGCATCGGCCAAACGAAACCAGTAGAACCGCAGAAGTTTGGCTGCCAAATCCGGTGCCACTTTGGGTAACAACCCCACCAACAAACCGAGCAAACTGATCAGCATCGCACCAACGGCAAAGGCCGCCAGCAAGCGGATTCGCACTCGATCCTGTGAATTTGAAATTCGCCAGTTCAGCCACAACAAAGACAACGTGATTAACGACAACACAACATGCCGGACGTACCAGTCAGGGTAAAAAGCGGACGGCAACAAATGATGCGAAATGCGAAAGTACGTGTAAACACGCGCTGCCGAGGTGGCCTCTGCGGGGCTTGCCCCAGCAGACATCGACAGCGCCGGCAGCAACCCCATCAACGAGATCGCGCCTCCGACAAACAATGCGAGTGAGAAAAATCGCTGACGATCTTGGCCGCTTGGTTTGGCAATTCGTTCGACGATCACGAAGGCGATGATTCCTGCCACGACCGCCCATCCGCCGGTAAGCACATGAAACGCGGCAGCCGAGCCAAACCACAACCACACGCGTTGCCACTTGTGCTGTAATAACTCCGCGATCCCGAACAATACGAACGCGTAGGCGGGCACCTTCGCTTCGATTCCGCCGACCACCCATTCACCGGCCAAGTTGCCTTGCTCAATGCCAGCGATCCAGACAAGCCCGATCACGATTGCCAAGTTCGCAGGCAATCGTAGCGAGCAACACAAGCGGACCAGCCCAGCGGCCAGCAGTCCCCAACCGACGAATCGGCCGATCCACGCTGTCATGCTCAATGACAACCACTGCGTCGGCCAACCGAACACCCAATAAAACACAGCGTGGGCTTTTCCCGACGCAGCAAACAAATCGTTCTGGCACCAACTCGGGTCCCAGAAATTTTTGGCTTTGACTAAATAATGGGCCTCGTTCACACCGGGCGGGGCGTCACCAGCATAGACAAAAAACAAGCCAAGGAGCGTTAGCCAAGCCAAGCAGATCGCCAGCCAATGCTGAACCTCCGGTCGTTGCTGCTCGCCTTGCATTACGTCCTCGTCTCGACTAATTTGGACGCCATACGAATCGCTGCGATCATGCTTTCACATGAGGCGGTGCCTTTCCACGCCAGGTCCATGGCCGTGCCATGATCGACACTCGTGCGAACGATCGGCAACCCCAGAGTAACATTGACGGCATCATCAAACGACAATGCTTTCAACGGAATCAAACCTTGATCGTGGTACAAACAAACATAGATGTCGATACGTGCTCGCATCGCAGGCGTGAACGCGGTGTCGGGCGGCAACGGACCGAGCACATCCCAACCGGCACCGCGAGCGACTTCAATGGCTGGGATCACGATCTGTTCCTCTTCGCCGTGACTAAACATGCCGTGCTCGCCCGCATGCGGATTCAAACCGCACACGCCGATGCGTGGCGGCAACAGACTGCCGCGACGCGTGTTTCGACGTCGCATCGTTTCGCCCGCGATCGCGATCGTGCGTGCCAGAGATTTAGAGTTGAGCAGCCCTGGGACATCGGCCAACGGGACATGAATGGTTTCCAAGACGCATGCGATCGTGTCGCTGGCGAGCATCATCCGCACCTCGCTGCTGCTCGTACGCTGGGCCAACAGTTCGGTGTGACCAGGAAACTCGACCCCGGCTTGCATCCAGGCTTCTTTCTGAATGGGACCGGTCACAACTGCATCCACTTCGCCTGCGATGGCCGCATCAATCGCGGTGCAAACGGTTTCATAAGAGGCCCGCCCAGTGGCCGCCGAGTAAGTTCCTGGGACAACAACTTCATTGGCGATCGGGCCGCAATCCACGATGTAACCAGCAGCCGTCACATCGAGGGCGGCAATGTCCTTAACGTGGATGATCGGTGGCAATTCGAGATTCAAGTCGGCCGCCACACGAGCGAAGCAGCGAGCGTCGCCGAGCAACAACGGAATCCCCACCGCGCGGACTTCCGCACGCTGCCAAACCCGGAGTGCAATCTCAGGACCGACACCACCGGCTTCGCCCATCGTGATCGCGATTTTCAACCTGGGACTATTCATCGACAGGTTTGATTTCTGCAATGACTTGGCGGGCACGCTCGGCATCATGTTCGAACACTTTCACCTGCACCCATCCTGGAGCTTCGGTGCGAAACCCAGCCGAAAATCCACCGACGGCGATCGCTCGAATCCCCGCATCAGCCAAGATATTGACGATCACACCTGCGCCGATCTCATTGGCGTGTTCCATCACCGTGATCAAAGTTGCGTCATCGAGTTCAAACTCGTTTTCCTCAGCAGGCGTTTGCATCGTTTTTTCCTTGGTTTTGAATCAGTGCGGTGAAAACCATGATCGTAGGTGCTCGCACTCTCTGGCTAGCACACGATACAATACGGGCACTATGAACGAACCTACCATCATTCTATCAGGTACCGATCCTGACCTGCCTAAGCAGGTTCCCGCCGGGCTGAAACGATACACCGGACTGCGAGAAATGGCGCGGGGAGGGACTGCGGTCTTGCAATCTGCGTTCGATCCAGTGACAGGGCGTACCGTGGCGATCAAGAAACTACTGCCTGAGAAAAAATTCGATCGGCTGGAGCGTCGGCGTCTGTTACGCGAGGCCCGTGTCACAGCGCAGCTCCAGCACCCCAACACGGTGCCGGTTTACGACATCGGCGATGACGATATCGATGGCGTATATTTTGTCATGAAACGAATTTCGGGTGAAAATTTGTTTGAGATTCTCAAGCGAATCGCTCGGGGGGACGCCGAGGCCATCGAGGCGTTCCCGATCTCGCGACGACTGGAGATTGTCGAAGGTGCTTGCCAAGCCCTCGCTTACGCTCATGCTCGCGGCGTGATCCACCGTGACGTTAAGCCCGAGAATATTTGGGTGGGAAACTTTGGCGAAGTGATCCTATTGGACTGGGGGGTTGCCAAGGTTTGGGGGCATGCCGATGACAACGAACCGATCCGGCAAAGTTCATTGGCGATGCGTCCTGAGATCGACGCCGAGCAATTGCAAACTCTGACGGGAGGCGGCCAGCGACCGGGAACGCCGCTGTACATGTCGCCTGAGCAAATCGTCGGCAATCGGACGATTGATGAACGCAGCGATGTGTTCAGCGTGGGTGTGGTGTTGTACGAAGTCATGGCAATTCGCGAACCGTTTCGCGGTAAAACGATTGACGAAACGTTTGACAACATTAGGCACCGCGAGATCGAACCGCCCAGTCAACGGTCGCCACAATACGACATCCCACCAGCGATTGACCAGATTGTTGCCAAGGCGTTGATGAAACGGCCCGAACGACGATACCAGTCGATGCGTGATCTGATAGCCGATCTGCGAGATCTGGTTTGATCCCCTACGGAAAACAACCCGTTCATTATCCGTGTGAACTTGTCGGCCCCGTTCAAAAGCGTGCTGCTTCGACGATAACAACGGTACCTGGATCGGAATGTTTGATTGTCGAAGGCGATAGTGCAGCAAAGTCAGTCGATCAAGTTCGCAATGGTCGCTGCCAAGCAATCTTGGCATTGCAAGGTAAACCGCTCAATGCGACCAAAGCGAGTCGTGAAGTGGCATTTCGCAATGAGGTTTTTTTGCGGATCTTTGAAACACTGCTGGGTCACCGCACCGACGACGCTCGCAACATCGACGTGCTGTGCCAGCAATTGCAAGACCCAACCGCGTGTATCTATGACAAACTCGTGCTTTTGATGGATCCCGATGCCGATGGGATTCACTGCAGCGTACTGATGATGGGGTTCTTTCATCAGTTCGCTCCGGCCTTGATTGCTGCTGGTCGCGTGATCGTCATTCGTCCGCCGATGTTTGTGTTCCGGTTGATCGACCACTCGTCACATGATGCAGCGAAGTATCCAGTCGCTTCGACTCCCGAACATGCGATCGCCATCGAGCAAGCGTTACGCGAACATGGGATTGAACGTTTTGAAAAAACACGCCACCGCGGTCTGGGAAGTCTCGACAGTCCGCTATTGCGTCGCACTTGCGTTGATGCGAGTTCGCGCAATGAGTCTTGCTTGACGTTGGCGGACGCGAAGACGGCGATTGAAATGTTTGGCAGCCAAGTTCCAGTTTAGGCGAGCGGGCTGGCTTCCAGCCAGTTAACTCACTATTGACAGGCTGGAAGCCTATCCCACTTGAGAAACAAGACTCTTATGATCAGCACGGTCCTTCGTCGTCCGCAACGGCTCAACGTAGCACGGCAACCATGCGACGCCCCATTTCACGCGCCGACGGATCATCTTCTCCAGTAATGATGTTGCCATCGACCAGGACATCGTCGTGCGAGGAATTCGCTTGACCAATCGAACCAGCAGGCGACAAGATGGCCCCGTTTTGTTCGGGATGCCAACGACATGAGGGCTGTGCCTGTTGGCCATGATAGATTCCGGCCGGCGCTTGGCGAGTCGGTGCACAAACGCGCTTTCCGGCCAGCGGGCTTTCTCCGTTCACTCGTGCCCAAGCCAGCACGGACACGGCATTGCACAACGCACAAACATACTTATCTTGTTGCAAGAATTCATTGATGATTCGGTTCACTTCCATCTTTGTCGTTCGGTCGCCATTGTACGACGCGTTGTTGTAGCGACCAGGAAATGCGAACTGATACATCGAAGCACCCCAGCCACCGGAAAACAGAACAGCGTCATAGTCCTGCACACGAACGTCACTCAGTGCAATGTCTGGAACAACCACGCCTCCGTCACTGCCTTGACCGGAATTGCTGTGAGGGCGACTGGGTGCTTTTCGGCCCGCAGCAACGGTGACTCGTACTCCTGCGTTTTCCAGCTCGGCCCGAGGATCGGCGTATTCACGGTAGAAGAAATCGTCATTCGCGATCACGATCAAGACATGCTTACCGGACGTTGACGAACGGCTTGATGTGGCTCGCATTGGCGGATTGGTGGCAACGTTTGTCTGAGAAGTCGCAGTCGGCGGCTGGCTATTATCGATCTGGATTGGCTCGCTAATGGCCGAACGAATTTCAACGCTGTGGAATTCTGTTTCACTATCCCATGCGATCAGCCCCAAGGTCTGCTGATTCGGCATTCGCCAAAGATTCGACAATGAAAGATCACTGCCATCCGATAGATACTTGGCAATCTCTTGATCGTCTAAAACGCCACGAATCGAGTTTTTTCGAACCTGCACCGTCATCGTATACCGCCGACCATTCACCAGTCGTACATTTTCCTGCCGAGTCGGGTTGTCGCGAATGGTCTTGCCACCGATGTCTTGAAAACCAGCAAGGTTCATGCCCCAGGCATCCAATTCGAAGGCGACTTGGCGACCGCCATGAACGACGATCGCACCGATCGAATGCTGTCCCGTTTTTCGAGTAAACGAAACTCGCAAATCGTATTCTTCTCTTGGCTTTACCGACAACGAAAGTCGTGCTCCCTCGACAGCATTCACGACCAAGGAACGATCGCTCTTTCGCCATTGTCCGACCACCGCATGCTGTGCGGGATCAATCGAGGGCAATAGTGATTTCCACTCTGGTTCTTTAGCGGCAACCGTTTGAAACAGTAGAAACACACCGACAGTAATTGCGAGAAGCGATCGATATGACTTTGTTGGGTGCGTGAAGTTTGAAGCCATCGAGGTTTGCCTCAACCAAGAAATTTGAGTGTCGTACGGGTGTCTAACACTTCAGTAAACGAACTGATTCAAGATAACACAAAAGACGTCAACTTTGGTCAAAGGAGTCAGCGTGGTCCGAAAGTCTTGACAACTTCCGCTACATTTTTGCGGCAAAGTCGCTCACGAGAAATTCGGCGTCGGTGGCCGGTAGTCGCTGAGGTTGATGGTTTTGAACCACGCGATCGTTTGCTTCAAACCTTCGTCGAGTTTAATCGTCGGTTCCCAATTGAGTTTTTCTTTGGCAAGTGAAATATCAGGTCGACGGCGAGTTGGGTCGTCGGCGGGCAACGGCGCATGAATCAGTTTGCTCTTCGAGCCAGACAACGCGATTACTTTTTCGGCAAGTTCGCGGATGGTGAACTCATCGGGATTCCCAATGTTCACTGGACCGACAAAGTCATCTTGGTTCATCATCCGAATGATGACTTCGACAAGGTCATCGCGATAACAGAACGAACGTGTTTGTTCACCGTCGCCAAACAGCGAGATGTCTTGACCCGAGAGTGCTTGGCGGATGAAATTGGAAACGACGCGTCCGTCGTAGGGGTGCATCCGTGGTCCATAGGTATTGAAAATCCGCACGATTCGCGTGTCGACACCGTTGCTGCGGTGGTAATCCATGAACAGCGTTTCGGCGACCCGTTTGCCTTCGTCATAACAGGCCCGAATGCCGATCGGATTGACGTTGCCGCGATAAGATTCGGTTTGCGGGTGTTCTTCGGGGTCGCCATACACCTCACTGGTACTGGCTTGCAGAATCCGAGCGCCGCATCGTTTGGCAATGCCGAGCATGTTGATCGAACCGAGCACGCTGGTTTTGATCGTTTTGATCGGGTTGTACTGGTAGTGCCCGGGCGCGGCAGGGCAGGCCATGTTGTAAATCTTGTCGACTTCGAGATGGATCGGCAACGTGATATCGTGGCGGATCAATTCAAAATTGGGCCGACCGAGTAGATGAGAAACATTGGTTTTTTGGCTGGTAAAAAAATTATCCAGACAGATCACGTCGTGACCTTCGTCAACGAGCCGTTCACAAAGGTGGGAGCCAAGAAAACCGGCCCCGCCGGTGACAAGAATGCGGTCGATCATGAGTCGTGTTTTTCCCTAAAGATGAGACGAGAGTCGATAGAGTGCTTGGCTGGACGTATTCTGTCGAGATATCTACGCCTGTTTGCGGGCGAGTGGGGATCAGCAAGACGTTAGGACCGGTGTAACCAGGGTAAATGGTTGGGTGTTTGGAGTTGGCATTTCAAACGATAAGATTCCTTCCACCCAGCCGAGCAGACTGGTACGCTCTGAGCAAGTTGGTTCGCATTGCAGTGTCCGCTCATCTCCCTGACTCACCTGCTCCTTGACTCCCCCATTCCCCGTCCGTTGAAAACACACGTGTCTCACGCTCAAATCGGTCCGATTGCCGTCCATTTGCCGCCACATGTTGAAGACAACGCAAGTCTCAAACAACAGTTTCCCAACTGGGATTTGGACCTGATCGCAGAAAAAACCGGCATCCAACAGCGACACATTGCCGCTCCCGACGTGACGTCTGCGGATTTGGCCTACCAGGCTGCGAAAGATCTGTTTGAGCGCGAGAATATTGATCCCGCCAGTATCGACTTTTTGCTGCTGTGTACGCAAACACCCGATTATCCGCTGCCAACAACGGCCTGTTTGCTACAAGATCGACTGGGGCTGCCGACGCACTGCGGGGCCGTCGATTTCAATCTGGGCTGCAGCGGATTCGTATATGGCCTGGCGATGGCCGACGGCTTGATCCAGAGCGGTGTGGCCCGGCGAATTCTACTACTGACGGCCGAAACCTACAGCAAATACATTGACGCAGACGATCGCTCACTGCGGACGATTTTTGGTGATGCAGCCGCCGCGACACTGATTACGGCAGGTGAACGCCCGAGTTTGTGGGGGTTTCAGTTCGGTAGTGACGGCAGTGGAGCGGATATGCTGATCGTTGGTGATGGCGGCACCCGGCCAGCGGACCAGGCAATCCGTCCACGACACCGCAAACGCTGGAATAGTCGGTTGTACATGGACGGTGCCAGCCTGATCGGGTTCACGGTCGAAGCGATCCCGCGACTCGTTGAACAAATTTTGCAGGCCAATGCGCTCAGCGATCGCGATATCCATCGTTACCTGATGCATCAAGCCACCTGGAAAATGCTGGAACAACTCCGGTTGCGGATGAATGTTAGTGAAGAACGGCTGCCAATCGACTTGGCGGATATTGGCAACACGGTATCGTGTACGCTGCCGATCTTGATTGATCGCCTCCGAAAGAGAAATGACTTAAGCGGCAATGACACAAACATGCTTGTCGGTTTCGGCGTTGGACTCTCGTGGGCGGGCTGCTTGTGGCGTGATGATTGGATCGGTGAACATTCGACCGGGTAAAGGGTTTCAAACGATGTCAAATCAACAAAACTGTACCGGGTGCTTCCTGGTCGCTTCGCCCTATCTCACCGATGGTCATTTTTTTCGTTCGGTGGTGTTCGTCATCCGGCACACCTCAGAAGGAGCCTTTGGCGTCGTGATCAATCAGAGTTCCTCCAAACGATTTGGCGAGGTGGTGGAAATGTCCAGCCCGTCGACAAAATCCAGCCATGCCAAGAAGTTTGCGGGCGAATCGTCGGCATCTACCGATCAGGGGCACTCGGACGGACAGCCATACCGGGATCAAATCTACATTGGCGGGCCAGTCGAAGGGCCATTGTTGGCGTTGCACGAGATCGCGGGTATCGGCGAACCTTGCGGCGACGCCAGCCAGTATGACGAAACCAATGCGGGCGAACCGGCTGGCACGAAGACCACGCTGCATGATCACCCCGCCGAAGCGTTCGGATCGATGTCGATCCAGTGGTCCGATGTGCCCGCCTGGATGACGACAGACGAAGATCACCTGCGGATTCTTGCCCGTCGCGAAGACTCGCGATTGAAATTTATCGTCGGCTATTCCGGCTGGGGTGCTGGACAACTCGATCATGAACTCGACGCAGGTGGTTGGTTGGTCACTCCGGCGGAAGCGGATTCCATTTTCGATGCGTCCGATGAAATGTGGGAAAAGCTCGTGCATCGTTGTGGCCATGCGATTTTGAAAGACCTTCGTCCCGACTTGAAGCTGCCCGATGAGCAAGCGGGCTTCGACCCAGGTGTCAACTAGTCTCATCCATGGCCCGTTACGTTATCGGCGATGTGCATGGATGTGCGAAAGCATTGCGGTCGTTGATCGACGTGCTCAAACTAGGTTCTAACGACGAATTGGTCTTTGTCGGTGACTACGTCGATCGCGGGCCGAACTCACGCGACGTCGTCGAGCAGATGCTGGAACTTTCCCAACAGTGCCGTGTGTTCGCATTGCGTGGCAATCACGAGATCATGCTGCAAGGCGTCGTGATGAGCGATCTGGATGATGCGACTTGGTTGCGAAGCGGCGGCAAGGCAACGGTGGCGAGTTACGGTGGTTCAGTCACAAAAATCCCCTCGCGGCATCTCGACTTCTTTGCCGGTTTGTCTCGTTCACTCGAAACCGAAACCGAAATCTTTGTGCATGCCATGTACCATCCGCTGCAGAAGATTGAGGAGCAAAGTGATGAACTTACGTACTGGACACATTTACCAACGCCCTTGCCGCCGCCCCATTGCAGTGGCAAACGTGTGTATCTCGGCCACACGCCTCAACCTCGCGGCGAGGTTCTCTGCCACTCGCATCTTGTCGGTATCGATACCTATTGTTTTGGCGGTGGTTATTTAACAGCGATGGATTTGGAAACCGGCGGCATCACGCAAGCAGATCGGCATGGTCATATTCGACGTGTGCCGATTGAACATTTGATGCTGGCGATGTCACGGTGCGTCAAGTGGATGCGAGGGAAATAAGCTCCTATCGCTTCCGCAATATAAACACCGCATCAGTCAAATCTTCATCAATTTCGCGGTCCTGCTGCACATTGCAATCAAAGTCATGAATGCCCGCGAGTTCAAACACATCCACGACACTCTCCAATAACATTTTGGCTTGCGTCGGCGTGTATAAACGCAGATCAAACTCACTGCGAATGCGTTCGACTCGACCGCTCGGTTTGGTCGCTTTAATCGATACTCGCAACGACTCGGTACGGCGTCGACGTTGAAAATCAATCACCCGCAATGTCACACTGACTTGTGTACCCGCGTGCGTCGCGTTCCATCGTTCGGTGCAATCGGGATCAGCGTCCAAAGGAATGCAGTGGAAACCGAGAATGTACACGCCGCCCTTGCGCAGCGACGCGGCAACGCTCCGCAAGTGCCGCTCGGCAGACTCTGCGTCGGTCAAATGACGAAACGTATTGAACGTGCAAAACGCCGCGTCCACGAGTGGTTTACAAACGTGAGTCGTCATGTCAGCCAGCACCAAGTCAGCCGCCAAACCGCGACGCGACAAACGCCGACGCAGGTACGATAGCATCGCCTCATTGTTGTCCACGGCGACCAAGTCAAAGCCTTTCGCTGCCATCGCAGCTACCAATCGACCGCTGCCACAGCCCGGTTCATACAGCCGCTGAACGGAACGCTTGACATAGCGTTCAAACACGTCCTGAAAGAATGCCACCTCAAAAGCGGTCTCGTCGCGAAACACCATGTCAAAGTATTGAGGGTGGTCGTACCAGGACGACGCATGCTTCGTTGATGTCGTTTTCAATGACGTCATGCCGAGGCCACTGCTCGAGCTTCGAGTTCTTCCCAGCGGGCGAATGTTTTTTCCAGGTCCACTTCTGCCTCGCGAAGAACCTTGGATGTCGCTGCAATCTTCTCGCTGCCAGATTGATAGAAATCCGGCGAAGCCATCTCGCTGTGTAACTGCTCAATCTTCGCTTCGAGCGATTCAATTTTGGCGGGCAACGATTTCAGTTCGCGTTGCTCGTTAAAATTCAACCGTTGTGGCTTGCTAGACGCGTCATTTTTGGAACTACCAGCTCCCGGCGTTTGAATCTTTGCTTTGGAAATGCGTTGCGGCGATTCACTTTGGCGATTCTTCTTAGCCGCTTCCCATTCGTCATACCCACCAGCGTATTCTCGCACCGTACCGGGCGCATCGTCGTGCTCGAACACAATCGTGCTCGTGACGACATTGTTCAAAAACGTCCGATCGTGACTGACCATCAACAGCGTGCCATCGAAACCCATCAATTGTTCTTCGAGCATCTCTAACGTCTCAGCATCGAGATCGTTGGTCGGCTCATCGAGCACGATCACGTTGGCAGGCTGCGTCATCAATTTCGCCAACAACGCTCGATTGCGTTCACCACCCGATAAAAACTTAACGAGCGTGCGTGCCCGCTCTGGTGTGAACAAGTATTCCTGCAGGTAACCGACGATATGTTTTGTCTTGTCACCGACGACGACCTTGTCACTGCCGCCGCCAACGTTTTCGGTAACCGTTAACTCTGGATCGAGCGTATCGCGAAGTTGATCGAAATAGGCGACCTTGAGATTCGTGCCGAGTTTGATTTCGCCTTCGGTCGGCTGCAGACTACCTAGAATGAGTTTGAGTAGCGTTGTTTTGCCCGCACCATTGGGGCCAATGATCCCGATCTTGTCACCCCGCATGACCAACGTGCTGAAGTCGTCGACGATCGGTTTGTCTCCATAAGAAAATGACACACCATCGAGCTTCGCAACGAGCGCACCACCTCGTGCAGCCGACTGCAAATTCAACTTTGCCGTCGCCTCGGTCGAACGCCGTTCACTTCGCTGTACTCGCAATGCTTTGAGCGCGCGAACACGCCCTTCATTGCGAGTCCGACGCGCTTTGATGCCTTGCCGAATCCAAACTTCTTCTTCGGCGAGTCGTTTATCGAACAACGCGTTCTGCTTTTCTTCAGCTTCGAGCGCGTCGGCCTTGCGTTTGAGGAACGTGGGATAATCACAGGTCCAATCAAACAATCGACCGCGATCGACTTCCCAAATCCGCGAGGCGAGCGATTGCAAGAAGGAGCGATCGTGGGTGATGAACATCAACGTCCCTGGCCAACTTCCCAAGAATTTTTCTAGCCACAAAATCGAATGAATATCGAGATGGTTGGTCGGTTCATCAAGCAACAGCAAATCCGGCTTGGCCGCGATCGTCCGCGCGAGTAGCACGCGACGTTTCATGCCGCTGGACAACGATTCAAACCTGGCCTCACCAGGCAAGTCCATCCGCGACAGAGTTTCTTCGACGAGCTGTTCAATCTCCCAGTCATCTTTGGTGGTGCGGTCCGATGGACCAAGCGAACCCGCCAGACCAGGGATGTCTTCGGCTTTCGCAAACATCAAATCATGCACACTGCAGTGGATATCCGCTGGTACGTCTTGGGTCAACCGAGCGACTCGTAATGAGGCACCCGCATCGGCCACGACGCTGCCGTGGTCCGGCGTGATATCGCCTGCCAGAATTTTCAAGAGTGTGGTCTTGCCCGCCCCGTTACGACCGAGCAAACCGATCCGATCGCCACGGCTGATTCGCACCGTCACGTCGTCGAGTAATTGGGGGCCGCGAAATCCGATCGAGATATTTTCGAGAGTGATCATACAGTGGAGGTAGAAGTGGATGAGGTGGCATCGCTCTGCATGGATTCACGGAACAAATCCGCGATCACATCTTCAAGCGGCGGGTCTTCGACAACGATGTCTTCGATGGCGTGATCACGGAGCGTTTCGGCGAGCAGTCGCGGCACATCACCGCGAGGCACACGGTACTGGATCTTGGGCCAATTCTCGTTGACAATGCTGCCGAGTGTTTTCGGTAGACTGAGTGATTCCGATGCAGCGAACTGCAACGTGACGAGTTTGTCGCCGCTGAATTTATCAATGATGCCCGAGAGTGATCCGTCATACTGGATCGTGCCTCGCGCGATCACGACGACGCGGCGACAGAGCGCCGCGACATCCTTCATGTAATGACTCGTCAGCAGAATCGTGATCTGACGTTTCTCTTGATAGTATCGCAAGAACTTTTGAATGTTGTGCTGAGCGATCACATCGAGTCCGATCGTGGGTTCGTCGAGGAACAACACCTCGGGACTGTGAAGTAACGCCGCAATCAACTCCATTTTCATCCGTTCGCCGAGCGAAAGTTCGCGGACGGGTTGATCGAGCAATCGGGTGACATCGAGTAGCTCGCTGATTTCGTCCAAACGGTTTTTGAACTCGGTTGGATCGACACCATAAATGTGTTGATGCAAACGGTAGGATTCGCGAGCTGGCAGATCCCACCACAATTGATTTTTCTGGCCCATGACAAGGGCGAATCGGCGGCGATATTCATTTTGCCGATGCCAGGGCACGAATCCCATCACCGTCGCCGTGCCACTAGTCGGCTGGATCACGCCCGAGAGCAGTTTTAATGTGGTGGTTTTGCCCGCTCCGTTAGGGCCGAGAAAGGCCACGAATTCGCCCTGTTCGACCGTCAGGCTAATGCCTTCGACAGCGTTCACGTCGCGAAACTCGCGACGAAAAAGCCCGCGAATGCTGCCGCCGAGACCTTCGCGTTTTTGATAGACGCGGTAGTGTTTGGTCAGCTCATTGACTTCAATAATCGGCATCAGGCGAGGGAGGTTCCAAGTTCAGGGGACAGTTTTCTACTGCGAGAGTGTAGAGCCAAAGGTACCAAGCCTGGAAGGCGACACCCCGCAGAAGGCGGAGTGGCCGTAGCGGAAGTCGTCAAGACTTTCGGCCCCTCGAAAAACTCTTCCTCGAAACTCTTGACGAGTTTCGCTACGAGATTGCCTTATTGCTCCGGCGTCTCGCTCTGACGCTTAAGCAGCCCCGCCTCCACCGCTTTCTCGATTTCCGCTTGCACATCCACGTAGACCGGCTCGGGGAGATCCTTGCCAGGCCGGACAATCTCGGTCGACAGAATGGCATCGGACGGCAATTGAATTTCGTTTTTCTCTTTCTTTTTCGTCGGATCCACGCGGCGGAGTCGCGACACCACATCCATGCCCTCGATCACCCGACCGATCACCGATTGGGTGTCTGAGATCGACAGGATTGGCAAGTACAAAATTGCGAACTGCGAACTCGCTGAATTTTCAATAAACTTGCCATCTCCGATGGGGATCTTGGCCATCGCAATCGAACCTCGCAATCCAGGCCGCGATTCTTCACGGCCATGTTCGTCAACCAGAAACTGACCTGAGTTGCCACGTCCATCGCCCGAGGCGTCGCCATTGAGTGCCAGCAAATTTTGCGAGACAACTGAGAAATCCATCCGGTCATAGAATCCTTCCTCGACAAGCTTGAGAAAATGAGCCACTGCCGACGGTGCCGCATCTGGAAACAGTTCGATCAAGAATTCGCCTTTGGTCGTTTCGATGCGAACCTGTGGCAAGGTGTCCGCATCCGTTCGCTCAATGATGGCTTGTTCTCGCTTGAATTGTTCTTCTGCCTTCTCAAGCTGATACTTCAAACTCAAATCCACCTTCTCAAGATCTTCATCCTTGAGTGACTCGTAAATCTTTTTGGCTGTTTCAAAATCCCCGATCACAACGGCCGAGCGTGCACCCGCAAGAAATAGAAACCGAAAGTTCTGGCCCAAGTCGAGTAATCGGGCCGCCGCTTCAAACGTCTCGCCGTCATACACGTCGTTTTCAAAACGATGCTGCACCATCGTCACGAGATAACTGACCGCTTCGAGGCTGGGCAGATAACGAATCAAGTCCAAGGCATTGGTGAACTGCTTTTGCATTACTTCCCAGGTCGCATTGCGTTGCTCACGAAACGCGATAATGGCCCCCGGTGTTTGCTCGATCCCGTTGCGGTATTCGAGCTGGATGGTTCGCAATTTCAGCATCTCGGTAGCCAATTCCGTATCCGTCTTCTCGAACAGATCCCACGCGGCTTGGGCATCCGCCCTGATCTCTTCGGGCAGCTCCAGAATCGCCTTCTTCAGCGCCTCCACATCATCCTTGATTGTCTCAGGCTGCTCAGGCATCGCCTCGTCGCCGTGGTCATGACCACTGTGATCAACTTCACCTTTGGTTTCAGATTCGCCCGCATCCGGTAACGCATTCGGAGATGCTGGCAGTTTCTTAGTCGTTGGTCCTTGAGCGGACGTGACATCGGCCAAACAAACGACGCTCAGCAAAACGCCACAGAGAACGAGGATCAAGCGATTTTGTGCAAAAAACAGGAACATTCGTCAATCCAAAGCGGCGTTAAAAGAGGCTGAAACTGAGAAAGAAATTAGTTCATCGGCTCGCCGGTACGCACTCCATAGGAGAAAGGTTTTATCGCGAACTGTTGCTCAGCGAACACTGTTGACCGACTTCACGCCATCGGCTTGGACCGATTGACGACCAACTCCCAGGCGTCTGCGTGCTGAATTTGGTCGGTGAGACTGGGCAGACCCTTGCGAAGCATCTCTGCGATGGTCTCGGGCATTTCACCCGCAACTATTTCGATTTCGCCGAGTGATCGTGGCAGACAGGACTCTGATGGATCGGAGCGGGGGGCAATATCGGCCCGCTGTAAAAAATAGGTGACGGGCGGACTAATCATCCACTCCACGAAGTGCTCTGCCAAGCGTGGCGTGATTCCTTCCTCCGCTCCAAGATAGTGACCATCAGCGATCAACACGAAATGAATGGCCTTGGCATGTTTTGCATACAATCGATCACAACCTCGTTGCAGCACACCAGCGATCCGATGTCGCAGAAAGGAAAGCTGTTCGTCAAACTCGAGTTCTTGGTACTCATCGAGGTTACCTAGCTCACTGCGCAGCAGAGGGATCGCTTGACCTCCCGTATTGATCGCTCCAACGTGCCAACTCAACAGCTTGGACTGAATCAAAACAACCAACAACACTGGCTCACGGTCAGCCATTAGGATCCTTTAATCTGTTCAAGGTGGCCACGAAGTTCTTCCGTTCGTGACCTGAAAGCTTGCACAAAGTCGGCGTCCTGTGAGGATGCCTCTGCGTTTGTCGCGAGCCGCATTGCGTCATCAAAATAGCTCTCCAGGCCACTGTGTAATTCTGATTCCGCTACGGTCGCATCATGCTTCTGTGCCGCTTCACGCAGCACCTCAATCAAATCATCGGGGTCCCACGGTTTGCTGATATAGCGATACAGTTCGCCATTGTTGATGGCCTCCACGACGGCGCGAGTATCGGCATAACCTGTAAAGATGATCCTCACGGCATCAGGATGTTCTGTGCGCACGCGTCCCATCAATTCGGTGCCGGTCATCTTTGGCATTCGCTGGTCAGTCATGATCACATGCACATCATGCTCGCCCATGACTTGCATTGCTTCAGCACCACTTTGTGCGGTGAACACCTGGAAATCTCGCCTTAATAATCCCGTCAGCGAAAACAGCACATCCGGCTCATCGTCGACAATCAAGATGCTATGTTTCTTCTGGTTGGACATGCTGCGTCTGGGGATCGGGTGTGGGGGCTACCGATGGCAGTTCGATAGTGACTTTCGTGCCACAGTCTAGCTGACTCTCGATGTTCATTGTACCTCCGTGATCGCGGACGATTCCATAGCTGACCGACATTCCCAATCCCGTTCCCGTGCCCACAGGTTTTGTGGTGAAAAACGGATCAAAAACACGGTTCAGAGTATCGTCACTCATTCCGCAACCGAAATCTTCGACTTCCAGCCGAACGGTATTGCCGAGCCGCGCCAAATGAATGATCAGCGATGATCCCACCTCACTGGCCTGGATCGCATTGAGGACCACGTTGTAGATCAGTTGATTGATTTTGTTAGCGGACCCCAATAGTGACGGCACCGGTTGCAGCCGCAGGTTAACAACAAGCTGCTTTTGCTCAATCTCATGTTTGAGCACTTGCAGAGTCGTCGAGATAGCCTGAATCAATTGCACCTCATCTTGAGTGGCTCGGTCTAAACGAGCAAAATCACCGAGGTTCTTGATGATGTCTCGGACACGTGTCAGTCCCTCGGTAGAGGATTGCAAGATCTGCGGGAGGTTCTCACGTAACCAAGCAAAGTCACACTCATCTTCAATCCGTGACAACTCGTCGATCAATTCTGGCGGGGCGTCACGAAGGTACGGACGCATCCGTTGGTAGGAGTCGACCAAGGTGACGATGTCGCTGAGATCGCGTCGCAGAACCGCCAAGTTGTTGGTCACGAATGCGACCGGATTGTTGATTTCATGTGCCATGCCTGCTGCTAGCTGTCCCAGCCCAGCCAGTTTTTCACTTTCAACCAATGCCGCTTGGGTTTCTCGCAATTGCCGATTCTGCTCCGTCAGCTCGTGCTGCAAGCGAACAATTCGTTCGCCTTCGCGGATCCGTACACGCAACTCCTCGCGGTCGTAGGGCTTGACTAAGAAATCATCCGCCCCCGATTCCATCGCGGTGACCAAGTCTTCCTTTTCAGTCTTGGCCGTCAACAAAATGAGATAGCAATATTCCGGTCGCCGCACACGCCGAATCCGCCGGATCAATTCCAGTCCGTCCAGCTTCGGCATCATCCAGTCGGAGATGACGATTGAAAAAGGTTCTCTTTGAAACCGCTGCCAAGCCTCTTCTCCATCCTCGGTTTCCGTGACATCAAAGTTCCACTGGCGGAGATAGGCCGCCAGCATGCAACGCATCACTTTGCTGTCTTCGGCAATCAGTACCTTCATAAGAATTTCCTGCGTCCATAACCACCGTTTTCGTCGCCGACAGAATAGAGCATACCCGCTGCAACCATCTCAAATGCGAAATAAACACCGCCATGCTTAAAACGTGAGCAAAACGCGGAATGACACAGCGCAGGCTGAGCGTTCCATGCGAGGTTCAGCGTTTCTGATGAAACGGAAACAATCGTTTTCCAAATTCTTCTGCTGTTTGAAAACGATCCGCTGGGTCGATCGCAATTCCCCGCTCGATGACCGCTTTGAGTTCATCAGGCACGGACTCGGAGACCCGCAAACGCTCCAGAGATTCGGCCGGCTTCAAAATCATGTTGGCCAGTCCTCCCGTGATCCAGCGGTACAGACAGGCTCCGCAGGCGAACAGATCCACCAATGGCCCTGCATCGCGTGAATTCGCCATCTGCTCGGGTGCCATGAACGACAACGTGCCCCGCAGCGATCGCTCATTCGTCATGTTGTGATGATCCGAATCATCAAAACATTTCGCTAACCCAAAGTCCGCCAACTTGATCTTCAAGTGACGTCCCTCACGATAGGCCAACACATTGGACGGTTTGATATCCCGATGCACGATGCCTTCATCATGCAGGTAGTGAACCGCTTGCAAAATCGTGAACGTCGCCCACGTCGCGATCTTGATCCTCTCGGCCATTGGCTTGGTATCGAGCAGTTGCGTCAAATCCAGCGAGTCGATGTACTGCATCACCAGATACGGCACATCATCTTGCAATCCAAATTCAATCGCGCGGACGATCCGAGGATGATCCAATTGCGTCAATAAGGCCGCTTCCCGCATGAACATCCGACGCGGTTTACCATCGTTCGCCAAATCGCGATGAATTAACTTCACCGCAAACGCTTCGCCGGTTTGCTTGTGCGTCGCCAAGTGTACCGTGGACATTCCACCCTGGCCGATCAATCGCTCAAGCCGATAACTGCCGACTTCGATGGTGTAGACGGTCCAGAAGTAGGCGTACATTCGCAGTGTCTTGGTTTCGCCAATCAGTCGAAAGACATCCTTGATCGAAAGCACTTCAGGGATCGCATTGACGTTTTGCAACTTGAGCATTTCAAAGATCTGCCAATCACGCTTACAGGTATGAGCAAAGAAGAATTTGACGCCCGAGAGCGCGACGCGAAGAGAGCCGTAGGCGAATCCCAGATCTTACTTGAGGTACAAGAAGAACGCGCGAACTTCTAGCTCGGAGACTTCCGTGGGCGACTTTCTGGCGTGATCGGAGAGTTGTCGGACGGCGCGCAGATAACCGTTTTGCGTCCTCAGAGCCTTTCCGGTCAACTTCAGGTCCTCACTCATTTTCTGACGAACTTCAGCGGGAAAGAATTGTCCACGTGGAAACTGTTGGCCGTCGGGTGTAGACTGAGTCATGGTTTTTTTCCTGTATTCAGGAGGAGTTGTGAGCTGTTCGCAGTGAACAGCTTCTCCTGAACAGGTTGATCCAACCGCCCCGCCAGGGGTCGACAAAAAACGATCATTCCCCCGCCGCGCTAGCGGCTTACTTGAACCATCAATTACTCTTAGAATTCTGGCGTCCAAAACCAGGCTGGCATACCGATAAAGCCCGAGAAGCCACCACGCTTGTGGACTGGTATGCCGCGACGTTCCAATACGCATGGGCAGTCAAGCTACAACCGGACTCCGCTGAGAATCGCAGCTTGTTTACCAGCTCCTACAAAAAAATGGTAAAAAATACGACGGAACCAAACCACCGACTCCTCCGATTGTCGCCGAGGCGATCGCGATCATCCAACGCACGCCAAATGGAACCTGAGCGACCTCGAAAGTTGCTCAGTGAAGGAGCGGTGAACATTTCACCGAGACTTCACGCAAACTTGCTCGCCAGTCGCTACTTTGATCCCCATTGAATACTCAGTTGAGCAACGATACACAATCAGCCGCTTGCACCGCGTTTAACTTCGTGGGTGCTGATTCATCGCAACCCACCCGCACGTGTTGTGGTCGATTGATTTGCCGCAGATTGATCGTGGCAACACCAATGTCAGTTAACCCGATCGAATTCTAGCACAGCATCTCAAAGAAAACTTCCTTGAATCCAACCTGATCGTCAGGATGCAGAATTCACCTTCCCGTTAAGAGCGGTCCACTGTCAACTCTCCATGGGGAATTTTGGTTAGCCACCGTTGTTACGTGAGCAATGAATGGATTAGTGTGCGATTAGCGCTGATTAGTGTTCCCAAAATTTTTCTTTCAGCGATTCTTGGAGACGTGAAAATCGTCGATGACAAAGCGTTTCCATTGCAGCTCACCTTTCTTTCCAAAGTTTTACACTGCATCCTGATTGAGGGCCGAGTTTAAGGAACACTAATCCTCGCTAATCGAACACTAATTTTCCAGGATGCCGCTTCGCATTGACGCATAAGGGGTCATCAGCCTCAGGCCTGTTCGACGGGGACAAAACAATCACCTTTCAAATGCGCGTCACTAAAAAAGTTTTTAGTTCAATCCCGACGGGACACAGATCATGTCCGCGAGCACGATCATCAAAAGCACACCCAGTGGAACCTGAGCGACCTCGCACGAAACTCCGTGAACGAATGGTGAACGCTTCGTGATGCGAGCAAGGAGATGATCGCCTCAAAATCGAAGCGATTTTATCGGCAGAGGCGAACGGCACTCGATCGCTTCGATCGGTGGCGAGCAGGTAATGATGCAACATCCCAACGCCTCAAAATCGAAGCGATTTTATCGGCGGAGGCGAACGGCACAGAGGACTGTGCCTGCTACTTTAACTGAGTCAGGTGACACGGCGGTGAACTCTAGCCATACTGCTTGCTGGGAATCAATTTAGACGATTTCCCTATTGGCCCCGTTCGCTCGCTGTTGGCAGTTCGATGATTCATCCTCACACGACCTATGCTTACCAACAAAAACTCGTTTTAACGCTGCTGTTCTCGGTTTTCATCGTTCCATCGGCTCAGGGCGACGAACTGGTCCAGGTGGACAAATCCGCATCCGTGTTGCGACGACCGATCGCGATGGCGCGGCTCGATGATACCGATCTGATTGTGGCCAACCAAGCGAGCGGGACGTTGAGCGTCGTCGATACGGAGCGTCACCTGGTTGCGGCGGAGTTCGATCTGCGCGGTGTCCCCTCCGATTTGATCGCGACGGACCGGGGTTGGTTCGTGACCGACACGAAACACGATCGAGTCGTTGCTCTGAACGTTAGCCGAGATCGTGCGGAAGTACTCTGGGAACTGCCGATGCCGTCCGATCCCATAACGGTTCGCTGGTGCGAGTCAAATCAGTGGTGTTCGGTTGCTTGCTCGTGGTCTCGTCAAATCGTGTTTGTCGATTTCGCAAAGGGGGTTCCTCAAATTACTGATCTTGTCGAGTTACCGTTTTCACCACGACAGCAGTTAGTCCTCGACATCGCCGACCGGCTCATCGTTGCCGATGCGTACGGCGATCAGATTGCAGTGATCAATACCAGCTCACGTCAGGTCGAATCGATCCGCAGCTTGCCAGCACACAACATCCGCGGTTTGGCGTTGAGCGAAGATCTGAGCGAGGTCTACATCACGCACGAGATTCTCAATGAGACCACACCGCCTGTCGTCAGTGAGGTGATGTGGGGCACGATCCTTTCGGACGCTGGCAGGGCGATCAAGATGGAAGCGATTCTCGACCCACAAGCCAATCTGTTAAGCGGCAGTCGGCTGATTGCCATCGGCCGCGGAACTCAGGGAGCAGGCGATCCGGAGGCAGTGATGGTTCTCCCAGGCGACCGCTTGCTCGTCGCTGTGGGTGGCGTCAGCGAAATCGCGATCGTGGAACCGGACCGACTGCAAGTGAATAGATTACCGGTCTTGCGTCGACCGGTCGCGATTGCACGCGCTCACGCGAGCCGCTTTGTTGTCGCCAATCACCTGTCTGACGCACTCACTATCTTAGACTTTTCGCACTCGGATGAACCGGCACTTCAAAACTCGCAACTTTCCGAAACGCAGGCCTCATCTCAACCGGCTCCAGACCCGGCTGCGTACGGTGATTATGCTCGATACAAAACAACGCCAAGTGAGCCGCTGAAAGAATCACGCCAGGTGGACCTGCCCGGCGCGCCGACCACCGTCACACTGAGTCATTTCAACCTCGGGCCACCACCGCAACTCGATTCCGTAGCGCGAGGCGAGATGCTGTTCTTTGATGCCAAGCTCTCAAATGGGAACTGGTACAGTTGTCATAGCTGTCACACCGACGGTCATACCAACGGCATGATGGCCGACACGTTGAGCGATGGCGGTGAAGGAGCACCCAAGCGCATCCTGTCGCTGCGAGGTGCCGGCCAGACTGGTCCGTGGGCTTGGATCGGCGATAAAACTGAATTGAAAGATCAG
>JBGSMN010000118.1:0-47275 GCA_041740155.1 Rhodopirellula sp.
CAATAGGCCCCGTCGGTTCGCCGCAGCTCCATGTGTTCTAAGCACGTCCCACCCGCGGGCAAATTCACCGCGATATTGAACACATGGTCCACTTCGTCATAGGGCAGGTGCAACTTGAACACGGGTGTGGCCTGATTGAGATGCTTCCGTAACTCGAGTTGCTTGATCACCTGCATGATGATGCCGATACCGCCGCACGAGAATACCTGTCGGCGTAGTTTAGCGTTCTCTCGAAACCCTCGTTAGTGCGTGTGCAGGGTTGACTTAGCAACCTCCCGAACACACGGAAAACGCCGAGGGTTTTCGCGTTTCTTAAGGAAGTGGCAAACATGCGTTCGCTTGTTTGAGGACTAGGCTTTAGCAAGGCTCCCCATACTCAACCAGGGCTAGTGCCCAAACGGCTCAGTTATGCAGAAAGCTTCCATCAGTCGCGCTTAAAGCAGACTCATGCAGTCGAAATGGCTGCTGTCTCTAAATTGTCGTTGCTTGTTTGATTTTGATTCGATGTGTCGTTGGCCCATACCGACTTTTCGATCAACCGTGCGTCACCGTTAAGTGTCGCAAACGAAACGTCCGCTGCATCGCGACCGACTCCGATGCGAACCAGTCCGCTTGTCATGGCCAGACGTGTGGGGTCGAACAAATACCACTGGCCATCCAAGAACGCTTCCATGAATCCGTGAAAATCAGGCGGCTGGAGATTCACTGCGTACCCGGCAACGTACCGCGCCGGAATGCCTATGCCTCGGCACAACGCGATGGCCAAGTGGGCGTAGTCTCGGCAAACCCCCGTACGCTGCAGGATCACGTCCGCAGCAGTCGTCGTGCCGATAGTGCTGCCGGGCGTGTAATCGAGCTGATCGCATACCCAGTTACACACCGCTTGGACACGACTGTATCCCCGGTACAAGGATCCGAACTCTTCGTACGCGAATCGAGCCAGTAGATCGCTTTCGCAATACCGGCTGGGATTCAAATACGTGAGTACATCGGGTGGTAAATTCGCCGTGAGGGTTTCGTTCACCTCCGTCGGCGAAGCGACCTCAGGCGTCATTTCCATGTCCGCATGATAGCGAACGTTTAACGTACAAGGCTCGACGATCACACGCTGAACCACATTGCCTTCGGTCCCTGAGTTGAACGTTTCGACCTGCAGTTCAGGTGTGAATTGCAACTCTTGCGAAAGCACGCGCTGATGCTGCGTGTTAGCGCTGGCGATTTGAAACAAAAATACCGTGGACTGGCGAACTTCGTAGCTCAATTGGCAACCGACGTCGATTCGTAACATACTATGATCCTTTTGTGCAGTGAGTGATCGCGGGAGATGCAATTTCTGTGCCGAGTTGAACGGCTAGCTAAACATGCTGTCGATCCAGCGGTGCGGCATGCGAGCAATGGCATCGCGTAAGGTTTCTGTCCACCACTGTGTCGACTCGGCGAACTCATCGTCATTGAATCGGCGAATTGTCAAATGTCGGTTGTCTCCGGCGAGGATCGCCACATCAATGGGACCGTCGACATCAGTAACACTGGTGCGCGTCGCGTCAAAGGCCAGCAGCGCAAGTGCCATCGCTTGACGAAGTGGAGTTTCAAAAGTCAACAGCCGGTCGAGTACCGGCTTTCCATAAGTCGTCCGCCCGATAATAAAATAGGGCGAATCAGGATGCGACTCGATCCAGTTCCCCTCTGGGTAAACGTAATACAACTGGGGTTCAGAATCGTCGCTCAACCGACCTCCGATAATCGCGTGCGAATTGAACGAAAGGCCAGCGGCACGCAGCGAGTCACCGTCCTCGTTACGAACGCGGCGCAATTGGCTTCCGAATTCATTGACGGCTTGGAAAGTTCGCGTGTAGGGGCTCGCATGCTGCTGGAACGACTCATCAAGGTACGTGTGCGTCTTGTCGCGAATCGATCTTAGACCGCTAGTCATCGTGAACAACCCGCCGCTCGGATGCTCAATCGCAGCCAGCTTCTGCTTACTTCCTTGAGTGTTTCCAACGACGATCCGCGAATCGGCCAGCGCAACGATCCCCTCGCGGACTTTGATTCCGATACAAAACGTCATGGGATGAACTCAATCGACGGTTGATGGGTAGATGTAAGGTTCCTGTCAAGCTCTCGGTGAAGCTAAGCCTGGCAGAAGATGTCTCAGATGGGCGCTTCTGTGGGGTGGTGATCCTGATTAACCAGAAACAACTTAACCGCTGCACGGTCAATGTTGCGAGGGGATCATACCACCTCGCCCTGTCGGGCAGACAGCAAACCGCCCGATGAAGAGCCAGCGGGCTGTGTGAGTTTTATTCGCCTGGCCAGCTCAAGGTTGCGGGTTGCTCGCGCAGTGTTGACTTATAAAGTGGTCGGTTATATCGTTGACTGACATCCTGTTGAATGACAACTCCCACCTCCTTGCCTCCCCCGCCTCCTGTTTTCGGTCACATTCATCAAGCCATCATGATTTGATTGCCGTGACCGTCCCCACCACGGTGCAGTCCCCGCTGATGAAATCTACATCTTTTTTTGCTGCGTTTTCTTTTTGTGTTTTGGTGATCGCTTTAGGTTGCAGCCAGCAACAGGAGCCCAAAGCGGTTCCACAAGATGAACTCGAGGTTTACATGCAGGAGCATCCTGAGGCCGCGAAAGCGGATGAGTTCATGTCCGAATGACATCTTGTTGATTGGTTTTGTTTCCCGCTGATTTTTAAGAAGGCATTTACGATGATACAAAAGAAGCGAAAGGTCGTTCAATCGACCGGGTTTACATTGGTCGAGCTTTTGGTTGTGATCGCAATCATTGGAGTTTTGGTCGGGTTGCTGTTGCCTGCCGTTCAGGCGGCTCGTGAAGCAGCGAGGCGAATGAGTTGCAGTAACAATTTCAAGCAGATCGGCTTAGCTCTTCATAACTACCATGCTGCCTACAACATGTTGCCTCGTTATCGCGGCGGCACGACCAATGCATCGGGGTCCAATACGGTCGATCCACCTTTGGCGCACAATCGCCTCAACCTGTCGCCCTTTGTCGGGCTGCTCCCGTTCATGGAACAGCAGGCATTATGGGAACAAATCAGCAACCCACTCCGAGATCCGATCACCGGAAACACCTTTCAATCGATGGGCCCCTTCCCAGAGAAGTCGATCGCATCCCACACCACGAGCAGTCGCTATGAACCATGGTTGACACAAGTCCCTGGGCTGCGTTGCCCAAGCGATCCTGGCAATGGTTTGCCAGCTAAAGGGCGAACGAACTATGCCGCCTGCTTGGGCGATTCTGTCCAAGAGATGATTTTTGGAGGAGTTCAAGATAACGGGAATGTGACCGGTGCCACAACCGCTGGTGTCGCATGTCGGGGCGTTTTCGTGCCCCGCAACAAAACTGCGTTTCGAGATATTCTCGATGGACTTGCTAATACCATTTGCATGGCCGAGATCAATACAGACTTGGGTGACAATGACATTACCACAATCATCGTGCTGGGCACCGCCCATCCTCAGTTAAACCCGTCATCGTGCCAATCACTCATCTCCCCTACACGACCGCGTGTATGGGCAGCGGCTGGTGGGCTTGGCGGTGACGAACAACGTCGCGGTTTTTCATGGGCGCTAGGCCAACCGCTTCATACTGGCTTTCAGACGATTTTGCCGCCTAATCGCGAACTGTGCACGAGTAACAATTGGTATCACGATTCCGAATGCACGGCGAGCAGTCGTCATCAAGGCGGCTGTCACGTCTTGATGGGCGATGGCGCAGTCAAATTCGTTACCGACGCGATCGAAGCTGGCGCGAGTACCTCGTCGTCCGTTGGCACCTTTGCCGGTGCCCAAGCCGCTGGCAGTAAAAGCCCATATGGATTGTGGGGAGCATTGGGAACACGCGACAGCGGAGAAACGCAATCGCTCGAATAGCGAATGCTGGCCATGATTCGCGATAAGTCATGTTGGCCTAATCCGTCAAGCTCGCGATGATGTGCGGGACTTGGCCGTAATTCAGGTGGCCCAACAAATCAGGTGGTTCGACGTTGGCTGCGGAATCAAAGTGGTGCGTCACCGATCAAGTTCAATACCGCCATGAGTCCACTTGATTCTCGAAGTACCGATCCAACTCGACGAGGCTCGGTGGCGTCGGGCATCCGTGATGGATTCAGCAACACGTTGATGTGTTAGACGCTCATCTGGAAAAGACACAAATCGCAGGCCCACGCCGACTTTCGTGATCATCTCGTTAGGGTGATCACTAGCCATCGACTCGACGTCACCACTCGACTCATTCGGCAAGGCAGCCCGCAATCCCTAGAACTCACCAAGACCACCGCGTCTCACGAAGCAGAACGGAAGCAGTATTTTGCCGATCTGAAGTTGTTGAGCCAGTTGGATTGAAGCTGAATCGGATCGACACAGTGAAGTTTTTTTGCCGCTGACGACCCACACCCGTATCGAGTTCCAGCCTCGTGCGTTACAGTTCAGGTTCACATTGGAAACCGCAAACGGGCGAAGCATTCATGGCAAAAGTCGAGCAGGAAGCCCCTCAAAAGGGCACGTCCGCAACGGAATTAGTCCGCTCCCAGAAGATCAAGACGCAAATCCTCGAGCAGACCGGCCAACCACCGCGTCTGCATCACGTCGAAGTTTGTCAGCATCACAATGGAAACTATCGCGTCAACGTTTGGGAGAAACGGACCTCCACAAGTGACAACGCGTTCTCAACAGCCGTCCACATCGGTGCGTCTTACTATTTGAAAGTTTCCGATGCAGGCGAGATCGTGTACAGTAATCCACCGCTGACCCGGCGTAGTTTTCCGGTTTGAATTTGCGTTTCGGGGCAGCGAACTCGCTCTTTGCCACCGAATGGTTCAGTGTGGCGAATAGGCAGCCTATCTCACGCTTGGAATCTGAAGATGAAATCAGCCGCCGTTGTGAACTTTGCTCCCGAGCAGGGCAGCGTCGAAATCCGCGAGATCGAACAGCCAACCATTGGCCCTGACGATGTGTTGCTGGAAGTCGCCAACGTCGGTGTTTGCGGTAGTGATCTGCATCAGTGGACGGCCAATCATTCATGGCCCGTCAATTATCCCGTTGTACTCGGTCACGAATTCGGCGGACACATCGTGCAAACGGGAGCCTCCGTTGAGGGTTGGAGGGAAGGCGACCGCGTCGTTAGCGAAACCGCCGCGATCATTGACCAGACCAATCCGATGTCGCGTCGTGGCCTGTATAATCTCGACCCTACCCGCAAAGGATTCGGTTATGGGGTTGATGGTGCGATGACAAAGTACGTTCGAGTTCCTGCACGCATTTTGCACGCGGTTCCTGACGCACTGCCTTTTGAACATGCTTGTTTGACCGAACCGTGTTGTGTGGCTTACAACGCAGTCGTTCGCAACGCTCGCATCGAGCCGGGGGACCGAGTAGTCGTGCTGGGGCCAGGAACGATCGGGATTTTGTGCGCGGCGATGGCAAGACTGTGTGGAGCTGAAGTCGCATTGGTTGGGTTAGACTCAGATCGGCATCGGTTGGTGATCGCAAGTGACCATTACGGTTGCGAAGGCATTGTTGGCGATCCAAGCGACTGGGCACGCAGGCGCGATGGTCTCGGTTGTGACGGCGTGATCGATGCAGCCGGTGCCAGTGCAACGCTGAAGATTGCCATTGATATCGTGCGACCGGCAGGATGGATCAGCAAGGTAGGCTGGGGACCGCAACCGCTCGGATTCAACCTCGATCCGTTGGTGCAGAAGAACGTCACTTTACAAGGCAGTTTCAGTCACAACTGGCCGATCTGGGAACGCGTGTTGGCGCTGCTGACCAGTGGTCAGCTCAACGTCAACCCGATCATCGGTGGCGTTTGGCCGATTGATCAATGGCACGTTGCGTTTGAAAAAATGCACCGAGGCGAGGTCGTGAAATCCATTCTAAAACCTGTGTAAAACGTGTGTTAAGCAACATTCGGGAGTCGATGTTCCATCTTGTCACGTTTGGTCATCAAGTAGCTGATGTTATGTTCGTGAACCGGTGGCAAGACAGGTACTTGGTCGATCACTTCCAGTGGATATCCGCTTTGTTCGATCGCTTCGGTCTTCTTGGGGTTGTTGGTCAGCAATCGGACTCGCTTGATCCCCAAGTCAACGAGGATTTGGCTTCCGATCCCGTACTCGCGCTCGTCGGCTTGGTATCCCAAAGCAAGATTTGCTTCCACCGTATCCATGCCTTGTTCTTGCAGGGCGTAAGCTCGGATTTTATCGACCAGTCCGATACCGCGACCTTCTTGAGGCAAGTAAACGATCGCTCCTAAACCGTCCCGTGCGATCATCTCAAGTGCCAACTGCAACTGATCGCCACAATCACATCGCAGTGAACTGATCAAGTCACCCGTGAAGCAGCTCGAGTGCATTCGCACTAAAGGTGCCGCAGCGTTTGCCACATCGCCCATCACCAACGCCACCGGCTGTTCCGTTTCGTGGTCAACGTTGTAAACGATGATTTTCATGATGCCGTACTTGGTAGGAAGTGTGGCTTCGGCGGCCCGGTGGACCAACTTCTCATGGAGACGACGGTACTGAATCAATTGCTCAATAGAGATGATCATCAAGTTGTGCTTGTGAGCGAGTTCGAACAAGTATTCACGACTGGGCCGTTCGCCAGCTTCGTCCAAGATTTCGCACAGCACGCCTGAGGGAGCAAGACCAGCCATCCTGGCCAGATCCATCGAAGCTTCGGTGTGACCGGCCCGACGGAGAACCCCGCCTTGTTTGGCCAGAAGTGGAAAGACATGACCGGGGCGGACAAAATCAGCGGTTGTGCAAGTAGAGTCTGCCAAATGGCGAATCGTTGTGGCCCGTTCGTTTGCAGTGATTCCGGTTTTGCTGCTGCAATGGTCGACCGGAGTGAGAAATGCAGTCGACAAAGGAGCATTGTTGTGCTGCACAACCGGCTGCAGGTCGCAGCGTGTTGCCACGTCTGACAATACGGAAACGCACAACTGACCGCGACCGTTCAGGATGAAGTTGATGGCTTCGGGTGTGACCGTTTCGGCGGCACAGACGAAGTCACCTTCGTTCTCGCGATCCTCAGCATCAACGACGATAATCACCTCGCCTCGTGCGATGGCTTGTACGGCTTGCGGAATGGTTGAGAACGAACTGGACATAGCATTTTCCTTTGGAAACAAATGTTTGGACATGGCACTGGACGTTTCCAGAACACAGAGAGGTGCTTGGAACCTCCTTCCCAAGCGTCCTCCTCAGCCAAATGTTTCTGGAAATTTGCTTTAAATCGCGTTGGTCAAGCGCATCAGGTCAAACGCAGTTCGAAAGGATACCGATCGTACGGCGACATACTCACGCTCGATCCAGTCCGTTCCCCATTTCGTTTTGTAAGCGACCTGCGAATCAGTGGGATACCATCTCGCTCCGTTGGTACGAAGCCAATTGATGGCGCGGTGCAACCAGCGGCTTGCTAATCCTTCCGCTTCGTCGTCCACCACGAACGGTGTGAAGCCGAAGTGCAGATACTGGACGCCTTCGGTTTGGAATCGTTCGATCGCCGTTGCATTGCACAATTCCATGGCTCCGACCGGAGCATCGGTGATCTTTCTCGTCAAATCGTGTAGGTAGCCGGGCTGTTCCTTTCCACGGACGGGAACATAGGAGATGAAGGCAACCGAGCGGTCATCGGCGTCGAGCACCATGAAGATGCGGCGTTGGTCGAGCAGATCGCCCTCGAGGTCTCCCACCATAAAATCAAGTTCCGGTTTGCGTTTCTCACTCAGCCAACTTTGACTAATCGCGTCAAGTTGGGCTCGCCAATCCTGATTCGCTGGAACGTCCTTACCAAGTTCGACTACTCGCAGCCCGTCCTTCTTGGCGCGATTGATCTTGTTGCGAAGCTGCATCTTCTTCTTGCCAGAGAAGTTGTACAGCTCCAGCTTGACGGCATAGGTACTGCCCATTTGATTGACGGTGAAACCACGACTGGTAAAGAGATCGACCTGGGATGCTCGCACTTGGACTGCGGCAACTCGCTTGTCCGAGGCTGCTGCAAAGATAGCGAATTGATCCAATAGCTTGGCTGCGTCATCCGCTGCCGCGTGGACACCGCCAAACATCCATAGGTGTTTGCCTTGCTCCCGATAGGAGATAAACCCTGCTATCCCATCGACGGCAAACTTACTGTTGCGTTTGGATAGTGACAGATGACCCGACGGATGTGCTAGCACGTCGTCAAGTACCGCACGCGACAACAACTCATTGATATCGTTGGTCGTCCGAACGTTGCTTGGTTTGCGACCGATCGCTGCGAGAATCTCTTCGTCGGTATGTTCGCGCACTTCAAAGGCAAGTTCGACCGGTTTTAGAATGTTGCCAAACACGCCTCGATCGATCGAAAGATGGAACGGCACAGCCAACATAGCCCACTCGAACCCGCCGAAGTACGCCCAGATCGCGACCGCAGTCCCAGTGACCAAGTAGGTGTGTGCGAAGTTGTATGCGTGGTAGTACCAATGATCAATCTTTTTGTCGACGGATTTGCGAAACGCCAAGGCTCCAGGGATGTATCCGACAACATCAATGATTGCGAACGCAAAGATCGCTCGCAGCCAGTTGATCTCGCCAGCGTTCCACAGAATCAACCCACCTGATACTGCGAGCACGAACAAGTGCTCACCGCGTATGATGCGATAGGTCGTTTTGGAATGAATCAGGTTACGGGCGTCCACAGGAGTGTCCTCTTCTTTAGGTGGTTGTTGAAACGGGTTAAACGAAACGATCTAACATTTGAGTTGACCATGCACCGACTTTGACCCCACACCAGCGTGCGATTTCCGTTGGAATTCGCGGTGCTTGGTTGCGGAACCAAGGTTCGGCAAAGTTGTTAGTGGTGTCGAACGGGCGGCAGTCGCTGGGCGTATCGGCAGGGCCAAGTATCAGGTCGCTGACCCAGCGTCCCGCGTACACGCTTAAAGCAATTCCGTGGCCGCACCAGCCTCCGACATGAATGGTGTTGGGAAGATGCGAGGGGCTTCCAATCACGGGTAGCGTGTCGATTGAATAAGCGATGACACCCGTCCAAGTGCGTTCGATTTCGACACTGGACAACTGCGGAAAAAACTGTCGTAGGTCCGCGGTAAGACTCTCAACGTCTGGGCCGACGCCCGCAAGATCTTGCACTTCACCGCCCCAGCGATAACGTGGCAGGCCTCCGCCTAAGATCAGGCGATGGTCATCCGTCAAACGGAAGTAGTTGAAAACTCGGCGTGAATCAATCACGCCTTCGCGCTGATGCCACGCGAGAGAACTGCGTTCATCGACCGTGAGCGGTCGCGTTGCAATCATTCTCAAGTGCATCGGCATGAGCCGTCCGCGTTGCATGCCGAGCGAGAGGTCGTAAGCGTTGGTTGCTAGGACAACCTTGTGTGCGCGAACCGCCACACCACCAGCCAGGTTGACACCGGCAGACGTGACACTGTCTACCTTGGCGTTTTCGATGATCTGGCCTCCACGATGTTTGACTGCCAAAGCAAGCCCCTGAACCACTTGTTCTGGATCGAGCACGCCCGCGATGGGCAACTGCAAAGCGGCCGGACCTTCGCCGGGTGCATCCAAATTGATTGCGACATGGCTCGCTAGTTCAGCATCATCCAGCACCCGGCACGGTAGGTTGAGCTGCTCCATCAACGCCGCTTGTTGAGCAAGCCGTTTGCGTCCAGCATGACCACGCGCCACGACGAGTTGCCCGGTCCATCGCAAGCTAAACTGCATCTCTTCAAACTGAGATAATTCGCCGAGATACTTCACTGCTGCGAGCGACGTGGCGTACATGGACCAAGCTTGCTCGACGCCGTACTTTTTGACCAATGCCGCAAGGTTTTGACCAATCCCAGGTGTCAGCATGCCTGAATTACGAGTCGACGCACCGTACCCAATCGTGTGTGATTCCAAAACAGCAACTCGCAACCCTGGTTGAGCACGCAGCAAGTGGTACGCTGCGGATAGTCCAGCCAATCCGCCACCCACGACCACCACGTCGCACGTTTCTTTACAAGGAGATTCGTTGACGCGTTGTTCGTCTTCGATACCGCCAACAACGTTTTGAGTTGATGCGGAGGTACACCAAACGGAATGCGTCGATAGAGGATTAAGTTTGGTGGACATCGGATTTCGATCTTATAATTTCAGGGTGTTGATTGATTCGCGTCTACGCCGACAATCGAACTTGCGACTGCTGTACGAAGTGCTGCAGTCCCGCTCGCAGCTCGCGGGTGACGAGTGGTTTGACGAGCATCATCAGTAACGGAGTGATCGGCAGGTCTGGCTCGACTGTTTCTCGGTAGTGAATCTCACTGCCGCCATCGGGGAGAGCCGCGATGCGGATCTCACCCTCGTTTCTTAAGTTTCCATCGATGAATTCCCATACAACACGTTGCCCGCCATCACATGTGTACTCAACGATGTAATCCGGTTGAAACCGAACACCTTGGTCGGCTTGTTCTTCCAAGATCCAACGCACGCGGTCCGTTTCGATCTCTTCACAGCGTAGAACGCCTTCCATTGCTTCACGGAATAACTGTGGTTTTGAAAAGAATTCATACGCACTCGTGGCATCTGCAGTGACATGAAACGTACATTCTTCGGTAACGGCGACTTTGGCCATGGTCTTTCTCTTAAATAGAAACGGGAACGAACAGAAACAGATAGAAACTAGTGAATGGGCAAGCGGGCTGATCAGCCAACTTTGAGTGCGCGTGCGAAGCGTTCATCGACCATTTGTCGAATTTGTGGCAGCACTTCGCGAGCGGCCTGGTATCCGACCTCGGCTAGCTCGTGAGCTTTGGAAAAGTCTTCAAACTCGAAACGGGACGTGTCGATCCAGATCATGTGATCAGCGTCACGATGATCGGCGCGACTAACGTGGTAAGTACGGATTTCGTTGAGACGAAGCGCCGTTTCCATCATGGAAGGCTGTCTCGCTTCGTCGGTACGTTGCTTTTTGGACTTGCCTCCGAAACCGTGGGGAAGGTGACTGCAGACATCGACGCCAATCACGGTTGTCGCACCACGCGGTCGCAACAGATCGATGGGCACATTGTTCAAGATGCCACCGTCGACCAACACACATCCATCTCGCAAGATAGGTTTAGCAATGTACGGAAGGTTGATGCTCTCTAAAATCGCAGCCACACCGTCGCCTGATTCGCGGATGATTTGACTGCCTCGCAAGAGGTCGGCGGACACCGTACTGAGCGGAATCTGCAACTGATCGAACGTTGCATGTTCAAAAAATTTCCTCAGTCCCGATTCCCAGCCTCCCAGCCGAAACTTCAAGAACATGAACCACGTTTTCCCACGAGGCAGCATGCGGAAAAAGCGACTAGGCGTCAGCTCCTCACGAAAGAGAGTTTCAGCCTCAGTAGGACTCCATCCAGCGGTGTAACTAAGGCCAACTAGAGCACCCATGCTGGTCCCTGAAACCAAGTCAATTCCAAGTCCCTCTTCTTCAAAGGCGCGCAGCACACCGAGGTGCGCAAGCCCCCGAGCACCGCCACCGCCCAGAGCAATGCCCAGGTTTTGGTTGAAAAGTGAGCGGACGATACGGCGTAACCCCCGCCGCGTGGCAGAGTCTCCATTGACGGTTAATTGTTTGGACAGCGGCACCTTGAAGTCATGTCCCATGCTTCCAATCGTTGGCTGCATTGATTCAGCGAAACGCTCGCCGTCAGGTATTAACCGGATGCAGTGAATCCGTGGTGCCAACTTGGGATTGGATGCAATTAGCTTTTCAATTGTTTGTAGGCTCAGGCTATTGTTCGTGGATTCAACGAAACACAGGATGCGATCGCACCTCATGATCGTGTCCAGGTGACGTTCGACTTCGTCGTAGCTCGTCGACAGCATAACGCGGTCAAATTGCTCGCCGAGTTGGCACAGTTCCGCTGCGGATGGAAATGTTTTCACGACACGTCCGTTTGTCGTGCATCGCGAATTCAAGGAACGATTACCGCTGCTGGCATTGATTACCTGGATGCGAGCACCCATCGCGGAGATCTCGTCGCTGAGACGTTCGCAGAGTTGTTCTGAACAGGCGGAACCCCACAGAATGCCGATGTTGCGATTGGTAGACTCCTTCTCGGCACCATGTACTGAACAGGCCAGACGAACAGCCAGAGTTTCAGAAATCAACGCCGCAAACGAGGGTTCATTTTTGCATAACACATTGAAATCACGACTGTCAATTTGCAACAACTGTGTGTTGGTAACAGCGAACACGTTGGCGGTACGTCGACTCCCCGTGAGCACCGACATCTCACCGAAATGTTCATCATGATCCAAGAACCGCACGACTCGCTCGCCCTGCTCGGTATCGCACGTCACTTTGACGCGTCCGTGAACGACGATGAACATGTTCGTGCCGTCTTCGTTCTGGCGACAGATGGATTGACCGGCTTTGTAACTCACTAGCTTCAGCGAATGAGAAAGAGCAAGCAGTCCTTCGGCAGAAAAGTTTGCGAACAGCCGCAGTTCCCGTAGTTCGTCGCAACTCAGACTCCTACTCGCGTTCGTACCATGATTGATCAGGCGATTCGCGTTAGGAGCGTTATTGGAAACACTCCAGAAATCAGGTAGATCTTCAGTGAATGTTGGAACGATAGTTTGAGTGATCATGGTGGTATCCAAATTGGACGCGTCAGAAAGGAAGTGAGTGAACCGAGAAAACTGATTGCCACTGGCGTGAACTAGGCAGCGATTCTGCCGCAACGAGCAGCGAGCAAGCGGTTCCAATCGCTTTGAGTAAATGGCACGCCAAAGCGACGCAGACCACCCACGCGGAATCCATGCTCAGCAGCCAAGCGACGGAGTTTGCGCAGTGTTTCTGGATCGAGGTCGGTACCGAGACTCGTGTCCGCAAACTGACTGGCGAAGGTCAGCAGCATGGTTTCAGCCATACACGAAAACGCATGGCCGGTGCCGATGCCGAACCGGCCCAGTTCGGGAAGGCCGGGCACGCGGATCACTCCACCGTCGATCACGAGCACATCAGGTCGTAGGTCCGTCACATCACGGCTGACGTTGAACGGACGCGACAAGTCGCACACGATAGCACCATGTTTAAGATCACGTGGGCCAAGCAACGAGTTCGTTGCACTGGTCGCAGTCACCAGAACGTCGGCTTCCGGCAAAACGCTGAGGTCTTGCGTCAACACGAGATAGCCTTCGGACTCCAATTGCTCGATCAAAGTGTTATAGAAGTTTGCATCGAGATTATCGCAATTCTGAGTTGCTCGCAGCACGCGGCTACCTAAACTGAGCGGCTCAAACACGCAGCCTTCTGCTGCGCTGGTGACCAACTGCTCGCAGACCGTAGTCGCAACATGATGCAGTCGTGTGCGGACGTGCTCGGGAATACTGTCTGGATTTCCCAGCAGGATTAAACGTCCAACGTTTTCGGCGAGCAACACGGCCATCGAACGACCGATCGCGCCCGTCGCACCGACAATCGCCGCACAATGTTTAGCACCAAGTCGGTCGCCCAGGTGATCTAATGCCATCGCAATTCCTTCCGCACAAGCGACGGCGGTATAGGAGTTACCGGTGGTCAAAGGAATCATTCCTGAAAGAGCTTTGCCGCCCCGCGTGACGACGGAAGTGAATGCTCCCAGTCCAACGATCTGCGCTCCCCGATTGTGTGCAATTTCAACACCTTCACGTACGATCGCCATGGCATCGTCTCGTGGCATTTCTGCCAATTGCTCAGCAGTCCGCGGGATCACAATGAATTCGCCATAGATGCTTTCGCCGGTCTCCGAATGAATGCGTGCATGGCTCAGGATGAACGGGTCGACTAAGTCGGTCAAACGCTGTGCAATGTCCTCCAATTCAGGTTTTGGAAGCCAAGCCAGTGTTGGATCGAAATCACCAGCACTCATCAATTCCAGCGGATGCACCAGGAACGCAAAGCGACGCTCACCGATTTGTGGCTCGCAAGCAAGTGGATCCGCTTGCATTTCAGTTTCCATAAGTTGTGGAACGAACACTTCGGTCTCACGCAAGATCGAGCTGATGATTTGCCCGATATTGCCCTTATCAAATACCTCGAGGGTTCGTTGGAGGGCCGCGAGCAGCTCCTCGCATTCCGACCACTGCATGCTCAATGGCGGCTCAATGCGAATGACTGCTTTTCCATTCAGAGTCGGGGCAACCCGCACGCCTTCGACATTCAAAAGGTACGATGCGAACAACGGGGACAACAATGATTGTTCGGCGGCAACTCCCAGCAAGCTGCCACGCCAAGTGTGACGATCGGCAGCCAACTTGATACCCAACAAGTAACCCCGTCCACGGACTTCGGAGATCAGTCGCGGATACTTGGCGCGAAGTTCTTCGAGGCGAAGTTTCAACAAGCGACCGTTGCGATGCACGTTGTCAATCAGCAGCCCGTCGTTTTGCGTCAACACATCGAGCATCGCCAATCCAGCGCGGGCAGCAAGTGTATTTCCAGCGAATGTGGAAGAGTGTTTGAGGGCAAAGTGCTTCGAGAAAGCGTGTTCGTTGGATAACACGGCACCGATCGGCATCAGTCCGCCACCGAGTGCCTTGGCAAGCGTCATGACATCGGGAGCAACTCCGTCGGCTTCGCAGGCGAAAATCGTGCCGGTACGACCAAGTCCAGTTTGGATTTCGTCAAAGATCAACAACACCTTGTTCTCGTCGCACAGTTTGCGAACGGCGAGCAGGTACTCAGGCTGAGGTTCGACAATCCCACCTTCACCTTGAATCGGTTCGATCAAGACAGCCGCGATCTGATGTGCCTGCTCTTCGAGCACGATGCGCATGGCGTCGATGTCGCCGAAGGGAACATGAAAGACTTGTTCCGTTGGTGAGGCAAATCGATCTTGATATTCAGGGTTTCCAGTCGCAGCGAGCGCGCCCAGCGTTTTCCCGTGAAAGCTATTATGTGTTGCAACGATCCCCGCACGACCGGATGCCGCGCGGCACATTTTGATCGCAGCCTCGACCGCTTCGGCACCACTATTGGCGAACGTGACGTATTTCAAATCACCGGGAGCAAGTTCCACTAACCGAGCGGCCAATTGTCCGGCAGCGTCTAAACACGAGGGTTGCACCAGACTGGGTTCACTCGTCGCATGCACCTTGAACAACGCACGCCAGATCGGTTCAGGGTTGCTACCCAGCGGCAAGGCACCATAGGCGGCGATGCAGTCTAAATACTCGCGGCCACGAGCATCGCTCAAACGGCAGCCTTTGCCCGATACATAACACTTGTCCAAATTGAGAGCCGTCAACAGTTCCGCTAGATACGGATTGACGAATTCTGCATAGGGGTGAACCGTGGTCGGTGCTCCCGCGATTGTCGAGGTGGAGATCAACGCGCCGATAGGGTCTGCTTGAGGGGCGACAGTGAATGATCGCGGAGCGGTTGCGATACAGAGGTTTTCGAGGTTGTATTCGGTGTGCATGACGGGTTTCCAAGCAGTGCCAGTGAGATGAGTGTTGTTGATTGATGATCATTTGATGAGCGAGATAGTGAGCCACGTTGTCGCGGCTCCTGTGCGCATCAGTTCGTTCAATCAGCAAGCGGGATGGCTGGCAGTGTGTTACAAGTTGCTTGGAAATCTTTTCGGAGTGCTTAGAGAAATCTCTCCCGGTGAAGTAGGTTTCGCAGATCCGCGATCAATGGTTCCGCTGGATCGCTCAGTTGGATCCGGCCACAGTCGATCTCTGAGAACAAAACTGGTCCGTTCATCAGAACTTCGAGGCGTCGATGATTTCACGATTGGCTCGCGAACCAATCGCATGACGAACTTGCTCATGGAGCGCGTCGTTGACAAACCGCACCGATCCATCACACATCAAAATGTGCAATCCGCCAGGATGGAAACTGCCCAGCGAGATCTCTTTCACGGCGAAGGGTGCCACTTTGAGATTAAAACCGAAGTGCAGTGAACCGAGCACTTCCGAAAAATCTTGACCATTCTGAATGTCGATGTCTGGATGGTATAAGGAAAAGTGATCGCAGATACCGCATTCATTAAATTCAATGTACCGCGTTTCACCCACCATGGCCGTGTTGCTCAGTCCATCGAGAATATCAGCAAACAACAATCCAGAGCGTTCAGGAACGTTGTCACAAACGTCCGTCGCATTGACGATATGACAAAAATCAGTCGCCAAGAACACACCGTTCCCACGCTCAAACCCGATATTCGCGCCCGACGAAAAGTTGTCGGACGTCACGTTGCTACCACCGATGCCAAGATAGCTGTTGAGCACACGACCAGAAATTTGGTCGACGGATTCTCCGATCGAGATTGGCCCATACTGTGACGGGCAGCGAAAACTGCTCACGGGCGTCTGGGCCAATTCTCGGAAGCGCTGGCTCTCGATCATGCCACCAGTCGGCCCGCCAGGCTCACCGTAGGGCACACGTTCAGCGAGCGCCGTTTGCTCAATGAACGCCAAAATGTCCGTCGTCCAACTCAACCCCCAACCGCCTTTCGCGCCCCATGGCATGCGTTGGTAAGCCGATTCGTAATTGTGAATCCCCAGTCCAATCTGTTTAAGATTGTTCGCGCATTGCACACGCCGCGCCGCTTCGCGTGCCGCCTGCACCGCTGGCAACAAAAGTCCCACCAACACGCCGATGATCGCGATCACCACCAATAGTTCCACCAGCGTGAAACCAGAGCGTGGACGGTGACGTGGGGAGGAGTGGAGCATGAAGTCGGGGGACTAAAATGGCGGGTGAGACGCACTCATTTTCGCGTAGATACTCAATTTGGGAAGCGCCGAACGGAAGAAAAACCCGCATAAATTCCAAATGATCGTGAAAACCTAAGTTTTCGAGCCGCCCAGCCAATTGGAACGCTCCGTTCTGATGGTCTTTTCCCTGGCTATCCCGTGCATCGCTCAATCATTCGATCTCGCCGCGATGTTGTGGCATTCGCCGCACGTAGCGTGACATCAACCGAACGATGGAGCCGAACGTTTGAGCCGAACAGCGAGTGCGCGGCTCCTTCATCGCTTCACCAACGATCCCGCAAGACGCAGCGAAGGGTGAGCAATCCAAATCATCAAGAATCTCGATTAAATGTTGATTCCACGGCTCGCGGCGTCGCCCCAATCGTGAGGCGGCGGCAAGTCGAGTGGTCAAGGTTCGTTCGAGTTTGTCTCGGATTCGATCGTTCTCCTGTTTGAAACGATTCTCCGCTTCGTCGACTTTTGCCGACTCCAACATCGTTTTGGACTGGTCATGCAATCGAAACATGGCACCCGTGGTTGACGAATACTGCACGCGGGGATGCTTGCTCAGATAACGCACGATCAAGTCCCAATCAAATCCGTAATTCAAAGCGCGATCGATCCCACCACATTGATGCAGTGCGTCCATGCGAAACCATAATCCAGGTTGGCTAAACGAATACCGATCACATCGTAACATCGCCCTCGCGGACAAATTGCGGTTATACATTCGCATGTCGGAATTGGCTGGCGGACGTCCGTCGGCATCCTCGACGGAAACTTCAAAAGCGTAAAGGTCCGATGTCGAGCGAAACTGTGTGGCCAATTCCCACAACGTTCCTGGTTCGAGCCGATCGTCGGAATTGATCCAATTGAATAACTCACCGGTAGCCAGATGAATGCCTTTACAAATCGCATCGGATTGGCCCTGATCCGGCTCGCTGATCAAGTGAGTGATGCAGCTCTGGTAATGCCGCATCACCTCAATGCTTTGGTCGGTACTGCCGCCATCGACCACGATGTATTCCAAGTTCGGGTATTTCTGCAACAACACCGACCGAATCGTTTCTTCCAAAAACTGCCCTTGGTTAAAACTAGGCGTGACAACTGTGATCCGTGGCCATGATCGCGGGCCGGCCTGAGAATCCGTTAGCGGACTTTCGGCGTTTGAATCGGCAGCATCCCAGGGCCAGCCTGTACGTCGTGCGATCGGTTGCGGAATTTCCATTTTGATGTTGGTTTTGTCAGGGATTCAAAAGCAGACGTCGACGGCGTTTTTCAGACGAATAGAACATAGCCCGTTGACTCCTGCCACAGGCGATGGCGAGAACTAGTTGACTGGCACCCCCGCAGCGACCAAGATCAGGGCTGTTCGCACGATTCGCGAACCATACTTATTCCTTGCTTTTAGGTTTTCCTCATGAATGCAAACACTCTTCCCCCAAATTGGCTGGCTTTGCTTGCTGTTCTTTTTCTGTATCTCGCCCCGTTGGGTTGCTCGAAAGAGGAACTTCAGAAGGCATACGACGATGCCAAGACTAAGACAGAAGACTTGACCGCCAAAGCCACCGCACAAGCCAATGCGACTCTCGAAGAGGCCACCGCAAAACTCGAAGATGTCTTGCCTGCGTCCGGCAGCATCACGGCCCGAGGCAGTCTCCCCATCGAGAAAACCGGCAAAGCGAACATCGAAGTCATCGTCATCGGTGACGGTCGCCCGAACGTCGTCCAAGTACTCAGTTACGAAGCCGAGCAAGAGTCGCTGAGCTACCCTGCCGTATTGTTGCACGGCACCACCGACGCGGACTCGGCCAAGTCACTCGCGGGATCAAGCGTCAATTGTGATCTCTACATGCAGGCCACCGCCAGCGGTCCGATTGTGATGACTGCACCGGGAGGTCATGTCGCGGTGACCTTCAATCAATTCAATTCCGAAGACGGGACGATCTCGGCCAGCATCGCTGCGGGCGAAGTCATCAGCAGCGATGAAACCACCGCTCAATTTCTCGGTGGTGAACTGGTCGCCGTCGTTCGCGATTGAATCGCCGTATCGAGAAAAGTCAATAACGACTGAAAATGTGATTCAAACTCAAACTGAGTTTGATATGTCATCGTCGCTCGCGTTTGATACGTAAGATGATCTGCCAAGATCGCGTTGACTGCTCCGGTAACGTCATCCACTCGATCAACTCCGATACCGCAGGCATGTTCCCTCAACACGCGAGCGATGCTGGGGTTATCGATGCTAATCACTGGCACACCGCAGCGAAGATAGTGCGATAGTTTCCCCGACGCACCGGCGAGCAGTTGAAAGTTCGGCCCGAGCGCACTGTCATAGATCACAATGCCCACATCTGCTGACGCGACCAGGGCATCAAGTTCGTCATAGGCAACCGGTTGTGTCGAGATCAATACACGTCCGTTGCCACTGGCAACGATATCACGATAGTAATGCGTCTCTAAATCAATCGGCGTGTGACTATGGAAAATCAACACGCAATCATCTGGCCAATTCGCAGCCGACGCCGCCAAATCACTCGACCGCATCCCCTCGCAAATCGACCCCGCATGCAAGATCACACGCGTTGCCGGATCGATTCCAAACTGCCGATGAAAATGATCGCGAGCAATCCCCTCGGCAAGCTCTCCGCGCGGCGAGTTGGGAATCAAGATGGTCGGGCAATCTAAGTCATCGTTCTCATTGCACAGTGCGACTTCACGTTCATGATCTTGAATCACCAAAACATCCGCATGCCGATGATAGAGCCGTTCGAGCCGTTTGGTTTTCCGCATCGGGGGCGACCAGAAATCACGCAAGAACATGATTTCGAGCGACCAATAGACCAGCGGCACTTTCCGTTCTTTGGCGATCGCAAAAGCCGCTGCCAAGCCGAACATATCCACGCCGATCACGGCATCGTAATGCCGCCCCTGCGTGGCCTGCTGGACCTCCCGTACGAACTGCCCACGAGCCTTCCACGCCGCTGGGCGTAGCCCCGCCACCAAGGCATCTTTTCTACTGCGAGCACGTTCTAACCACGGCACGATTTTTTGCGGCAAGACCGCTCGCAACCGTGACTTCCAACTCATCGGCTGGCTCGCTGGTGTCGTCGAACCGCTGATCGTTTGGGCCACCGTCCCCAGCTTCCCAACGGTGAAGATCTCAACGTGTTCGCCCAGTTCCGGCGGCTGGGCAAATTGGTCAGGCGAACGTCGCATCACCACATCCACTTCCCAACCATGCTCATCGAACAACCGGGCCGCATTGATCAAACTCGGCGCGCACCCCAAGTACGTCTCATGAAAGACGATCGCGATCCGTGGTGATTTATCGGCAGCAGGCATGCTAGCACGTTGCCTTATATTCTGATGCCATGATCATACGAACCGCCCCAGCGACTTCTAGAATTTGGTCGTTGGTAATCCCCAAACCTGATGGCAAGTAAAACCCTCGCGCGGCGAGTCGTTCCGACACGGGATAACTCTCACCTACAAATCGCCCTTGATTTAAAAAGACGGGCTGACGGTGCATCGGATAAAAAAAAGGTCGCGTGCCGATCTTTCGTTTGCCGAGTTCCCGCATCACATCGTCGGGCGTGAGTGCATCCTGGTCTTCGATCAGCACGCCGAATACCCAGAAAATGCTGCTCGCATAGTCCGTTTCAGTAGGCGGCAACACGAGACCGGGGATGTCCGCCAAATGCTGCAGGTACATACGGCCTATTTCGTGCTTGCGAGCGACATGCGCATCGAGTTTTTCGAGTTGAGCTAAACCAATGGCGGCCTGCATGTTGGTCATGCGGTAGTTCCAACCCAGCTCTTCATGAACAAACCGCCGCTCGGGTTGAAAACACAGATTACGAAACCCGCGACATCGCTCCGCGATCAGTTCATCATCCGTGACCACCATCCCGCCTTCGCCGCAGGTGATGTGTTTGTTTGGATAAAAACTAAACGTGCTGATCAGACCGAAACTCCCACACGGTCGCTCGTGAACTCGCTGGCCGTGCATTTCAGCGGCGTCCTCGATCACGATCAATCCATGTCGCTCGGCAATTTCGAGCACCCGTGTGATGTCGACAGGTAGTCCGTAAATATGCACCACCAAGATCGCTTTGGTACGCGGTGTGATCTTGCTTTCAATCGCATCCACGTCCATGTTCCAGGTGGCTATCGAGCTATCAACCAATACCGGCGTGGCCCCTGCCCGCACGACTGATGCGGCGGGCGAGATGATCGTGAACGTGGGCATGATGACTTCATCGCCAGGGCCAATGCCAGCCGCAGCGACCGCGATATCAAGCGCCCCCGATCCATTGGCACAAGCAATCGCGTGCTGGCGATCAACAACGGCAGCAAACTGGTCCTCGAACCGTTTGACGAACGGGCCTTCGCTGCTGATCCAGCCGGTCTCGATGCACTCGATCAAGTACTCTTTCTCATTACCATCGAGCAGCGGTGTGTTGACTGGGATCATGGAAGGTATTGGTCGATCGAATAAAGAAAGAGATTACAAACAGGTGAATTGCAAACTACGAACGATCTATTCGAGTTGGTGGGCGGCATCCTAGTATGCTCGAGTGCTGCTGGCTGACGCGATCGCAGTAGCTGATTTTCTGGCAACAAAGGTGACGCCCCAGGTCTTCGTTGAAGGTTCGGTACCGCTCAACCATTCTTCGCTGTGGATGATTTTCAGCCCGACGGAGCTGGCGATCAGATCAAGTTCTGGGCCGAAGAAATATCGCATCGGATGATGTTCTTGGATGGTCTCCACTTCTCCAGTCGTCTTGTCGGTGACAAACACGGTGTAACCGACATCGACGACATTGCCGCGAACGTCCGTGGCAGGTTCAGCGATCCGTAAAACAGATGTTCGATCATCCTCCATGCGTTTCACGCGAATCGAGGGTGGATCAGAAAGCACAGCCGGTCCGTACCAGACATCGAACACGAACAGTCCATCATCGGAAAGATGAATGACAGCGGTTTCAAATATCGCTGTCACATCTGCGTTCGTGGTTTGATAACTGACGACATGAAACAACGACAAGACACAGTCGAAGCAAGAATCCAAGCGAACCGATCGAGCATCGCTGGATAAGAATTGCACGACACCAACATTGGTTTGCTCTCGATCGTCAGCTTTTTCCTGTGCGGCAGCGACCATCTCGGAACTACGATCAACTCCGGTCACGTCCCAACCTCGATTGGCCAGCAAGATCGCGTGCCTGCCCGTCCCACAACCCAGTTCTAAAACGGATTGCACGCGGGGTGCGAAGCGAGCGACGAGTTGGTGGATGTAATCCGCTTCACGATCGTAGTCCTTGTCTTGGTAGAGCAGGTCGTAGTAACGGCTGTAGACACCAAAGTTATCACTCATTTCGATGGAGTTTCCGCCTGGATGAGTTTCAGTTTCTCGGGCGATACAGGGTCGAAGCGAGTCTTGTCTTCGTCACCAGAATAAGGACCTTGCTTGACTTCGATCATTTCCGTCGGTTCGAGCATTTCAAAGCCATGTCCACCGGCGGCCAACAGGACGACGTCGCCCGTCGATGCGACTCGGCTTTCGAGATAATGTCGTCCATCGGTATAAAAATCGATGCGGACTTTACCCGATTTGATCAGCAGCACCTCTTGTGTCCACAGCACTTCGCGTTGCACGGGATTATGTACATGCGGTTCGATTTTGTAACCGGTTGGTCGATTCATGTAGCCGAGTTGTTGCGAAAAAACGCTGGGCGTGAAAAACTCGATACCTTCGGAGTAAAAATCCGAGCGGATGATAATCCCGATGGTTTGATCGAGGTGCTTGATGTGTTCTATACTCATTGCGGTCGGCTACTGCTGAATGTCATTGAAGGTGACAGAGAATGACGCTCGGAGCGAAGTGCGGGGGAAAAATCAGGCTCGAGGTCTGGGTAATGATAATCGAAGTAGTTCTCTCGACGAACCCACTGTAAAAGCCGTGGTGAGGAAATTACCGATCCGCAGTGGAACTCAAAGCCGCGACGATACGCCTTTGCAAAAAGATTCTCCAGTGAATCGGATTGCCGAGACGCAACAACCATTCGTTTGAGTCGACGAGCAATCTTAAGTGGCCAGAATTTCGATTCAGTGTCGAAACTCGCTAACAACTCCGACGGATCATTGCCGCTGCGAATTTGCGTGTAAGAGTCGCAAACGCCTTGGTAGAATGAGCGTCGCTCAAAGTACGCGACCGTCATCCGTTGGGTTCCGATGTGATGATGAACAATGGCTGCCGGATTGTAGACGGCTTTTTCACCTGCCTGCACAATTTTTCGGCTCAAGCCTGTTTCACCGTCACCTTGAAAATGTTGCCATTGGGCAGGGACACAGTCTGGATGAAACCCACCTCGCTGGCGAAGTGTCTCACGCCGGATCGCGTAGTTGAGGCCCCACACGAGATCGGGATCGATCACCACGATCTCATTTACGGCCAATTCTTGCAGACTCAACTGTGCCATTTGACGTCCGCCGTACGCGGTATCACACCAAAACGATTGCATCCAGGCAGGCGGTTCGGCTGCGAACACGGGTAAGCTCGGCCCGCCGGCTAAGACAATCTCTGGATCATGGAAAGTTGCCTCCAACGCGGCCAGCCAATCTCGATCAAACGTTACATCGTCATCAACAAAAATGAGCAGAGATCCGCTCGACTCTTGGTATCCCCGATGACGGCCTGAAAGCAAACCAGGGACATCGTCATAGAAAAGCATTAAGTTCAGTTCAGAGTACTTCTTCGTTATCGCTGGGTAGCTAGCCAGATCGCGAACGCGATCTATCTCAGACAGCCCATTTTGCACCACGATGACTTCGTCGGGGCGTGTTGACATAGCTGCCAACGAAACCAGTGTTGGTTCCATTTGTGACAGCGAGTTTGCCGTTGGTATGATGACGGAACTGTTCATTGGACCGCCTTAGAAAAAAAGTGTTGCGTCATGTGCTTAGCGATCACGAGGCTGAGCCGAACACAGTTCAAACCACACCAAGTTCGGCAAACGATGAGTACGTGAACTACGAGGTGCGATGGATTCTTCAACCAGTCGCTGCACGCCGGTGGCCCAGCCGATGTCGTGCAAGACAATCGTCGCATTGTCCTTGAGGTGCGGCGACCAGCAGTCCCAATCCAACTTGACTCCCTCGTACTCATGATCACCATCAATGAAGAGCAGGTCAATTTTCTCGTTAAAGTTGCGGGCTGCATCGTCACTGCGTTTGCGGATCGCATGAATCACAGACTGATAACGCAACGTGTTGTGCGTGAACTCCGCAAACGTATCCCGACTGCCTTCGGGCATCGCGTCATTTTGCCACGTATCGATGCAGTGCAAGCGGCAATTGGGGTTCGTTCCGATTGCTGCTTGTGCCATGAATGAACTGGAGGCACCCAGATACGAGCCGACCTCCACAATGACCTGCGGTTTCAGTTCACGAACGAGTCGATAGATCGCGATTTTTTCGTCACCGGTCATGTCGGTAGCGATCTTGTCTGCCGCCCGCAGTCCATGGGTCCAGATAAAGGTATCGTACTTCAGCGCATGCCAGACGCCGATCAAGCTGTTTTTGAGCATCTACTCCCGGCCTCCATCAGACCATGTTCCGGCAATTAAAAACTTCGAGTTCTCGTGAGGGATGCTGCGTCCCGAACGATAAAAGTCTCCTTCCCCTACTTCAAACGAGGCGACCGCTCCGCGAGGCCAATCAAGCTCCTCGGCTTTGGCCACCAACCGAACTTCAATTGTGTAGGTTCCTGCGGGCAGCGGCACGCGCTCGAGACGGCAACGTACGGTCTGGAACTCAGACGCCGCCGTGAACTCCGCGCCCACGGCGACCGACGTTAGTCGTGTGAGAATATCGCCATTGAGTTCGTGGATTGAGAACTGAACGTCCAGGTTTTCAATCGGCTGGTGTCGGCACCTCACATCAAAGCAAAACGTGACCGTGTCCCCTGAACCGAACATCTCAATCGAATCGCCTGATTCGTTTTCGATCCAGAATCGTTCAAATCGAGCGTGACCCGTTCCTGAACGAGGTTGGTGCTGCGACAAATCAGCATCTGCGCGAAGTTTAGCATTCTGTTTGAGATAACGCTCAACCGCTGCGTCCGTGTCACCGATGTAGACCAGCTCTCCTTTTTCAAGGATGGCACACCGATCACACAACCGAGACATCGTGGTCATGTTGTGACTGACCAGCAAAATCGTTCGCCCCGAGGAGGCAACGTTTTGCATTTTTGCGATACATCGTTGTTGAAAGTCGATATCGCCTACCGCGAGTACTTCGTCGACGATCAAGGTTTCGCAATCCAGATGCGCGGCGACTGAAAACCCGAGCCGCACGATCATCCCGCTGCTGTATCGTTTGACTGGCGTGTCGATGTAGTTCGCGCATCCTGAGAATTCCACAATTTCGTCAAAACGCTGGCGAACCTCGGATCGTTGCATGCCGAGAATGGCACCGTTGAGAAACACGTTTTCTCGACCAGTTAATTCAGGATGAAATCCCGTACCGACTTCGAGCAGGCTGGCGATCTTGCCATTCGCGTGAATCACACCACTCGTGGGAGCTGTGATCCGAGATAGCAGTTTCAGCAACGTCGATTTGCCAGCTCCGTTTCTGCCGATGACCCCGAACACTTCGCCTTGCCTGACCTCGAAAGACAGATTGCGAATCGCCCAAACATGATCCTTGGCATAATCAAGATTGTTTTCGTCACCAACGATGGTGTAGGGGTCGGGGCGTCCCAGCCATCTCGCCCAGGCGCGACCGAGATCGCGAGAGAGTGAGCCGGTGCCTATTTCACCGAGACGATATTGTTTTGAAACATCGTCAAATTGAATCGCAATCGCTCGCATGGCTACACCGTATCCACGAACGTTCGCTCGACGTGATTGAAGGCAATCACTGCGATGATAAACATCACGATCGCGAATAGCATCGAGTAGCCCAAACCACTGATCGAATACTCACCCGCCCCGAGAAATCCGTGACGGGTCACCTCGAATAAGGGACTTAGTGGATTCCAGGACAAGATTGTTTTTAACCGCGTCGGAATCTCGGAAACTGGGTAAATCACGGGGGTGGCATACATCAGCAATTGAACGCCGAATTGCATCAAGAACACGAGGTCGCGGTACTTCGTGGACATCGCGGACAACAGCATCCCGCCAGCCAGCCCGAGGGTTGCCATCACGAGTACCACCAGCGGCAAGAGCAGCATGGTTGCGTGTGGAGCAATCTGCCCATCTGCGGAATACCAAATCCACACGAGTCCGAACAGAGCGAACTGAATCAAGAAACGCAGCAAGTTGGAAAGAACGACTGAAAGCGGGACCAGGATGCGCGGAAAATAGACTTTGCCAAACAAGGCGGCATTGTCGCGAAACGTGGTCGCGGTTTTGTTAAAACACTCCGAGAAAAAACTCCACAACGCAATGCCACAGAGGTAAAACGCAAAGGGAGGGATCCCATCGGTTTTTAGTTTGGCAATCTGCCCAAAGATGATCATGAAAATGATCGTGGTACAGATGGGCTGAATCACAAACCACAGCGGCCCGAGAATCGTTTGCTTGTAAAACGCCACCAGGTCACGGCGAATGAACAAATACAACAGATCACGATGACGCCACACTTCGCCGAGCTTCAGGCTCAGTGGTGAGTCGTTCGGTTTGATTGTCAGATCCCAGTGCGTCTCGGTCACGTCGGATAACTTTCGAAGGTTGTGATCGACTGTCACGGAAGCACTAGGTTCGATCAGGAGTCGCAGCGACAGATGCAGTTAGAGGCGTCAAATGATGGGGGTTGCGATTGAAGTTCCAGGCGAAACGGATATGCTGGTCAGTGATTTCGCACTCAATCGAACCGGATCTGACAGTGATTGTGATCGATCCACTCGTTTTTCTCAACCATGCTGGTAATTACTGTGAAACCGCGGCGCTTACTTCTCGCGTGGTTCGTTTTGTTGTCCATGATGCTGTTGGTGTTTGGTAGCCAATGCTTCGCCGCCCCCCCAGATCAGACGGACGAACTCGCGGAGCTTTATTGCCCGATCATGCCCGAGAATCATGTCTTGGAAGAGTTTTACTCGGACTACAACGGCAAACGATACTACTTCTGTTGCGAGGAATGCGTTGCCGATTTCGTTTCGGATCCGTCACGATTCGTCACGCTCGAATCGGTTCGCGGTTTCCCGCTTGACGAGATTGAGCGACGAGAGAACGCAAGCGGCAGTTCGCCAGACGCTCAAGATTCGCTTCCCTACTACCGCGAACCAGTGGGCCTGGAGGCGATGGCGGATCGCTATTTCACGTTCACTCGTTGGCTCACTCGTACAGCGTCTCGCTATCACTTGAACGCCTCCCTCATGCGCTGGCATCTGGTCGCAGGGGTAGGTTTGTTGCTGTATCCAGTTGCCAGTTACGGTTGGAAACGCCGCCGCCGGGAAACAGAGGTCTTTGCGAGTAAGAATAGTACCTGGAAACGCGGGCTTGTGTGGACGATCGGGATGCTGCTTGTTGCCGACACGTGTTTTCTCGCGTATCGAGTGCTCGATGGAAACGCTCAGCGTGACGAACAGCAAGCAGAGTTGAAAGCAGCGCAAACGCAACTTGATCGCTATAAGGAAATCGACATTGAGAATGACGTGCATTATGCGACGTTCATCAACTACGGCTTCCCACCTCGACCACGCCCCAGCAACAAACCAAATTCACTTTCGGCAGTCTACTATCGTGGGAACGACGAACGAACGGACACGATGTTTAACGGCGGGCAATACTTGACGGTGACGTTTGAGTTGCAGCTTGAGACTGAAGATGGGCAACCGATTGAGTTTGGGCAGTGGCTGGGCGATCAAAAACCTTGGCTGGCGATTCGCTTCATTCGCGCAGCCGATACATCGGCTGGCTATTACACGCGTGAGTACATGAGTCGCATGTACTTGTCAATGAAAGCCGAGCGGGCACTGGGCAGAGATCAACCAGTTGAAGATCGTGTGGCTTGGATCGAAGTGGAATCATCGAAAGTGTGGGAGGCGAGATATCCGCTACCTGCGGGCGATCAATTTCATGAGGACTGGCAACAGCGAACGGGCGAACCGATCTCACCTGATTCATTTCGCGGCGTCATCTATCTTGTGGAAGAACGGACAGATGGAGAAATCGTGCAGGGAGGTCGCTATCACTACGCGGTCGAGTATGCGTTACTCATCGAAGACGGAAAAGTCTCTGAGCAGTCCAATCTTTTGATGGGCAGCACCTACCGAGGGCACAACTTCACTGACTACCAAATCACCGACGAACAGTGGCTGAGTTTAGAACCGATCCCAGAAAAACCAGCCAAGTGATGCCCAAACACATCAGGATGATGCGTGAACTCAGCCGATGTGTGTCAGCTTAGTTCCTTGATTCATCGAGGTGATGGACATCGTGCAGGAATTTGAACGCGGCATCTCTCACGATCGGCTCTTCGTCAGACAAACGCTCTTCCACGTCAACAATAAAACTCTTGGCCTTCACGCCTAGCGAGCCAATGAGTTCGATGGCGTGCAAACGAACGTTGATATCTGGTTGGCGAATGGCATGGCGAATATAGGCGGAAGGGTCTTTCGGGATTTCGGCAAACTTCGCATCGAATTCAATCTCCATCCATTGTCGCATCAATCCGGCGGCTTCCCACGCATCCGTGGACTCAGTGGACTTGTTAGGTTGAACAAACTCGTCACCGTAAATATCAACCTCAGCTCCAGTCGCTAGCATGTACGTTGGCCAATGAAAGAATCCCTGGTATCCGAAGATCGGATCGTCCACTTTTCTATTTGGCGAGATGAACAGAAACTTCGGAGGCTGCAAACCTCGACAAGCTACGATTCGGTCATCGGGAATTTCCTCCAAGAGCGAAACTCCAGAGAAAACTTTTGGATCGGACACCTGCAATTTCAACCCGTCCAAAATTGTTGGCAGGATGTCTGCGTGCGAAGTTGGACGATCAATTTGTTTTTTGGGGATCCCAGGTCCAAAGGCGACACAACCGACATGGCACTGGACTTGCGACAACGCACTGCCGTGCATGGATCGCTGGTCTTCGCCAAAGGATTCACCATGATCCCCCATCACAAAAACCATTCGATCCTCTGCCAATAATGGCGAGATGATCCGATCCATGAAATAGATGCTGTTGAGGTATCGAGCAAAGGTCTCATGGTTACGACGCTGTGCGTCCCCAATCTTCAGGGATTCTTCGGGAGAGTGAATCTCATCTTCGGCTGTGTAGAAATAGTCGTGAGGTGAGTAGATATAAACAATCGCTACTCGCGGTGCATCAGGATCATCGGCGTATATTCCTTTGCGATCGAAGAAGTCCGCTGCGATGCGACATGTCTTTTCATCGGCCTCGGTGGACTGGGTCGGTGGAACAAGTTCGCAGACATCGAAACGGTCAGGCGAGCAGAATGTTTCCATATCGAAGGTGTCGAAATCGTCATAGCCAAAGAAACCCGTTTTGTATCCCGCTTGCTTTAACCCATCGAACAGACCGATAGGAAGGTCACCTGCCTTCTCGTACCAGCACGCGTCCAGCCCGAACATGACGCCGAAAAAGCTAAAGCAAGACGCGTTACCAACGGTGAAGTGTTGCTTCATCCACAACCCTTGATCTGCCATGCGACGCAGATTCGGAGTTGTCTTTGTCGTGATTATTTCAGGTCGTAGGCATTCGGAAAGAATGATTACAATGTCTGGCAATTTCGCTGTGTTTCTTTGCTCCAATGCATCTGTCTCCGTTGAACCCACGCTGGTTGTCGGGACTTTTTGAATACGAAGATTTGTATAGCGATCGATTAAGCGGTTTTGCGCGTCCCAGTTAGCCAGGATATTCGCGCGGCCTCGGACGGTATCCCAAGACTCGGCTTTCAAGGTCGGCGTGGAGTTGGCTGCGAACCATCCGCACGCCGTGATTGGGTGGCGATCGGTTGCCGCATGAATTTCGTCCAGCATCGTAGTGATTTGAGAAAACGCTGGCACGAGTGCGAAAATCACTGGCGAGGAACCTAGCAGCACGATTGTGGCCAGCTTACCTTTGCCGAGTTTCGTCTCTGAAGGTTGTGTTCGGGAAAGCCGTTGTGCCAGCAACCATAGCAGCCATTGACATGCCAGCCAGAGGAACACAGCTAGGGCCGTTAGAGCGAGTTGTTTCAGGCCGATGTAGGCGTGCAGAAACGGTAGTACCGACAATGCGAGTTTGAAAAACACTTCCGAAAAGAGATGCTCGCGGAGGGTAACGAAGACGGCAAAATCGACAGAATAAATCGCAGTTGTCAAAATAATGCTCACGAAACCGAGAGTTCGTCCCCAGGCTCCGAACCACCACTGTCCAACCAAACCGATCGCGAGACTTGGTAAAAACAGGCAGAAGGTTTCTAATGCGATCCAGCACACATAGCTGCGATAATCAAGTCGGGTCTGCAAATCCGCTGCTTGCGACCAGCCATGCAACAAGGCAAATAGTAACACCGCCAGCATGTTCAGCGCCGCAAAGAGTGCGATTTGTTGACTGGCACTCGTTGTCCATGCAGTCCCAACTTCGGCTTCATTATCCCGTGTGCCCGAATCCGAGGTGCTGGTCGTGGGAATGGGTTTTGTCACGGAGGTGAAAATTGGCAGGGATGAGTTAGTGCAGGAAGTCAAAAGGGCCGAGTTGGCAGAGAGCAACAGCAGGGAACGAAGATCAGCTCGAACTTGTAAACACGGAATATCGTACGAGCGTGAATCATGGTTTGTTTACTCCAACGGTTCGCTGCGACGTGGCTGGCAATCCACCGATTCGGTGGAAATGCTGTTCGCTGGGCCGTGAGGTGTACGCTCTTTCTTCTAAGGGGCGTTCGTTGCCGAGGCCAGGGGGCGAATTGTTGGTCGAAAAGTTGCCGCAATTCACCGATTACTGTACCCTACGTGCTAACGCAAAAGGGGCATCCCGCGATTTTCTTGTCTCTTTTTTGAATCAACTAGTCCGTTCGAGGTGATCTATCATGATCCAGCGATGTCTTGTTTTTGCCGGAGCGGCACTTCTGCTGACGGTTTCGTCACCCGTTTATGCCTATAACGTCGATGATCCGATGGTGGTCAAAATGGTCGATGGCGGGATGAAGTCCATGCTGGCTAACGCACAATCGAAACCACACTACGCCCTCGACAAAATCTATTCAGGTGGTCACGGCGAATTGTGCCTCGCTGGCTACGCCACCATGAAAGTCCAGCACGATCACCATAATCCTGTGGTTCAGCGTGGTGTCGATGCCGCGCTGGGCTATTTGCGACTGCTTAACAATGCGAAAGAATTCAATTTCACCAGTTCGGAAAATAAATCACTGTATACAGTCGTGACCGCCGTACTGGTGCTGGCCGAAGTCGATCGAAAAAAATATCGAACTCAGTTGAAACAGTACGAGTCCGTTTTACGGGGTAGACGTTCCCCCAATGGCGGTTACGCATACCCTGGCGACAAGCAGGGTGACGTTTCGCAAACCCAGTATGCGATACTCGCGTTATGGACACTGGACCGAGCGGGCATCAATATTGACTACAAAGGTGTCGAAGCGACGATTGGTTGGCTGCTGAGAATTCAAGATCCCAGTGGCGGGTGGCCGTATCTCGGCAATGATCCAGGCAACATGAATCGAATTAAGCAGGGCGGGTTGACTCCCTCCATGGCGATCGCTGGCGGTAGTGCTTTGATGATTGCAGCCGATATTCTCGACGTCTGGGGTGATGCGATCGCAGAGAACAATAGCGGTATCGCTAACTTGCCGGAAGCCGCCAAACTGTTCCTGCCAGACATGGTCGAGGATGAGACGGACTCTAATAAACCGTCCTATGACGGCAATGTAATTCGCAAGGCGATCGAGGATTGCCAGTCTTATATTTCAAACAGTAAGAACTCAGTCGATCCGAGCAAAGTGACTTCATCGTGGCCCTATTACCAGTTGTACACGCTCGAACGTTACGAGAGTTTTCGCGAAGTGGCGATGGGCGAGAAATACCGCGAGATGCCAGGCTGGTATGACATTGGAGTCAATTACTTCAAGTCCAAAGAGGATAAAGCGGGTGGTTGGCCAGGGCAAGCTTACACCACCGCATCGACTTCCAATTCGTTTGCGATGTTGTTCTTGATTCGTGGTACCAAAAAGGCGATTGAGCAAGCGTCCGAGGGGACGCTCGCGGGTGGCCAAGGGTTGCCGGGAGACACCACCAAGATTGTGGTTGACGGGACTCAGATTAAAGGGGAACCCGTTGCCGAGGCTGTGACGGATTTACTCAATATGCTCGAAGGCGATGACCCCGCTGCGCTCGAAGGCAAATCGTTACCCGAAGACATGAAGCTCGATACTGACCCGAAGACTCGCAAAGCGCAGCTTGATCGACTGGAGCGGCTCGTGCGTGGATCGTCGTCTTGGCAGGCACGCCGTGTGGCTGCTCGCTTGCTGGGCCAAAGCGATGAAATTCGCGTGGTTCCCGCCCTGATCTTTGCTCTCGACGATCCCGATACCACCGTGCGGACGTTCGCCCGTGATGGATTGCGATTCATTAGTCGCAAATTTGAAGGGTTCGGGATGGAAATCAAACCAGGCAAGAAACAAGACTACGGCGAACTGCGTCGAGCACAGCGTTTATGGCGAGAGTGGTACCTGACGATGGATCCAGGATATATTTTTGTCGCAGAGTAATGAAGCCGGTTCTGTTTTTATTGCACTCTTGATTGAAAGCTATTCCTGATGCGATTTGCACCGTTGCGCTGTTTTGGTTTTGCTTGCCTGGCGCTGGCTTGGACGTTGCCCATTTCCGCCAATCCTTCGGATCGCAAACCTAATGCACCGCTCGCGGTTCACGCGACGATCCCGGAAGCCAAGGCATTGGCGGCGAGACTCTATTCAACTTACGACCGCATTCGAGTGATCGAACTCGAAGCGATAGAAAAGAAGAATGATTACTCCCAGTTGCCGGGGCGGAAACTCATGCAAGCAACGGGTGAACTTTGGCAAGCGGTCCGCGACGCCCGACAACTTCAATTGATGGGCGAACCGGCTGGTTATGACATCGAGTCGAAACTAAACGGTGCGATGGGCAACGTAGCGCATTACGCCATGACTTGGGGCCAATCACCTGAGGGAGCAAAGACGAAACTCAAGACGAAGCAGTTACTCGATAAGTCGATCCCAAAGCTGCAAAAAGTGGCCGATCGAGCCAGAGGGCTGCTCAGCCAAGGGCAGGTTGAGCCGTTCTTGAAACTGGTCGAAGCGGAAGGCGTGGAATTGGCCGCATATTTGTCGGTGTTTGCTCCCACTGAAAAACCCACTGCCCTGCAATTTTTGACGTATTTTTCCAGTGGCGAGGTTGAGATCGCCAAATTCCGATTTCAGCAATACTTGCCTCTGGCTCGCGAAGTGGTCGACAGGCATCTCGCAGTCGTCGATCAGTTTGAAGCCGACATGATCGTAGTGATTGATCAAATCAAACAGACAGGATCGTTTACTTCGGACGATGGAAAATCGGGTGACGCCACTGTCGCCATGAGCTACTTGATCGATCGCTGGAACGCGGCATCGGCGGCATTGCTATCGGCGCATGCAGTGACGATCGCATTCGATGCGCGACGCGCGAACCTCGATGGCAGTGGATCGAGTGCGGGTGGAGTCGCCGAGAGTGGCTTGGAACCGCGAATTGGGACGCTGACTGATACGGCGATCCAGTCGATCGTCTTACTGATTGATGGGGCTGCGGCGCAAGCCACCACTGACAACGCCTCGCAGCTCTACGTTGATTTTTTGCCGCCGCTGAGCATCGCCCAGCGGCGCATGGGTGCGAAAGCAGGCTTGTTGACCAACGCATGTCGTGAACCGCTTGCGAATTTGGCAGCGAGAAATCCAACTTTGGCGGTGAGTGCGGAAGCCTATCAGCGGGCGACAACCCAGCCGCTACGCTGGCGAGAACTGTTTGCTGCGGATCAAGCCAAACGGCTCGCGAAACAATACGCTGCGTCGTCGAGTTTTCTGGCCAGCGAAACCGAGTCGCCCCGTACTCCCGGGCAAAAATCGGTTATCGCACCTAACATCTTTTCTCGCTGGGCGAACTTGCTTGTTGAAGACGCCGTTCCACGCTTGGTCGGCAAGCCAGTTTCCGCTGACAAGGTGTTGCGGTTGGGTTCCAACGAACGCTTGGGCGTGGTTCCGTACGCGTCCGCACACTATTGCCTTGTCGCGTTGCCTCTGGTCGTCGACGAGCAGGTTTCTGATTTGCGAACAGCGATTTCGGTGACCGAGAACCACCCACCGCTGAGCCTCGCGGCCGCTGGGGCTATTTCGTCAACAGGAATGCAGGAATACGAAGTGATCGGTGGCACCATTCGTAACGTCACCTTGGAATCCCGCTTGGTGCGATTTGCGGATTTGCCAGCCGTCGCGAGCGTGATCCAACCACTTGGCGAGGTTCCAGATCTGGGTAGTGATGTGGTCCCACCGATGAAGGCCACGTGCTGGCGATTGGACGTGCAGCCGACCTGGGCACAGCATCGCTATTTTGTGGTGAAAGCGGAGTAGCACTTTGGAGTGCGGCGACTTGTCGGAGCACTCCGAAAGTCGAAGACATTTTACGCGATTAACAAATCGGCAAGGTTCAGCACTGCTCGCACATGGCACAGTGGGCTGATCATGCCGTGGGCGAGAATCGTTTCCGAGCGTTGGTAGCGATTGCCGTCGGGGTGTCGGAATACGTGTATGCAACGACCGGCTATATCGACGATCCAGTATTCAGGAACGCTTTGCTGGGCGTAGATCTCCAGTTTTTCCCCGCGATCGTAAGGCAAACTCGATTCGGCGACTTCGATCAGTAGTAGCGTATCGGCAGCGGTGGGATGGCGGTCGGCGTACCGACCAGGCTTGATCCAGGCCAAGTCAGGTTCCGGACGGCTGTCATCTGCGGAAATGCTGTTTTGAATCCGCACCACGATGCCGCTGCCAATTGTCGATTCGATGGACCAGCGAGTTAGGTAGTCGATGTAGTCCTCGTGGACTGGGCCGGCAGGATTCATTTCGCGAAGCTCTCCATGAATCAGTTCAATTTTCTTGGGTATGCCGACGAACGCACCACGGGCGATCATTTGATCGTATTCTTGGATCGTTAGCTTGAGTGTGGTGCTCATATTTGGATTTGGACTAACTCGGGGTCGGGGGCAGACGGTTTCGATGGCGTTGCCTCGGGGTCTTGGTACTTGGCGGCGTCAAAAAATTTGCCATAAGCACCGAAATCGTTGAACGCATATTTCTTGGCCCAGCGATACACGAGGCTGCGTTCGGGGATCTCATCGCCTGGTTGGTATTGGCTGCGGCGCGGTGAAACGGCGCGAAGTTCGTCGATCACACCGCCTCGCGCAGTGGTGTCACGAGCACCATGCTTCTCGGCAAGCTGAACAAGCAAATCGGGACGTTCCATGATCACACAACCACGCGTATTACCGGCCGTGAGTTCGCGAAAATCTCTGAGGAACTCGGAGTTATTAAAGGTCTCGGCGAGCGGTCGATCGTCATGAATCGATTCGGTGGCGAGTTGGATCACGGGACACGGCTCGATGTCTCCCCAGGGGCCGATGTGGTGCGTGAATCCGGTAACGGCGGGGCACAAGGCGTTGCCCGCATCGTCGTGGTACGCGTCAATGACCACGATCGGTTTGGTTGCGCGGGTGTCAACAACGAACTGGCGAACTCGTCGTTGCTCTTCGCTCGAAAGTGCCAGTTGCGGGTTAGGTTCGGGACCGACGGGACGATAGATGTGGAACCAACAATACATCACGCCCATTTCAATTAGCCGGTCGACCCATTTCTCATTGACCAGGTCATCGATGTTGGATTTGCAAACGCTGGTGCAGACACCGACCAGCAGTTTGTTGCGGATTGCTGCTTCGATTCCCGCCATCGTCTGATTCAGCACGCCGCCACGACCGCGGCGGGTGTCGCTGATGATCTCGCTGCCCTCGACGCTAATCAATGGAGTCACGTTGCCACATTTTCGCAGTCGCGCGGCGACTTCGTCGGTGATGAAATGACCATTGGTGAAGACTTGAAAATAAACGTCTCGGTGGGTTTCAAACAGCGTCAGCAGATCTTTGTGCATGAACGGTTCACCACCGAGAATGCCAAAGAAACTATTGCCCATCTTTTTAGCTTGCTCGATCGTTCGCGTGGCTGCATCGAGTTCGATCTTGTGTTGTTTGGCCGCGACGTCGACCCAGCAGCCTTGGCAGCGGAGGTTGCAACTGTTGATGACGGACATGTAAAGAAATGGCGGGAAGAACTCGCCATTTTTAAGTCGTCGCTTGTGCCGGTGGATGCTCCGCAGTCCTTTCACGCCAAGCATCCAGATGGCTTTGGCGAGCAATCGTTTGTCGGTTTCCAGGGCGAAGCGGCGAGCCATGCGGAGATACATCAGCGAACGTTGGGATGCGGGGGAGATGGGTGTGGTGAGAGCAGTCACCGTTATGTTAGCAGGTTGGCACCGCAAACGCTGACGCAAAATGGATTGGTGCGATCGAGGTGAATTCAGTTTAGGGGGCAGGATTTCGACGATGAGCGAGGGGAGGCATAGCTATGCAGCGGACAAACGCACGGATCGCGAATTGGTTTAGGAGGAGATGATTACCTTCCATACCGGTCAGCGGTTATAATCATGGCCTGAATCTCGCTCCTCCCGCCCAACTCCCCCCTGGTGCCAGCATGACAAACAAGCAGCAAACGATCAAAAAATCCTCCGATGAGGCGACCGTCAAACCATCGTCCCGTCAACTCGGACGGCGAAGCGTCCTGCAGGTGGCGGCGGGTGCAGCCCTTGCGACACCTTATTTCGCTTGGTCTCCGCGGACGCTCGCCGATGATACCAAGAGCAAGAATGACCGCATGACGATCGGCTTGATCGGGGCAGGCGGGATGGGGACTGGAAACCTCAATGCCTGTCGAAAGTGGGTCGATTTGGTCGCCATTGCTGACGTGGATTCCAAGCGTGCGGCAGCGGCGAACAATCGATTTAGCGAGGGCAAAGCGGATGTGTACAGCGATTATCGAGCGATGCTTGATCGCGACGATATCGACGTGCTGCACATCGCCACGCCAGACCATTGGCACACAAAACCTTTGATCGAAGCGATGTTGGCGGGCAAAGACGTGTACTGCGAAAAACCGCTGACACTAACCATTGACGAGGGGAAACTGATTCGCAAAGTGCAAAAGCAAACGGGGCGAATCGTGCAAGTTGGCACACAGCAACGCAGCACGTTTCCGTTGTTTGTCAAAGCGATGGCGATGGTCGCCCAGGGCCGCGTGGGCAAAATTCGTCGTTTGACAGCCGGAATCGGCGGAGCCCCTTCCAGCCCAGCGATTCCCGTCGCTGAGGTACCGGCAGAATTGGATTGGAACCGCTGGCTCGGCCCCGCACCGACGACCGACTATCGTTATCTGGAAGCCAAGAAAGGCCGCCCGAATACCAACGGCCACTACGAATTCCGCTGGTGGTACGAGTACTCCGGAGGCAAACTGACCGACTGGGGCGCTCACCATGTCGATATTTGCAATTGGGCGCTGAAGCTCAATGGCCAAAGTGCAGGGCCGACGTCGATCAGCGGCTCCGCGAATCACCCCGTGGAGTTTAAGAACGGCGTGCCACAACAGCACGATCGGTACAACACTGCGACGAACTTTGATTTTCAGGTGACTTATCCAGGCGACACGCTGATGATGATCCAGAGCAGTGCTCGCAATGGAGTGCTGATTGAAGGCGACAAGGGCAAGATTTTTGTGAGTCGCGGCAAATTGGAAGGCCAGCCGGTCGACGCACTCAAGGATAATCCATTGCCGGAGGATGCCATTGTCAAGGTTTACAAGGGCTTGCCGATGGAACACAACGAAAGATCCCAACACTGGGCAAACTTCCTGCATTGTTCACGTGAAGGTTTGGAGCCAATCTCGGATGTTCGCTCGCATATGCAAATGCTCAACGTCTGTCATCTCGCCGGAATTTGTGCCCGTTTGGGGCGTGAACTGAAGTGGGACGATTCGATCGAGCAGATTGTTGGCGATGAGGAAGCTAACGCGATGCTTAGCCGTCCCTATCGCGATGGATTTGAAATCGATATGGGCTGATCATTTGTAAAAAATCCTTTCATTCCATGGCTGGGGAGCCCTTGTCATGGAAGGGGTGCGTCGGGTAGGCTCTGCGATTCAAATTTTTGACGCCTTTCCCGAGAAAAGTTCCCACCGTGGCTGCTCAGCGAACCTACATGGCCAAACCTGGCGAAATCGAAAAACATTGGCACGTCGTCGACGCCACCGATGAAGTGCTGGGTCGATTGGCTAGTGATATTGCCGTTATTTTGATGGGCAAACATCGCCCTGAATACACTCCACACGTCGATTGCGGTGACTTTGTCGTCGTTACGAACGTTGAAAAGATTGCGATGACCGGCAATAAAATGCAGGATCGTCACTACACCTGGTATACCGGTTACCCCCGCCTGCGGCTGGAAAGTTATCAGGATCGCCAAGATCGCAAACCCGAAGATTTGTTGCTACATGCGGTTCGCCGAATGTTGCCGAAGAACAAATTGGCACGTCATATGCTTGCCAAACTCAAAATTTACGCCGGCTCCGAGCACCCGCACACTGCCCAGCAACCGACTGAGTTGGTTCGCAAAGGCAAGAAAGTCAACAATTAAGCACAAACGTCACTCCTATGATCGCAGTAAAAAAAGACAAAATCACCGGCGATGCGTTGGGCACCGGCCGTCGTAAAAGCAGCGTTGCTCGGGTGCGAATTCGCGCTGGTAACGGAACATTCACGATTAATGGCAAACCGCTTGCGGAGTTTTTTGTCAACGATCAACACCAACGAGCGATTGTTGAAACGCTTGAAGCGGCCGGTTTGGCCGATAAGATCGACATGACTGTGCGTGTTTCCGGTGGCGGAATGACTGGCCAAAGCGGTGCGATTCGCATGGGCGTGGCGCGGGCGTTGTGCTCGTACGACGAAGCGTTGCATGACCCGATGCGGGAAGGCAGTTTCTTGACGCGGGATTCCCGCATGAAGGAACGGAAGAAACCTGGTCTGCGTGGTGCTCGTCGCGGTGTCCAGTTTAGTAAACGATAAAAAGGCGTTCGTTTTGAGCAAGAAAGAAGAAGCGTTTGAAGTCGAAGGCACCGTCACCCAGGCGTTAGCCAATACTCGATTTCGAGTCCAACTCGAAACCGGTAACGATGTGCTTGCACACGTCGCTGGTCGTATGCGGAAGCACTTCATTCGCATCGTACCCGGTGATAAAGTTCGTGTTGAACTGTCGCCTTACGATCTGACCAAAGGTCGGATCGTATTTCGGGAACGCTAGTTTTTCTCTTCTCAATGGCGGTTTTGCCTAGCGGCTGTTTTTCACAGCGGCGACACTTTTCCCAATTTCAATTCACTCTCTAGGTATTTCCTCGTGGCCAAACCACACCATAAGCTGAAAAAAGCGAATCACGGACGTCGCCCTGCCAATGCGAAGGCGCGGAAGGCCAAACGCCGGAAGGTAAAGACCTAGTCTGCGGTGAAAAGTCCATTTATCATCCAGCCGAGCCTGCTCGATTTTGACAATCCCATTGCGGATATCGAAGAGATTCGAAAATTCAATCCGCAACGTCACGAGATGGAGCAATTGACCGCGATCCTCTATGAGGATCTCGAAGCTCATGCTTGCGCTGCCTATAAGCAAATCACCGACCAAGAATTCTGGGTTCGTGGACACATGCCAGGCATGCCACTGATGCCGGGCGTGATGATGCTCGAAGCGGTCGCGCAGCTTTCGAGCTACTACACTCAAAAACACGATCTGCTCGGAGCCGCTATGGTCGGTTTCGGGGGCGTGGATGAAGTCCGCTTTCGCGGCGTGGTCGTGCCTGGTGATCGACTCGTGTTGATGGTTCGGCTGGATAAGACGCGCCGGGGCCGCATGATCGTGGCCAGCTTCCAGGGCGTCGTGGGTGACAATCTGGTGCTCGAAGGTTGCCTGCGTGGGATTCCAATCCCAATCGAAGCTGTCACTGGCCAATTGGCTGGCGGCAAGCACCGCGATTAGGCTAGCGGCAAGATGTCTCATACCGGGAGCGTGAGGCTCCTGCCGAACGTTTGCTCGACTCAGCAGGAGCAGCGTTTGCTCGACTCATCAGGAGTTTTGTGCTCCCGTCGACCGCGTATGAGGGTAAGTTTAAATTTGCCGCTCGCCTTAACTTTCAAAACCAACGTAGCGGAACTCACTAAGAGTTTCACGAGCCTGCTGGCCTTGCCAAAATTCATGACGAGTCTCGCTTTGGCCAAATGTTTCGCGACTAAAAATTCACGTCCAGCAAATCCGCTCTTGGCAGCGGTCCGGTGACTTTGCTATTGCCTGGGATACGGTCGATCAGCGATCCCGTTGGGGGGCAATGCTGGTTGCTTCACAAACAGCCTCACATGCCATGGATTGGCAAACACAGGGCGAAATTTCGCCACGCGGACACGCAAAGGAATGCGAACGATGATGGAATTCGGAAAACGACTCTCCTGGCGACTCACCGGTGGCCTCGTCGCGATCGCTCTGGGAGCTCTCGCTGCCGCCCAAGCCCAGCGTCAAGGATTGCCCTCCAACCTCGACGTGCCAGAACTCAGCACGCCAGCGTGGGCGCATGCGTTGCCTCAACCGATCGCCGCTGACGAGGCGTTCGCCAGCACCGGGCCGTCATCACCGCTCATGCCTGCAGCCTACGCTGTTGAGATGCCAGCGACGGGAATCCAGCCTGACTCTCAGGTTTCGCATCCCGAGCAACAACTCAACGACGCGCCACCTGCCATGATGATCGCGACGGTCACGCACGAAGAGCCAATGTCGCCGCCTGCGGAGTCGAATGAAGGTCCGATGGCGCTGCCGGTCGCGAGCTTTGATCCGGCGGGAATGATGGCTCCGCCAGTCGAACAGCATTCGCCTGCTGCCGCCGATGGGCCTGGCTTGGCGATGCCTTTCATGGGAATGCCATCCGTTACAGCACCGCCGCCTCAGCAAGAGAAACCAGCCGCTGGGCCGGAGATGCCGATGCCTGCGAATATGCCAGAAATTCAGTTTGATCAGGCTCCGATGATGATGATGGACTCGGGACCAGAACAAACTACCTTGACGCCAATGCCGCAACCCGATTCGACATCGCGTCAGACCTTGGATCAGCCACAAAACGCGACGGGCATGCAGGGTTTTGTCGGTGACTACGGCGGAGTACCTGCTGCAGGTTTCGCGGGCAATTCATTGCGTGAAGAAAATGCGGTGCAAAACGCACTCCGCTCCGCACCCCAATCACAAATGGGTGAACCGCAAATACCTGAGCGAGACGACTCGCTGCCTCCACTGCCGACCCCGCAGGCTTTCCCGAGCAATCCAACTTTCCCGAATAATGCTGGTCCGCAAAATCAGGCGTTTAATCCAATGCCTGTCAATTCGAACACTCCCGCTCAGTTCGCAGGTCATCAGCGCGGTGCCGCATCCGTAGGGATGACAGACGCTTATCTCACCGCTGGTAACGAACCGATCTCGATCAGTTCGCCTGGTGATCGTCGGCTCGAAGGCATTCAAACGCCCAGCGTGGTGATTCATAAACGCGCTCCTGCCGAGGTGAAAGTCGGCAAGCCTGCAACGTTTGTTATTCAGGTCCGAAACGTCGGCACGGCAGAAGCGCTCGGTGTGCTTGTGCATGATCGTGTGCCTGCAGGCATGCAGCTCATCGACGCCACACCGGCACCAACCATGCAAGGTGACATGCTCGTTTGGCAACTCGGAGCAATGCCCGCCGGCGACGAGCGATCGATCACGATGCAATTGGTCCCGCAGGAAGAAGGTGAACTGGGCAGTGTCGCGCGTGTGACGTTTGAAGCGGCCGCATCGGTTCGCACCCGCAGCACACGGCCCGAACTGAAGATCACTCAACGTGCTCCGCAGAAAGTATTGATCGGTCAACAACTCGAAATTGAACTCGAAGTCGCGAACGTGGGCACAGGCGAAGCGACCAATGTGATCTTGCAAGCCGATGTTCCTCCTGGACTCGACCATCCACGTGGTCGCCAACTCGATAACGCGATGGGTTCGCTGCGCCCCGGTGAAGTCCGACGGGAAGTGCTGCGGATGCGGGCTGTCGAATCTGGAGTGATTGAAAATGTCGTGCATCTCGTTGCTGAAGACGCTGAGCCAGTTTCGCATACCGTGGCCGTCGAAGTTGTCTCACCAAAGATTGCGGTTACTCTGGCAGGTCCCAGTCGTCGATTCCTCGAACGCCAAGCCACGTACATGGTCAACATTCAAAACGGCGGCACCGCACCGGCCACCAATGTTGAAATCATGGCTCAACTCGATCGTGGATTCACGTTCGTTGGCACCGAGAACAATGGTCATTACGATCCGAACCGTCACGCTGTGCTGTGGTCAATCATCGACTTGCCTGCGGGCGAATCTGCATCGGTACCTGTTACGTTGCTGCCGATTGAAGAGGGCGATCAAGTTATCCGCTTGGAAGCGACTGCGGACCTGAATTCGCGTAGCGAGAGCGAACATACTGTCGCGGTGCAATCGCAAGCTGAGTTGACGTTCAGCATCGCCGATACCGCCGACCCGATTGAACTGGGAAGTGAAACGACTTACGAGATCAAGGTCCGCAATGCTGGTTCACGCAATGATACTAACGTGCAAGTTCGGTTGTTGTTACCACCGGGTATTGAAATGCTCGAAAGTGATAGCGAAGCGGGCACGGATGGACGCGGTGGCGTGATGTTTGCTCCGCATCCGAATCTGGCAGCCGGTGGTGATTTGACTTACCGAATTCGCGTCCGAGGTGTGCAACCTGACACGCATATCATCAAAGCCATCGTGACGAGTGACCAAGCACGTGTGCCAGTCACGAAAGAAGAAAGCACAATGGTGTACGCGGATCAGTAGCTGGCACGAATCACGTAGGCAAAGTAGCGGAAGTCGTCAAGACTTTCGACGTTGTTGAAGTCACGATGAAAACGAAACTCTTGACGAGTTCCGCTACGGCAACTTTGCCAGAAAACGCGTCAACCGATTCGCGAAGGTGAGCGTGTCGGTGCCTGTGATCCGTTCAAAATCAATTCGACGCTGGCCACGTCGATAGCTCTCAAAGGGTGGCCGCGTGGCGGTGAAATTGAGGATCTCGGCGAACGTCGCACTATCATGTTCCGACAAATAAAACATCATTGCCCAAGCGACTGAATAGGCGGTGTGTACTTCGCTCGTATTGCTAAACGCTTCATCACCGTCAACGAGTCGCTCGACCCACTCCGCGATCTGGGCGGGATCACGCAACGAGAAGTGACTGCGCAGGTGTTCGATTGACTCGCGATTGATCCGCTCGGCCAATCTCGCTCCGCTACGTCCCGATGCCAACGCTTCGGGTTCAAACATTTGTCCGATCCCTTCGGTGATCCAACTGGGCGTGTCATTGACGCGACTATGCACCCCCGTATTGAACGCCGATTGGTGAGCGGCTTCGTGTCGCACGGTGGCCGCGATTTCTGACAACCGACCACCATCGTGAGTCATCACGCGGTTGCAACGATTAGCATAGATACCAGCTACTCGTGATACATCGATTTTCAACCGTGCCAATTCGTCGTACATGGCGCGAGCATCGGGCAGCACCACGGCGACCATCGGAAACCGTCCACTGCGAATTCGCACCCCGCGTTTGCTCATGAAATCTACGAACGCACGATGCGACTCTTCAAACATGTCTGGCCAACGATTGCCGCGCCCTGTGGGTTGCACCACCAAAAAATTCGCAGTCGCGATGACTTCAAAATCGCGACCGAATTCGACTCGCAAATTGTTTCGCATTTGGGTGGCGGAAGCTGGCTCAAACCGATCGTTCGTGAACCGGATCGCTTCCCTGCGACGATCGGCGGCAACCGTGTGCAACCAACCGTCGGTGGCCATCACAAGCGATTCGGTCGAGGAATCGATCAGGTGCAAGCCGGTCTGCCAGTTTGCGCCGACGAGGAATTGAACAGGCCGAGGGCCTGATCCAGGGTTCGCTGCAATCGTGCCTGCCCATACCGTGACCAGTAAAATCCAGGTGAAAGCTACGATCCTAAGGTGTTTCTGGCCCACATGATTGGGGTACAACAGGGGCAGGTCGATTCCACAGTTTGGCAAATGCATAGCAGTGGCGATGTCGGAGGAGGAGCGGCTTGTGCGAAAAGAAACGCCGTCGATGCCCCCCGACACCAACACGGTCTGATCAAAGGTAGGTTAAAATCGAATCAAAGGCTTTCCGATCGCGTTTTTCTCGTTTCCTTTTTCAAAATATTCAGATGATCATTTATCACGGCTCAGCCAATCCGATCGCGGACCTGCATTACCCGTATGAGCCGATGGCAACATCATCCGTCGTTCCAAAGCGAGTGGTGTGGTTTGTGCGGGTTGCAACGGTACTACGGCGGACGGTGCGTCTGATCGTCACGATTGGATTGGTCGGTTGCATGGTCACGTTGATCCCGCCTGTGTTCGCTCAGGAAACCGCTGAACAAGACGCTGCCGAAGCCGCACTGAAGTCAACCGAACCGGAGGTGAACTTGGCTCTCGATGTGCCCATTTGGGTCACGCAGCTCGACGCCTCCACAGCTCAAGATCGACGAGAAGCGGAACAACGATTACTTGCTGCCGGTCCCGAGGCGGCTGAGTTCGTGCCCGTGATTTTAGATCACTTATCTCTCGATGCGCGAGAACGCATGCAGCGCATCCAAAAGCAATGGAGTCAAATGAAGGTTCGTATCGAGACGGAAGAAACCACCGTCAAACTACAAAACGTGAAAACGCTCGGCGAGGCACTTGACGCGATCAGTCTGGCCAGCGGCGTGGAGTTTGATCTCGAAACGGCGGGGCTAAACATTGACAAGAGTCGTGTCATCAAACCATCGGCAGCACCACTAGGGTTTTGGCAAGCAGTCGATCGGGTGCTTGATCAAGCCGACTTGGACATCAACTTCTATGCTGGCGACCACAATCGGTTAGCGCTCGTTCGCCGGCAACCCGAACGTGAATCGCGTGCTGACTCGGCAGCTTACGCAGGTATCTATCGGCTTGAACCGACCATCGTGACCGCTCGCCGCGTGCTCGGCGATGCTTCACAGAGCGGGTTGAATATCACCATGTCCATCTCATGGCAACCCAATCGCACACCGATCGGTTTAAGTGTTCCGATCGCGGGTGTGGTGGGCAAACTCGACAACGGAGTTGATTTAGAACCACAAACATCCGGCGAGAGTATCGACATCGCCACCTCAGGTGAGCTTGCTGAGAGCCAGTTCTATTTGCCGATGCAACTCCCACGTCGTCGCTTCGACTTAGCGGCAGGCGGCGAGGGCGGTGGTGGTCAAGCGAAAGACGATGCCAATGAAATCGAACGGTTGTCGGGTCAGATCACGGCGTTATTGCCAGGTCAGCGGCGACGTTTTGAATTGCTACTCGGTGAAGCGGCAGCGGAGCAAACTCATGACGCGATGACGGTGACAATCGAAAGTGTTCGTGACATTGCGCCGCTGCATGAAATTCGTATCGGAGTTGAGTTGTTCGGTGCAGGTCGGGCACTGGAAAGTCATCGGCAATGGATTTTTGAAAACGAAGTCTTCGTGCAGATGCCCGATGGAACTCGCCAAGATCATCTCGGTTATGAAGTTTATCGACAAACAGAATCTGGAGTGGGCGTAGGCTATCTGTTCGATCTCGGAGAGATGGCACCTCCACCGCAAACCAAATTGATTTACGAGTCACCCACATCTGTACGCCGTAACGAAGTGCCGTTCGTGCTCAACGGCATCCCGCTGCCGTAAACGTGAGAATCGCCTCCTTTCGGAGTGCTCCAAAGAGTTATTCTTCTCGTGGACCCGAGTGATCTTGAACGGGGTTGGTGGCTTGTTTGATTTTCGCCCGCATTAAATCCGTCGGTGCGTCTTTGCCGGTGAACAGTCGAAATTGATAGGCCGCTTGACGGACAAACATATCCACACCCGTAATCACGCGTGCTCCCTTGCGTTTGGCCTGCTTGATCAGCAGCGTGTTTTCGGGATTATAAACCGTGTCAAAAACCACCATGTATTCGTTCAGTGATGCCATGTTGTACGGCGACGCGTCCACATTGGGGTGCATGCCCACGGGAGTTCCGTTGATCAACAAGTGCGCCTTGATTTCGTGCCGTTGGTCCCAATCGATTGTGCGGCATCCAATTTCCGCCCCCAGCGTTTGGCTGCGCTCTTCCGTCCGCGACGCGATGTAGACTTCGCACTTGCGTTGTCGCAAACCCCACGCCACCGCTCGCGACACACCACCCGCACCGAGAATGATTGCGACTTTGCCTTGCATCGAATTCTCTTGACCGCGTTGGATCCCGAACACTTCTTCGATACAGTCCATCGCGGCTCGGTAGTCCGTGTTGTAACCAAGTCGATCGTCACCGTTGAAGATCATCGTGTTGATCGCACCGATCCCCGTGGCACTCGCTTCGGCTTGAGTGCAATACTGCAGAGACGTTTCCTTGTGCGGGATCGTGATACTGATCCCTTCGATGCCGATGCTATGGCACGAGTTCATGAACGTGTGCAGGTCATCTTTGGGCACGCGGAGCGGCAGATAACGTGCGTTCAGTCCCGCGTCCATGAACGCGGCGTTGTGAATCAACGGGCTGTGGCTGTGTGCGACAGGGTCCGCAATCACGCCGAACAACGCCGTCTCTTTGTTGATCGAATCGTAATGATAGGTACTATTCATCTCCTTCCAATTGAGCTGCCCTGGGGCGAGTTTTTTGTCCGTGCTAAACGTCGCGTAGGTGAACGGCGAACCGACGCGGTTGGAGAGAATTCGCGTCAGCATGCCGAGTTCGCCCATGCAGATTCCAATCGTCGGAATCTTGGCATTGGCTGCCAATCGCATCATCCGAATATTGTCCGAAAAAGTATTGGCCATGCACGCGATCTTGACGATGTCAGCGTCTTCCTCGGCCATCGCTGCATGCAGATCTTCGAGTTCGTCAGGCGTGCCGCTGAAGTCGTGATAGCTGATGATTCGTTTGGTCGCGCCATAACGCGGAATTTGGGCGGCAATGTCGGCTTCGATGTCGACATATTCCACGCCTGCGGCGATCGCACTGCGGAGCAACATCAAACGCTCTTGCTCAGATTTCTCCCAGCGTCCGCCGTCTTCCTTTCGCCGTGCGGTGATCACGACAGGGCCGGGGCGATCGTTAATCAGCCGCTTTAGATTGACCGCGCGAGTGATATAATCTAACCGCAGTTCGACCAATTGGGCTCCCTGTTCGACCAAGAATTGGTGCTCGGAGATCATTCGTTGATGGCGGGCTCGACCGACGCTGACACAAATCATTGCAAATTAACTGCGAAATATACTCGAAAGAAACTC
>JBGSMN010000119.1:0-21264 GCA_041740155.1 Rhodopirellula sp.
AGGCGTGGTGCGAAGCGGCCGGGATGAATGAGGCATGTTGCTGCCCGCATTGCGGCAAGCAACTGATCAGTCACCACGAGTTCACGGCTGGTCGTGGGCCACCGATCGCAGCCTTGCCGCGAGTCGCGATGGAGAATCGGAGCGATGTTGCTGGAGGCAAGATCGCATGAGCCAAACAAGGATCGAAGTTTTTAATGATCAGCGGAATGTCACCGACGTGACCGAAGGTTCGCACGCAGAGCAGCATTGGGACGTACGTGCTGGCATCAGGAGCAAGGAGAAGCGGCTGGAATTCCCTGGACAGGGGGCAGTTGATGGGATAAAACCCTAAGCCAGAGACCTGCACGTCAGGTCAAGTTTTCACACAAAACCCGACCAGTGCAACAATGCCGTGAACGGGAGTAATGTGCTCTCCGCTACGGCGGACTGGCTACGCCATTTTAGCGCCTCCGCTACAATCCCTTTACTCCCGTTACCGCTGGCGTTATCCGACCTAAGTGAGCTTGATTCCTGATGTCAGTACGCGAAACCGTTGCTGCTGACCTTGCGGATATTTTCTCCATTCAAGCGAACTCCGAAATTGCAAGAAACCAGTTTCGACGAGATGCGGATGATTGCCCTGAACGCTGGCTTGAGTGGCTTGCCGGATCCAAACCCGTTGACTGCGACATCTTCCGATGTTCATCGATCGTGCTTGACAACGCTGTGGTAGGTTACATCACACAGAAGGGCACAGACTCAAATGGAATTCGATGCTTCAGTATCGGCTTCAATCTATTGCCGGAATACTGGGGGCGCGGAATTATGCGAGTCTCCGTTACCGAAGTGGTAGCTGAACTGTTTGACCAACACGACGCTGAGCATGTTGCCGTTGCTTGCTTTCGGAACAATGCTCGCTGCAGGCAATTGATCAATGGCTTGGGATTTCGGCGATGTCGCCTTGGGCTCTTTGCTCGCGCGAGAGTTGCCTATAAGATGCGGTGCTTGCACTGGATATGCTTTCACTACACAACGAAAGAATTGTGGGACAAATCGCGGATAACGATGTGCGATGAACCGGAGTAATGTGTTCTGCCACAAATGAAAAATGCAATAGCCATCCTGTGTCTCACTGTTGCCGCCTCGCTCGGTGCTGCTGAGCCTGACGTACCTGCGTTTCGTACCTTCCCGAATCCCGGCCACGAATGGTCCAGCGCCGACGGTGGCCAAGTAGACGATGGACAATTCTCATGGCGACACTACAAGCACGATAAAACTGGTGACGTCGTCGCGTGTGTTGCGTGGTATACGCCGAGCTTCCGAGCAATCGAATACACCTACGTGTATGAGAATGAGAGCGGGGATTCACAACCCGCCTTGGCACATGGCTATGTCGTTGTTATTGGAGATTTCACCATCTTCATTCAGCATACGGCAAACCGTGTCATCACATCCGGTATCGCCCAACACATGCTCATGGATGCGGTGTTCGCGTGGTCAAAAGAACAGACGTCAACCGCCAAAGGGTGGGGTGCAAGCATCAGCCGCCCAAACAATTAGCAGCGTCCACCGGATTGGCCTAACAAAAAAAATGCACGCGAGTTGCGGGTCGCGCGTTTCCTGATGGCAAGTCACTCGCTTATTTAGAAAACAAACGCTCTCAGGAGTCACTGTCTTGTAAACGGCGTGCTCTGGGGATTCAAAGCCGAGCATTGATGCCGTTTTGTCTTCCAGAGAGTATCGTCAAACGGAGTGCCGCTAGCAAGGCGGTGACGCAGTGCCTTTAGTTCGGCTTTTGTTTCCATGCCATCGACATACCGAGTTATTGAGTGGGCTTTGCAGGCTTATCTACAAACCGATCGAGAATTTCCGTCGACATCGCGAACCTCCGTGTCGCGAAAGACATGGGAATACACGAAAATCGCTTTCAGGGATATTCTCACAGCCTTGGGCTGGAAGCCTATCTCGAGCATGACAGGCTCGAAGCCTATCCCACTTCTGACAGGCTAGAATCCAATCTTACTTGAGACAACCGAATGCCGAAACTTGCCGCCTTTCCGAAAGCTTACATGCACGCCCTCTGTAAAGATGGTACGATGAAACTCGCCGAGTGGTTTGAGTTGGCGACAACATTATCAATCGACGGATTGGAGTTTTACGCTGGCTTCTTGGAACTCAACGACGAATCGCAGTGGTCGATGTTTCGCGACCAAGTTGCTGATCTCGGCATGACGATCCCGATGCTGTGTTGTTCGCCAGATTTCACGCACCCCGATGCGGCCTTTCGCGAACGAGAGATCGCCAAGCAGAAACATTGGATCGACATGACCTACGCACTCGGCGGAAACTATTGCCGAGTGCTCAGCGGTCAGCGACGCCCTGAGTTGACGATGCAAGAAGGCGTCAAGTTGGCCGCCGATAGCATCCACGCCTGTTTGCCGTACGCCCAAGCGCGTGACATCACGCTGATCCTCGAAAATCATTACAAAGACGATTTTTGGGAGTATCCTGAGTTCGCTCAAGCGATGGATGTGTTCTGCGATTTGGTCGCTGCGATCGACCATTCCCATTTTGGTGTCAACTACGACCCCAGCAACGCGTTTCTCGCAGGCGACGATCCGATCGAGTTATTGAAACGCGTCTCGGACCGCGTCGTCACGATGCACGCCAGTGATCGCTATTTGTTGACGGGAAGTCTCGAAGATTTGCGGCGCGAGGAAGGCGGATCGGTGGGATATGCAAAAAGACTCAGCCACGGCGAGATCGGCAAAGGGCTGAATGATTATGATGCGATCTTCAGCGAATTGAAAAGCAAAGGTTTTGACAGCTGGATCAGCATCGAAGACGGGGTCGACGGCATCGACCAACTCCGACGCAGTGCCGACTTTCTGCGCCAAAAAATTGCTCAGCATTGGCCGTGAAGTCATGCAGCAGCCAATTTCAGTTATGCTGTGTCGTCCTTCGGTGTCGCTATCATCCCCACAAACACACTTTAACGGAACCACATCAATGAACTTCATCTGCAAACTATTTGCGATCGCATTCTGCGCGTTCGCCCTGTCACCCGCACACGCCGAGGATCTTCCGTTTCTCCATCCGCTGTTCACCGATCACATGGTGTTGCAGAGCGGTATCGACGCTCCCGTGTGGGGCTGGACGAAGGCGGGAGAAAAGGTCTCCGTTGTATGTGCTGGCCAGTCCGTCACGGCGATCGCTGACAGCAGCGGTCGCTGGACAGCCAAACTCGCACCGCTACCCACCGGTGGTCCGCACAAACTCACCGTGAGCGGATCGCAGACGGTGACTGTTACCGACGTGTTGGTCGGCGACGTATGGATTTGCTCGGGTCAATCGAACATGGAATGGCCTGTTGCAGCGACTAATGAATCACAGAAAGAAATCGCGTCCGCAGACTTTCCACATTTACGATTGTTTACCGTCCCTAAACGTGTCTCTGCTGAACCGCAACAGACCGTGAACGGTCAATGGCAACTCTGTGCACCCAACACAGTCGCTGGCTTCAGCGCCGTCGGATACTTTTTTGGTCGGGAACTGCAACGCGAACTTAATGTGCCTGTGGGTTTGATTCATACCTCGTGGGGCGGCACGATCGCGGAAGCCTGGACGAGCGGTGAAGCGCTCAAAACGATGGATGATTTCCGGCCCGCTGTCACAACGCTTGAACAAATGACTGCCGCACAACAAGCAGGCAATGATAACTTTGATCAGGCGATGGCGAAGTGGTGGAGTGCGAACGATCCTGGTTCCAAGAGTTCGTGGTGGCAAAATGATACGCCAACAGACGACTGGAAAACGATGGCGTTGCCAGGCAATTGGGAAGCTCGCGGACTGGACCAGTTCGATGGGATTGTTTGGTTCCGCAAAGAGTTTGATTTGCCCGCAGGCGCCGCAGGAAAAGAAGCGGTCTTGCATCTCGGTCCGATCGACGATCGCGATACGACTTGGGTCAACGGCAAACAAGTCGGTGCGATGAACGATTGGGCGGCTGTCCGCAACTACAAACTGCCTGCTGGAACGTTAAAGGCCGGCCGCAACGTGATCGCCATTCGCGTGCTCGATACAGCCGGTGGAGGCGGATTGCATGGTCAGAGCGATCAACTATCACTAGAAATTCCAGGTGTTGATTCGATTGCCTTGGCAGGCGACTGGAAGTATTCCGTAAGCACACCTCTGAACAACACAACGCCTGCACCGGAGCAACTCGGTAGCAATCCAAACATTGTCACCGTACTGTTCAACGGCATGTTGGCACCGCTGGTTCCCTACGGCATCAAGGGAGCGATTTGGTATCAAGGCGAATCGAACGCAGGCCGCGCGGCTCAGTATCGCGAATTGCTACCGACGATGATTCGCGATTGGCGAAAACAGTTCGGGGTTGGCGATTTTCCGTTTCTCGTTGTGCAATTGGCGAATTTCATGCAAGTCCAAACGCAACCAGTCGAAGGGGGTTGGGCGGATTTGCGTGAGGCGCAATCCCTGACCGCTCGCAACGACAAACATGTCGGTCTCGCGATCACGATTGACATTGGTGAAGCCAACGACATTCATCCTCGCAATAAACAAGAGGTCGGTCGGCGATTGGCGTTGTCAGCACTCGGCATCGCGTTCGACAAAGATATCGTTTATAGCGGTCCAGAATATGCGTCGGTCGAATTCAAGGATGGAAAGGCATACGTGAAATTCAACCACGTCGGTGGTGGATTGCAAGCACGAGGAGACAAGCTGATCGGTTTCGCGATTGCAGGCGCGGACAAAAAGTTCGTTTGGGCAGACGCGGTGATCGACGGAGATACCGTGATCGTTTCATCAGCCGCAGTCGCCAACCCGACAGCGGTGCGTTACGGCTGGGCTAACAATCCAACTTGCAATTTGTACAACGAAGCAGGTTTGCCAACGTCGCCCTTCCGCACGGACGAAGAGTAAACGCGATTTCGAAGATCAACTGTAGCGGACGTTTTCAAGTTTTTTGGCGATGCTACGTAAAAACCGAAACACTTGACGATTTTCGCTACGGACCAAAATCATCGTCCTCCAGCCACTTCACATGAAACCGATTGGCATCCTGATTCCGTTGCTGTTCCTTGCGACACAAGTGGTCGGCGAGGCCCCGTTGCGTTCGTTCATCGACTCGCACTGTGTCGATTGCCATAGCGGCGATCAACTCGAAGGAAAGCTCGATCTTACGAATCTGCCGTTAGACGAAGCTAGCCTGGAGCGTTGGGAGCGAGTTTACGATCGGGTGATCGAAGGCGAGATGCCTCCAAGTGGTCACGAGCGTCCTGATGCCACTGAAATTCAAACATCAATGTCAGCGTTGGCAAGCAAGTTGACTGCCATCGACACGTTACGTCAACAGCGAGACGGACGCGCCCGACTTCGCCGACTCAACCGCGTCGAGTTTGAAAACACCTTGCGAGATCTGTTGTCACTGCCTGCTCTCAAGCTCAAAGAATCACTGCCAGAAGACGGGCGTTCGCATGGGTTTGATCGTCTTTCCGGTGCGCTCGAGATGTCATTCGTGCATGTCGAATCGTACCTGGCCGCCGTCGACACGGCGCTCAATGAGGCCCTCTGTCCGTTCCCGGAACGACCACCGGTGTTCAAGTATCGGTTCCGTTTGACGGAGAATATTCGCAAAGAGGGAAGAGAATGCGAAGGCAGCGTCGGACTGGCGATTGGCAATAAGACCGCGATCGCGTTGGTCGGGATGCAGCGGGATGAAACATTCATTGCCGATACCGCCCATCACTTGACAGACGACGAACCCAAAGCGAACGCGGTCGGATTGTTTCGACACGAAGACGCCGACTATCGTTGGACCATGACGGCGATTCAGCCGGTAATCTCTGGATTCCATAAACTCAGAGTATCGGGCTACAGTTTCGATTGGGACGGCGAGAAAGTGGTACCAACCGATCGGCACGGTGCGCTTGGTTGGGGCGTGTTTGCAAGAGGCGAACATTACGGCACTGTTGACTTGCCGCCCAACGAACCGGCTGAACGCGAGATCACGGCTTGGTTGACTCGTGGTGGAGGAATGATGCACGGCACCGATGATTTTCTTCGGTTGATCGCCGCTTCGTGTGAAAACTTTCGCGATTACGCTCATGGCAAAAACAAAGACGTCGTTGGCCCGATGAGTTTCGCACCGGGTGTGGCAGTCCAATGGGTAGAGATCGAAGGACCGTTGTATGAATCTTGGCCACCGCCGAGTCACCAAGCGATCTTCGGCGATCTACCCGTAAAGGTATGGACCGAAGAGACAGGCGTTCCCAAACCAAGGCAACAGGTGTGGCCACGTGGCAACCCACATACCATGCCCAAAGACATCTATGGCGAGCATGGGCAACATCGGCCAGTGGTTTACGTCGCGTCTGATGCACCGCATGCTGATGCGGAAAAACTGCTTCGCGAATTTCTGCCACGTGCGCTTCGCCGTCCCACGACCAATGCTGAAATTGGTGAGTACGCTGAGCTGATTAAGTCAAAACTTGATGCAGGCACATCTTTTCAAGATGCGATTCTTTCAGCCTATCGTGTGATCCTAACGTCTCCCGAATTCATGTTGATCGAAGAACCGGCTGGCGTCTTGAACGATCATGCATTGGCAATGCGACTGTCGTATTTCATCTGGAGCACGCTTCCAGATGATGAACTCCGGCATCTCGCCGACGAGGGGACACTGCATCAACCCCACATCCTTCGCACTCAAACCGAACGACTTCTCAACGACCCGCGCGCCAGTCGCTTTATCGAGAGCTTTACCGGTCAATGGTTAGGCTTGCGAGAACTCGACGCCACTCAACCCGATCGCAAACTTTATCCTGAGTACATGCCGTGGTTGAGTGAAGCGATGAAGATGGAAACACACGCGTTCTTTGCCGAACTGCTGCGCAACGATCTCAGCGTCAAGAACTTCGTGCAGTCCGATTTCGCCATGTTGAACGAGCCGCTCGGCCGACTCTACGGGATCGACCATGTGCGAGGCTGGGATATCCAGCGAATCGAGTTGCCCGCCGATTCCGTTCGCGGAGGTTTTTTGACGCAAGCTGCCGCGCTGAAAACGACAGCCAACGGCACGACGACATCGCCGGTTAAGCGCGGTGCGTTTGTGATGGAAAAATTACTCGGTATCATCCCGATTCCCCCGCCTCCAGACGTTGGTTCGATTGAACCCGACGTACGAGGCGCAACGACGGTTCGTGAACAGCTCGAAAAACATCGGCGCAATGTTTCGTGTGCGGCCTGTCATGCCAAGATGGACCCATATGGGTTTGCACTCGAAAGCTTTGATGTCGTCGGCGAATATCGCGTTCAGTATCGAGCCGTCGGCGGTCAAGGGCACCATGACGAACGCAAGAAAGTCAACGGTCATCCGATTGACTATCACTATGAATTGCCCGTCGATTGTGCAGGCACACTTCCCGACGGACGGGCGTTCGCGGATGTTAACGCATTGCGAAACTACCTCGCCGCCGAACCCCGCCGGTTGGCGCGAGCATTCACGCATCAGCTCCTCACCTACGCAACTGGTGCGGAAGTGAGTTTCGCCGATCGGGCCGAAGTTGAAGCCATTTTGAACAAAACCGAATCGACGCAGCATGGCCTGCGGTCGTTGATTCATGCCGTCGTCCAATCGAAGCCGTTCCAGTCGAAATAAAACCATGAGCAAACCACTCGCACGACGAACTCTACTCCAGGCCGCTGGTGTTTCGCTGTCGCTGCCGCTGCTCGATGCAATGCAGCCCGCGTTTGCGAACGCGTCGACACCGGAGCCACCCAAGCGATTCGTTGGCATCATGACGAACATGGGCATCCTGCCTCAGTATTTTTTCCCGCAACAAGAAGGCATCGACTACACACCATCGCCTTACTTAGACATCTTGAAACAGCATCGTGACCAGATGACTGTGTTTTCGGGTGTCTCACTGCCGGGCGTCGACGGTGGGCATGCAGCGGAGAAATCGTTCCTCACCGGTGCGCCAGGAGCGAGTCGCGGTTCGTTCAAAAACAGCATTTCGCTCGATCAAGTGATGGCTGAAAAAGTCGGCAGCGAAACCCGATTCCCATCGTTGACATTGATGGTCGGTGCGGAGCTGATGAGTTGTTCATGGACCCGCAGCGGTTCGATGATCCCGCCTGAACGCAGCCCCTTGAAACTCTATCAGCAGTTGTTCGTGGAAGACACGGTTGAGGGCAAGGCATCGGCGCTCCAGCGATTGCAGGAAGACCGCAGCCTACTCGACACGCTTAGCGAGAAAGCCAAACGATTGGAGCGGCGCGTCGGCTCAGCGGACCGCGAACGCCTGGATCAATACTTTACGAGCGTTCGTGATCTTGAGATGCGACTAGCGAAGCTAACGAATTGGGTGGACCGGCCTAAACCGATCGTGGACATGCCAGCTCCCGAAGATGTGAAGGACACGCACGATTTGGCCAAAAACGAACGAGTCATGTTCGACTTGGTGCGATTGGCACTCGAAACCGATTCAACACGGATTGTCACTGTTTGTTTGAACACGGGCACGTTGACCCCACGACAAATTTCTGGAGTGCAGTCGATGTGTCACGAATTGACGCATCACGGCAATCGCGAAGAGAAGCTCAATGAATTACGATTGATCGAGGAAGCTCAATTCAGGGCGTTGGCAGAGTTCCTCGGCGGGATGCGTGCGGCGACAGAAAACGGCGTCTCGTTACTGGACCAGACAGCGGTACTATATGGGACTAACATGGGCAGCGCGAATTCGCACGCCAATGACAACTTGCCCGTATTGCTCGCTGGCGGCGGGTTCAAGCATGCCGGGCATCTCGCATTTGATCGTCAACAAAACTACCCCCTAACGAATTTGTACGTCAACCTATTGCAAAACATTGGCATCGAGACCGACCGCTTCAGCAGCAGCACGGGCACCATGCGCGGCTTTTAAACTAGCAACTAGCAACTAGCAACTAGCAACTAGCAACTAGCAACTGACATTGTCGCCCATTTTCTTCCCCACCAAGATCCATCATGCAGTACCTTCGATTTGCTCTGCTCATTCTCTGCGTCACCTCGAGCGATCGCGGCAGCGCTCAAGACGCTCCCGTCGAATTCCTCAACCCAGAACAGGCGATCGCCAAGATGACGGTCCAGGAGGGGTTCAACGTTCGCGCGTTCGCGGCTGAACCGGACATCGTCCAACCGTTCGCGTTCACGTTTGATGATCGGGGTCGCGTGTGGGCTTTGGAAAATCTCAATTACGAAACTCGCGGTTCAGACAAGTACGATGCGGGCCCGCAAGGCCGGATCATTATTTTGGAAGACACCGACGGAGATGGCCAAGCTGATAAGAAGACGCAGTTCGGCGACAAGTTTTTATTTCCGACTGGCATCGCGTTGGGGTTCGGCGGCGTGTGGATCGGGTCGCCTCCCAATCTGTTGTTCATCCCTGATCGCGATGGCGACGATCAACCCGATGGTCCGCCCGAAGTCGTGCTTGAAGGCTGGGCACGCAACGATCGACACGAAACACTCAACAGTTTTCTGTGGGGGCCCGACGGTTGGTTGTACGGTTGCCATGGCGTGTTCACACATTCGCTCGTCGGCGTTCCCGGCACGCCAGAGTCCGAACGCGAACCAATCAATGCAGGAGTTTGGCGTTATCATCCAACTAAAAAGAAGTTCGAGGTCTTTGCTTGGGGAACCAGCAATCCGTGGGGATTGGACTTTGACAATCACGGACAAATGTTTGTCACCGCGTGCGTGATCCCGCATTTGTGGCACATGATTCAAGGCGGGCGATACCATCGTCAGGCCGGGTCGCATTTCAGTCCGTATGTTTACGATGACATTAAGACAGTTGCGAACCATCGGCACAAATCGGCGCATGGTGGAGCACGGTTTTATTTAGCCGATAGTTTCCCCGAAAAATATCACCAGCGATTATTCATGTGCAACATTCATGAACACGCTGTGCTGACAGATCGGCTGAAACGCAAAGGCTCAGGGTTCGAAGGCGAGCATGGCGACGACTTCGTTCTTTGCAACGATGAGCAATGGGTTGGTTTCAACATGGAAATCGGACCTGAAGGAGCTGTTTATGTGCTGGACTGGCACGACGCCGACATCTGCGGCAATCGGATTTTGCATGGCGAAACGGGGCGCATCTGGCGGATCGCTCATGATACCACCACCGCACCAGCGCCGTTCAACCTCACCAAACTCAGTGACGCCGAATTGGTCGACATGCACTTGCATGCCAATGATTGGTACGTGCGTCAAGCGCGTCGGTTGTTACAAGAACGGGCTGTCGCTGGAACTTTGGCTGCCGGTACACAAACCTCGCTACGACAACTACTGACGCACGAGCAAACTCCGCGGCGTTTGCGTGGTTTATGGACATTGCATTGCACGGGCGGTGCCGATGATGATCTGCTTGTTTCGCTACTCGATCACGACGACGAGTACTTGCGTGCTTGGTCGATTCAATTACTAGCCGAATCGCAAGATGTCAGCCCGCAGATTTTGGCGAAATGGTCCGCGATGGCCGCTGACGATCCCTCACCGCTGGTGCGATTGTACTTAGCGTCAGCGATGCAGCGGGTTCCAGTCAACGAGCGCTGGCCGGTCGTTTCCGCATTAGCTCAACACGAAGAAGATCGCGACGACCACAACCTGCCGCTGATGGTCTGGTATGCGCTCGAACCCGCCGTGCCAACGGATTTGCCGAAGGCGCTTGCGATTGCGAAGACGGCCAAGCTGCCCAAACTTGCCACGTACATCGCGATGCGAATCGCGGGCGGTTCTAAACCGATCGCACAACCTGCTGCTTCACCGTCAACACCGCTCACGAAAAAACCGGCTGCCGCGAAATCGGTTTCCAACGAGGCGTTGGTGTTGTGGTTCAAGAGCGACGCGGTGGCCACAGATGCGGATAATACGGTCGAGCATTGGAACGACACACTTCGCAACGGTCGCCAAGCCACGCCTTCTGGCATTGAGTCGCGACCGAAGCGTGTCGATGATCTGGCGGGCCGCGCCGCGTTGATGTTCGATGGAAAAGATGATCATCTTGCCGTTCCGCATGACAGCGAGCTGGCGTATGGACCCGCAGATAGTTTTTCTGTGTCAGCCTGGATACATCTGGATGCCGCGACCTCGGGATGGAAAGGGCTGGTGACGAAGGGCCGCGATCAGAGTCCGTGGTACGGGATGTGGATCGACCCCAATGGCAAGTGGGCATTCGGCGGCGGAGGCAACGTCGTCGGGAAGGCCACGCGAGCGGGCTGGCAACACGTGTGCATTGTGCAAACCGGTGGACAGGATCGCTGCGTATATGTTGATGGAGATCTAACAGGACGTGGTCCGGTCGCCGCCGCTGACGGAAAAGGCGACTTATGGATCGGCGGTGCGAAATCGACGAACGAGTTCTTTCGTGGCGGGATCAGCGAAGTTCGCGTTGATCGTCGCGCGTTAAACCATGCGGAAGTTGTTCGTTTGGCGGAGGAGAATTGAAGCCATGATGAACCGAATTTTCGCCTGTATGTTGTGCATTCTGTTGATCGGCAGCGTCTGTGTTGCCCAGGAATCTGATTTAGCACCGCTGGTTGAGTTGATCGGGCAAGTCGATGACAGCGAGTTGCAACTGCAACTGTTGACCGGAATGCACGAAGGTTTGCGAGGTCGACAGCATGTGCAACGGCCCGATGGATGGTCGGCGACTTACGAGAAGCTTGCGGCAAGCGATGATAAAGAGGTTCGTGAACTGGCTCGGATGCTGGGATTTTTGTTCGGCGATCCCGTCGCATTGCAGTCGATGCAAGACATCCTGATGGACCCCAGTTCGGTCTCGCAGGAACGCTGCCGGATGTTGAAATCTCTGGCAGAAAAACACGTTCCTGCATTGGCTATTTCGCTGCATCGGCTGTTAACCGATTCCGAGGTGAGGGCCGATAGCGAACTTCGAACAGCCGTCTTGGATAGCTTGGCTGCCTACGATAGCGTTGACACACCACGAGTGATTTTGACGATCTATCCAAAGCTCAGCGAGATTGAGAAACAAAGCGCACTCAGCACGTTGGCATCGCGTCCTGCGTACGCGTCGGCACTTTTAACGGCGGTCGAGTCCGGAAACATCTCGCGGCGTGACATTTCAGCTTATGTCGCTCGCCAAATTCACAGCCTCGATGATGCGGATGTGAATAAGCAGTTGTCAGAAGCTTGGGGTGAAGTACGACAATCGTCTGCACAGAAAGAAGAGTTGATTGCCAAGTACAAAACCATGTTGACTCCCAATCAACTTGCCAAAGCAGACCCACAGCATGGCCGTTTGGTTTATCAGAATACTTGTGGCAAGTGCCACAAGATGTTCGGCGTAGGTGAGAACATTGGTCCAGATTTGACAGGCTCCAACCGAGCGAATTTGGATTACATCTTGCGCAACGCCGTCGATCCCTCCAGTGAAATCGGCAAGGATTATCAATTGTCCGTCATCGTGACAACGCAAGGCCGGGTTTTAAACGGGATGGTGCAAGAACGAAATAATCAACGCATCGTCATCCAAACTCAAACGGAGCGGTTGATTGTTCCCCTAGACGAGATTGATGAAGAGAAACTCTCACCGCTATCGATGATGCCCGATGGTCAATTGGAACAGCTTTCGAAGCAAGACCTGCAAGACCTAATCCGCTACCTCGCCTCCCCTTAAATAAGCACTCTGATGTATCGACTCCCCACACTGATTTTGCTCATTTGTCTTGGCACCTGTTCATTCCGCTCGATCGCCGCTGAGCCTGCGGTCATTCAGTGGCAGACACAGCAGCTAACATCCGACTTCTACAGCGAATCAGCGACCACCGGCGACTTCAACCAAGACGGTCAGATCGACATCGCTTCGGGACCGTTCTGGTACGAAGGGCCTAGCTTTGAAAAGTCACATCGTTTCTACGCTGGCGATGCATTCGACCCCCATGTTTACTCAAACAATTTCTTCGCCTACACAGAAGATTTTAATAGCGACGGTTGGGATGACATTCTGATCTACGGTTTTCCTGGCAATGACGCTTCGTGGTTTGAAAACCCAAAAGGCCAAGACCGATTCTGGCCACGACATCAGGTTGTAGATAACGTCGATAACGAATCGCCGACCTTTACCGATCTCAATGGCGATGGAGCACGCGAGATCGTTTGCAGCAGTGGTGGATACTTTGGCTATGCCGAAGTCCGCCGCGATGAGCCGACGGCGAAATGGATATTTCACCGAGTGAGTGATCAGTCGGCGGGCGGCAAATTCACTCACGGATTGGGCGTTGGCGACGTTGATGGCGATGGACGAATGGACTTGCTCGAAAAGAGCGGCTGGTGGCAACAGCCTGAATCGTTAGCCGGCGATCCGGTCTGGACGAAACACGCGTTTGAGTTTGCACCTGGTCGTGGCTCTGCACAAATGTTTGCTTACGACGTCGATGGAGATGGTGATAGCGACATCATCACTTCGCTCGATGCGCACGGATACGGACTGGCGTGGTTCGAACAAACCGGCGGCAAGGGCGACACACCGCGTGATTTTACCAAGCATGTAATCTTGGGATCAAAGGCCAACGAGAGTCCCTTCGGCGTGGTTTTTTCACAGATCCACGCGGTCAATCTCGTCGACATCAATGGCGACGGACTGAAAGATATCGTTACCGGAAAACGCTGGTGGGCGCATGGTCCACGCGGAGATGCCGACCCGAATGCTCCGGCAGTGTTGTATTGGTTTGAACTCAGTCGCTCGACAAATGATAAATCCGCTGACAAGCAACAACCCGTCACTTGGATTCCGCATCAAATCGACGATGCCTCGGGAGTCGGAACAGACGTGAGCGTGGCCGACATCAATGGCGACAACGCACCTGACGTCATTGTCGGTAACAAAAAGGGAACTTTCGTTAGCGTACAAAAGCGAAAACAACCCGCTCCTGGTGACAGCAGCCGAGTCACACCGCGATCAACCGATTTGAACGCGCACAGCACAACGGCAGGTCTGCCTGAGAACGAGGGCATGTCGCCAATCGACGCGGCCGCTGCGATGACCGTTCCCGAAGGGTTCCGCGTGCAGTTGGCTGCGGGTGAACCGATGGTTCACCAACCGATCGCAATGACGTTCGATGAACGTGGACGCTTGTGGGTCGCCGAAGCCCACACTTATCCAGTCCGTGCGCCGGAGGGTGAAGGTGCTGACAAAATCATCATTCTCGAAGACGTTGATCACGATGGAGTGTTCGACAAGCGAACCGTCTTTGCCGAAGGTTTGAACCTCGTCAGTGGGTTGGAAGTCGGTTTTGGTGGCGTCTGGGTCGGCGCGGCCCCTTACCTGATGTTCATTCCCGATGCTGATGGCGACGACGTGCCGGACGGACCCGAGCAAATTTTGCTCGATGGTTTCGGCTATCAAGACACGCACGAAACGTTGAACGCGTTCATCTGGGGTCCGGACGGTTGGCTGTATGGATGCCACGGTGTGTTCACGCACTCGCTCGTCGGAAAACCTGGCACGGCAAGCGAGGATCGAACGCCGTTGAACTGTGGCGTTTGGCGATACCATCCGATTCGTCATGAGTTCGAGATGTTTGCTCGCGGAACCAGCAATCCATGGGGCGTGGACTTCAATGAATACGGCCAAGCGTTCATCACGGCCTGCGTGATCCCGCACATGTTTCATATGATTCAAGGCGGTCGATACCATCGTCAAGGCGGACAGCATTTCAATCCGCACATTTACGAAGACATTCAAACGATCGCAGACCACGCGCACTACGCCGGTAACATCCGCGATCATGCCTGGTGGGGACGCGATCAACCTGCGGGTGCCGACGATACACACGCGGCGGGCGGTGGTCATGCGCATTGCGGTGCGATGATTTATTTGGCTGATAACTGGCCGCATCAATATCGCGGCTCGATCTTCATGGCCAACGTGCATGGCAATCGAATCAATAACGATATTCTGCGCCGCCGTGGTAGCGGCTATGTGGCCTCGCACGGAGCCGACGTGTTGTTTGCGAACGACCGCTGGTTCCGCGCAATCAATATGAAGTACGGTCCCGACGGCAGCGTCTACATGATCGACTGGTACGACAAGAACGCATGTCACCGGGCCGACAAAGAAATTTGGGATCGCAGCAACGGGCGAGTGTACCGTGTCTCGTTCGGAGCGACCAAATGGCCGGGTCTTTCTTTGAACAAAGCAACAACGCAGGAATTAGTGGCACTGCATCGCAGTGCCAATGAAAACCACGTGCGTACCGCTCGCCGATTGATGCAAGAAAAAACATTTCTGCACGCAAACGCTATCTCTACCGAGGATCGCTTGGCGGGCGTCACATCGCTACGTGAGCTCGCGCTGGGTGATGAAGAGGTTTCACTTCGATTGCGTGCGATCTGGACGTTGCACTGCATCGGTGAACTCACAGAGGCGGATTTGGAAGCATTGCTTCAAGAAAACTCGCATAAATCGGAATACCTGCGGGCCTGGGCGATCCAACTGGCGCTGGAAGATTCAATGTTGAGCGAATCGCTACTATCACGTTTGACGGAGATGTCTCGAAACGATCCCTCTTCACTGGTTCGGCTTTATCTCGCGTCAGCGATGCAGCGGTTACCGCTGACATCACGCTGGTCAATCGCCGAGGGTTTGGTCAATCACGCCGAAGATGCCGATGACCCCAATTTGCCGCTGCTGACTTGGTATGGTATCGAGCCACTCGTGCCTGCCGAAACGGACCGCGCACTCGCTTTAGCATCGAACTGCCGCATCCCGAAAGTCAGCCAATTCATTTATCGTCGTGCCGCTGCTGAACCCGCGAGCATCGGAGCGTTACTCACCTCACTCGGCAAGACGGGCAACGTCGAGACGCAAGCCATCATGCTCGGTGAAGTCGTCGCGGCGATCAAAAACCAAGGCAAGCTGTCCATGCCGAAGGCTTGGCCAGACGTGTATGCGAAACTCTCGGCCAGCGAAAATGCAAACATCCGTCAGCAAGCTCAATTAGTCACGGTCAAGTTCGGCGATGCGTCGATCTTTCCCGCGTTACGAACGATCGCAAGCGACAATGCGGCACCGATCGAACAACGCCTGAGTGCGTTGCAAGCACTTGTCGCTGGCAAAGACAAAGCATTGGTCCCCACGTTGATCTCGCTACTCGATGACGATGCGATGCGAGCAACCGCGATTCGAGCAATCGCAGGTTACGACGAGGCCGGCATCCCCGACGCGATCCTCGCTCGCTACCAGACACTCACACCAGATGAACGAGCCGACGCCGTCGCAACATTATCCTCGCGAGCCGCTTGGGCGCACCAACTACTCGGTGCCGTGGACGCTGGCATCGCGGATCGTAAAGACTTATCCGCGTTCACCATTCGGCAGATGCAGTTGCTCGACGACCCAAACCTTTCCGAATTGATCAACAAGACTTGGGGTTCGATGCGATCGACCAGCGATGATAAAAAACAACAGATCGCTCTTTGGAAAAAGAAACTCACCCCCGAAGCATTGCAATCCGCCAACCGCTCGCATGGACGACTGCTCTACAACAACACGTGTGGGAAATGTCATCAGCTGTTTGGTGAAGGCGAGAAGATCGGTCCCGACATTACGGGCAGTAACCGTGGCGACATCGACTACACACTGCAAAACATCTTGGACCCCAGCGCCCTAGTCGGTCGCGACTACCAATCGACAATGATCGTGACGAATGATGGCAGAGTCATCAATGGTCTCGTGCGAGAAACCAACGATACCGCGATTGTCATCCAAACGGCGAATGAACGTCTCGTGGTAGATCGCGATGACATTGATGTGCAGAAACTGACGGAGGTCTCGATGATGCCCGATGGACAACTCGATCAACTCAAGCCCGAGGAAGTGGTCAACTTGATCGCGTATTTGGCCAGCCCAACGCAAGTCCCTTTGCCTGGCGAGGGGCCGTTTTTCAATGAAGCGACCGGACGCGTGGAAGGTGCCTTGGAGGGCGAGTCGTTAAGTGTTGCCAAAGTCACCGGCGGCAGCGTCCATCCACAAGCGATGGGCGGATTTAAAGCAGGCAAGTGGAGCGGAACGTCGCATCTGTGGTGGACCGGCGGAAAGACCGGTGATCGTCTCAGCCTAACCATCCCAGTGAACCAGGCAGGCCGTTATGAAGTGTTCGTTGCCATGACGAAAGCCCGCGACTACGGGATTGTTAAATTCACGATCAACGACTCACCCATTCAAACCCCATTTGATCTCTTCAATGGCCCCGACGTCATCTCCACCGAACCCATTTCGTTAGGCACACATGAGTTGCCATCTGGTAAAAATACGCTGCACATTACCATTTCAGGCAAGCACGCCAACGCAGTGCCTAGCTTCATGTTCGGACTAGACTATGTCTTTCTGAACTAATGTTCCGTCAACTTTCAATTTTAAGGTAGCGGAACTCGTCAAGAGTTTCGTGACTTCGTAGCGGAACTCGTCAGGAGTTTCGGTGCTCCGTAAATCCCCGCATGTCTCGACGACTTCCGCTACGACTGAACCCTAAGTTTTCGTCAGCCCCACAATCTGTTTCACATCGGACAGATCCTATTGAACGCCTTCCATAAAAACACCATGCAGCAAACACTCACCATGCAGCGTCTTTACCTCGCAATATGTGTTTTGTTGTTTCTCACAGGTCCGTTAACGGCTCAGCAGCCGTTTCCTGTTTCCATTGAAGTCGATGCCGCGTCTGACGAAGGCGAATTGCATCGGATTTGGCGATACTTCGGCGCTGACGAGCCGAACTACGCGTACATGAAAGACGGCACAAAGCTCTTGGGTCAATTGGGCGAACTCGCACCCAAGGAAACCTTTTTTCGCACACACAACCTAATGACGTCTGGGACTGGCACACCTGCACTGAAGTGGGGCAGCTCGAATATTTACACCGAAGATGCGGCTGGCAATCCGATCTACAACTACACAATCGTCGACACGATCTTCGACACCTACATCGCCAATGGAGTACGTCCCTATGTTCAATTAGGTTTTATGCCACAAGCAATGTCGACTCATCCAGATCCGTACAAACACGAATGGCGTCCAGGCATGCCGTACGATGAGGTGTACACAGGCTGGACGTATCCACCGAAGAGCTTTGAAAAGTGGGGGGAACTTGTCTATCAGTGGACGAAACACTGTGTCGAACGGTATGGTCGCGAAGAGGTTGAAACTTGGTGGTGGCAAACTTGGAATGAACCAAACATCGGCTACTGGCGTGGAACCGATGAAGAGTTCCACAAGTTGCATGACTTCGCCATGGCAGGCGTTCGAAAAGCTTTGCCGAACGCGCGAATCGGCGGCCCCGACACCGCTGGTGATGGTGGTGATTTCACTCGCAAGTTCATTCGACATTGTCTCAGCGGTACCAACCATGCGACCGGCAAACAGGGAACGCCGCTTGATTTCGTCTCCTTTCATGCAAAGGGTTCACCGAACTGGATGGGCAGCCACATCCGCATGGGCATTTCAAATCAATTAAAAACGATCGACAAAGGTTTCAGTATCGTCGCCGAGTTTTCACAGCTAAAAAACATCCCGATCGTTATCGGTGAGTCAGACCCCGAGGGCTGCGCCGCATGCCAAGGTTCGCAGTTCTCATATCGAAACGGCACGATGTACTCCAGTTACACGGCGGCAAGTTTTGCTCGCAAACACGACCTTGCCAAGAAGCATGGTGTGAATTTGGAAGGGGCGCTGACGTGGGCGTTCACGTTCGAGGACCAGCCCTACTTTGCTGGCTTTCGACAGCTTGCAAGCAATGGCTTAGCGATGCCGGTGCTGAATGTTTTCCGCATGATGAGCAAAATGAATGGAACTCGCATCACGACGACCAGTTCGCACGCGATCCCACTCGAAGAAATCGTGAGCAAAGGCGTGCGAGAATCGCCCGACGTGGCTGCGCTGGCAAGTCGTTCCGAAGACCAAATCGCGATCATGGTTTGGCATTATCACGACGACGACCTACCCGGCCCGAACGCGTATGTTCAGTTGAAGATCAATGGTGTTTCCGAGACGACGCAAAAATTAGATGTCGATCACTATCGAGTCGACGCATATCACAGCAGTTCATTTGACGTTTGGCGCCGGATGGGTTCGCCGGTCGCGCCCAACCGATCGCAGTACTCTGAATTAGAAGCCGCGTCCAAACTGACCCGGTACGGTGTCCCAGAACAAATCAAAATTGAAGACGGTACGGCCACTTTGTCATTCAAGCTGCCTCGCCAAGGTGTCTCGTTGTTGCTTTTGAGTACGAAGTAGTCTCTCGAACAGAGAGGATTGCTGGCTCAGGCAACTACAATCGGCTACTTTTACAAGCTTTCAAACGATCAGCACTAATGTTCCCCATCCGACAAACGATGTTTGCCTGCATGCGAAGCGGGTCGTTTTACGCAATGGTCTGGCTCGTGTCGGCCGCCGCGTTCGCCGCCGAGTTTGATATTTCAACGCTGAGCGAACTAGAGCGTTTGGCTCAGCAGAGCGGGAATGTGGTGCGGATGAAGCCGGGGCTGTATCGCTACTCTGATCATATCAATCGTGAGCAACTGGCCGCCCGACGGGGACGCGGCGAATTCGCGTTAATGAGCTTCGGTGGCAGCGACAATCGATTTGAGCTGGAAGGGGTGACCATCGAGGTCGACGTGTCGATTCGTGGAGTCGGGCGACCGCCAGTTCATACGAGTGAATTTGTATTCTCAGGTAATCGGATCGCTATTTCAGGACTCACGATTACGAATGTCGGACACGGCTTGTCACTTGGCGGCGCAGTTGTATCGAACACGGGCAACGAGAATTTGTTTGAGAAGCTCACGCTGCACGTGCAAGGCTCGTCGCCTTACGGATACGGCGACTTATTTGGCAAAGGTGGATACAAGCACAGCGGCTTTCACCTCACCGGCAACGACAATCGCGTGATCGGTTGTCGCATCATGATGAAATCATTCGGTCACGGGTTTTACGTCCAGGCCGGTGCTGCGAATAACCTCTTCGAAAATTGCTACGTCGAGGGCGTGATGCGCACAACCGATGAGATGCTCGCCGAGACCTCGGGACTCGCTTTCGAACGGCAATTTCGTACCGACCTGAAAAATCGAGATGGTGTGGCACGGATCACGCCTGGCTACATGAAGTGTCTTGCCGAAGATGGCTTTCGGACGTACGACGATATTCCCGGTTTGATGCTTCGAAATTGCACCGCCAAGAATATGAGAGGCGGCTTTGAGATGCGCACTCCGTCGGGCGTGACACTGGAGAATTGTACCGCGATTGGTTGTGAGCGAGGATTCTGGGTCGCAGATCGTTCAGTCGTGAAGAATTGTCGCGGCGATGCGAAGCATGGCCCGCTGCTGTTTGTCGAAGGCAAAGACACATCCGTCGAATTGACGCTACTCAAAGAGCAATCCGAATCTCTTGTGCACGCACTCGCCACTGTGCGTGGCTCCGGTCACACGATCCAGCTTTCCGAATCGCCCGATGGGCAACGCCAAACGCCGTTGCCGATCCTGGTTGGTTACGGTGCCCCACCGGCCGGAGAAGCGATGGCACCGTATTCACAATGGAAGACAAGCCAAGTTTTCATTCTCAACGAAACCTCCATGCCGATCCAGTTTGGCCCACTCGCAAACGACTGCCACACAAAAACCCGCGGCCCGATTTCCGAAGACGTGGGAAAGAACAACCTCGTCGTGCCTATCCCTTGATCACGCGGCAAGCGACCTCATACATCAATGAAACCCACGATCACGTTAATCAAGAACAAGTGAGCGACTTTGCTTGACCCCAGGATCTGAATCGTTGCGATGCTCATCCAGACATCCAACCAATGATCAGTCCCCTTCAACCGACGATAACCTTCCGCGCATCGCCCAAAGCACCGAAGACCCCACGGCTGAACAAACTCGCCATTCATCCCAGGCCACCTTCGCAACGAAAAACCTCTCTAGCCGCCCCTCCACCTTAAACCACCAGGTCGGTCTCTCGATCTACCGGTTTCCGACTAGCTATCCAGGCGAAAACCGGGTATATTTGCAAAATAAAACCCGGTATAAAAATATATACGGGTTCAAACCTGTATAATTAGATTGTTCTGATTTCCCAGTGCTCGATTGACTCCAGCCGCGACAACACAAGTAGCCGCAATCAAGGACGGTTGCTGAAATTGGATACGTCTCCAGCAGTTCCAAAACCAATCGCAGACAACTTTCGTCAAACGCCAGGTTCGTTA
>JBGSMN010000134.1:0-13670 GCA_041740155.1 Rhodopirellula sp.
ATAAGCATCAACCACGAGCAAAAAAAAGCCTTCATTGATTTCATGATCCTTCAACAAGGCGGATTTCGCAAGGAAATACTGACACATCGATTTCGGGCTGAGTCGGAGTTTCCGGGAGCCAGCTAAGCACGTCTGGTGAAGTAAATCGGTTTATTAGCCGTTTTGGCGATAGCCACGGTTACCACTTAGCCGGGGCTAACGCCCAACCGGCTAATTTAGTTAAGCAGAAAAATATCACCAGACGTGCTTAGCTATCGACGAATGGGGAACGAACGCAACTAACACAGGGCGACTTCAACGTCGCTCCAAGCAGCAACGCCATCGGGCCGACTGCGTAAAACATTGGAAAAAACGCTCCGCGCACACATCTTTGTACCGCGTGAAAAACCTGCACTTCAACAGAGTCGGCGACTTCATTGCGAGGTTTGCGTGGCATGGTTTCTTTGCTTTCGGCAGATGACGTAGACGGATCCCTAATATCGCTGTCTCAGTAGTCAACAGAAAATGGGTGGCCCTTTTTTACCTCTTTTTTACCTCGCCCATTTTTGCCTTTTTTACTTTTCTTGTTCTTTTTCAGATGACTGACTTGATAAGCAATGGCAAACGACAACATTTCGCATTTGTCCAATGCTGCTATGGATGGTTGGTCAACTGATCAAGCATTAGATTGATCAGTCGACATCTTCACACTCTGGACAAAAATTAGGCTCACGACGTATGAACGATCCGAACCCATTGGTCCTAGTGACGGGTGCGACGGGCTATGTGGGCGGACGCCTGCTTCCGCTTTTAGAAAGTCGCGAACTTCGTATCCGCTGCATGGCACGGCGTCCAAAGAATATCGCCGCTCGTGTCGGCAAGGGCACGGAGATCGTCCAGGGCGACGTGCTAGACATGGGTTCGTTGGCGTCTGCTCTCGAGGCTGTTGGTACAGCGTACTATCTCATCCATTCGATGGGCGCGCCAGGATCGTTTGAGGAACAAGATCGCGTTGCTGCCAAGAACTTTGCTCAGGCCGCACGCAACGCCGGAGTGAAACGGATCATTTACCTCGGCGGATTGGGAGACGATGGTGAGGACCTGTCAGCGCATCTGAAAAGTCGTCATGAAGTCGGTGAGCTTCTGCGAGAATCGGGTTGCCAAGTGATTGAGTTCCGAGCGTCGATTGTGATTGGCTCAGGTAGCCTATCGTTTGAACTTGTGCGGGCATTAGTACAGCGGCTTCCCGTGATGATTTGCCCAAAATGGGTGAGAGTCCGAACGCAGCCGATTGCGATTGAAGACTTGCTTAAATACTTGGTCGAAGGGCTCAATTGGTCCGGCACCGTCAGCCGCATCTTTGAAATCGGTGGCCCCGACCAAGTCAGCTATGGCGAGATCATGCGGGAATATGCGAAGCAACGAAGTTTGCGAAGGTGGTTCATTTCAGTCCCGGTTCTGACTCCGCGGCTTTCGAGCCTTTGGCTAGGATTGGTGACTCCTGTGTATGCGCGAGTCGGACGAAAACTAGTCGATAGTCTTCGCAACCCAACCGTCGTCAAGGATACCTCGGCAACTCATGAGTTCTCAGTGCAGCCCCGCAACTTATCCGAGGCAATCAAGCGAGCGTTGGAGAATGAAGACAGTGACTTTGCTGACACGCGTTGGTCCGATGCGCTCTCCTCTTCTCGAGGCGTGATGATATGGGGCGGAACGCGGTTTGGAAATCGCATCATCGACTCACGCTCGGTGACGGTGTCAGCCACCCCTGAGAATGCCTTTAGGCCAATCCGTCGAATCGGCGGAAAGCAAGGCTGTTATTACGCCAACTTCTTGTGGACGATCCGCGGCTGGATTGATCTGATCTGCGGCGGTGTCGGCAGGCGGCGGGCCAGACGCGACCCAGAGAACCTGCAGGTTGGTGAAGTTCTCGACTGGTGGCGCGTCGAGGATTTCCAGCCGGATCATCGACTCAGGTTAGCCGCAGAGATGAAAGTGCCTGGGCGAGCTTGGCTTGAGTTTGACGTTGAACCGAGCGAAGAAGGGTCGACGATTCGCCAAACTGCTATCTTCGATCCCGTGGGTGTTTTCGGGCTTGCCTACTGGTACGGAATCTATCCGCTGCATGCTCTGATTTTCCGAGGAATGCTCGCCCGCATCGCCAAGGCAGCGGAAGAAACAACGACCAACATGTCCAGCAGTGACGATTGAGAAGTTAAATTTCTCTCTCCGTTCAGTTAACGCTCTGTCAAACCTTGGTAAACCAAGAGCGGCAATCCCAGACGGTTTGAAAAGTGAATCGCAGCTACCAACTTAAACTTGCCGGGGGCCGACACTGCATGAAGACATCCAGAACGCACCGTGAAAAATCATGATCCTTCTCATTCTCCCAAATCAGTTATTCGCGAAGCATCCAGGCCTCAAACGCAATCTGTCCCGAGTTATCCTGCTAGAGGACTCACTTTTTTTCGGCGACCCTCGGTATCCCATGCAATTCCACAAGCAGAAGCTGTGGTTGCATCGTGCGAGTATGAAACGATACGAGTCGGAGCTTCAAAACAATGGATTTGAAACGCAGTACGTCGACTACGACGCCAACGCCCCATCGCTGGTTGACCAACTTTCAAAGTCGATCAAACGAAAGGATCGAGAAACTGAGCTCTGCTGTATCGATCCGACCGACTTCGTGTTAGAAAAACGTCTGCGAAAGGCTTGCGAAGTACTGGGCCTTCGCCTTGAGATGCTTCCCAGTCCCGGATTTCTGAACTCCGCCGAAGAGAATCAGGACTATCGCGCTGGGAAGAAACGTTGGTTCATGGCCGATTTCTACAAATGGCAGCGGCAGCGCATGAACATCCTGATGGTCGGTGACCAACCGGCGGGCGGACAGTGGAGCTACGACGAAGAAAACAGGAAGAAGGTGCCCAAGAAACTTCTGTCCGCCATTCCCGAAATCCTATCGATCAAGCGAGACGATATTGAATACCAAGCGAAGGAGTACGTTCAGCAACGATTCTCGCAGCATCCGGGAAATATCGATCAGCTCTATTACCCAACGTCACACCAATCGGCCAGACGCTGGCTAAAGCACTTTTTGGCCAATCGCTTCGAGCAATTTGGAGACTACGAAGACTCGATCGTCGAGGGCGAGCCGTGGCTCTGGCACAGCGTGCTGACGCCATCGATCAACATCGGTTTGCTGACGCCTGGCGAGGTTGTCGAAGCGACGGTCGATTTCGCCAAAAAGAACGAGGTCCCCTTGAACTCGCTGGAAGGGTTTTTGCGCCAGGTAATTGGCTGGCGTGAGTTCATGCGGGCAACCTACGAGGATCTTGGCGTCCCCATGCGAACCACCAACCACTGGCAGCACCGACGGGCAATGCCGAAGTGCTTTTACGACGGGACCACAGGGATCGCACCGATCGACGATACGATTCGACGAATCCTCGCTACCGGTTACTGCCATCACATCGAGCGACTAATGGTTTTGGGTGGCTTCATGTTTCTCTGCGAGATCGACCCCGACGATATCTATCTCTGGTTCATGGAGATGTTTGTCGATAGTTACGACTGGGTGATGGTACCCAATGTCTATGCGATGAGTCAGAACGCTGACGGCGGCACGATTACAACTAAGCCTTACTTTTCGGGATCATCCTACGTTCGCAAAATGAGCCACTACAAAAATGCACCTTGGTGCGAAATCTGGGACGGGCTCTACTGGCGATGGATTTGGAATCACTCGAACGAACTTGGAAAGAATCCTAGGTGGGCAATGATGTGCAGCATGGCCCAAAAGATGGAAGCTAAAAAGCGAAACCAACACTTGCAGCAGGCAGAGACATTTCTAGAGAGCCTGTCGTAACCACTCTCGAACCAGAGTAGCCACCACTATGAACGCCAATATCGTCTTTCTATTGAACCTCTTGTCGACCTGGTATTTGGTCGGCTTAATCTGGATGGTTCAAGTCGTCCACTACAAAATGTTCGACCGAATTGGAACGGAAGAGTTTGTTCGTTACGAGCAGGACCACAATCGTCTCATCACGCCGATCGTCGTGCCACCGATGTTGCTTGAGTTAGCAACGGCTTGTGCACTGCTCATATTAGCGCCCCCAGGATTCCCTCGTTGGGCTGCGTGGATCGGAGTGATCATGGTTGCGGCTGTCTGGTTGACAACGTTCTTCGTTAGCGTGCCCTGCCATACGAAACTGCTAAACGGATTTGATCCAGACGCCTACCGCAGGCTGGTTAGCACGAATTTGATTCGAACTACCCTGTGGACAGCCCGCGGCATCCTGATGGGCTACTTTACTCTCCGACTGCTCAAGTAGGTGAACTGACTCAGTCACAGGCGAACGGTCGACATACCAACATTCAGTCAACGTGGTATTGAAGAAAACAAAAGTGACTGATTTGAACAGCTCACTGGAATCGACGAAGAACCGCCGGATCAGGTTCGCCAGCTACTTTCGCTCGGTGGTGATTGTATAGTCCCACCGACGAGTAAGCAGCCTGCGATTCCATGATGACGCATCGTTCTACGGTCGACAACGCGTTGGTTCGCCCAAGGCAAAGAAGTCAAACGCGTCAGCCAACCTGAGACGGATCGACATGGCATGAACGACGGCCACGAAAAGGTCTACCGATCGGCATTATTGCCGACGCCGAAAGAATCCCCCGTCGCCGCCAATGCTCAATCGGAATGCAGTTCACAGGGATTTCAGAAAGGCAATCAATGCGATCTTTTCCTCCGGTTCCAACTGAAGGCCAAACGGATGCCCCTTGACAGCCCGAGTTTTCGTTTCCAAAGGTCCTTTCCAGCCGGTCGGAACGTAATCATCCTCCAGCCTTTTCAGATCGAACCAATCCTCAAGCGTGGCAACTGAACCGCTATGTTCAAACGGCCCGCGCAACCACACAGAGCGCAAAGAGGGAATTTTGTAGAATCCCGTTCCTCGCCGCGTCGACATCGTTAACGTTGGGTCCGTGTTCACTCGACGGCTCATCACTCGTGATTTCTCGGAATGATCGGCTGGCACTTCAAAGCCTGGTGCTGCCACGAGCCGATCGCTTCCGAAATCTTTGTCCGGCTCATGGCAACTGGCGCACCCATTGGCCATGAACACCTGTCGGCCCCGCTCCGTAAGTTCGTCCAACGAATGCGGGTTTGCCGGCGGCTTGAGGGAGTAGATGTATTTCGCCAACGCATACAGTTGCTCGTCGCTATAGCGGCCAAAGAAAAACGCTGCTGGTTCCGGTCGCTCACTAAAGTCTTTGCCAGCCGGAATAAAATCTTCAAACTGGGAAAGTCCGTCCATACCCTGATTGAGTGCTACGTATCGCATAAGGTCCTGAATATTTCGATGGTGCTGCAGACCTGTGCGATCTAAATACTTTCTGGTTTGCAGCCCAAATAGGTCCGGTACGATCACGGGCGAATGAGGACTTGAACGGTGACGAGCAAGAACGCCTGGAGGAATTGCTGCATGCGTCGCCGCCAGGTCCGCAAGTGGCTTGGACCAGAGTCCTTCCTGCGGATCCTGGGAAATCCAGGGCGCACCGAACAAATTTCTCTCCAGCCCGCGCACCGCATCCGGAATCGCGCCCCGTTCAAGCATTTGAGTGGCATAAACTCGACTGAACGGGAAGTTGCCTTGTGCCCCGCTGACGGCTTTACCATCACTCATCACTCTCGTGTGGCACATCGCACAGGACAACACTCCGACTTCGAGCTTCCCAGGCTCCCTGATGACATAACGGTAGAATGGGTTCACGCCTTCCGCAGTCGTCGGGACTGCGTGGTCCTCATACCATTTTGCATCCCTGACGAAGAGACTCGTTTCTATTGACGGAAGCACTCGCCCTGAGCCAAAGCCAATGGGCATTTCGAAAATCAGCGAGCCCGCCGCAATCCAGTTGGCGTCCGATTCCAGGGGTGGACGTCGCTCACTATCCCAAATAATCTCAGGCGCAGTCGTCAGCAGTTTCTCAAAATAGCCTGACGGCTCTTTGTTCGGGTGGTACACCGGATAACTGCGATGAAGCTTCATTTCAGGAATCTGGTAGTAATACTCCTCGGTAATATGGATTGGAGTTGCCATTGAGTTGGCTAAAGGCAACTCCAAATCCTTCATCTCGTCGTCGGTCCAAAACTGTGGTACTCTCTGAGTCTTTTGCGTAGGTCCAGGTGGTGTTGGCTTGTCTGCAACTCGTTCCTCTCGATTGGCGGATATGTGTTTTGCATCGGCGCCGGTTAAACCTTTCAACGCAAATACTTCGCGGTCGATGAGCCGTTGGTCGCTCTCAAGTTCCTGTTGCCTGATTAGCGAGCGCGCTTCGCGCAGGTAAATCCGAAACTCAAGCCAATCTTTCCAGTCGATAGGCATTCTCGGCACTGGTGATTGTGCGATCGCCACCGTCCATTCTTCGAGCGTCTCATCGGCCTGGCCAAGAGCTTCTTCTGCTTCCAGGGTTCGCCCGAGTTGAAAGAGCGCAATTGCCAACGGAGCAGATCCAGCTCGATGTCCGGCAGGCGATTTTGCACCTTGTTTTAATGCCAGGCGAAAGCGGACGACAGCTTCTGCAGGATTGCCAGCTCTGAGCTGTGCAAGTGCGGACACGTAAATGTCGTATGGGTGCCGATTTGGGCCGACAATGCTTTGACCCATCGCGGCCAGCCGTTCCGTGTCAATTGCAGGAAATGGTGAAAGTGCGAGTGCGCGCACCACGAGTTCCCGAGCGTCATGGTCAGGCGAGTCACCATGACCGGTTTCAACAAAGTTCAGGCAGGCCAGACGGTGGCCAACTCTGTCCTGGGAATGCATTCTTAGCAGCGCGCGTTCAAAATTAGTGATTGGATTCGCTTGATTACCCATCCGAAAGCGTTGTTCAAAGTCTGCACCCGCCAGATCCCAGGAACCACAATTCAAATACATATTGGCTCGCTGAATGTAGGCTTCGCGATAATTCGGCTCGGCCTCAATTGCCTGGCTGAATTTCTGAAAAGCAGCGACCGGCTGTCCAATTGCATGCATCCCGATTCCTTCGTTAACAAGCTTCGTCGCAGTCTGCAGCTGCGTCACCAGCAGCTCGGCGCGCTGGCGAGCCACTTCGGCTTCTGCCCGCGCGGTAGTTTCATTGAAGAGTGCCTTTTCAGATGCTTCGCGGGCGAGAATCTCTTCATTTCTCGCCTTTAACGCAGCGCTCGCCAAGGAGATACTCACAACGAGGCCTATCAGGATGAGAGTCATGAACGATGCTGCAGTGGCAATTGCCCATCGGTGCTTGCGAGCCGTCTTGCGCATGCGATAGAGTGTCGATGGAGGACAGGCCTCAACCGGCTCGTCGGCAAGGTAACGCTGCAAATCACGAGCGAATCCGTTCGGTGTCTCGTAACGGCGAGTGCGGTCTTTCTCCAAGCATTTCATGACGATCCAGTCCAATTCGCCGTGAACCATTTTTGTAAGCTGCGTGGGCTCTGCTCGACACACAGCCGCAAACTGTTTGAGCGTGCCGGAGTTGCTCAGGCGTTGGCTGGGCCGAGGCGGTTCTTCCTCTTTAATCCGCCTTAACATCTCCTGCCATGCGGCCTCGCGCAGGCTTGCTCCATCCAGCGGTGTGGTGCCGGTCAACAATTCGTAAAGCAAGACCCCCAACGAATAGACGTCACTGCGAGTATCGACGCCCAACGCGTTCATTTCAGCTTGCTCTGGCGACATGTACTCAAGCGTGCCGACTAACGTTCCAAATTGAGTGAACAGCGTCCTCTCCGTCAGCGATTGGTCGATCGCTTTTGCGATGCCGAAGTCAATCACCTTGGGAACAGGTTTGTCATCGTACATCGTGACCAGAACGTTATTGGGCTTGATATCACGGTGAATGATTCCCTTCTGATGGGCATGTTGAATCGCGTGACAGACCGGGATCAGTAATTCCAGCCGCTGTCGCACGGTGAAGCGACTCTCCTGACAAAACTTGGTAAGAGGCACGCCATGAACGAGTTCCATGACAAAATAGGGGCGACCAGCTTGAGTCGTGCCAGCATCGAATACCTTGGCGATACTCGGATGGTCCATCATCGCCAGTGCTTGTCGCTCTGATTCAAACCTGGCGATCACTTGGCGAGAGTCCATGCCTGGCTTGATGACTTTCAGCGCCACGCGGCGGCGAACAGGCTCGAGCTGTTCAGCCATCCAGACGATACCCATGCCGCCTTCGCCAATTTGCTGCAGCAGTTTGTAGGGACCGATCTGAGTGCCGGGACTTTCTAATGGCAGTAGGACTGATGTGGCCACCATCTCCGCAGCCTGTCCCTGCAGGAAACTACCCAGTTTGGATCGGGCGTTGAGCAGTGCCTCGACTCTCTGTCTGAGGCTTTCGTCTTCCTGGCACGCATCGCACAGGAAGGCTGCAAGTTTTTCAGGTGATCGGATTTCAATCGCTGCAAAGAAGATCGCTTCGACGTTTGATTCTTGAATTGTCATCTTATTGAGTTCCTTTCGTTTTACTGACTCAGATGACAATGCGAGTATTTGACTTCGATCAACTCAACCAATGTTGGAAATCTTTGAAGTTTCTACTTCAACCTTGCCGTCTCCCAGCTCGCAATACAACCAAACTCGTGCGTAAGCCCAGTACCTGTCGGCGGTTGCGACGGAAATGCCGAGAGCTTGGGCCGCTTCCGGAACGGTCATGCCAGCAAAAAAACGTAGCTTGACCAGATCGGCTTTGAGCGGATCCAACGCTGCGAACCGGGTTAGCACCTCATCAAGGGCGAGCAGTTCATCATGTCGATCTTCCGTCAACGCACAGGCGGAATCGAGGTCAACTCGCCTTCGACCGCCTCCATGTTTGGGTCGAAGTTTCTTGCGTGCTTTGTCGATCAGAATCCGCCGCATCGCTTCCGCAGCGGCTGCAAAGAAGTGCCCGCGCGAATCCCAATGCTTTGCCTGCTCCACATTCACAAGCCGGATATAAGCGTCATGTACCAGCCCGGTCGCCTGAAGGGTCTGGCCAGGTTTCTCCTGGGCGAGCTTAGAGGCAGCCAGCTTGCGCAGCTCGTCGTATACCAATGGCAGCAGTTGCTCCGCTGCCGACGGATCGCCTGATTCAATTTGGGACAGGATGTGGGTAACTTGGGTCATTAACGGATTGTACCGCAGCCAAGCAGAGAAAGCTGTTAATCCGGAAGCCCTCCATGCGAAGTTTTCTGGCAAATCGCGACCGGCTTAGTGGATGTTGAAGCGACTTTGACAAAAATCGGATGATCCAACTATTCGCTATTCGAGCAAGTGGAAGTCGTGCGCCAGTCTCCAACGCAACCGAAATAGAAAGAACCATCCGTTTGATTCGCACTCGATTCGTCTAATTCATCGCCGCAACGATCGTCTGCACAAACAGTTTGCTGCAAACCGTTTTTGAGCTAAACTGCCCAACCAGCAGTCCGTCGCTACTGATGACGTGCGTCGATGTTCACAATCCACAAAGGATGCCGTGCGATATGAGATGAACGCATTTGTCATCTCAGTGGGAAGCTCGGAGAAGCATCGGAAAGAAACGCAAGTCCGCCATGTGCTGAACACCTCTGTCGCAATCGTCGCAATGTTAGCCGACCTTCGTGGATGCTCTCAGGCCTCCCATGCATTCACCGAGCCGGCTTGTACAATCTAGACTCGTGTCCGTCCGGAAATCGAATGACCGCATAAATCGCTACTTTTCTTTACAAAAAGCTCCCCGAAGATCGAACCCGCAAGCGAATTCGCGCGTTGGAATTGTTGACTAAAAGCAATTTCAAACACAAATCTTCGAGGAGTGAACGTGGTCCGAAAACACTATCAATCTCAGCATCGCTTCGACTGTAGTCCCATCGCACAAGTGGAGCTCAACTTGGAATGCCGCGACGAAATCGTTCCGGATACATCAGTTCGCAACCGAAACGAGCTGAACAGGCGACGCGATGTATTGAGCGAACCTTGTGGGAAAGCTGTCTCAAGCTCTCTGTTCACCGACGCTGGCAGTACTCTCTACAGCCCCAATTCTGTTAACCCGTTTGGCCCCGTTAACCGAGAGAGGTCCAGAGATTCGGCTATCCTGGCTGGGGTAGGGACAGGGATGCTCGTGTACGAGCTTTAGCCTGTATACCAGCACCGTAGCCTGAAGGCTGTACACCAACGCTGTGCAGCGACAAGGGATCGCTGTGATGTAGGAAGATTTCCGGCTACATTACCTGCTAATGTTTTCTATTGTTTTTTGATCGTACTGGACCCAACCATGACCAATCACCTTCGCTTTGGCCTGATTCTGTTTTGCCTTGCATCGCCAGTGCAAGCCGATCAATACGCGTTTTTGGTCGGCGTGCGAGATTACTCGCTAAACAACGAATTGAATTCGCTAAAGTTTACCGAGGATGACGTCCACGCCCTGGCAACAACTTTGCAAAGTTCGGGTGTTCCGCAAGAAAACGTTATCCTGATGACGCAGCGGATGGCGGCAAGCAAAGCTCGCCTCTCTCCCCGATCCGACCAAATTCGTAAAGAACTTGCGTTACTACTTAGTGAGCTGACGGTGAATGATTCGATCGTAGTCGGGTTTTCTGGCCATGGTCTGCAGTTCAAAGACGATCCGGTCAACTATTTCTGTCCGCTCGACGCTAAGCCGGATGACAAGTCGACGTTGATTTCGCTAACCGAAGTTTATGAATCACTCAATGACTGTAAGGCGCAGACCAAATTATTGTTGGTCGATGCCTGCCGCGACGACCCACTTTCGGTAGTCGCAAAGTCTGCCAAACGGATTGAATTGCAACAAGTTTCTGACCGCTTGCCGCCGGTGCTTGCTGGCGGCACAATCGCGATCTTCAGTTGCAGCGCGTCTCAGCAATCTTTTGAGTCACCCGAATTAAAAAGCGGCTTGTTCTTTCATTTCGTCAACCGCGCACTGGCGGGCGAAGCCGACGAAGATGGTGATAGAGCAGTCGACCTGATCGAACTCGAATTTTTCACGATCAAGAGCGTCCAAAAATGGGCGCGGGTGAATCTTGGAAAGCCACAGATTCCGGAACGCATGGGGCGTGCGGTCGGTGCTATGGAACTGGTTCGTCTCGATCGTAGCCCAAAACAAGTGCCACCGATGACCACACCACCTAGTGCAGGGGAAGCAGCAAAGTCGATCACTAACAGCATTGGGATGAAGTTGAACTTGATTCCAGCGGGAACGTTCGTGATGGGTTCACCTGCGTCGGAGGCGGGTCGTCGCGAGAACGAAGTGCAGCATCGTGTGATTTTGACGAAAGATTTTTATATCGGAACAACGGAGGTGACTCAGGGGCAATGGGAATCGGTGATGGGAACGACACCTTGGAAAGAGGGTCAAAATGTTGATGAAGGAACCAATGTTGCCGCGACGCACATATCATGGGTTGATGCGTTTACGTTTTGCCAAAAGTTAAGCGCTAAGGAAGGCAAGACTTACCGTTTGCCAACAGAGTCGGAGTGGGAATACGCATGTCGTGGGGGTTCGCAGAACGCCTATTGTTTTGGGAATGACGTCGCTCAGTTAAGCGAGTACGCTTGGTGGGGAGCTTATGATGGCGGCAGTTCAACGGCCGAGCCGCATGTCCATACGGTTGGGCTGAAACGTGCGAATGCGTTTGGCTTATATGATATGCACGGGAATGCTATGGAATGGTGCAATGACTGGCACAGTGATTATCCGACGGATGTTGTAAAGGATCCACAGGGTACTACTTTAAACACATTCCGCGTAAACCGTGGTGGGGCCTTTACCCTTAATTCCACGGATTGCCGGTCAGCACACCGTTTTCAATTCACGTTTGGTTATGCGCTTTTGGGTTTTCGTGTGGCTTTAGATCAGTGATGAGTTAAGCACCGGGGACGAAAATGACTGTGTCTTAGCCGGTTGTCAATTTGCGTCTGAAACAGTACCGCCTATTTGCGTTTCAAACGGTACCAGTTGGTGAGGCCGGGCCGCGGAGCGGTCCGGTGGTACTGTTTGCCTTAAGCTTCTTCGGTCGCCGACCCGGTTGGCGATTTGGTACTGTTTGAACTTTTTGGCGAATTTCCCATCCGGTAGCTCCGACCGGTGATTTGCATCACGTCGCTGTGGTGCAGGAAGCGGTCCAGAATCGCTGTCGCGCTGGGTACGTCACCGATCAACTTGCCCCATTCCTCCAGCGGACGGTTGCTCGTCATCATCGTGCTGCGGACGTCGTGCCGACGCATGTTCGTTTTGCGCCGCGAGTGTTTCAAATTCGCGACCACGTAGCGCATTCTCTTGAACGTAGTCGACGCCGCGTTCGACCTTGTACGCCAGTAAATGAGTCCAGATTTCTTTGTGAACCATATCTGGCGTCTTGCAACGCAGGATATCCATTTGCATTGTGGATTTGATCGAGCGGATATCGACTTCTCCACTCCACCGCCGCTCATACAGATCACCAAATTCCTTCCCATCGATCGACGCGTCGAGAATAGTGGTAACGATCTTGAATTGCTTGACACGGTTGTTCTTGTCACGTGCGTCAACCGTCACCTGACGCATCGACAACTCTTTCGGGAAGCTACGGTATTGCTCACCTGTCATTCCACGAAGCTTGTTGGGACGCTGCCAAACGATGATATCACAGTCGGATCTGCTTTCCGCAATCCCACTGCTATTGCGATCATGCTGAACGTGAGCAACGAGGTCAATATCCCGATCACACAACTCGCAGGCGATGAAGTAGTCGTCGAACAAGGCGTCGGCAAGAACGACATCACCAGGCTTTAGGGTGTCGTACATTCGTCGGAAGAGATTCGTTTCACCTGTTCCCTTGCCGCTATACGCTGCGATGGCTAGATCGTGACAGGCGCCAGTTTCCAGCGACAGTAACACCGTGATTCTGGCGAGTGGAAATCCGATGCCGGGTTTTTGGCTTGGCGGCTGTGGGTATACTGTTTGATTCTCGACCGTGTCCGGCATCGATACAGTTGAGCCATCAAGAATATATATCAAACGATCGTTCCATCTGCGCTTGCCCATAGCAGCGCTCGCCTCCAGCTCTTCCGCTGTTCGTGTTGCCAGAGTACGCAAAACATCTGTGGGAATACGACTTCGCGCCTTACAATAACTGGCAGTATTTGGAGAGCAAACCGTTTCGCAATTTGCTGCGAGATGTGCGATGATTCGAGACACCGTATCGCGGCAACTGTGGTCGTCGCTAAGTACCTGACTGAGGAATCCCCAAATAGTTGTGACCGGATTAAACAAGCGGTCACGAAACTGGACACCATGCTCGTTGAGGACGTTCAAAATATTGGCTTCGGTTAAGATGTCCGCAAATGGAAGCCCCTCATTTCGCGCAAAGCGATCGTGCACCTCATTCAAGTTTGGCATTCCATGCCTCCAGGGCCATCCATCAAAGCAATATTTGTTCGTGGTCACCGCAACCAGCACCTATTGGTCTAGATCGCGGTGACACGGACACGGTTGGTCACTCGGCAACAGGAGGCGGGAAAAGCGTGCGAATCACCGCTTAAGTTAGTGCCATTCGTGTCGGCCGCCGGAGCATCAGTTCAAGAGCCACTTTCGGTACATAGGACGGATTGTCCTTCCTTGCAGCCTACACGTCTTGACGGAACTTCTTGCGAATATCGGATTTATCTTCTGATGAATCACTGACGCGATTCTTG
>JBGSMN010000136.1:0-37180 GCA_041740155.1 Rhodopirellula sp.
CCACTTTCGCACGACGCGGCAGGCTCGCCACACGATTGGCAGGCACCATTATTTTCGCACGGGCAACATCCAGCGTTGCAACCTGGCTGACAACCCAACAAGGCGGGGTTGACCAGGCTATTGCGAAGACGGCGACCACAGCCACACGATTCAGCCGCAGCGGCTCCCAAAGGATAGCCTTGGAACCAAGCAGCGGAGCATTTGTCCCGCAGGCCCAGTCCACAGCCGCCGTTGGGTGCGAACAGTGGCGGGCAGCCATCGCCGCCCAAGCACGTGTCAACAAATCCATCGACGAAACCGTCGCGAATGTCTTTCACGTTGCAGTGGTTTTTATAGCAATTGGCATACTTGGACGCCCAAATGGAACGGGCGCGAATTCTTGCTCGGAACTCCGAGATGGCTTCGCACTGAACTGTTTCATAGGGCGATGCGACGGCGCAGAAGGCGTTCCCGTAGTAGGAACATCCGCTCGCCGTGGCAACCACGGCGAGCGACGTGCAGAGGATCAGTCCCCAGACGCTTTCGCTTCTTGACTTCCGCGGCCCTGTCGGCTGCTGTGGTCGATTCATTTGTTCTTCCTTAAATTGAGGCGTATCTGCCTGAGTTCTTGACTTTCCCCGCACTAGCACGCAAAACGCGTCTGCTAACGGACGAGGTCAAGTGAACGGCACTCCGGCTGTTCACAAAACGGGAAGCGAAGAGAACAACTCAAACTCGGCAACGATGCGGGGGAGTGGTGATGCCTCTAGCGCACGGAGTGCCGACTTCATGACAGAACGCGTCTGTTCGTCACGAAGCCATCAAACCGTATGCCTTAGATCGACTCACGCGGTGACGAACTCAGCAAAGAATTCCAACGGCTGAACAAGCAGAATAAAAGGTGCGAACTCGGTGAAAAGATCAAGCCACGCAACTCGCAAAGAGTGCCTAGTCAGAAAAGTTTGTCAGGCCATTCACTCAGTGAATTGTTCAGTAATCTGATCCGCCGCCCGGCGGAGGTCGGCATCATCATCAAACGAACCTTCCACTTTCCGCATTGCGTGCAAGACCGTCGAATGGTCGCGACCGCCGAACGCATCACCGATATTCGTGAGGCTCGAATCAGTCAACTTGCGAGCCAACCACATCGCCAGGGAGCGAGCACGCACAATATTTTGGCGTCGCGACCCACTCCGCATTTCGGACGATTTCACGCCCAATTGTCGTGCCACAGCCGAAGTGATGGATTTGATCGAAACAGATTCCTTTTCACCGCTTTTTGGACCAGCAACTGATTCAATCGCCTCCGTGCAAACTGGCGAATCGTTCATCCGGCACCACATCGCCACCTGTTTGATACCAGCTTCGAGTTCTCGCGCGGTGACGCATGTTCGCAGGCCGCCATCGAGCAATACCCAAGTGTCCGGGTCAGCAGCGGGCAGGTGAGTCAGCATAAGCTCGCGCAAGATCGCCTTGCGAGCTTCACCCTCGGGCGGACGCAACTCAATCGTCAGCCCTGGCAACGTGCGGCTGACCAGGGCCGGGCGCAGTCCACGAATTTCCGATGGCAACCGGCGACACGTGACGATTGTGATTCGCCCAGCGGCGTCGCGAGACTCCAGTCGGGCTGCCAATTCCTCTTGAGCGGGCGCTTTGTCAGCGATCAAATGCAAGTCATCAATCACCCACACGCAGGCCTCATCCAACTTCTTCCGCATTCGTGGCATGTCTTTGGAATCAATCGAAGTCGCGAATTCACGGGCAAAATCCACGGCGGGCTGATACAAAACCCGTGAGGACAGCACTTTGCTAGTCACCGCAGCGGTGGTCGCGCTGCGTCCCAGTGCCGAATGCTCCAAATCCTCAGGGCCGACCGCACTCTCGTTATCCAAACGATCCCAAATGGAGTCGATGCCGATTCGTTGAGCTAGATGCAGCGCCAATGCGGTTTTCCCCACGCCGGAGGGGCCGACGAGTAGCAGCGGGCGAGCGATTTCCAACAACGGTGAGACGCAATGGTCACACACGTATCCGGCCAAGCGATTTTCAGCGCCATAGTAAAAAAGCGGGGTAACGGGCCGCACGACCGGCGATTCGCGTCGCCGCTGGCGCAGCGAGGGACGCTCCAGCGGAAAAGAAGAGGCAGCGGGCGGAGGTGCAGCGACCACGGATGTTTCGCGGAGGTGGCAAGAAAAAGGGAGCGACCATCTATTCTACGCACGCCCCTGGTCCCGTGCTAGCTTTTTTGGCGGGTTTCCCAGCTAGTTTTCCACCTAGTTCTCCACATGTGCAAAACCTCCTGATGGCCTCATTTTTCGAGAGATCAGTTCAATCGCACGCACAATTTCTTCATCGGTGGAAAACTTGGACACCCCAAACCGCAGGGCAGAGTCGATCGCCGATTTTTCCGCGCCCATTGCGATCAGCACGTGACTCGGTGGACTGCTACCGCTGCTGCACGCCGATCCGCTGCTACAGGCCACGCCGACCAGATCAAGCGCCATCAGCATCGTTTGGCGGTTCCGGCCAGGCAAGGAAACGCAGGTAGTTGAGCCGATTCTGGGTGCCGAATGGCCGTGTACGATGAGCGCCGGATGCCGCCGCTGCAACTCGGATTCTAGGTGATCCCGCAACCGTGTCAGCTTCGTCGCCACAGCGGCTTGTTCTTCGACGGCGATGGCAGTCGCTTCGGCCGCCGCCACGACCAGCGGGACGGGCTCGGTGCCGGGCCGAGTGTCGAGTTGCTGTTCACCGCCCGAGAACATCGGCTGCACGGCGATGCCAGGTGCCAGCCACAAAAAACCAACGCCAGCGGGTCCGTGGTATTTGTGCGGTGTGAACGTCACGGCGGCGGCGTTCCACTGTTGCAAATTCACTGGCGTTTTGCCAATCGACTGAGTCGCGTCGACGTGCAGCAACGCGCCGTGATGGCGGCAAACTTCAGCTGCTGCGGAAATCGGTTGAATCACACCGGTTTCGTTATTGGCCGACATGATGGAAACCAATCCGGTCGGTTGGCCTAAGCGTTTGGTTTCCGCTAATAAGTGCTGCAAGTGATCGAGGCTCACAACACCATCGGCGTTGACGTCGATTTGCAAAACCAGCCGCCCTTGCTGTTGCAGCACCGCTGCCGCCGCCAGCACACTGGGGTGCTCGATCGCGCTGACGAGAATCGCCGACTTAGCGGCTCCTTCCGCCGACGACGCCAAACCATTGATTGCCAGATTATTCGCTTCCGTGCCACCGCTGGTCACGATCAAACGGGCGGCATCGACTCGCGTGAGATCGCTGCCGAGGCAGCGTCCGATGCGGTCCAGCGATGCTTCGAGTCGGCCTCGCGCGCGGCGTCCGAATTGATGTTGACTGGAGGCGTTCGCTGGACCGCCCGCCCATTGCTCGGCGAGCAAGGTGGCCACTCGCGGGTCCATCGCAGTGGTGGCGTTGTTGTCGAGATAAATCATGGGGACGCGGCATCTTGGTCTGTTCTCGGCGCTGACTCTTTTTTGAGCACAGGTTCTTTAGCGAGGCCTTTTTCTTTGGCAAAGGACAGATTTTCGTCTTCAGCGGCCTCCGCGAGCAGGGCATCGGCGAGATCGTCACGGCCTGCCGCCCGCATATCTCGAATCAAAGAACTGTATTCCTGACGTAGGTAACCCGCGATCGTGACTCGCAGCGGCTCGACGTTGGTGATTGGACGGACAATTTCCAGCAATCGCGGCATCAGCACATACAATTCTCGCTCGGCCAGTTTGGCGATCGTGGGCCATAGGGCTTTCGCAAGTTCCGGGTGATCTTGGCTCCACTGACTCCACGAATCGCTGCCGCCGCCACCGTTTCGCAGTTGCCGCAACAGTAACGCGGCATCATCGTCTTTTGACTCGCCAACGCCGTGTCGCAGGCTAACAATGTGCCAAATCGCAGGCGGGGTTCCGGGCGGTGTGATCCAGTTTTTTTGCGTTAATAAGACGGCCGTCGATGGTGTCGTGGTGGTACGATTGATCGGCGTGATTTGCCAATGGATGATCGGGATTTCGTAAAACGAGAACGTTCGAGACCGAAAATGCGTTGGCGAGAATTCCTCTCCTTCGACATGTCCCATCGTGAAGATCACCGCCCACAGCAGCAGGATCAACACGATCGACGAGATCACAGTAATCCAAATCTGCGGACCGCTGATGCGACGTGGCTGAGATCGACGGGGTGGAGAGACGTCGTTGGACAAGCGAAAAACCTGCAAGTGTTTGAGGAGAATACCATCACCAGTCCGTGACAAACGAACCTGACGCATTCTAACCGGTCTGGCGAGGATGCGGCTACTTCTCCATGATGTTGATTCCTATTTGCAACCATTCTCGATCATGCTTCCGTCGCCATGACTCCGTACTCCGCCCCTTGGCAACGCGCGACATCGTCTGGTGGCCAACACGCGGGACTGTGGTTTCCTGATCAGTGGCGTGTTGCCACCTGCACACTCGCCGCAGCGATCCCTGTGAAAAAAAGTCGCAGCGCGTCGGTGACGAACCTCAACGACGACACGCCCAGCCCGCTTACTAGCGAGAATCTACGTTTCGGCGGCGACAGCAACCACCAGTCGCTCGATCCCGCGATTGCCCGCAGTCGCGTCGAAGCGTTATTGTTGATCGCCAAATCGCCGCTAAATTACCGCAAAATCGCGACTTTGACTGGCTTGGAAGACGCCACGCAAGCACGCACACTTGTCGCCGAACTGAACGACCTTTACGATTCGCAAGGCCGCAGTTTTCGGATTGAACAACTGGCCGGTGGCAGCCGCATGATGACCCGCAGCGTCGTCGCACCTTGGTTGAGAAGACTCGGGGTTTTGGCTCCAGCGATTCGATTGAGTTGGCCGATGATGGAAACGCTTGCCGTTGTGGCTTACCGCCAAGACGTCACTCGAGCCGATGTAGAAAGTGTTCGTGGAGTTGCCTGCGGAGAGATTTTGCGGCAACTCATGCAACTCGATTTAGTCCGAATTAGTGGCCGCAGCGAAGATCTTGGACGACCCTACCTGTACGGAACGACCAAACGTTTTCTAAAAATCTGCGGATTGCCATCCATAAATGCCTTGCCAGCGATTGACTCACGGGGATTCTGTGATGATGTTTCTGGTTCCCCAGACCCCGCAAACGATTGCGAGGTCTCTGACATGTCCCCCAGTCATGAATCAGTCGCCTCGACCGATTCCCAAGATCCCAAGGAGTCTGACGTGAGTCTCGTTTTGACCGACGCTCTCGCCACCGGTTCGGTGTTGTCCCATTTCACGACCGGCGTTGCTGACGCCGCTGTTGAGGCCACTAACAATATGGAAACGCTTGCTGGCGATGCCCCCGTGGCTGTTATTGAAGACGAAGAGGATGACCTCTTTGAAAGTGGTCTCGAAGACGACGATGATTTCGTCGACGATGATGATGATGATGACTGGGATGACGACGACGAAGAGGACGACGATGACGAAGTGGACGACGTCGAAGACGAAGTCGAGGACGAAGTCGACGCTGAGGAAGAAGAAGCCGACGAAGAAGACAGTTGGGAAGAAGTCGACGATGATGATGCCGACGAAGACTGGGACGACGAGGAGGAGGAAGACGATGACGATGACTGGGATGATGATGACGAAGAGGAGGACGATGACGACGACATGTAGTCATCGGCGATCGGCATCCTCTCACGTCGGTCTAGCACTGAGTTGAGTAATGAGTTCGGCGGTCTTACCTGCCGTTGCGAGCACGGTCGAGACCTCCGTACCAAGGCGAGCGGCAAGATGTTTCATACCGGGAGCGTGAGGCTCCCGCCGAACGCTTGCTCGACTCAGCAGGAGCGTTGTGCTCCCATCAATCGCATTGTGAGGGTAAGTTTTTATCTGCCGCTCGCCTAAGACGGCTCCTATCATTACTTCACTGCAGGATGCCACTGCGTCGACGTGGGCATCACTTCAAAAGTTGCGCTGGCAGACGGTTTGTTGACGCGGAGGTGGCAGATCGGTGCTGGCAGACTGGATCGGTCGATAGCGATTTCCGCAATCCAATTTGCGTCGATCGCCCCAACAGCAACCTTTTTACTGATCGCGGAAAACCAGACTGGTGTGGTCGTATCAAGGCCATCGACGCTTGCGTGGCGAACTCCGTCGGGCGTCAGTTCCAATGCGATGGACGACCAATATTCACCATCGCAATCCAGCAATAATTCGATGGCGGATGCTTGTTCGACCGTGATCGTAACGTAGTAATACTCATCATCGGCAAGACATTTGGCTTGAAACCCATCGCTGGACCAGATGTCTGCGGCATTCCAGCACGCATCCCGATCATCGCCATCAAGCAATGGTCGATTGGTTGCCCATGGCGGTTGGTAAGCCACCACGTGATTGACTTCGTCGGCGTGTGAGCCGGTCTTGACCGAGACGATTCTCCGCGCCGCCATCACCACGGGATGGTAATCCCAATTAATACGTGCCGTCGCAGACGCCGTTTCCGATTCCGTGTCCACGCCCGCCAGGGCAGTCGATGGTGTTCGAGAAAACTGTCCTAAACCACGCGTGGGCTGCCAAAGCGTGGGTTTCGTGTCAGGCACAATGATTTGTGGTGGGGGTGAGCCCGTCGATTGGTAGGGTGTTTCGTACGAGACCGGCGTGATCTGGAACGGCGAAAGCGGCTGTGACGGTTCAATGCGACGCGGCCTCGACTCTGGCGCGTCGTTTGGGAGTCCTGAGTCAGCGAGATGGCCGGCCGTTGAAGATGACATTCGCCAGCCACCAAGCCCCGTGGGCTCTTTGCTAACCCATCTTCGCTCGACGCTTGCTTGCAATGCACTGACCGCGACCGTTGCCCAGCGCCGTACCGCAGCGGGTTGGCCATGCTGAGACAACAGACTAAGGAACACCAGTTCGCTCGCTTGTGAATTGATTTTAGATGTCTTCAGTTTGCCGAGTGCTTCCCACAACAATCGCGTATGATCTTCAGGAGCCATGGTGGCCAGGAGCTGCCCGAGTTTGTTGGTCAAGTCGATTCGATTGGTGGGTGATGCCGGCGCGTTTGGACTGCCCAGCAACTCGGCGTGCAACCGCGAAGTTTGGTTCATTCGGGCGGTCGTGATTTGCAGTCGGCGATGCGAGGCGGCGGAGGATTCCACATCCGTCCGATTTTGTCCTGGCGTGAGCGGCAATCCGGCGGCCAACGAAATGTCACGGCGGACGGTCCCCGATGTGTCTTCGAGGGTGGCGACTTCGATGCCTGCGGCCTGTACCTGTCCAGGGGCGGCTAACATCAGCGCGTCGACAGCCAAATCATTGGCCAACACGCCGGGGCCGCTCAGCAAAGCGTTACCATGCAGCACCGAGGTGTGGTACCAGGCTCGTTGCCATCGAGCGTCGGCGGCCTCGCTGAGTGGGATCTCTGAAACATGTGGCTGGGAACGGGCGAGCATCGCCCGCGTGAGCACAACGCGTTGTGGCCCCGACCACGTTTCGTGTGAGGGCTGTGTGTTGTTAGAGAACGGACGCGTGCGAGATTGTTCGATCGCCGTCATCCAAGCTTTTCGAGCTTCCACAGAGAGACTCTCATCGAGCACCACGACGGCTGGACGATGCCGGTTTAACCAATCGCTGCACGTAGAAAGCGGGCCGCTGGGGTCGAGGCTGGCGACACCGAGCATGGCCGCAGCGGCGCGACAGCGATGAAGTGATGGAGCGGAGTCCACGTCGATCAAAACCGCTGTTCGTCGGTTCTCATGCAACGTTTCCCGCCCGACGAGGGGCCAAGGAACTGTTGCTGGGGAATCCGCAATAAACAACACCGCTGTACCCCGACCTTCACCGCGAACGGATTGCCACAGCGGATCAGAACCGCTCCGCCGCCAAATACAACCGTGCGCGGCGACGGCCACCTGCATATTTGCTTGACTCTGAGCCAACGCGTTGACGCTCACTGGGCCATGGGCGGTTGGAATCCAGATCGTCGATGGTGACCTGAGGCGTTGCTTTGACGCAGAAGAGACGCCCGCCATTGCTCCTGCCGATGCTTTGACACTCCGAACATCTTCGACCCAGCTTTGGCCTCCATCATGACTATAGAAACGATTCACGCCACTGGCTTCAGCCACATCGCCGATCGCTTCAATTATTCCGGCTGCGAGTTCTCGCTCAGCACCAAAGGTGCCCGCAAACCAAGCCGACTCGGTTCGTGAATCCTGGCTGCGCGACTCCTGACCACCAATGCGAATGCGTTCTAAACGAGGCATCTCATGAGCGTTCGCCCAATGCCACGTTTGTCCTGCGTCGTGGCTGAGCACGCACACGCCACGACTGATCCCCGTGACCGGTTCATAACCGCCTCCGATCACGATCACGTCTTGTGGCGAGACCCAAATGACGTCGGTGAACTCGCAAAACGGGAGCGGCACGAGATCGTCATGGCGACGATTCGGGTGCCCAAATTGTGGCGCAGCGACTGGCTCACCATTGTGCATATTTTCAATCAGCCGCCAAGAATCGCCGCTGTCATCGCTCCTCAGAATCGTGCCCGCTTCACCAATCGCGATGATGGTGTTCGATTCCGGGGAGACCGCCACCGCACGCAAACAACCACTTTCGCGAAGCAGCGACGGAGAAACGTAACTCGGTTGCAATGAGATACTGGCTAAATCGAACAGATCCGCCTCAGCAGCCGTGGCAATTTGCCGGCCCAGTCCGACGAGCAGACAGCACAGGACGACGATACACTTCGCATTAAAAGTTTTCATGACAGCCAGCCTTTCACTGCGGCGGCGGCTAGAAAGAATAGTACCCCACCGCCGATCAAGTTGACAGCGATCAGGGTCAAACTCGCCGCTGCACGATTTTCGCTGCCGAGCACTGCTACATCACCGATGAGCGTGCTGAACGTTGTCAGGCTGCCCAACACGCCGACACGCAGCGCCAGCATCGCGCGCGGACTCAGTGGCGATTGACCGACCGCCGCCAGACTCTCGCCCCACTGATAAAGTACGCCGAGGAACAAACAACCCGACAGGTTTGCGAGCGTGGTCGCGAAACTGGCTCCACCACCGACAACGTCGCCGATTCCCGCGATATTGCGAGCTAAAGGACCTTGCGTGCACAGCAATGTAATCCCATAGCGACACAAAGCACCCAAACTGCCACCGATTGCAACCGCGAGCACGTTCATCGACCAAGCGATCATGGGCACTTCCTGGTTTTCACCATTGTCAGTTTGATGTGGGGAATTTACTTTGTGGGGTCAAGAATCGGAAGTTTTTCCACTTCGGGGCAAGGTCCATCTGGGTCAATCCACTGCAAAACGGTTAGAATTCTCGCCCACCGTCCCTTACTACATCCTTTTGAACTGAAAGAAATCGCTAATGAGTACCGCTTCGAGCACGTCACCGGCAGCAGCACAGCGAGTGATGAACGGAGCCGATATCCTGGTCAAATCGCTGGTCGACCATGGAGTCGAAGTACTGTTTGCGTACCCCGGCGGGTGCAGCATGCCGATGCACCAGGCGTTGACCCGTTTCGGCGATTCAATCCGTACGATTTTGCCTCGACATGAGCAGGGTGGTGCCTTCGCTGCTCAAGGCTACGCTCGCAGCACAGGAAAAATCGGTGTGGTGATGGCCACCAGCGGGCCAGGGGCCACGAACCTCGTGACGGCTATCGCCGATGCGAAGCTCGACAGCATCCCGCTGCTGTGCATCACCGGCCAAGTTCCCACGGGAGCGATCGGCAGCGATGCGTTCCAAGAAACGCCGATGGTCGAAATCTGTCGCGGCATCACGAAGCACCATTACCTCGTCACGGACATCAAAGATCTGCCGCGAGTCATGAAAGAGGCCTTCCATATTGCCATGAGCGGCAGGCCTGGCCCGGTGCTGGTCGACATGCCTAAAGACGTGCAATTGAGTGATTCGGTGATTGACACGGACCCGCCGATGTCACTGCCCGGTTACGATGCTTCGACGCCGACGGTCGCGCCTGAAACCATTCGCCAAATCGCGGCGGCTATCAAAATGGCTCGCCGACCGGTGATCTATTCCGGCGGCGGGATTATCCTCGGTGAAGCCAGCGAAGAGTTGCGAACGCTGATTTCCAAAACCGGCATTCCCACCGTGACCACCTTGATGGGCCTCGGTTCGGTCGAGCCGGAAAACCCGCATTCGCTCGATTGGCTGGGCATGCACGGTGCCGCCTACGCCAACTACGCCGTCAAGGATTGCGATCTGCTGATCGCTCTGGGCGTGCGTTTTGATGACCGCGTGACAGGCAAGGTCTCCGAATTTGCCAAGCACGCAAAGATTATCCATGTCGATATCGACGCCTCGGAACTGAACAAAAACAAAGTCGCTCATATCCCGGTTCGCGGCGACGTGAAGCAGGTTCTGACTGAACTCAACCGGATCGTGCAGAAGCCTGATATTGCCGATTGGCAAAAGCATTGTGCCGAATTAAAAGCGAAACATCCGCTGAAATACGACACCGATTTCGACGGTATTCTGCAACAGCACGCGATCCGAACGCTCAGCGACATTACGTCCCAGCGAGAAACCTACATCACCGTGGGCGTGGGTCAGCACCAGATGTGGGCGGCTCAGTTCTACAAGTTCCGCCAACCACGGACCTGGATGAGCAGCAGCGGATTGGGCACGATGGGATTTGGATTGCCAGCGGCGATGGGCGTGCAAGCGGCTCATCCCGGAGCACTCGTGATCGACATCGACGGCGACGGTAGCTTCCAAATGAATATCCAAGAGCTCGCCACTTGTTTTTGTGAAGAATTGCCCGTCAAGATTCTCTTGCTCAACAACCAACACCTCGGCATGGTCGTCCAGTGGGAAGACCGTTTCATGGGCCGTAATCGCGCTCACACGTACCTCGGCCCCATTCATCACGAAGAAGCCAAGGGCATGAGTTCGGCGGACCGGTTTGAATATGCCACCGATCGCTATCCAAACTTCGTACAGATTGCCAAAGGCTACGGATGTGGTGCCGCGACGGTTAAACGCAAAGCCGATTTGAAAGACGCGTTGACTGAAATGATTGACTCCAAAGGTCCGTTTTTGCTCGACGTGGAAGTCCCTTATCAAGAGCATGTGCTGCCGATGATCCCCGGTGGCGCGACCGTTGATGACATGATTTTGGACTAAAACGGCCGCTTCACTGGCTTTTTTTGATCTGACATGGCTTTTCTGAACTGACGTAAATCTTCTAAGACCCTTCGAGTTGACATTCCGTGGACACAACGATTCCTGCTGATTCGGCTGGCACGACACCGTTACCGGATGCGTCCGAGTCAACCGCGTCGCTGGGAGCATCCGCTGTCGCTGGCGCGGACCCTATAAAATCTGGTGCTCGCCGGAAAGGGGTGCCTGAAGGGCTGTGGCTGAAGTGCGATGGTTGTGGCGCGTCGCTGTACCGAAAAGAGGTCCAACAGCAACTCAACGTCTGCCCAAAATGCAGTCACCATTTCTATGTAAGTGCCTGGGAACGCATCGCTCAAGTGCTCGACGAGGGCACGTTTGAACCGATGAATGAACACCTGCGGCCCACCGATCCGCTGGAGTTCAAAGACCGTCGTCCCTACGCCGAGCGACTGATCGGCGAACAAAAACGTACCGGACTCACCGACGCCGTGTTGACCGGAACCGGCATGATCCGCGCCCGCCGCGTGGCGTTTGCCGTGACCGATAGTGCGTTCATCATGGGCAGCATGGGCAGCGTCGTCGGCGAGCGTTTGACCCGTCTGATCGAACGGGCCACCGAACAAAACCTGGCCCTGATCATCATCAGTGCCAGCGGTGGTGGAGCGAGAATGCACGAAGGAATTTTGTCCTTGATGCAAATGGCGAAAGTCTCGGCAGCCTTGGCGCGTTACCACGACGCGGGTGGACTGTTCATTAGCGTGTTGACCAACCCGACGATGGGCGGCGTCGCCGCTAGTTTCGCGTCGCTCGGTGATTTGGTGTTGGCTGAGCCGAAAGCATTGATTGGGTTTGCCGGCCCACGTACGATTAAGGCGACGATTGGCATTGAGTTACCTGAGGGTTTTCAGACCAGCGAGTTTTTGCTGGAGCATGGCTATGTTGACCGGATCGTGCATCGGCGGAACCTCAAAACCGAGATCGCCAGCGTGATCGACTACTGCGGAAAGTAACCGTGAGCTTGTTCGATTCCCTCCGCGGGATGTTCGCGGGCAGCGGTCCGGCGCTCAAGAAAATTGACGTCGATTCGCGGTTTGCTCGCTCGCGAACCGCCGCCACCGGCACCATGAGCAATTTCTTTGTTGCCTATGACATCGAACGCAAAGAAGACGTCGGCGTCAAAATTCTCGATCCAGAGAAATTCGAATTGTTTGAGGCCCGCTTTAAAGGTTTGAACAAACCGATCGAGGGCGAGATCGCGATGCAGATGAAGCACGATTTGATCGTTAAAACCTACGAGCACGGGGTGACGAGCAAGGGCGAGCGAATCATTGTGATGGAATACATTCGCGGTCCCAGCATGCAGGACATCATCGTTCGCAAGCGAGGTGAATTGATCGAAGGCATGCACTTGCTGTTGATGCGTGAAATGGCCGAGGCGTTGGCGTACGTGCATCGCTCAGGTTTCATTCACCGCGACGTTTGCCCGCGGAACTTTATCTGTACGCTACCGTCGGAAGGCCAAAAAGTTGTTTCCGGGGTCAAGCTCATCGACTTTGGCTTGACGGTTCCGGCGACTGCCCCTTTTATGACCCCGGGAAACCGTACCGGGACGCCGCTGTACATGTCCCCAGAGATCGTGCGTCGTCGGCATACCGATGCCCGCGTCGACGTTTTCTCGCTGGGGGTGACGTTTTATTGCTTGCTGACGTTCAGTCACCCCTGGCAAGGGGAAGTCGTGACGGGGCGGGCGGCGCTACAGCACGACACCGCCGAACCAACGGATTTGTTGAAACGGTGCGACTCGGTCGATCCGAAGCTTGCCCGATTGATAATGAAAATGATCCAGCCCAACGTGGAGAATCGGCTCAAGTCCATCGACGAGTTTCTGAGCCTGAGCGAGAAGATCGAGACGGCTTTCGTCAAGTAGCGGAACCTGTCAAGAGTCCCTTTCTTTGCTGCGATGGAGTGCAGTTCGAGAGTCTTGGGGACTTCCACGATCGAAGCCGCCCAGTAATTTTCAAAAATCTTTGGCACTTCTGTCGCCCGGTTTCGGTTTTTCAAACCGAATTCCTTGAGCAATTCTGGAACTTTGCAGCGGAATAATCCGTCTAACCCGAACCTATGCCATCTTTCTGCTGAATGGGCACCTCGAAACGTTGATAACTCGGGAGCTCTAGGTAAGATGGCGTTGCTATTCAGATTTTCCTACCAGCGCTGAGTTTTTGGATTACGCTATCTGCCTGGTAAGAGCGTTCAATCTCCCCATCGACCAGCCCATCACACCGTATTGCCGAGAAAACAGATGAAGAATCTGCGTCACCTCCTTCGCCGCGTGAAGCCGACGAAGTCACGCCGAACCAGCGAAGTCCGGTCGCGTGGTCCGCTTTCCAAGAACCGCCGACTGCTGAGCGAGACGCTTGAAAAGCGGCAGCTTTTCGCGATGGATTTAGGGGCTGCGTTGGAGCCAGCCATTGACGACGTGGATAATTACGCCGTCGCCCATAATTACTGGAATCAGTACGACGTTAATAACGATGGGTTTATCACGGCGCTTGACGCGCTCCGCGTGATCAACTTCATGAACGAAAACCCGGAAGGCGAAGCGACCGGCGAGAGTGTTAACTACGCAGGCTTCGTCGACGTCAACGCTGATCACTTTGTCTCGTCGATTGACGCTCTGCAAGTCATTAACGAACTCAATTTGGCTGAGGGTGAAGATGTTCCGGGCGTGTTCGATGTCGCTTTTGAATTGACACCTCGCAAACTCGATGACTCGCTGTTGTCGACCGCAGGCACTTACACCACGACGTCCGGCGAAACCGGGGTTCGCTACACCGTCGACCAGGACGAGATCTTTAAACTGGAAGTTGCTGTCCAGGACAATCGTGGACGCAACGCGTTCGGAGTCTTCCAGGCAGTCACCGATATTATCATTGACCAGTCCGGTGTGATCGTTCCGGCGGTCGGCGAAATCCAAGGCTTCAACTTTGACTCCTCGATTTTGGACAACGCTTCGGCCAACGGCACCATTCGCTTCTTCTTTGACAACGACCCTTCGGACTTCGTCGAAGTTTCGGTCGGCACGTTCTTGGGTGCTGATGATCCCGATGTGGTCCAGTTTATTACCAATGCGATCGTCAATTTGAGTGACGATGCTGGCGAATTGAACATCACCGCCGATGAAATCGACGTGACTGCAGGCACAACCTCAGCGTCCAGTCCCTACCTCGTGCGAATTGAGTACAACGGCTCCGACCTAGCCAACGTGAACATTCCACGTTTGGAAACCCGGTTGACCATCAACGGCTCGCTACAAAACGTGGTTACGGTCGAAGAAAATGTGAATTTGCCAGACGGCAGCTTCAACGCCAACACATTGGTCGGTCGCTATGAGACCTTCATGCGTAACCATCCCAACACCACGCCTGCGGTGAACGATGGCCTTGGCCCCTTGATCTATGGTCAAAACCGCAACATCGGCTCGTTTGACTTGAATGTCGGCGGGCGAGACATCTTCGACGAAGTCGGAACGCTCGGCCCAGTCGGCAACTTGCGGACATTGATTCCAGGATTCTCCAGCGCGGTCACTTACGACGCCTTCAGTATCCCGGTCCGTGCAATCAAAGCCGCGACCAATGTTGGTGTAAAACTTGATACCGTCGAAGCCCGCGAAGGCTTTGAGGGTGTGCTCGTTTATGGCACAGACAATGGTAAAGAGGGAGTCGCGCCGGGGTTGATCCGTACGGGCGTGAAAGCTGAATTCCAGTTGACGGTCAACGGTGCTGCCAGTGGTATCACAGCCTCCAATGCGACGCTGTCGCTGGAAGAGGACAAGACGACCGCAACCACCGTACAATTAAATGTCACGGCCGCAACCCAAGGGGAAACGATCACGTATGCCGTTCCAGCTCGACAGGGCGCACTTGGTACCGCCACGATCAGCTCAACAGGTGTCTTTTCTTATATTCCAGATCTCAATAAATTCGGGACTGACGTGGTGACTTACACCGCGAGCACTCCAACTGACGGTACGGCCACTGCGACGGTCACTGTGACTGTTACAAACGTCAACGACATTCCTGTCGCCAACGACGACCCAGCCTCCGGCATATTGTCGGTCAATGTCGGTAGTAATCTGCTGATTTCGGTGCTCGCCAACGATGATGCGGGCGGCGGCAACGAACCTCTCAGCGAATTGACGATCACCGCAGGTCCAACCCCTGCCAAAGGCACTATTGCTGTGGTTGGAAACCAGATCCGCTACACGCCGACCGCTGGTACAACGAGTGGCCCAGACACATTCACCTACACCATTACTGACACCGGGGGATTGAGCGATACGGCGACGGTCACCGTAAGTGTTGTTAACAACCAAATGGGTGTTTCGGCGGGTGACAAATCCATCACGATTAACGAGGACAACAGTAGCGTTGCCGGGGCGACAACCAGCGAAGTGCTCATCGCTGACTTGGGCGGTGCTGATGCAGGACTGATTGTCGTTAATACAGGGACTGGGTTCACACTCGACAACGCAACAGTGACGTCAGGACTCGGTTCGGCCAGAATCTCTGGAAATCAGATTTTCTACACCCCAGCTCAAAACGATGATAGCGCTGCAGTCGTCACCTACACGGCTAGCAATACTGCTGGTGGTGACACCGGCGTCATCTCCATCGCCATCACCCCTGTCAACGACAGACCCGTCGCACCAGCACTGGACTTCTCCGTTAACGAAGGGTCCACGAGAACACTCAACGTGCTCCAACCTGGCGCTGGCAACACAGCACCGTCGGATGTCGAAACACCAACAAGCGGATTGATCGTTTCCTTGCCTCCGCAAAGTCTCCCTACCGCCCTTGCTGACATCTCGGTCGTCAACAACCAAATCGTGGTGGTGTCCAAGGGCACGTTCGCTCAGGGTGGCTTTAGCTTCCAATACCGTGTCCAAGATGCTGAGGGATTGTTCTCCGAAAACGGTGTGATCAACATCAACATCGTCGACGTCCTCGGACCACCGGTTGCCGCTGATCGAACTGAACCTGCCGTTAACGAAGATGCGCCAAACATCGTCGTTAATTTGCTTGCCTTGACGACGCTAGAAGGATCCGACACGGCTACCTTCACGATCGAATCACAGGCCAGCAATCTGGGTGTGGCGACGATCAGTGGAAACAACTTGATTCTCGATCTGACTGACAATGCCAACGGGACAGGTCAAGTTGTCTACCGGGCAACGGGCAGTAACGGTTTCGACCTCGGTACGATTTCGTTCACCGTTAACGCGGTCAACGATGCTCCAGCACTCGCTGCAATCGGCAACCAAACTGTTCAAGAGAATGGATTTGTTGACATCAACGTGCGTGCTGCGGCCACCGATGTCGATGATACCGCACTCACTGTTGTGATTGTGCAACAAGGCACCAAGGGCAACGCGACCGTCAACGGTGGCGTCGTTCGCTACACGCACAACACCGCGCAACTCGGTGCCGATTCGATCCAGGTTCGTGTGACGGATCCAAGCAACGCGACGTCCGAAACACGGACAATCAATATCAACATCACCGATGTGGTCTTGGCCCCTGTCGCCAGCCCTGGAACGTTGAATGCTGCCGAAGACGGTCCGAATGTCACCTTGGATCTGAAGACGCTGGTCAACGCTCAAGCAGGCAATGTGACCTTCACGATCACACAACCCGCCAGCGGTCGCGGTACTGCATCGGTCAGCAATGGTGTCTTGACCTATGATCCCAACGCCGACTTCAATGGTCAAACGTCGCTGACTTATACGGCGACGAACTCATTGGGCAGCAGCACCAATACGATCACCATCAATGTCTCTGCGACCAACGATGCTCCGATCGCGGTCAGTGATTCATTCGATGTGATTAAGAACACAGCGAGAACGCTCAACGTCCTCGCCAATGATACACCGAATCCAGGCGGTGAAACGGACACGTTTACCGTCACTGTTGCTGCAGGCAATGGGCCAGCCAAAGGTACGGTTTCGATTGCCAACAACGTGATCACGTACACCCCGAACTTGAATGCGATCGGCAGCGATTCCTTCACTTACACGCTGACCGACAGTGCCGGTGCATCGTCTACCGCTGTGGTTACCATCTCGATCAAAGACTTTGCTCCGTCCGTAATCACGGGCCAATTGTTCGTGGACTCGATCAGCAACATCAGCGAAGTGATTTCGGTCGGTGCCACACCGATTCGCAGTGGTGCATTCGAGTCAGGGGAAACGACGTTGACAGGCGTCCGCGTGCGTCTCAACGGCGTCGGTGGTGCCAGTGCTCAAAGCTTCACAGCCGTCACGGATCGCGATGGACGTTACACATTTGAAAACGTCCCGCCTGGAAACTATGAAATTCGCTACGACCTGCCGCCTGGCATGAAGATCAGTGGTCCAGGTGCCAACGGAGTGATCCCCGTGAACATTCCTGCCGCAGGTGGTCTAACGGGTCCGTCTGCCGTACAAGGTAACTTCACTATCGAAAGCTTGGGCAGTCAAGGCTACGCCGGTCGCAATATCCTCTCCACAGATCCGCGGCGTGCTGAGTTGCCTGCGTCGATTACCGCTGGCGAGACCTCCAGCTTCTTCTATACGAAGGATGCCAACAATGTCCTGATGCCGAACACCGTGCTCGTCGGGCAAGATTTTGGTTCAGCTAAATACGTTGAGTTATTGATCAACCAAGATCGTGATCAAGCGTTGCTGGTCGTCGTTGACGACCTTAACAATGTCGAAGCCGCCAACATTCCAAGTGCCAACTTTGTGGTGACCGATGGTGATGGAGTCGCACAGGTTCAATTGTTCGGTGGCATGAACGACTTCGTCTTCAGCGATGTGGATGATGTGACAGACATCACAGGCTTGTATCCAGAGTACGAATCTGCAATCAACGACTTGCTCAACAGTCTCTAACAGCAAGACCAACCCTCTGCTGATAGCTCGCGATTGCCGCTCGGATCTCATCTGAGCGGCAATCGTTTTTTATGTCCCTCGAGAGGTAGCGGAAGTCGTCAAGACTTTCGACATTCGCGGACTTTTGGCGGCTTGAATTTTTTATGCAAAACGAAACTCGCATCGAGTTCCGTTACGGCCAAGAAACTCTCGTCTATCGCCCCCGTTTGCTTAATCCAATTTGACCCGCCCGCAGTGCCGCAGCTAACTGCATCGGCACCTCTGCCTGAGCAGCTACAAATGCCGCCCGGTTTTCGACCACGCGGGCCTTCATCTGTTGCTCCAACGCCACCGCTTCGGCCCGTCGTCCTTCTGCCAAGGCCCTCGCGATTCGCATATCCGCATCCGCTTGATCGCACTGCAATCGAGCACCAATGTTCTTTCCCACATCAATGTCATAAATGTCGATCGATACGATCGCAAAGGCAGTGTTCGCATCCAATCCGCTCGAAATTGCTCCTTTGGAAATCCTCGATGGCATTTCTAAAACATCCATGTGCGATTCCGCCGACCCGATGGCGGTGATGATTCCCTGGCCAACTCGCGCAATGATGGTCTCCTCGGTCGCCCCGCCGATCAATTGGTCCAAGTTCGTACGCACTGTCACGCGAGCACCCACCCGCAGTTCCACTCCATTCTTGGCAACCGCGCTGAGCGTAGCCTGACCATCTTTGCCCGATGGGCAGTGGATCACCTTGGGTGAGACACTCGTCTGTACCGCCAGCAGCACGTCTCGGCCAGCCAAGTCGATGGCTGCGGCGCGATCAAAATCAAGGTCGATCCGTGCTCGGTGCGCCGCGATCTGGGCTTGGACCACCTTCTTCACATCGCCGCCGGCGAGATGGTGGGCGATCAAACGTGTGGTGCTCATCCCGGTTTTTCGATCAATCGACAAACCAGCTTGTTTGGCCATGATTTTTGCAGTCACGATCAATCCGTGTTCAACCCGCAGAAAACTCATGACGATCAGGCTTCGCAGACTCACGTCGGCGCTTGACATGTACGCCTGAAACCAATACGAACCCCATTTTGAAAGCACTGTGAGGGCCACGACAAGGATGATCCCCGCCAGGAACACACCAATCAAAATCCATTGCCCGAAACTCGGCAGCCCCACGGCCAAAAAACACTGCACCACGGCTGCCTCCTCAGAGTCACGCCAGACCACTTTCGCCGTCAATCGTCAAAAGAACAACTGCCTTTGACGCAAACTCGACAATCCCGCATTGTACACGTCCAGACCAACGAAGTTAATGAGCCGAAACCTGCTGTGATCACTTGTGGCTCACAAACCGTTGCCTAACTCACCGGGCGCAGCTCTTCCAGCGGCACATACCAACGCGTGTATCGCCCACCATCGCTAAATTGTTCGCCTTTGGGATCGTTGACTAACACGGTCGCACGGCGTGTGATGCGGTTGACCCGACCGACAATTTTCGTACCACCGCTACGAAAGAATACCATGTCACCAACCCGAATATTGAACTTCGCCGCCGCCCGCTCTCGCTGCGTGATCAAATCATGTTGGTAATCGGTATGCGCGAAGAAAGCCCGGGCAATCCCTTGAAAGCGAGGCTGTGAACAATTCCCCGAGTTCCAAATGAGCATCTCAATCAAATGCGTCATCTCATGCTCGGCAACCCGCTGCATCGCTTCGAGCCGGTCGCGACATTTGCGTCCCGTCACGGTTACGGGACGCCCCAGGTCTTCAAACGTTTGAAACAACAGCGTCGATGAGAGAATCAATTCAAACGACCGCGGAGCGTCCTTGCGACCATTCGGATAGTGTGTCACAAGTTTGCCTGCAGCGCTCGTCATCCGCGATGAAAACTTAAAATCAAGTCCCTCGGCTTTGGCTACAGGTAGCACACGCGACTCAAAGAACGCTTCGTCCATCAGGTGAATCAAACGCACCAAATCTTCACGTCCGACACGGCGAAAGTTAGGCGCGTCGATGGCCCGGCTGAGCTTTAGCATCTCAGAATGAATCCGCTGCTGCTCCATATGGATCTTGTCCACGGTCGGTTGGTTTTGACGAATCCAAATCGCCAAACCCGCCAGCGCCGCTGGATCACGCGGCGCAATCCCCGGCGATGGGGTGCGGAGCGCTGCGGATTGATACTTACTTGACGCCTCAGCAACCTTGGCAGCCGAAGCGTGTTGGCCGTGACGATGAGGAGTAGTTGCCACAATTGAATTCCGTTCGTAATGACGCAAACGCCGTTTGAACTAAGCAGCGTTTGGATCATCTATCCTAGCAAATGGTTCCACGCCAATGTGTTCTTTACTCATCCCGGGACTTTGGAATCAACCAATCCCAGGCCACGATATCCGTGGACTGATCGTTGCTCGCGTAACCACTCAATTTCCATTGTGGCGGCATCTCGCCCGACAACATCGTGATCGTGAAGCGATGCAGTCCACTGGCCAAGTGAATTTTGGTCGACACGGTATTCGTCGCATCATGATGAAAGTCATTGTCAATCAATACAGCATCGTGAATCCGCACGATTGCTCGCGTGGAGGATTTTAAATTGAATTCGTACGTGTCGTCGGCGGGAACATCGAGATAGCCAATGTATCGATAGGCACCCTCGCCCAGATCAAGCGGTGTTTGTGGAGCTTTCGTAATGATCAACACTTGCGGATCTTTTAACGACTCAAAAAGGGGCACGTGGTTGAACTCACCTTTGACGTGCGACACGATCATCCCAGGTTGCATCGGTTGCGGAGACAGCGAAGGCACCGGCAACTCATCGTAAGGTCGCGGTGCCGACGAATTGCTCCGACGCATTCTTAACACCTGCGATTGCATCCGTTCCTGCAATTCATGGAACTTGTCCGACGTGTCAGCGAGGTTGTGAAGTTCACTGGGGTCTTGCTCTAAATCGTAAATTTCAAACGCTGATCGCGGGTCCATGATATCGACTCGAATGCCTTTATAGCCGTCCATCATCAAGACTTGCATCTGCCCGCGTTTTTGTTTTCGCTTGCGTGGTTGAAAATCATCGTAGGCGTTCGTGGCCCCGCCCACGGCGTACTCCACATACACACGACTATCACGCCTTTCTTTCCCGCCCATCATCGTTGGCAACAAAGACACACCGTCGCAGATCGCCGGCGGATGTGTGCCAGCCACCTCCGCCAGAGTCGCCATCCAATCATGGAACTGACCGGGTGTCGTATCGATCGTGCCCGCAGGAATTTTCGTTGGCCACCACGCCAGCGTCGGGACACGAATGCCGCCTTCCCACGTATCGCGTTTCGTACCATCGAAAGGACCATAGGACTGAAAAGAGGTTGGGTCGTACTGCGCCGCTTTCAGGTAAGCTTCATGATGCGGGCCATTGTCACTGGACAGCACAACGAGTGTGTTCTGCTCAATGTTCAAATCACGCAGGGTTTGCAGCAGATCACCAACGCAGTCGTCTATGCGTTTGACCATTGTGGCAAAACGTTCTTCAACATCGCTCCAACCTTTGCCTGTATGTTCAGGATAGCGATACGAGTCGACTTCGCCACGAGCGGTATTGATCATCTCATGTTCTTTACCAAGCCATTGCACGCCACCATCCAAGCCGCCACCGTCAGGATACGCCGTCGAGGGAACTTGCAAAGCCGCGTGCGGTGTGTCATAAGCGAGATACAAAAAGAAGGGTTTCTCACTCTGATCTTTTGTCTGCTGGACGATCCATTTCTTGGCGTAAGCGGTAAACAAATCCGTCGTGTAGCAGAGATCGAGTTGCTGTGAAATCTCCCGGTCGTTGTGCCATACTTCTTTGGGCGTGCAATGTTGAGGCGAATTGCCTAACGGCCAGTTTTCGGCGGGATAGTGGAGGTGTCCGTCTACGTGACGAACGTATCCGAAAAACTCATCGAACCCACGCTGAGTTGGATAGCCCGGCCAAGTCGCTGGTCTCTCGGAAACGTTTGCTGCTTGCTGGCCTTGACGTTTCGCCGAACCCTGCAATCCATACTTGCCAACGATGGCCGTTTGATACCCAGCGGATTGGAGCACGGTTGCCAGCGTATGGTTATGAGGTAACTCTTTATCAAATTGATTGTCGCGAACGCCGCTGTGACCTTGATGCACACCGAGCAGCAACGAAGCTCGACTTGGTGCGCACACGGGTGCTGGACAATAGTGATTCCGTAATTGAGCACCCTCGTTGGCCATCGCGTCGAGTTGCGGCGTGGCAAATTTCCGGTTGCGTGTCGAAGCGTTCTGATGCAGCACGCCGAGATCTCCCCAGCCTAAATCATCGCACAGGATGAAGATGATGTTCGGCTGTTTCTCAGCGATTACCGGCTGGGTAGCGATCGCCTGGAGCGACGTCGCCAAGAAGGTCAACAGAAAAACAATGATGCGATCGCGGAGTGGGTTCATAGAGATGGATCTTGTTGGTTTTGGGAATACGGATGCGAGAGTGAACTGCTAGGCTCTATGATAGCCGAAACGATCGTCGCCTCGGTACCTCGGTGAGTTGGCTGTGTGAGCCGCAAGTATCAGTCGCAAACTCACCCAACTTGAATTTGGTCGATCCAAGACCAATGTTTAGCTAACAAGACAAGCTTGAACCTTCGATGACACTGCACCAACACTGGCAACTCGATCCCGATCTTAATTTTCTCAACCACGGCTCTTTCGGCGCAACACCTAATGTCGTGATGGCGGCACAGCGTGAGTTTCAAGATGCATTGGAACGCGATCCGATCGAATTTCTAGCACCTGAACGCAGCCTCAACGCGAAACTTGATCACGTACGTGGCATCCTCGCAGAATTGGTTGGTGCGGAGCCGACCGATCTTGCCTTTGTTCGCAATGCCACCGAAGGCGTCAATGCGATACTTGGCTCGCTGCCACTTCAACCCGGCGATGAAATCTTGGTAACCAATCACGGTTACAATGCGTGCATCAATGCCGCTCGCTACGTAACGCAAAGGTGCGGAGCCGAAGTGCGAGTCGCGGACATTCCCTTCCCGCTGGCTAGCCCAGACGCCGTAATCGCGGCGATTGACGCAGGTATTAATGTTCGTACACGCTTGCTGCTCGTGGACCATGTGACCAGTCCCACCGGAATCGTTTTTCCGATCGAACCGATCGTGGACTCGGCGCGGCGGCGGAATGTGCCAGTGCTCGTCGATGGCGCCCATGCACCAGGCATGGTGCCGCTGAATTTGAAAACGCTCGGGGCCGACTACTACACCGCTAACCATCATAAATGGTTGTGTGGGCCGAAGGTCTCAGGGTTCTTATGGGTCGCGGCCCATCGGCAACAAGAAGTTCGTCCGACGGTGATCAGCCACGCGGCAAATCGTCCTCAACCCGATCGCTCACGCTTTATCGCGGAGTTCGATTGGCCGGGAACCTACGACCCTTCACCGCTGTTGGCGATGCCCACGGCGATTGAATTCCTCGGCTCGCTGTATGAGGGCGGAATCAATGAATTGATGGAGCACAATCGTGCCACAGCGATCGCGGCTCGCAATCTATTGATCGCCGTATTGAATATCGAAGCCCCTGTTGGCGACACCATGCTCGGCAGTCTCGTAGCTGTCCCCTTACCAGTCTCCTCGCCACTGACGCAGGCTCGCTGGGCATCGCTGCAACGTCGCTTGCGCGAACAACATCATTTTGAGCTGCCTGTGTATCCCGGACTAACGAAGGATTCTTGGATACTGCGAATCTCACTGCAAGCGTACAACGACCTTGGGCAAATCGAGCGTCTCGCTGAGGTGCTACAAAAAGAATTGAACGCGTTGTAACAAAATTGTCGTGAAACGATTCGGTTAACAACGCTGGTCAATGCTCGCTGGTGAATAACGCGACGTCGACTACGAAACCTTGGCCTTGGTGCGGGCTTCCCGCAGGCCACGGCTGAGGATATCTCGCAGCATCGGCGAGTAATCTTCATATTTGTTGACGTCCGGTGCACCGTTGCTGAATTGATAGATCGCATCGCGAGGCTTGACCCCTAATGCAATCAACGTGCTGCTGACGGTGGCGTAGTCGCCGTTGCGAACGATCATGCTTGGCCGACCGGCACCAACGGGAGCACGAGCGAACACTTTACTCGCCACTGCCAGAAACTTAACAGGCGAATCGAGTGTTTGCAGAGTCAACAAGCGACGGGCCAATTGCACTCGAGCGTCGTCTGGATCGTTGAGATTGCGGGCACCGATGATGTTCAGCCCCTCGTGCATCTCAACGACTTCTTGACGTTCGTCGGCATGAATCGCAAATCCAGCTTTGGCATCAGCAATAATGATATTGCAGCCTTCATAGCGATTCTTGGCAAACTCGCCCTGCGCTTTTTCGAGGGCTTTGCGAGAGGAAGTGCATCGCAGCAAATCCATCGCGAGTTGGCCACGTGAACGCTGGCCGAATAACGGCGTGGCGGTGGCACGGTTGGTTAAACCGACAAACAAACCGTTTTGATTGACACCTAACCAGGTGCCTCCGGCTTTTTGATCGATTCCACAAAGTACACGAGGTTTACCCGATTGTATCGACGGAGTTTGACTCGGTCGATCAATGTATTCCTCGCGGTTCGCCGCGACAAGAATAGGACTTTCGGGGACCAAACGGTACTGAACAGCTAGTAAGCACATCAGGGAGGCATCCAACTTTCAAAGATCAGTGATTTCCAGTCTCACGCACGTGATCACCCTCGACCAAGAGATCAATACCCCCCGAAAGAGAGCCTGGTATGAATCACGTGAGACACAATGTAGCTACGCAAGATTCCAGACTACACCCCCTGGCGGGTGGTTTGTCAATCTTTTGTCAAGAGAATTGGCTAAGTTTGCCGTTTGGGGCGTCTGCCGGGCGTTCCCTTCCACCCTGGTGGGGGGTCTTTCAAGCGAAAGCCAGCCAAGCAACGCCAAAAGCCGTAGCGAAATTCGTCAAGAATTTCTTTCGCTACGCCGGTGCGTTCCACACGCCCCAGGATTCTCCTGCGACGGCACAGTGAGTGTTCACCTCCATCAAACCGACCGACACGAAGTGATCATCAATGGTTTGTGCCAAACGTCGCGGGCTAAACGGCTTACCAATCACGGCCAGCAATCCATGTTCTTTCTGCAACTTTTGACGATCCAATTCCAGACCTTTGGCGGTACAAAGGATCGCTGCGTCAACAAGATTGCGACCTCCGTGTCGAGCTGCTTCGATCCGCTCCAGCAATTCCACTCCGCTGCAGCGAGGCATCTGATGATCGGTGAGCAGCAGATCAATGTCGCCATGCTGCAACCGCTCCCATGCTTGCTCACCATCGGCAGCGGTGACGACGACGTAACCTGCCTGATGTAGAGTGAACTGTAGCAGATGTCGTGAAACGGGATCGTCTTCGGCAACGAGAATGCAGGGCGGATGTGTCATCGACATGGGGCTTCACGCTGACTGGGATACCTGGCGGGTTAACAAAGATGAGGGCCACCAAGCCCAAAAGTGTTCAGATCAACCTCTTAGGCTTCTTCCAAACCATACGACATGCTTACGGGCGTGAAGGTTCCAAAAATCGACCGTTTTGTGTTCCGTTCGCTTGACTGGTCTGATTGTGCGGGCCTCTAAATCCGCTGGGCTTGTGGAAAAGCCGCTAGTTTCTTAGCATTCCCAATTACCTAAGAGCTGGAGCGACATCCGCACCAGCCATCACCATTTTTCTTTCACATCTCTATCGTGGGGCGAAGGGCCGTTAGGCTCTGGAAACACGCTGATTTAGCCACAGCGTGCATTCTCGAACCCGATGTGAAACGAACCAACCAGGAGACCCGCATTTTGCGGGCAATTTAGAACTGATGGCAAACGAAATCGTTAAAGAGATGATTGATTCTGGCGTCCACTTCGGGCACCGCACGAGTCTCTGGAATCCGAAGATGGCTCCGTACATCTTCGGCAAGAAAAACCAAATTCACATTCTCGACATCCGCGAAACGCTCCGTGGATTGTTGCGTGCCAAGAAATACCTGTCGCAAGTTGCCGCTGGTGGCAGCCTGATCCTGTTCGTCGGCACCAAGCGGCAAGCTGGCGAAGCCGTCGAAGAGCAATCGTTGCGTTGCGGCATGCCGTTCGTCAGCGAACGCTGGCTCGGTGGTACGCTCACCAACTTCCGTACCATTCGCAGTCGTCTGGGTCGTTTAGAAGAACTCGAAGAGCTTCGCACCAGCGAAAAGATCAACGATTACAGTAAAAAGATGCAGTCGTCGCTCAATCGCGAATACCGCAAAATGTATCGCAACCTCAACGGTCTGCGGACCATGAACCGGTTGCCCGAAGTCATGTTCATCGTCGACCCTGGCAAAGAACGTAATGCTGTCCGAGAAGCCAAACGGCTGGGCATCACCACCGTCGCCCTGATTGATACGGACAGTGACCCTAGCCTGATCGACTTGCCGATCCCTGGTAACGATGATGGTATCCGCAGCGTTGAAATGATCGTGCGAGAACTCGCCAGTGCTGTCATCGCTGGCAAGGGCACCGTGCAAACGCAAGCCGCCGATGCCGGTGCTCCGGTAGCTGCCACTGCTTCCCAAGAGGTCGCACCTGCCGCTGAGCCAGCCGTCGAAGCTGTGACCGAACCAGCGGCTGAGTAAACCACGTCTTAGCTGACAATCGACCTCGCGGCCACCGGCCGCTGAGGTCTTTTCACGGTCTAAGCTCGAGTTGAGTGAACCGACGGTGCTCACTGACAGTTCAGGTCGGTCCGTTGGCAACCATCGGCGACTGGGACTGTCAGTTCATTCGTCTGGTTTCGCTACCCGAGCGATTCAACACAAACACAAATCAAATCTGACACTCGATATTTAGGAATTCAAAGATGGGCATTTCAGCCAAAGACGTCAGCGAGTTGAGAAAATCAACCGGTGCTGGCATGATGGATTGCAAGAAAGCGTTGGAGGAATCCGGCGGCGATATGGAAGGTGCCCTCGACTACCTTCGCAAAAAAGGTCAAAAGGTCGCTGAGAAACGGGCCGACCGTGACACCAATGAAGGTGTCGTCGTCGCACTCACCGAAGGCAACAAAGGCATGTTGCTCGCATTGAGCTGCGAGACCGACTTTGTCGCTAAAAACGAAAACTTCATCGCCTTGACCGAACGCGTCGCCAAGCTCGCGATGGAAAATGACGCGAGATCGGTCGACGAAGTCAATGCGTTGACGCTTGACGGACACACCGTGAAAGAACACCTCATCACCGAAACCGGTCGTACCGGTGAGAAGATCGAGGTCTCTGACGTGCAAATCGTCGAAGGCGACAACATCGCTTCTTACATTCACGCAGGCAGCAAGATCGGTGTGGTCGTGCGTTACAAAGACGGTGGTCATGCCGATGCGCCACAGTTCTTTCGTGGCGTCGCCATGCACATCGCTGCCATGAAACCGTTGATCCTGCACCCTGACGAATTCGATTCTGAATTCGTCGAAAAGGAAACCGAAGCTCTCAAAGCTCGGATTGTTGCCGAGAATGAACTCAACGAAAAAGAAAACCTCGGTAAACCGATCAAGAATGTTCCTCAGTACGCCAGCCGACGTCAATTGACGGCGGAAGTCATGGCCGCCACCGAGGAAGCGATCAAAGCCGAATTGAAAGCGGAAGGCAAACCAGAAAAGATTTGGGACAAAATCGTTCCTGGTAAACTCGATCGTTTCATCGCTGACAACACGGCCCTCGACCAGGAGCGTTGCTTGCTCAGCCAGTTCTATGCGTTGGACGACACGAAGACGGTCGAAGCGGCAGTCAAAGCCTTGCATCCAGAAGCCGAGATCGTTGAGTTCAAACGCGTTGCCGTGAACTGAGTTCGCTCAGCTTTCATCAGCAACCAATCGCCAAACGTAAAACGGCTCCAGTTTTCTCTGGAGCCGTTTTTTTTTAACCCGACCTGTTGGCTAGGGATGGCCTTCCGAATCACTCGCTGACGCATCGGATTATGATGCCTGGCGACACCGAAATTACTCCCTATCCCTGTGTCGGCGACTGCCATCACCATGAACGCCTCCCAAGAATTTGATCTGATCGCTGCCTGTGCCTTTGGGCTGGAGGCGATCGTGCGCCGGGAACTCGCTGCTCTGGGCTTTGAGGCCACGATCGGTGAATCCGGTCGCGTGCATTTTCGCGGCAACCTCGAAACCGTTGCCAAAGCCAACCTCTGGTTGCGCTGCGCCGATCGGGTCTTGATCCGTGTTGCCGAGTTCCCCGCCGCTGATTTCGACGCCCTGTTTGAAACGACCAAGGCGATTGCCTGGGGCGATTGGATTCCCGTCGATGGTGCGTTCCCGGTAACAGGACGCAGTATCAAATCAACTCTCACAAGCGTCCCAGCCTGTCAACGCGCCGTCAAACGCGCCATCGTCGATGCGTTACAGCGTGACCATCAGACGACGGAGTTGCCAGAAACTGGAGCGTCCTTCAAGATCGACATCGCGCTGCTCAAAGACACTGCCACGATTACCATCGATACAACCGGACGCAGTCTGCATCGTCGTGGGTACCGTAGCGCCGTAACGGCTGCACCACTCAAGGAAACACTTGCCGCCGCGATGGTGATGCTGAGTTATTGGCGGCGCGACCGACCGCTGGTCGATCCGTTCTGCGGTAGCGGCACGATCTTGATCGAAGCGGCGATGATCGGACGCAACATGGCACCAGGCCAATCGCGAGAATTTATTTTTACTCAGTGGCCTGAGGCACCACGCGAAGCACTACTGGAACTGCGCAGCGAAGCTTTGCAAGGCGTGCTCGATCCGCTGCCGCAACGATTACTCGGCAGTGATACGGATTTTCGCGTCTTGCGTTTCGCTCGGGAGAACGCCGAACAAGCTGGCGTGACCGCAGACGTGCATTTCGAGACCGCCGATGTCCGTGACCTCCGCAGCAGTCGACGGTTCGGTTGCTTAGTCACCAACCCGCCCTACGGCATGCGACTGGGACGCGATTGGGAAATCGAAGAACTTTACGCGTCGCTGCCCAACGTCTTGCGTCACCTGCCAACTTGGTCGTTCTATTTCCTCACCGCATTCGGTGGTTTTGAAAAAGTGCTCGGGCGTCAAGCCGATCGACGACGCAAACTTTACAACGGTCGCATTGAATGCACCTACTACCAATTTCAAGGCCCGAAACCGGTAGCCGATGGAGCGACCAAACCAGCCGCCGTACCAACCGAATCTGCGGAAACAACAGGAGCTCTTGGCGCACCAGGTGACAACGATCCATCGGTCGAAACAACAGCGAGCGAACTACCGCCGAAACCTCCTCGCCCATATGTTCATGCCGTTGGTCAAGCAGCCTTCGGTGCACTACCCGAAAATGCAAAACATCAAGCTGAGTTGTTTGCGACTCGACTGCGCAAGCGTGCCAAGCATTTCCGCAAGATGATGGCGCGGCGCAACATCACCTGCTATCGGCTCTATGAACGCGATGTTCCTGAGATCCCGCTGGTGGTCGATCGCTATGAAAACTATTTGCACTTGAGTGAATTTGAACGACCACACGATCGAGACATCGCCCAACATGCCGCTTGGTTGGACTTGATGGCGGCAACGGCAGGGCAAGCACTCGACGTGCCTGTAGAAAATGTTTACCTCAAACGGCGTGCCCGGCAGCGTGGCAAAACGCAACACGAAAAGGTCGCTCAGACCGAACAACGCATCCCCGTCCAAGAAGGCGGATTGACGTTCCTCGTCAACCTCGCTGATTACATCGACACGGGCTTATTTCTCGATCACCGCGTGACGCGACAGATGGTGCGTGAGCAGGTCGCTGGAAAACATTTCCTCAACCTGTTCGCTTACACGGGTTCGTTCACCACCTACGCGGCAGCGGGCGGGGCCGCGTCGACGACGAGTGTCGACCTCTCGCAAAACTATCTGGATTGGGCACAAGAAAACTTAGCGGTAAACAATCTTGCTGGACCGCAGCATCAATTTGCCGCGATGGATATCAGCGAGTTCATTCGTCGGCACAAGCCGGGCGAGGTCTATGATCTCGTGGTCTGCGACCCGCCCACGTTTTCTAACAGCAAACGTACCGACCAAGATTGGGACGTGCAAAGTGACGCGGTGCCGCTGCTGATCAATGTGCTGAAACTGGTTCGTCCCGGCGGCGTGATTTTTTTCTCGACGAATTTCCGCCGTTTCAAATTCGATACCGAAGCGCTGACGGCTACCTCGATTCACGAAATATCCAAGCAAACCGTCCCCGATGAATTCCGCAACCGCCGCATCCACCGCTGCTGGCGAATCGTCAAATGATGCTCGTTTCTTGAGGCGGGTTCGCCGCAAAATGTAGCGGAAGTCGTCGAGACATTCGCTACCATTTTGGACCAAGCAAGGTATGCTAGAGCCATGGCATCTTCCCCGCACGAAACGACAACACCGCTCTTTCACTTGGCTATCTTCGCCGCCATCACGCTCTGCCTCACGCTCGCATTGTCCACGATAGGTTCCGCCGAAAACATCATCCGCGAAGGCATCCATCTGCGATTGACCAGCGACGTCAACGACGTGCTACTACTCGATGATTTGGTAGATTCGTTCGACGCTGCCGTCCCGCAGTGGCTCGCGTTTTGGGGCCTACCCGCCGCACGTGGCGAGAACTGGAAGATTGACGGTTTCTTGATGCAGGATGCCGAAGCTTTCCGCCGCAGCGGTGCGTTACCTTCAAACCTCCCGACATTCAAAAATGGATTCGCCACCCCCACTGCCATCTGGGTTCATTTCCAAAAGAGTGACTACTACAACCGCCATTTGATTTTGCATGAAGGCGTGCATGCGTTGTGCTTTGAAATTTTCGGCGGTGGCGGCCCGAGTTGGTACATGGAAGGTACCGCTGAACTGCTCGCCACCCACCGCGACCGCGTTCACCTAACCCCCGGTGCAGACGCTGGTTTACTTGCTCAAGCGGCGGGCGGTTTTCGCATCAACGAACTGCCGGTCAATCGAGAAGAATCGCCGCTTTGGGGCAGATACCGAGTCGTCCAAGAGCGTCGCGATGCCGCCACGCTGCCGACACTCGCCAGCGTGCTGAAATTACCCACAGACCTTAGCGGTGACGTCGACACCTACACTTGGTGCTGGGCGGCCGCGATGATGTTCACCGCCTACGCTGACACTCGCAACGCTTACATGTCCGCCGCCCAGCGAGGCCGCGATTCATCGCCGGCCTTCACGACGAAGTTCTATCGCGAAGTCGGAGGCGAGTGGCCAGCCCTGCAAGCTCGCTGGCAAGTTTGGCTCGATGATTTGGAATATGGATTCGATCGTGAACGTTCTCGCGTCAATCTCTCCACTGACGATCCACGTTATGATGGCAGTCAACAGATGCTCAACGTGGAGGCTGACAAAGGCTGGCAATCAGCCGGAGCTTGGTTCCCGACCGGAACGATTCAACTCAGGGCTGACGGTCAGTGCGTGATCGTCGCCAAGGAAAGCGTGCAAAACAATCCTGACAACACGATGCTCGTTCGCGATTGGACCAGCACGCCCGCAGGCATCACAGCGCACTACCATCGTGGGTTCCCGGTCGGCCAATTGCAGGTATGCGTGCTGCCGATCCCTGGGCGTGAGACCAAGGAAGTCACGCCACTGGAAATTCAATCGCCTTTCGCAAGCTTACCCTTGCCCACAGACACCACATCGAACGACACACTTGGCAAACCGACCACGCTCCGCATTGATCGTCCCTCGTGGCTGCTGTTCCGTGTGCACGACGCACCAGGTGATGTGGGGCTTTTCAATCGCGCGGACAATCGCGGTCGCTATCAAGTCCTGATATCGAATCCCTAGTCAACTCCGCGTCTAATTCTTCCAGCGAGTCGATATCCGCGTTAATTCGAATCTCACCCGCTCTTAGAATTTTCTGGCCTTTTCCATCTTGCCGCTCGATCATGATGTTACCGCGGAAGGTATAACCTGATTCGTCCACTTCAAAGGCGTCAGCAGTCCCTTTCCACCCCGCCAATTCGACGATGACGTTGCCTTGGAAGAGCATGTACGCTTGGCCCGAATCACATACTAACCGAATCTCTCCCTCGTCACCTCGCAAACGGAACATCTGCACTTCGTCGCTGTACGAAATTTCGAGCGGTGACGCTTGCAAGTCAATGTGCTCGCGGTTGATCGTGTAATTGACCTCTCCAAAAATGCGGCACGGCATGCCGCATGTGTCCATCGCTGCAACAAGCACACTGTAATCGAGCGGCTTGCCGATGTTGCCACCACGAATCGCTGGCACTCGTTTCGGGAACTCCGATTCCACCATCTGTTGAGCTGTTTCCACGTGCGCCAGCTCTTGAGCGAGCACGCGCAAACGCCCGTTATGAATCTGAACAGACTCGAATCCGAACCGATCGTGGCGGCTCGCAACCCACTCCAATTGTTCGGGTGTGAAATCAAGCCCGCAATCAACATAGACGCTCGCCAAGCGAGGCTTTTGCTCTTTGACAGCATCGGGCTGCAAAGAACTCTTGTGGACGAGGGATTTGAGTGTTAGTCGCGGGTTTTGCTCAGCCGCCGCAGCAAACTCTTCCGCCACTTCAGGCGTGTCGAAAACCGCTGCACATCGAATGATCGTCAAGCGAGTTTTGCCAGGCCCATCAGGTTCACGAAACACCAACGATCCGCCAATCGCTAGATTCACGTCCGCCTTTAGACAACTCGTATCCAATTTTGGCGACTGAATCGGGTGCGGCTCACCACCGATATCGTTTTCGTAGCTGAACATGCTCGTTTCCACGGCCGCGATCGAAGTTCGCTCGATGTTAACGGACAGTTGAATCTCGTCGGAGTCCTTCAAGCATTTCACTTTGGATTCAATCCTCAGACCAAAACTGACCTCGTTTGTCACAGGAGACAGCGTCTTCACAGGCATGTTCTCCTGGCCCTTGAATGGTTCCCAGCTCCTCACGAACGTTCGCTGTTCCGCTTGTTCGATAAACCAATTTGACCTGTCGAAAACGGTTATCGTTGGGGAAGTTACGGTTTTGATAGTAGGGTCGGCTGCAAGGGATTGAGTGAGCGTATCTTGGGCCTTGGCTGCCAGCACACAACGCTCCATCTGGTCAGGTGTTTTTACCCAATCCAGTTCGAGGACGTCGAGCAATCGTGTCGGGATCTGAATCTGCTTAGTTTCGATGACAATCTGTTTTGCGAGGATCCAGTTCCGCTGTCAGGAATTGTCGCTAGCGTGCTCCCTGTAGCGTCTGTTTCTATCGCAGCATCTTGACCGATTACCCGAGCAGCACCCGGCAGTACGACGCTCGCTGCAAGTATTAAGACTGCGATCGCACACATACGCGCACGCGACGCGAAACACGCAAGGTGCGTGCGAGATCCTGCACTTGTGTTTGCAATTCAAGCGGAGTCGAAACGGTTTGTCGCCGAATGAGACGCCATAGCATCACCCAGCGTGCCATTGCAATCAAAACAGCGATCGCAGTGCCAAGCATCCACGCACTGATGAACAGTGTCGTCGCGGCAGGCCTCCACCACGCTGCTGCACGCTTGGGTGTGGACGACGGAACGAAAACAGAGTCGCTGGAGCTGCCATTCTTCCCGAATGCCTGAAGTTGAATCGTGGGTGGAGTCAGCTTGTCTAGTAGAGGAGCATGTTCAACTCGATCTGTTGGAATCACTTTCAATTTCCACCAACTAAACGGACTCGTCGGGCTACTCCACAGTGGCGGCGTCACACACTTCATTAAAACCAACACCCACATGGCGTGAGCGAAATGCGGACGGTCATGCGCAAACCAACGAACCAGCAGTGAAACGACGAGGCCCACCAAAGTGACTTGGCAGGTCTGTGTGACCAACAATTCAAAGACGGTGTCCGCGTTCATGGCGTCTTCCCTTGCTCGGATTCCAGGCGATCAATCAAACCTCGCAGTTCTTTCAGGTCTGATTCGTCGATCCCGCGATCTTCGACTAAATGGCGAATCAACGGCATCGACTCACCTGCGAATAAACGCTCAACGAGGTCATTGACCGTATCGCGAATCACGGTTTGCGCCTTCGCCCGTGACGAATACACACGCGCGCGTCCATCAAGTTTGGATGCCGCGTAGCCTTTTGTCTGCAAACGCCTCAAATACGTTTGCACTGTCGCAAAATTAATCTTTCGCGATCGCGAAACGGCGTCATGAATCGCACGCACGGTTGCAGGACCGATCTCCCACAACACCCTCGCAACCTCCACTTCGCCTTTAGATAAAGCCGGACGCTCCACCACTGCACACTCTCCTGCAAACTAAACACGTACATCTGTAAGTGAAGATTCTGCACGTACAGATGTACTGGATCAAGATCAGAATCAATGCGAATCATGCACCGCTTGCCGATTGCTATAATCGCGACCTGTGCACAAGTTCGCGAACGAAATTCACACCGAATCGGAGGCGTCAGCCATGACAGAAATACAATTGGAATCCGCTCCCACGCTACCAGCAGATTTGCGGGGAATGACACCGCGATCAGTGCCGCCAGAAATGTGGGATGCTCCCTCGGTGGTCCAAACTCGCCGCGCGAGCTGGATTACCCTAGCGGTTGGGATCGTGCTCACGACGCTGGGGTTCCTACCGATCATGCAGACATGGGGTTTGTATTTCTTACCGTTAGCGTATCTGGTTTATATCGGTGCAGCGGTGGTCCTGATCGCCTTGGGCATTCTGATTCGCTACTGGACGACGGGCGGCAACCTCAAGTATGTGGAGAAAGCCGATGCTGCGATGGCAAGAATCCAAGAAGTGCAAATCGTGGAAAACGAACTCAACGGCGTTAAAACCTACACGCCACATTTCACGGTGCAGTACGACGAACCAGCTAGGTTCGGCGGCGAACCAGTATCGCGGCAACAGATACTAGCATCGCCCGCAATCACTGCGGAAAAACTCGCCGTCTCCCAATTGCGATTCGAAGCAGGCGACTGGTTGCCCGTGGTGTGGTTTCCGGAGAAAGCCGACACGACTGCCAAACTGTACGATACGTTGGGATTGAACGAGACCGGCATTTGGACGACGCAAGAAAATTCTTCGCCGACGCCATTGTGGATGTCGTTATCACTGATCGTGTTGGGTGGTTTAATGTTCTTCAGCTTGCTGTGGAGCCTCTGGTCGATGGGGTCATACAGCCCCATCGCGGCACCCTCGTGGAATGTTATCGCGTTATCCGTGGGGCTGGGAGTCTTGCTCGGCGCGGTGATGGCCGGTTTGATCATCTGGCAAGACCGACATGAAAAGCGTCGAACGCAAGCAGCGATCGCGCGCAACCGAGGTGAAGAGGCTGCGTCGTCTGTCATCGCATTGCCCGACGAGCAACCATCAGGTATCGGCAAGTGGTTTGCATCGATTCAGGGTTTCGTGTTTCTGGTCGCGATGACCGCCGGTGCGATCGGACTGCCGTCGTTGATCGTTCATCAGTGGTTGGTCTCGGCCAACGCCTTATTGGATGCATCCGCAGGCAAGTTGGAAGCCGTCGAGATTGAAGAGATGATCCAAGTCACTCACGCGGGAATCTTTCGTGAATACAAGATTGAGTACCGATTACCCGAGCGCGGCGCAGCTGGCGATGGACATTCGATGCTATCGACACCCGACCATATGTCGCAGTTTGAATTCGCCCAAGCCGTGGCGGTCGTCAAGCAAGGTGCATTCGGATGGGAATGGGTCAGCGAGATCATCCCGCTACAACAAGTGGAGAAGCCTTAAGTATTTGGCTGAGCAGTTTTCTAAGCACCTGTCGATAAGTTTCTCAATCGAATTAGCCGTTTTGGCGCTAGTGCCGCAAAAACGAATTGAGGTTGCTTGAAAGTGGCATTATGTGGAGACTGCTCTTTTCCCCCATTCTAAACGAGAGTATCGCTATTCCAGGGAAGGCAGCCAAGGTCATTGTTTCCGTGAAACAACAAGCCATTTTGAACAAGTACGCCAACGCCAAGTCGTCCAAGGTGTCGCTCGCTCCGCGTAGCCCTCAAACAAGCGAACGCTTGTTTGCCTGTTCTTAAAAATCGCGGAAACTCCCGGCGTTTTCCGAGTGTATTGGAGGTTACTAAATCATCCACACACTCGCTAACGAGGGTTTCGAGTGAAAACTAAACTACGCAGACAGTTACGAAAATGCAACCAGGCTATTCGACGACGCATCGACAAAGGCACAGGCATTTTTCAGACGCCTGCGATTAGACCGAGTGCAACCAAGTTTGAGTTAAGCGAAAGAACACAGGCCATCTCGTGCGGCGGGATCGGTATCATCATGCAGATGATTAAGGGAGCACAGAGGATTCCAGATCCGATGACTGCCAGTGATTTCTGCCGACGGTTTGGCTCCTTGTCGCACACACGTTCATTACTTGACAGGCTGGTCAATTCAAAACAACCAACATATACCGGAGTTCTTTTATGTCCCGCGCAAGAAATCAGATGCTGCGTTTGATCGTGCTGACCCTTGTGATCTGCTTTCCTGCTTCCGCCTGGCCCACTGATGAATTGAAGCCGGAAAAGCTGCGGATCATCACGCATAATGTGTGGTATGGGTTCACGAAAGAAACTGAACCGCGCTATGCCGACTGGAAACGCTGGATGAAGGCTCAGACGCCAGATGTCGTTTCACTGCAGGAGTTGAACACCTACACCGAGGAAAGACTCCGGGCAGATGCAGAATCATGGGGGCATCCGTACTCAGTGCTTTTGAAGGAAGACGGATTCCCCACCGGAATTACATCCCGCTATCCAATCAATGATGTGAAGCGAACTCGCGGAGGACTCCACCATGGTCTGCTAAGATGTCGAATTCAGGGCATCTGGTTTTACGTAATCCATTTTCATCCCTCCAATTTCCAACAGCGGATCGATGAGGCTGCATTGCTGAAACAGGATGTGGATTCACTTCCCGAGGAGAATCCGAAAGTTGTACTGGCTGGCGATTTCAATGGGTTTTCTCCGGCCGACAAACCGCAGTATGACTCCGATCAACTGCTGGTTCCCTTCTTCCAAGGTCTCGATCAGAAAGACTCCAGCGCCCACAATCTGAATGATGGAAGACTCGATTACGGAGGAATCCAGGCGATTCTGGATCAGGGATACACGGA
>JBGSMN010000137.1:0-39695 GCA_041740155.1 Rhodopirellula sp.
TCCGTGTATCCCTGATCCAGAATCGCCTGGATTCCTCCGTAATCGAGTCTTCCATCATTCAGATTGTGGGCGCTGGAGTCTTTCTGATCGAGACCTTGGAAGAAGGGAACCAGCAGTTGATCGGAGTCATACTGCGGTTTGGCAGATCACAAGGGTCAGCACGATCAAACGCAGCATCTGATTTCTTGCGTGGAACATAATAGAACTCCGATATAATTTGGTTGTTTTGAATCGACCGTCAGGTCCAAGCCAATACCGTTTGGGGCGTCGATGCAAGTGACCGACCGCAGTTCTAGTGTCACTAAGCACCGCTGCAAAAGTAGGTGAGTAAAACATGTAGGCGAGTCTTTCCGAGACTCGCGGCATTCAGCGTCTCAGAGAGACGCTGCTACGTGAATGAAGCCTAACAATTAATGCTAGGGTGAACAGCACTCGCAACGGATGAAAAATAGGTGGAGGCGACTTTCAATCGGCAATCGCAAAAACGTTGGCTGCGCGCTGACGCCGCGTTCAGATTGTGTCAATGTTGATGATGGAAGCTATGAAGTGGCCAGCATTAACACCGCTAGCGGTGGGATGTTTAATTTCAAACTTTGCTCGCGACCGTGTGCGGCGATCGGATCGCTTTGTATTGCGCCGAGATTGCCGACATTGCTGCCACCGTAAAGTTTAGCATCGCTGTTGAGAATCTCGCTGTACGTGCCCGCGTGAGGAACTCCGATGCGATAACCCACGTGTGGCGCGGGTGTGAAATTCAGCACGATCACCACCGTGCTGCCATCGGCGGCAAACCGACAGAACGTGAAGATGCTCTTGTCGGAATCGTCTGCGGCGATCCACGAGAATCCAGCAGGCTCGCAATCCAGCTCGTGCAGCGCCGGGTAATCTTTGTAAATCCGATTCAAATCGCCAACAAACCGTTTGATGCCATCGTGAACGTCGAACTGCAATAGCGACCAATCCAATTGGCTCTCGGCATTCCATTCTGATGATTGGCCAAACTCACAGCCCATGAACAACAGTTTCTTGCCTGGTGATGCGTATTGATAACCATACAACAATCGCAAGTTCGCGAACCGTTGCCACTGATCGCCGGGCATCCGCGAGAGCAATGAGCCTTTACCGTGGACGACTTCATCATGCGACAACGGCAACATGAAGTTTTCGCTGTATTGGTATACCGAGCGGAACGATAGTTCGTTTTGATGATACTTGCGATAGATTGGATCTCGCTTGAGATACTCCAACGTATCGTGCATCCAGCCCATGTCCCATTTCATCCCGAACCCAAGACCTCCGTTGTAGACGGGCCGAGAGACGCCGCCGAACGACGTGGATTCCTCCGCGATCGTTAACACGCCCGGAAAATCAGCGTGCAGGTGTGTGTTGAATTGTTTTAGAAACTCGATCGCTTCTAAGTTCTCATTGCCACCGAATTGATTGGGCACCCACTCGCCAGCTTCGCGCGAGTAATCCAGGTACAGCATTGAGGCCACCGCATCGACCCGCAATCCGTCGATGTGGTATTCCTTGCACCAGAACCGAGCGCTCGCGTGCAAGAACTCTCGGACTTCTTGGCGACCGTAGTTAAAAATGTGCGTGTTCCAATCGGGATGGAATCCTTGACGTGGATCGCTGTGTTCGTACAAACCTGTGCCATCGAAATGCGCCAATCCGTGTGCATCGTATGGGAAGTGAGCGGGTACCCAATCAATGATCACGCCGATGCCATTGCGGTGACAATGGTCAACAAAGTAACGAAACTCATCGGGTGCACCGAAACGACTCGTCGGTGCAAAGTAACTCGTGACTTGATAACCCCACGAACCATCAAACGGAAACTCCGTGATCGGCATCAGTTCAATGTGCGTGTAGCCGAGTTCTTTGCAGTAATCGACTAGCATCTTGGCCAATTCACGATAGGTGTGATAGCGGCGTCCGTCCCACGGCCGTTTCCATGATGAGAGTTGCATTTCGTAGACCGAGATCGGTTGTCGCAACCAATCAACTTGCCCACGACGACACATCCAATCTTCGTCGTTCCACTGATACTGATCCAAATCGTGTACGATCGATGCTGTGGCCGGTGGATGCTCCGTCGCGAACGCATACGGGTCCGCTTTATCGAGAATCTGGCCCGACTTGGTTTTGACGGCATACTTGTAATGCGTTCCGACTCCGGCGCCCGCGATGAATCCGCTCCACACACCGCTGTCGCTGCCGTGGAGTTGGTCCTGTCCAGCCGTCCAGCCGTTGCCCGCCGTCAACACGCTGACCTCCGTGGCGTTGGGTGCCCACACGGCGAAGCGTGCCCCGGCCACACCGTCGCGAGTTTCCAGGTGAGCACCGAGACCGTGGTAACGTTCGTTACGCGGTGCAGTCAGTTTGTTGTCGTCTGTTGATTTCTTCATGATGGACACCAAAAGCGAGAATGCGAAAACGTGGTCGCCTTGAGTTTACCCGATGTCGTGTGAGCAAACATCCCGACGCGGTTGTCGACGGTGACTTGATTGTTGCCTTGCGAGCAACGATGATCCTGTCTCCTTCCATCCACTCCCCACCTTTGGCTCCCCACCCATGAGAATTTTGACATCGCTCGCCTTGGCCGCATTGTTCAGCATGGCTTCAACGCCCTTGATCGGTCAACAAGCTGAGACATCCGAGCGTAACGTCCAAGCCGACGTTCCGCATGGCAAAATCACCGAGGGTGTTTTTGAAAACAGCGAGAGCTTCCCCGGTACACGGCGTGACTATCGTGTTTATGTGCCTGCTCAATACGAGGCCGCCACGCCCGCGAATTTGATGGTGTTCATGGATGGCCTTAATTATGCCAAACCCGATGGTCCGTTTCGCGCTACCGTCGTGCTCGATAATTTGATCGCCAGTGGCGAAATCCCTGTGACCGTTGCCGTGTTCGTGAACCCAGGGACGATCCCCGCGACCAAGCCAGACGCGAGCGATCGCAGCAATCGGTCGTTTGAATATGATTCGCTATCGGATCGGTATGCGACGTTTCTTGTCGACGAGTTTTTGCCTGTCGCGCTCAGTGGAATCTCCGTTTCCGATGATCCGGCCAAGCGAGCGGTTTGTGGAATTTCATCGGGCGGCATCTGTGCCTTCACTGCGGCTTGGGAGAAACCTCAACAATTCGGCAAAGTGATCAGCCACATCGGCAGCTTCACGAACATTCGCGGCGGCTGGGCATACCCCGGACTGATTCGCAAAACGAAAGACAAACCCAAACCGATTAAGGTCTATTTGCAGGAAGGTAAAGATGACTTGAACAATTTGTTCGGTAACTGGCCGTTGGCAAATCAAGATATGGCTGCGGCACTGCAGTTCGCGGGTTACACGAGCAAATTCGTACTCACCGAGGGTGGACACAGTGGCCAGTACGCGGGTGGGGAATTGCCAGCGGCGATGCGTTGGTTGTGGTCTGACGATGCGGAGGCCGACCAAGCCGCCAATCAACAAACCAGTCCACCGTGGCAACCGCATGCCGACGCCATCGCGACTGACGACGTTCCGCACGGAACCATCACGGCGATGCCAACTTTTGAATCGAAGATTTTCAAAGACACCGTGCGTGATTGGTGGGTGTATGTACCGGCACAGTACGATGCCGCAAAACCAGCGGCCCTCATGGTGTTTCAAGATGGCAGAGGGATGTCGGACGTGAAGGGACGTTGGCGAGTGCCGACGGTGTTTGACAATTTGATTGCCCGGGGCGACATGCCTCCGACGATCGCCGTGTTCCTTAACCCCGGACACGATAAAAACAAACCGCTCGTAAAGAACAAACCATCTAATCGAAGCTATGAATACGATAGCCTTGGGGATCGCTACACGCGGTTCTTGCTTGAAGAAATCTTGCCGGTTGTGGAGCAGCAATACAGCATTTCGAAAGACCCCGCGATGCGAGCGATTGGCGGTTCGAGTTCTGGCGCGATTTGTGCGTTCACCGCCGCTTGGGAACGGCCCGATGCGTTTTCCAAGGTTTATTCGAGCGTCGGCAGTTTTACCAATCTGCGGGGCGGCGATGTGTATCACGCACGCGTCCGCAAAACCGAACCAAAACCGATTCGTGTTTATATGGCTGACACGAGTGGCGACGTCGATAACGCGTTCGGCAGTTGGCCGTGGGCGAACCGCCGCATGGCGTCGAGTTTGCAGTACATGGGCTACGATGTGCGTTTCGATTGGGCCGAAGGCTACGCACACAATGCCGACTACGGCAGCTCCAAATTCCCAGGTGCGATGAAATGGTTATGGCGAAGTGAAACACACGAGCCGAAGCTTGATACTCGCGGCGACCTGCGTGGCGACCTGACGCTGTTGAATCTGTTGATCCCTGGCGAGTCGTGGGAAGTCGTCGCCGATCAACTCGGGTTCGCCGATGCGGCATGCAGCGATGAGGATGGAAATTTTTACTTCTCAGACATGCGTGCGCCTGCGATCTATCGTGTCAATGCTAATAACCAAGGTGAGCGGAAAACGATCGCCAAGGAAGCCGTCAGCGGTCTAGAGTTTGGTCCCGATGGAACATTGTACGGTTGCCAAGGTGCGAAACAGCAAGTGATTGCGATCGACATCAAATCGGGAACAACGCGAACGGTTGCCGGCAAAGTAACACCCAATGATTTAGCGGTCACGGATGACGGCATGATTTTAATCACTGAGACGAAGGAACAGCAAGTGACTCGGATTGATCCGACAACGGGCCAAACGAGCGTCGTCGATACGGGTATCACGCGACCCAATGGGATCGTGCTTTCGCCTGATGGTGGCACACTGGTCGTGAGCGATCATGGTGGTGAGTTCACTTGGGCGTTTCGTGTCGCCACTGGTGCGACTCTCGATGCGAAGATGCCGACGATGACGATGCGGCTACCGATTGATCCCCAAGGTGAGTTTGCATTCAATCAACCACCACCCTACATCACGGCTTCTCGTGGTGACGGATCGGCAGTGGATCGAGCGGGCCGTTATTACGTGACGAGCGCCCTCGGCATTCAAGTCTTCGATCCGACGGGCCGCTTGTGTGGTGTCTTGCCCAGCCCGATGGCCTCGGCACCGCTAACGAGTTGCGTGCTCGCCGGACCGAACCATGAATATTTGTATATTACCAATGGCAGCACCGTTTATCGGCGTCACGTCAACCCGTAGTGGAAGTCGTCACGACTTTTGATCCATAGATTTTCGTAGCGGAAAACGTCAAGACTTTCGTTCATCGCCCCGACTCATCACACGACGAAACTCTTGACGAGTTCCGTTACGTAGTAATTCACTATGCTCGTTCGCAAACATCCACGCGGTTGACGACTTGTCGGCCGGCAGCGAACGGTCGTATCGCTTCTTGAGCGAGTTGTTTGTGATAGAAACTGCGAACCCGACCGCTTAAATGAATCGTTTGATCACTTTCATCGACGTTGAGAAGTCGCAGCTCAGCGACTGCGCTTTTAGCCAGGACGGAAAGGGCGGTCACGATCTCACGGGTCGTCTCAGCCGAATCCAAGCGAATCGAGCGTCCGTCCGCATCACCGATCATTGCCGACGGAGACACCACGGCTGGCGACACCGGCTCGTTGCCGAGGCTTGCCTTGGTAGGGCCAGAATACGCGGGCTGAATTGTTGGTGTGAAAGTGGACATAAAAACCCAATCCTTGCGGGAGAACTAGCCGGTAACCTTGTACTCGTAACTATTTCCGATAAATCATGACTTGGCCATGTCAATTTCAGAAAAATCTTGCGACTTCTCAAAAAATCACCGCAAAACTGGGGCAATGGCGAAAATAGGCAATTTGCCGCAGGTGTTGATTAAGGTTTGACACTCTATTGTCAAAGGCTCGGAATATTCCACTTGCGATCTGGCCAGTTCACGCTTGACTACCCGCAGATGTGACGTAGATCTGTACTGGACCATCCGAGCTCAATTCATCGACGGGGCATTTTGTGATTCTGGATATCATCATCGCGGGTAGTTGCGGGGGCGCAGGCGTTTGCTGCGGGTGGGTGATGCACGCACTGCAACGTGCAGGAGGACCGACGGCAATGTCAGAGCCACACGACTCTGATCGCAATTTGCATACGAATGATGTTGCTGCGGACCGCGACATTCTCACTGCTGACGCGAGATCTTCGACGGGCAGGTCGGATCAGTGTGACGCCGGCACAACCGACGCGATCCCGGCAAGCAAACTGGTCTCGGTAACGGATCGGGTGCGCAATTTCGTCTCGATCATCGCAGCCAATGTTGATGAACACCAAACGCAGGTCGACGCGGTCAACGGTGTGCTCAATGGCAGTGATCTTTCTGCTGCTCCTCCCGAAATCATCGCTGCCGTAGAACGACTCGTTATCGCCAATGATCGAATGCGTGATCAACTCGAAGAGTCACAAGCGAGACTTCGCGAACAATCCAAACAGTTGCAGTCTGCTGAACAACGAGCAGAGACGGACGCGTTGACGCAAATCGCTAACCGTGGTGCGTTCAACAAGCGATTGGCTCAACAACACGCCAAGGGTCACACATCCGCGCCGGTAATGGCGATTCTTGATATTGATTTCTTTAAACGATTCAATGATGAGCACGGCCACCGCGTCGGAGATGAGGTGCTTTGTAGCGTCGCGCTAATGTTGGAAGCACGTCTGCAACCGTACGGCTTGGTCGCTCGTTTCGGAGGCGAAGAGTTCTGCGCGATGATCGATAACGTTGACTACGACGAGGCGATCGACGTGATTGAGCAAACCCGAGTCGCGATCAGTAGCCGCGAAATCCGGTTTGAAGGCAAACGTTTGAACGTGACGATGAGTGCCGGGATTGGAAAGCTATTGCCGCAACAGTCTGCGGACGAATGGTTGCAGCATGTCGATGACGCGTTGTATCGATCCAAAGACGTCGGTCGCAATTGTGCTCACTATATCGACGGCGAAAAGTTCAAACGAGTGAGCAGTCGCGCGGTGACAAACTCGCCTGCTGCCGTTTTGAAGCCAGAACTTGAACCGGAGAAAACTCGGTGGCAAGCAGAGTCATCGGACGAGGTTTTAGCAGCGATCCAAGCTGAAAGCAGTGAGATGGCGTTAGCCGTCGAAGTGGTGACCCAAGCGAGCGGCAAGCTGAACAACGTCGATCTACCGATTGACTCTCACGCCAATGTTCCGGCCGCGATCATGGCAGACACTGCCGTACGGCAAGCCGAAGAACTATTGCGACTGACCGAGACCGTGCGATCTACCACGCCGACGGAACGTCCCAAAGCGCTCGCGTATTTACCGGATCGCGATGCGATGATCGACGTGATTGCTGATGCCATCTCGGATCGCAACCATGGCACACGGCCAAGCCAGTTGATGGCGGTAACGTTATCAGGGACTCCTGGCGCGTCGACGATGCGGTCACTATTGCAACTCGTCCGCGCGGCGATGCGAAGCCACGATCGGATTGGATGCCTCAATCATTCTACGTTGCTGGTGTGTTTGCCCGAGTGCGATCCTGCCGAGGCGATGCACCGGGCGGAGCAGATTTGTTCCGCCGCTGCATCGGTTGGCGTGAGTCTCGCGGCGATCGAAAAATCCGGTCCTGGTGAGCGACTTGCTATTGGTATCATGAGTTTGCAAACGGGCCTGGAATCCGAGACGGATGAGCATGAACCGTCAGCCTCTCAGCACTTCCGAGCGTTCCCGCTGCCTGCGATTGACCATGCGATCTCGCATACCCAGGCGATCGCGATGCTGGCCGGTCGTCAACGCAGTGCTGGCCCAGATGCGAAAAGGCCAATCCTCACGCGAACGTGTCGGCTGGATTCGCTGCACTGCGACGCGGCCGCGGGTATTTAATCGCAACGCTACTTTTCGCCACACCGTCTCCGCTTGCGCTGACCCGACGAAACAGGTACGATGCAGTCCGTTTGAAAAACTACCCACTCGCACTCTCATCATGGTCGACTGCCCATGCCTACCGATATCGATCAATCGCCTGAACTTCCGATGCTGACAGCCGAAAATCAAGCATCCCAGGTGGTCACTGACCAAGCTGTCGCGGCGGCTCATGAGCATTCCGTCGAAGACTTGGAAGTCAAAGACGCTCATGTGATTTTCAACACCGTGTGGAACGATCTCGAACAAAACATCGGTCATGAAAATCTGCGGTTCGCCAAAGAAATGATCTTGCTCGGTGGTGCTCCGGGTAGCGGTAAGGGAACCAACAGCGCATTCATTTCCAAAGCTCGCGGATTGACGTGCCCGCCAATCATCGTCAGCGATTTGCTCAACAGCCCTGAGGCCGAGCGGATCAAGGAAGCCGGTGGGATGGTCGGCGATACCGACGTAGTCGGGATTCTATTTCGCAAACTGCTCGAAGAGGAATACCGCGATGGTTGTATCCTGGACGGTTTCCCCAGAACGCGAGTGCAAGTCGAATGTTTGCATTTGCTCGTGCAAAAAATGAACCAGCTCTATCGGGAATATCACACCACGCCGCTAGCGATCAATTTCCGTAAACCGACCGTTCACGCCGTCGTGCTGTTCATTGATGAGAAAACCAGCATCGAGCGACAGCTACTGCGGGGTCGCAAGATCGCTGAACACAATGAGCGCGTCGCGATCGAAGGCGACGGTCAAATGATTGAGTTGCGACCGACGGACTTGGATCCGATTGCAGCGAAACGTCGTTACCGAGTATTTAAAGAAAAGACTTGGGACGCGCTGCAATCGCTGAAACAGATTTATCATTACCACTTTATTGATGCCGATGGTTCGATTGAGCAAGTCGAACGGAAAATCCGGATCGAGTTGGATTATCAATCATCGCTCGAACTCGATCCCGAAACCTACGATGCGGTTCGTCGTTTGCCTTTGGCTAGTGAGATCGGCGTGCATGCACGTCAAGACCTTGTCCGCCGCCTGGACAGTTACCAGCTTGAACATCGCGATTTGTTTCATCGTGTGATCGCGATCATCGAGCAGCGGTTCATGCCGATTGTGCAGCGGCACGCGATTGCAGGGTTATCGATTATCAATAGTGAAGATCACGTTTTCGACAACCCCTTAGCGCTCGCAATGGTGATTGATGTATTTGCGGAACGAGGATTTCGCGCGGTCGCCAATATCAACTTGGCCGAAACCCCCGATCACTTCGATCTGCAAACCGGCAAGATCACTTGCACCACGAAAAAAATCTTCCGCTTTCAAGTTCGTTTTGAAGGCAGCGAGATTCGCCGTGGTGGACGGTGACAAGTCACCGCACTGCATAAGGCATTCCAGTGAACCTCTTGCTCATTCCCACCGCGATGGAACGCGACTGCTTGTTCATGGCCATTGAGGGCCACGATTCATCGGGTGCGGCGTGGTTGCGTTCATACCAAGTGGAATTGTGCGGCTTCGGCATTGCCGCTGCCTCCGCGATGACGATGCGGCACATCATGATGCACCATCCCAAACGTGTCATCTTGGCCGGTATCGCTGGTTCGTTTCTGCCGCAATGCCCGCCTGGTTCGGCGTGCTGGTTCAGCCACGTGCTCTGCGATGGCATTGGCGTCGGAACCGACCATACCTTTCGCTCTGCTGCGGAAATGGGTTGGAACCATCTCGATGCTGACGCCAAAGGAATCCCCATCGGTGATCGGATTGAGCTTAAGATCCCTGATCACGCTGTGAACGCGACAACCAAGCACGCGCTCGTCAGCGGTTGTGCCGCGTCGATCGATCAGCCGAGTGCTCAGCGGCGACTGGCGCGAACCAGCAAGATGCTTGCAAAAACCGTCTCGAACGAATCGCCCATGGTCGTCGCCGAAGACATGGAAGGTTTCGGCGTCGCGATGGCCTGCCGTGTCGCGGGCGTCCCCTTATCAATCGTGCGGGGTATTTCCAATTGTGCTGGTGATCGCGACTTTGCCGCTTGGAAGACCACTGAGTCATTGCGTGCGGTCGCGACCTTACTGCTTGAATCGAGTTTTCTTACTTGCGCCGATTCGTAAGCTAAGTTTACGTTGTAGACGGACTGGCCAACGCATTGTTGGTTCGTGGGCTTGGTTCATCTACAACCCATGCTCTTTTTTAGTTCGTAAGCGTGTTAAGCGAGAAACCGTGATGAAAGTTTTGTTGGTAGATGATTCCGGTGTGATGCGAAAAATTATCGCACGCGGACTCAACAGCCTGTGGGTTGACGAAGTGGTCGAATCCGCCGACGGCGTCGATGCTCTCGCCAAGTTTGGTAATGGCGAGGGATTTGATCTTGTCATAACGGATTGGAACATGCCGAACATGAACGGACTGGAACTGATTCAAAAGATCCGTGGCGACGGTCACAAGATCCCGATCATGATGATCACGACCGAGGCCGAAAAATCGCAAGTGTTGCTGGCAATCCAAGCGGGTGTGAACGATTACCTCGTTAAACCCTTCGACCAAGAAATGCTCCAAATGAAATTGGGGCGAGTCCTTCCAAATCCTGCCAACGCCTAGGCTCGGCATTTTATCCTCCAACGAGACCTTCACATGGCAACACTTTCCCTTGATATTGAAACGGCGATTGCAGACGCGGTCGACGCATCCATTCGAGAAACATTCTCGATGATGATCGGTCACGAGCTCGAACACGTAGCGACTCGGCATATCGCTCAAGCGATCCCTACCGTACGCAGCAATGGCACTTCGTGCCCCGTCGATTTCAAGGAAGAGATTACCGTCATCGTTGGACTCAGCGGTGGATTGCAAGGCAGCGTCAGCGTTTGTCTGGATCGCGAATCTGCGATCTTATGGACCGTGAAACTGATCGACCACGAAACCGAAATGCTCGATCAAACCGTCATCGACGCGATCGGCGAACTCGGCAACATGGTCGTCGGCGGAGCCAAAGGGCGACTCGAAGACTTCTCGCTGACAATCGGCTTGCCCTGCGTGCTACTCGCTGGTGCTTCACGATTGGCGTTCCCGAGTAGCTGCATCCCAACGCAACTTCAGTACTCCGTCAACGGTCACGAACTTAGTGTGTTTGTGTCGTTGATTAAGTCCAACCTGTAGTCGACTTAAAGTTCTTTCTCCGTTCTTTGTGTCATGACGATTCCGTGCTTACGACATGCCGTTCGCAACGTCGACACGAATCGAGAGATCTTATGAATCGAGTTGCCATCAAAGTTACGTGGATATAATTCTCCGCGAATTAACACCTCACAGCGATTGCTTTTCCATCGCGGTAGAACCATATTTGCTGGCGATGTTAGCACTGGGATTCGCTCATAGACGTCTATCTCAACAACCTCAATCAGGTCGGTCCACAACACGTCGATCGACTCCGATCTGTCTTCGAGATGAAGGCCATTTTCGTGGACGATTGTCACTTGGCTCTGAATCGACCGGGTCGTCCATAAGATAAACATGCCGATACCCGCGATCAAAACACTCGCGAGTATCCCAACGAAAATGGCGAAACAACTCCATCCAAAGTCTGAATGCCATGGGAGTTCAAAGTTCGCCTGCCAAACAGCTCGAGCTACTGTGAACAGCACACCTAGCCCTCCCGTGGTCGCGAGTGTCGCGAGTACATAACCCGCAACGATATTGCTACGGCTGCTCCGATGCACGGTGAGCTGTCGTCCCAGTGCAAGCGTCGATCCAGTCTGAGAGACGATCGATTTCGAGTCATGTATTTTCATGTTCACGTCGCCCGACGTCCATGCCCGGAAAAGGACTTTTGTTCATAGAAGCACTCCTTCGAAAAAGTTTTTGCAACCAGGCCTGTCGCTTGTCTCACGTCGCACGTGTCCCAGATTAGATCAAACGGCTCGAAATGTCACACACGGTTGAAACACGAAACCCATTGTCGAAGCCACTGACAAGCCGATTCATCCTGACCGGATTGCGTAGGGACGTGCGCGAACTTACAATCGAGAGTCTGGAGAGCTCATCATCATGCAAACGCGAATAGTGCGATTTGTCCTGGCATCGCTACTCGTAGTGATCTTTTTTTCAATCCTTCCGGTGGTCGCGTCGGCCTATGATCCGCTGGAGAGTTCGGTAACGGCAGAGTCGCCGACGCTCTACTACGACATCACCGATGCAACGCGAAAACGCGAGATTCCGTTGAAGGTCTATCTGCCAGCGTCCGTGTCTGCTGCGCCAGTGATTCTGTTCAGTCACGGACTTGGTGGTGATCGTGAAGCGGCGGCTTACCTCGGTAACCATTGGTCGCACCGGGGATATGTAGTCGTGGTTTTGCAGCACGCGGGCAGCGACGCGGAAATCTGGAAAAATCAACCGCTGCGAGAGCGGATGAACGCGATGCGAGACGCCGCCGCGCCTGAGAACTTGCTGTTGCGAATCAAAGATGTGTCGGTGGTGCTCGATGAGTTAACCAAGTGGAATAAGGATGCAAATCATTCGCTGACTGGTCGACTCGATCTTGATCACGTCGGTATGTCTGGGCATTCGTTCGGAGCGTTAACGACCCAGTCCGTTGCGGGACAGTCGGCTGGATGGCGAGGTAAGTCAGCATTTGACGAGCGGATCAAAGCTGCGGTGATTCTCAGCCCCAGCGCGCCCCGAATAGGTAAACCAGAAGCGGCTTTCGCCAATGTCGCGATTCCTTGGATGCTGATGACGGGAACAAAAGACACTTCTCCGATCGGCAACGCCACGGTGGAATCTCGGTTGGCCGTTTTCCCGGCCCTACCCAGCGGCGATAAGTATGAGCTGGTGTTGTACAACGCGGAACACTCTGCCTTCGGCGATCGTGGACTGCTGCGCGACAAGCAGTCTCGCAATCCAAATCATCACCGCCTGATTATCGCACTTAGCACCTCGTTCTGGGACGCTTATTTGCGTGATGACGCCGCCGCGAAGGCTTGGCTCACTGGCGATGCTGCACGAACGCTGCTGGAGCCACAAGACCGATTTCAAATGAAGTGATATTTTGCTTCGTTCCTAGACTCTGCCTGGAAACGCACTGCACCGCTGGCTCTGCCTGCTGAATTCGCACTATTTGAAGCAGAGCCTCAAAGGCAATGTCTTCCCATGTGAAGCTTGGGAACAAGAAAAGTGCCCCCGATCAGCACAATCCACTCGATCCGCCCGATATTTTTCCTTCACCGGAATGGCCCGTGACCAAACGTGTCACGCGGGGCAGATATAATCGCCGCCATGGAACTCACAAGATTATCGGATTTGTTTGAAGTATCACCGGCAGTGAGGCTGCTCAAAAGCCATCATGCTGCCTTTGTGCTGCACTTTTGCAATTCCACCTTCAAACACAGCGACACATCGGGGTCAGGCACGTTCGCCCACGACGATCTCCGGCGACGCTTGGCCTGTTACCAAGAAGATTTAGCCGACGACGGTTACGAAGTCTTGGTGTCGCCAGCGGATCATTACCTGACGACTTGGGCAGACGAAGGATGGCTGAGGCGGTTTCTCAAATCCGATTCCAACGAACCGCACTATCAACTCACCCGGCACACGGAAGACGCGATTCGTTTTGTCGATAGCCTGCTGACACGTCAATCACGATTTGTTGGTACCGAAAGCCGACTGCGGCTCGTCATCGACACACTCAGTGACATCGTTCGCGGTGCATCAGACAACCCCGATCGACGACTGGAAGACCTCAAAGCCAAACGAGCACAGATTGACCAAGAGATCGCTGTAATTGAGGCGGGCGGATCAGTCGAGACTTATGAAGCCGCATTGATTCGCGATCGTTTTCAAACCGCCGTTGAATTGCTCAAGACGCTTCAGGGTGACTTCCGCGCCGTGGAAGATCGGTTTGAACAGATCGCAAAAGAAGTTCATGCCAAGACTCAGGTGCGTGAACAATCGCGAGGCCGGATTTTGGCGGGTGCCTTGGATGCCGAAGATATGATCAAACAGGAAGATGAGGGAGTCAGTTTCTATGCGTTCGTGACATTTCTGTTTTCACCAGCCAGCCAAGAGCGATTGCGAAACGTGATTGACGAACTCGTGGCACTGCCGCAGGTCGCGGGTGATCGCGATGGCGTGCGGCGCGTTCGCGGAATGCTACCATCACTGCTCGCCGAGGCTGACAACGTGCTGCGTCAAACCGGTCGGCTCAGCGAAACGTTGCGGCGGTTGCTCGATGCCGATTCGATCGACCATCGGCAACGTGTCGCGGAAGTATTGCGGGATATTCGAGCCACAGCGGCCTCGCTGAAAACGCATGCCACTGACAGTACACATCATCGCCAGCTTGATCGGATCGGGCTAGAAGTCGAGATTCAGCCAACATTGCGTTCACCGTTCTGCCGCACGTTCTGGTCGGCCCCGCAAGCTCTCGATGGACAACCCGTCGATGAGTGCATCGACATACTCGACGCTCAAGCCGAAGCGATCAAACTTGCCAACTTGAAGAACCTCCCGTGGCACGCGATGCGAAAAAACTTAGCCGAGATGCTGGGGCCAACGGCGATGGTTACGCTGCAACAAGTTGTTAACAACTTGCCTCCGCAAGCTGGCGTGATCGAAATCGTCGGCTGGTTGCAGATCGCGCATGAAGATGGACACACGATTGATGAATCGATCAAAGAAATGATCATGGTCGATGTTCCCACAGAATCGACGTCCAGCGACACCGTTACGATTCGTCGCGTCAGAATCACTGTTCCGATGGTTCGTTTCTATCGCGATCGCGCCGTCCGTCCCAAGTCCGCTAACCCACGACGCCCGAGGTGATGTGAGATGGACGATGAATCAAGTCTGTTGCCTGATCGCATGCCACCGCCTGTTGCTTGGTCGTCGGCCGCCGTGAAGTTATTGCAGGGAATCGTGTATCACGATGACGCTGGTGACGCATACCAGCGGACTCTCGAAAGTGTCACGCCACTGACGGATTACTTCGTGCGGATTGGCTTGCGATTGATCGTTGACGAAGAAAATGGCATGGCCTATCTACGACAGATCGACCCGCAAAGTTTCCCCACCGAATACCCGAAGATGACGACGCTGTTTCGCAAGAGTCGATTGGGTTTTGATCTTTCGGTGTTGTGCGTATTGTTACGTGAAGAGTTGCGACAGTTTGAAGAAGAGATCCGCCAAGACGAACGTTGTGTCGTTACACAATCGCACCTGCTCACACTCTGGTCAGAGATCTGCGGTACGGGCGACGACGCAGTGCGAATGAACCGGCAATTGACTGGGCATTTGAAAAATTTGCAGGAAATGAAGTATGTCCGCGCGTTTTCTGATTCACCGCCTTCATGGGAAATCCGGCGGATCTTGAAAGCTAGACTTCCTCTGACTGAACTTGAAAAAATGCGAGCCGAATTGATTGACGAACTGAACCGACGTCGTGACGACAACTCGATTAACACAAAAACGAAACATCCAGACGCCCAGATATCAACGAATGACACGGAGGACGACCGATGAGTGTGGCGGAACAAGCACAGGATTCGTTGTTCGAGGATCAGGACATGGAAGAGAACAAGGAACAGAAGTCGCCCGATCGTGAACCCCACGACGAGCGAAAGCCGTTGCCGGGGTATCGACTCGATAAACTCGAAGTCTACAACTGGGGGACGTTCGATGGTACCGTCCACAGCATTCACCCACACGGAGAATCGGTATTACTCGTCGGTGAGAACGGAGCAGGCAAATCGACGCTCGTCGATGCGGTGCTGACCTTGTTGGTCCGTCCAGGCGTCCGGAATTACAACGTTGCCGCTGGTGCTGGTAAGCGTGAACGCGACGAGACCAGCTACATCCGTGGTGCGTACGATAAAGCGGCGGGCGAAGACGAACGCTCTCGCACGCAGTACTTGCGCCCCGAAAACAATTTCTATACCGTTTTGCTAGCCACGTTTCGATGCGCATCCAATGGTAATGTCTTTACGATCTGCCAAGTCATGCACGTCGCGACTGACAAACGTACGATCTGGTACGCACACGACGATAAAGACCGTAGCATTAGCGCGGACGTTCAGGGCTTCACATCGGTGAAAGAAATCAAGCAAGTCATGCAGCGCAATGGTTGGGAGGTCACGGACAGTCCCACGACGTACCAGCATTGGCTGAAACGTCGATTGAAATTTCGTACCAAGGCAATGGATGTTTTCAATCAAACCGTCGCGGTGAAAGATGTCCAGAAGCTCGATGAGTTCATCCGCACTCACATGCTCGAAAAGAAGCCTTGGAACGACAAAGTCAATAAGCTGTTGCAGCATTTCCAGCAGCTCAGTGAAGCATACCAAAAACTCTCAGAGGTCCGTCAACAAGCTAAACTGCTCGCACCCATCATTGAGACCGGTGCTCGTCATGATCAGCTCGATCAAACCTTGCAGCGTCTGCGACTGCAACAGCAGGCATTGTCCGCCTATTTCGACGATGCCACCGTCCATTTACTGGAACCGCTATGTGAACAATGGTCGCGTGAACTCGATGATTTGGCCGGTCAACTCGAATCGCTCGAAAAACTGATCTCGGCTCGTCATCAAGACATCGCTAAACTGAACGTGCAAATTGAAAGCCAAGGTGGCGATCGAATCAACGATCTTAAGCGTGAGATTCATCAGCATACCGAGATCGCAGTCCGCAAGAAACGCCTGAGAATCGAACTGCAAGCGTTACTCACGGGAGCTGGCATCGCAGCGGAATTAACCAGCCAACCTCGTTTTGAAGCGGCACATGCAGCAGCCAATCAACGGTGCAAACAGTTGCAATCGCAGGTCGAAAAGGCCGACGCCGACAAACAGCGCGTCGACGTGGAGTTACACCAAACTCGCCAGCATTTATCAACAGAAATCGCGGAACTAGAGTCCCTTCGTAAGCGACGCAATAATCTGCCTGCGTATTTTATCGAGGTTCGCGAATCGATTTGTACTGCGCTGAAACTCGCGCCCACGGATCTGCCCTTTGTCGCTGAGATGATTGCGATCACGCCCGATGAGTTGGATTGGGAATCGTCGATCGAATCGGTGTTGCACGGTTTCGCACGGACCCTGCTCGTGCCCGATGATCTGTATGCGGATGTTTCTCGTCACATTGACCAGAATCGACTTCTCGATCGAAATGGCAAAGGCATGCGTTTGAGTTACGATCGTGTCAACGAGATGCAAGTCCACGACGGTTCACGTATCGGATCCGGACGATATCTGTCGGACATGTTGGAGTATCGACCACGGCATCCTTTGTCACCATATGTTCGTGGCCAGATCGAATCACGCTTTTGTTTTTTGGCTTGCGACACGATGGCGGAATTTCAAAAATCGCGTGGTTCCGCGATGACTCGTAACCGTCATATTAAGTTTGATGCTCGCCGTCATAGCAAAGACGATCGCAGCGAACCGACCGATCGCCGAAACTTCGTGCTCGGTTGGGACAACAAAGCCAAGATCAAAACGCTCGAAGCCTCCATCAGCGAACTGGAAACTCGTGTGAGTTCACTCGTCGAGAAATCGGATCATCAGCGGCGGTTGATTCGCGATGCTGATGGATTGATTCACAACCTGCAACGATTCCAACAGCATGAACTGTTTGAATCCATCGACGATGTACTTCACGATGCCGAAGCGGACCGTTGTCGCCAAGAACTTAGGCGACTCGAAGCCGCCAATGATCTTCTGCAAGAATTACAGAAACAGAAAGCAGTGCTTGAAGCCGAGCGGGCTGGCTTTGAACTCGATCGCAATCAAGTCGTTGAGAACAAAGCCACGATCGCGCAGCATCATCGCCAGGCAACGGAGATCCTGCAAAAAACGATACGGCGAATCGACGAGCAAGACACGCCGCCTGATACGATCGTGATCGCCGAACTGGCTGAGGTGCTTCCCATCACGACGATTGATATCTTCGAGCTACAGCAACAACAGAATAGTGCCAACCGGCAGTGGGCAGCAAAGATCGAGCGAGCGACACGAGACTTGAAACCTGTCAGTGATGAACTGGGACAGCGTATGAACCAGTTCCTGAACAAGTTCCCGAGTTTTGCCGCTGATATGGGCGTCAAGCCCGACGACTTGCCTGCGTACCGTTCGCTCAAAGCGAAGATTGACGAAGACGAACTTCCACAGCACACGAGACGTTTTCGCGAACGTTTGAAAAGTTCAGTGCTGCAAGAGATCGGAGTGCTCAATGCCACGCTCGAACAAGAACGTGCGGAGATTCGCAGCAAGATTGAAATGCTCAACGAAGCTCTCAAGCCGCTCGATTGGGAGCGACCGACTCACGAGCAGCACGGGTCGTATATTCGTTTAGAACCGAAGGACAGCAACGACGCGGAGATCCGTAGTTTCCAAAGTGAGCTGCATCGTTGCTTAGATAACTCGATGGACGGCAACGATGACGCGAACGAGCAAACCTATCGCCGCATTGAAGCCTTTGTCGAAAAGCTGCGAGATGATAACAACCAACGTTGGCGAGAGCGGGTTGTCGATGTTCGCAATTGGTTTCACTTTGTCGCTCGCGTTTACGACCGAGAAACCAACAAAGCTGGAGCGGAATATCACGGTGGCTCAGGGAAATCGGGAGGCGAGAAAGGCAAGTTGGCGTTTCTCGTCTTGGTCGCCGCTATCGCCTATCAATATGATTTGAAACCAGACGAAGAGAACGAAAGTCGTTTTCATTTTGTGATGGTTGACGAGATGTTTTCACGCAGCGATGACACACGAGCTCGCGCAGCGTTGGAATTGTTTGAACGGTTCGGATTGCAACTGGCGATTGTCGCGCCGCTCGATGCGAAGGCCCGGATTGTCGAGGATCATGTCGGCATGTATTGTCACATCGTCAAGGACGCCAAGACGCATCACAGCCGCATGCTCAGTTTGACGGCGGCGCAGTACGACGAGGTTCTGGCGAATTCGAAATAGTCGTAAAAACTTGTCGATACGCTTGTCAACAAAATCATCCGATGCGTTTTGCCATCCAGTGACACCAAGCATGATCACACCTCAACAACTTCGCGACAAAGCACGTCGGCTGTATCCCAAAGCGATTGCTGCGTGGTTGGCTGGCCAGGAGTTCTTCCCGCGACGTATTCCCGCTGACCTGTCATTGCCTACCGACATTTCCGCCGCCGTTGATGCGGTGCAGTCGCTACGAGAGCATGCCCAATCCGAGCGGGCTGGCGGGTATCGGATCGAGTGGCAATCTCGACGCAGTCGTGCGTTTGGTCAGAATGAGTTTCCCCACGAAATTCACATCGACTCGATGGATGATCTGTGTACGATGATCGGTGAACTGCCGTCATGGCGTTCGCTTCAAAAAGATGTCGCTAAAATCCGCCGTCATTTGCCAGGGCTTGAAGCGTGGATGCAAGAACCAGGTCGATGGCGAAACTTGCTTGAGGTTTCAAGGGATCTCGACGGATTGACTGCTTTGACGGAGTACTTCGTCGCCAATCCGCGACCGGATGTGTTTGGTCGTCAAATCCCGATTGCTGCATCGAGCAAGCTGCTCGAAAAACATCGACGTTTGCTCGCCGATTGGTTGGATCGCTTACTGCCGCCCGCGGCGATTGATCCACGATACGATTGTGGGCAGTTCGAACCTCGCTATGGTTTGCGATATGCCCGCCCACACTTTCTCATCCGTGCCCTCGATCCAAATCTCGCGACACGCATCGGCTGGCCATTTTCGGAATGCTCACTGCCTGCCGAAACGATATCGAAACTGCCCGTTACCGACGCGAACGTTTTTATCGTCGAAAACAAAGTCAACTTGCTGACGATGCCGAGTGTTCATCGTGGTATCGTTCTCGGTGGATTGGGCAATGGGGTGGTCCAGCTCACTGAGATCGCTTGGTTGCACGATCGGCAGGTGATCTATTGGGGCGACCTCGATGCAGCGGGCTTTGAAATACTCAGCCGACTGCGAGGGTTGTTGCCGGATGTCAGGAGTCTATTGATGAATCCCGAAACACTCAATGCTTGCCGCGATCTCGCCAGCGACCATTCATCGCAAGTGCCAAAAACAGAACTGCAACTCACGCCGACAGAATACGCCGCTTACGAAACGATCTGTCACGAGGGGGTGCGAATCGAACAAGAGCACATCCCAGACCAACTCGTGACTACTGCGATTGAGAACGTTTTTGCTGATACTTTTTGAATAGCTGTGTGTGCCGGCTGTTCAGGTCCACCCGGCGTCCTTGCACGTAGGCATCGATGACTTGCGTTTCGGTTTCCAGAATATCACCGTCGGCGATGATGAATGTGGCATGGCGATCGCTGGCCAACGTCCCGACTTTGTCATCAACACCCAAAATGCTCGCTGCCGATCCGGTGACCGCTCGCACGGCATGCTCGCGGGGTAAACCGTAGGCGACTGCCACGCCCGCTTGATAGGCGAGGTTGCGGACATTCGATGCACCGCCAGGGTATCCAGAACCTTCGCCTGCGATCGCGAATCGCACGCCGGCTTCCTGCAATTGCACTGGAAGCGTGTAGAGCGCGTCGTAGCCGTCATGACGTCGCCGAGGTAGCCGATAGGTCGCGACCAAAATCACGGGGATGTCGTGAGACTTCAATGCCTCCACACAGTGCATCGCATCGGCACCGCCACACACTACGATCGGGATCTCACGAGACGTGAAATACGCGATCGCCGATTCGATCGTGGCTTGCCGATCCGCTCGCACGAATACCTTGCGCTGGCCCGAGACAACCGGTAGCAAACTTTCCAAGCGAACATCTGTGGGCGTATTGCCATCGGAGGCGATCGCAACGCCGTAGCGTTTGGTTTGGTCGAATAGCTCGTCCAATTTAGCGATTTCTTCGTCGTATCGTTTCGCATTGGCCTTCGCGTCGTTGCCTTGCGCGACGACGGATTCCCAATTGATGGCCAAGCCCGTTGGCCCGTCGACCAACATGTCTTCCGCCGACCAGCCATCGAGATTCAGCACACCTGATTGCCCCTGTAAAAACCGGCCTCCCGGAACGACATGGGCAAGCAACACGCCGCCTGCGCGGGCGACCGGGATCAGCTCACTGTCAGGATTGAAGGCGACCCAGGAACGCACATTGGGATTGCGATCACCGCGTTCCGTATTGTCAACCGAAACGTCAACGCCCGTGATTTCGCGCAGACCGAGATCCGTGTACGAATCAATCAAGCCAGGGTAAACGTGCTTGCCAGTACCGTCGATCACGATCGCATTCTTGGGACGTTGAACTTGGCGAGCGACTTGCACGAACACGCCGGCATCGAATCGCAACGAAGATTTCATCAACACGGAACCGTCACCGACATGCAGCATCGCGTTCTCAATCACAATCGGGCGCGTCTGCGGACTGCCGGGAATCTGGTCGTGAGCATGGATGCGAGATACCAACACGCCGCTCATCAACACGCTTGTCATGAAACAGTAGGTAAAAAAACTTCTCATCGTGATTCTCCTGCGCGATTGGCGTCGAGGGCCGACTGTTGGGCACCACGGGTGTTGCAAAATTCGTCATACCGTAGCCAGCGATCTTCTTCGTCGAACGGTTTGCTGTCCGTGTCGCTGGCAGACTCCTCTTTCAATTCATCCTTCGATTTGCCGTCAAGCAATTCTTGGATCAACTCGTTTCGCCACGTTTGATCACGCTCACGCATCGTTGCATCGGTTTCTAAACTGAACATCGGACGACCATCAATCCAGGTTTGTTCGCAGCGTGTCGTCGTGGACAAGGGTGGGCCACTCCACACAACCAAATCAGCGTCTTTGCCCACTTCGATCGAGCCGACTCGGTGTTCGATTCGCAGTTGTTTTGCGGGGTTAAGGGTCACGAACTTCAATGCCTCCGTGGGCGAAACGCCGCCGTATTTGACCGCCTTGGCAGCCTCCGTATTTAGGTGCCGTCCCAACTCTGGGTCATCGCTATTGTATGAAACCACGATGCCCGCCTTGTGCATTAGCACACCGTTGAATGGGATCGCATCATAGACTTCGAATTTGTATGCCCACCAATCTGCGAACGACGATGCCATCGCTCCATGACGCGCCATCCGGTCGGCGACCTTGTAGCCTTCCAGAATGTGTTGCAGCGATCCAATGCGGATACCGAACTCATCGAGCACATCGAGTGTCGCCAGAATTTCGTCTTGTCGATAACTATGGCAATGAATCCAACGCGTGCCATCTTGTATTTCCGCGATCGCTTGCAATTGCAAATCAACGCGCGGCGGCAGCGTGTCACGTTCGCCGGAGTTCCAGCGTCGATGGGCAGTTGCGTACTCGCGAGCGGCGAGCAATTGATCTCGCAACAATTGCTCGACTCCCATTCGCGTGTTGGGGTAACGAGACGATGAGCGTTTGACGTTTTCGCCAAGTGCGAACTTGATGCCCGCTGGCGCATCGTCGAACCGCATGTCATCCATCGCATCGCCCCAGCGAAACTTGATGACTTGATTTTGGCCACCGATCGGATTAGCCGATCCGTGAAGAACGTTTGCACCCGTCACGCCTCCGGCGAGTTGTCGATACAACGTGATGTCGGTGTGATCGATAAAGTCGCCAATGCGGACTTCCGCCGTGATGGCTTGTCCCGATTCGTTGATGCCGCCGTCCGTAGCAACGTGCGAGTGACAGTCGATCAAACCTGGTGTGATATGCTTCCCGCGAGCGTCGATGATTAGGACATTTTTCTCATCAGCCAGCTTGATGTGTTTTTCGATTGCCGTGATGAGTCCGTTTTCGACGAGCACGTCCATCAATGTTTGAGGGATTTCTAAGTCCGTGCGATCTTCACACGTCCAAACCAAAGCTCCGCGGAATAAGACTCGTCCCGGTTGTGCGACTGGCTCGCTGCGACCGTAGGCACCCAGTGGCGTGACGATGGCCAGTTTTCTGGTTGGCTTCTTGGTTGTTGTTTCTGACTCGGTTTCATCGTCTGTCGCTTCACTTTCCGTTTGGGTATCGACCTGCGTCGTATCAAACCGTAGCGACGCTTGACTGACGGGGGCGACCTCGATCGACAACGGTTGTTCTGCCGACACCTCCGAAAGCGATTTTGCAGAGGTGCGAACGACGATCGCATGAGTGCCCGCTGGCAATCCCATTGCCACGCACCAATCCGCTTTGCCATCACCACAGGCGATCTGCCCTGCGATTTGGTCTGTTCGCTGAACGAGCTTTTTCAATTCAATCGTGAACGGTTTGTCAGCGACCGTTTTTTCAGATTCCGCGTCCGGTTTCGCCGGTTTACGTTTTCCTTTAGTCAGCTTGTCAGGTTTTTGCTTTTTGGTAGGTGGTTTTTCTACGCTCGACTTTTTGGTTGCCTGCAGTGTTGCCGATACTCGCCCATCGGCTTGCGTTACGATCAGTTTCATTGTGACGGATGATTGTTTGGGTAACTTTAGTTCCCAAGGCCCAGTCAACAACTTCAGTTCATCGGCTGGTTCTGCATTGATCTCAAATTTTTGACCGCCAACGTACACTTGCAGTACTTTCGTGTCTTTGTCGAACACATCCCTATCGGTGAGGATCAAGTTCGCAATCATGCCTGTTGCGATCCGGCCATGGTTGTTGTCGATACCGAGCACACGCGCGGGCGTGGTGGTAAGCGCAGCGATCGCATCGCGACGTGAGAGGCCGTGTTTGATCGCGGTGCGAAGTTGGGTCAGGAATTTGCTGGCATCGTCCATCCGGTCGGTTGTTAAGCAAATGCTCGCACCGCGAGCCATCATTTCGGCGGGGTTGGTCGGTGCCAATTTCCAGTGCATCAGATCGACCAACTCGACTTCGCGGGCCTCTGCAGGCGTGGCCACGTTCGGTTCATCTGGGAAATTCAGTGGCAATAACAATGCGTGATTCGTGGCTGCGATCGCATCCGCATCGCGGTACTCACGGCCTGAACCACGGATGATCGCTTGAACTGAAAACTCATCAGCAATCTTGTCGGCTCGCAACACCATTCGCTCATTCGGGCTATCGAAGACAAACGACGATGATGTCATTGCGTCATTGAGACGTTGCAGCGTTGAGCTGAGGTTGGGCTGGGGCAGCGATGTGTTGACATGATAGGCAGCCGTCGCTTCGCCGTACCAACGGGCGTCATACAACGCTTGTCGTAGCAGCGCAATGGCGCCCATTGGTGAATTCGGATACGACTCGCCCGCATCGTTGGGTTGAGGTACGGTCATCGCCGCTGACATCCAAGGCAGATCGGCTATGCGTTGTGGTCCGGTGCTGCCATCCTTGGATTCGTTGAGCGACCATACCGAAGGTCGCCCGCCTAAGATCCGTCCAGGTGGCGCGAGGACGGTGGTCGTGAAGCCTTGGCGACGCAACGTTTCGGCATTGGCAACGGCGGACAGTTCTCGAATACGTCGACCTGGCGTGATGTTCGCGTTCCAATAGTCGTCATGCGATCGGGCGGGCGTGACGTCGTCGTTGGTTGCCGTATGCCAAGCGTTGATCCAGCCGGCGTAGAGTGTCTTGCCGGTGCAGTCGACGACCTCGCATCCGGGGGGCGGCTCGATGGACGGTGCCACCCCGACGATTGAACCATTGCGTATCAACACGTCGCCAGTCAACGAGGGCGACGCGGGTTCATGATAGAAGTCAGGACCATCGACGAGTGTTGCACCACGTAACAATACGTCCGACGGGACGTTCTCACGAAGACCTGCAACAGGCTGGACATCGCGAACACTCTGTGCCGAGACAGTGGGCATGCCAACGGTAGGTGCGATCAGAAGCGATGTGAGGAAACCCAGCAACCAGGTTGTGAATGAGTGGGAAGACGAAACAGAATAATTCAAGGCATCAAGCTCGAGCGAGGTGTTTGGAAAATCAGCTTGGCAGAATAGTCGCTCGGAAGTCAGGATGCGACCATCTCACACCCGCAAACGGATATTATTAAACGACGTCTGAGGACAATGCAGGGTATATTCTTAAATCTTTTACTCTGCGTTGAGATCCGTGGCTTTACTCTGCGTCTCCCCGTCTCCCCGCCTCTGCGTCAATTTCTTTTACAAGTGAAGCCATGCACGAAAATGACATCAGCAAACTGATTCTCAGCGCTTCGATTGAAGTCCATCGAACCCTGGGTGGTCCAGGGCTACTCGAAAGCGTGTATGAAGAAGCATTGGCTTGGGAGCTAAACCAAGCAGGACTTCTTGTAAAACGCCAAGAGATGGTGCCGATCATCTACAAAGGGATGGAACTGGCCACGTTCCTGAAACTCGATCTGTTGGTGAACGATTTGGTCGTCGTCGAATGCAAAGCGACATCGAAATACAACGACATTTTCTCTGCGCAAGTACTGACGTACCTACGCCTGATGAACTTAAAACTCGGGATAGTCGTGAACTTCGGCGAGCGAATGGTGAAGGATGGATTTCATCGCGTTGTCAATGGTCTTTAAAAAATGACGCAGAGTCGGTGAGCCGGAGAGACGCAGAGAAGAATAGGAAAAGTGGGTGGGGACAACGCGGAGGCTTTTTTATTTAGATTCTCTGCGTTGGGATCAGCGATGGTTCTCTGCGCCTCCCTGTCTCTCGCGGCTCTGCGTCAATCTATTTTCACCGCATTGTCCATGGCCTTAAAAAAGTGACATATAGGCGGAGAGCCGGGGAGACGCAGAGAAGACTAGGAAAAGTGGGTGGGGATAATGTAGAGATTTTTTTATTTAGATTCTCTGCGCTGGGATCAGCGATGGTTTTCTGCGTCTCCCCGTCTCCCGCGTCTCTGCGTCAATCTTTTCCAACAGACGCTCGTTAATTGTGTTGAGGAGCGTTTTGCGGTTATGATGTCTCCCTCTAAGCCGTTTCCTCTTGAAAGTCCACTGCCATGAAAGCTACCGTTTTCGCCTTGCTCCTCGTTTCTTTGTTTGCTGTCAGTACTATGCAAATCGCTGCCGTCGGTTCGGATCCAGAACCCAAAACGAAACTTTTGCGTCATGTCGTAATGTTTGGATTTAAGGAAACCAGCAGTGAGGCGGATATTCAGGGGGTCGTCGATGCATTCGCGAAATTGCCCGGCCAGATTCCTGAGATCGTGGCGTTTGAGCATGGTATCAACAACAGCCCCGAGAACCTCAACGATGGCCTAACGCATTGCTTCCTGGTTTCGTTTGCTGACGAAGCGGGCCGCGAAGCGTATTTGCCGCATCCAGCGCACAAGGCGTTCGTCGAAGTGCTCAAGCCGCACATGGAAAAAGTCGTCGTGATCGATTATTGGGCTGAGTGAGCTTTCAAGCTTTAAAACAGTCGCTGGTAACACGCGAAAAACAAGCACGCGTGTAGCACGAGCAACATCGTCGCAGCGATAGCTCGCGACGAAAACAAACCGATCGTGGCCAGACCGCAACCCAGTGCGGTGACAACGACACCTCCCCCGGGGAACATTTGCAAGCAAGCAATGGCGCACAACGCGACCCACGCCGATGCCCAATTGGCAGCTCGTAACACGCCCCATTCGGGATCGAACGTTTGGTCGATTTGCTGCCAACGTAACGCTCCGCTGGCACCTGGCACGGCGTCGCCTCGCGATGTCGCTTTCGCAAATGGGCTACCGCGACGAATCGGCGTTTCATCGTCGTTAAAAATGCCCGTCAGGCGTGCGGATTCGTTTGGGGATGGGGTTTCTGTCATGTGCAAGGATGGTGCAGATGTTCGTAACGTGGCAGTGCGATCGTCAGTGTAGCGGAAGTTGCCCGACTTGGGGCATCGTTCAAAATCCATACTCCCGCGAGTTTGGCCCTCGATCTTACCAACGTTTTATCGAATTTTGCGGCAGTGAATCTTGTTCATCGCTGCCCTTCACAGCTATTCTATAATACGCCGCCCGCGTGCTTTTCGTCCGACGCCGTCCGTACTGCTTGCTCATGTGCTTTTCTCATCTCGCCACCGCATCGGATTGCGGTCGCGTTTTATCGTTCATTCGTCTGTCGATCGCAGCTATGTTTGTGATCCTGTCGGTCGATACCGCTACGGCAGTCGATCTGGCGAATGCTGGCCGAGAGGGTGCTGCGCTACCCGAAGTGGCCCCGGCCTCGGATGAGCCGAACGAGTCCATGGCAGCGATCCGGGTTGATCCGCAATGGAATTTGGAACTTTTTGCCGCCGAACCAGACGTCGCCAACGTCGTCGCGATCGACGTGGACGCTCAAGGACGCGTGTTTGTTTGCGAAACGTTTCGTCAAAATCGTGGGGTCACGGACAACCGTGCTCACGATGAAGCCTGGGTGCTCGCCGATTTGGCTGCGAAAACGGTTCAAGATCGAATCGACTACCACAAACGTTTGCTCGGCGAAGGTGCGGGCGCCTACGCTCAACAAGAAGATCGCATCCGTCGCTTGGTCGACACCGACGGTGACGGACGAGCGGACAAGAGCACCGTGTTCGTCGATGGTTTCCATGCGCTCGAAGAGGGCACCGGGGCCGGCGTGCTGACGCATGATGGAATCGTCTACTACACCTGTATCCCTAAGTTATGGCGGATGACGGATGTCAATGATGACGGGATCGCCGATGAACAAACCGTAATGTCCGACGGCTACGGCGTGCGTGTCGCGTTTCGCGGTCACGATTTGCATGGACTGACGATGGGATATGACGGGCGTTTGTACTTTTCGGTCGGCGATCGTGGCTACCATGTCGTCACGCCTGATGGCCGGATGTTAGAAAATCCTGCCGAAGGTGCCGTGTTTCGATGCGAACTCGATGGCAGTGATTTATCAGTGTACGCCCACGGAATGCGAAACCCACAAGAACTCGCTTTCAACGATTACGGCGATTGGTTCACGGTGGATAACAACAGCGATAGCGGTGACAAGGCGCGGATCGTACAAATCCTGCGTGATGGCGACAGTGGCTGGCGGATGCACTATCAATATCTCGCCGACCGTGGCCCGTTCAATCGGCAAAAAATTTGGGAGCCGCATCACAACGAACGTCCCGCGCACCTCGTGCCGCCGATTGCCAACTTCACCGACGGCCCCTCGGGGCTGGCGTTTTATCCAGGGTCCGGGTTCGGCGACCGGTTGAACAATCGGTTTTTGATTTGTGATTTTCGTGGTGGGCCGAGCAACAGCGGCATCCGTTCGTTTGAACTCAATAACGATGGTGCGTTTTATCAACTCGGTGAGCATGACGAGCCGATTTGGAACGTGCTCGCCACCGATGTCGCCTTCGGTCCCGGTGGCGAGTTACTTGTGAGCGATTGGGTGAACGGGTGGGACGGCACCGGCAAAGGTCGCATTTACCGGATCACCGACCCACAACAGCAAGGCACACCGATCGTGGCGGAAGTCCGTGAGTTGTTAGCCAAGGGCACCAAACAGCTCGAGGTTAACGAACTGACCAAGCACTTGACACACACCGACCGCCGTTTGCGATTGGCCGCTCAGTGGGAACTGGCTCGACGGGGAGAAGCGGACGCGTTGATCACGGTTGCTAAGAACAGTGAACTCGAACCCCGATTCCGCTTGCACGGTTTTTGGGGTGCAGAGCATGCCGTGCGATTGTCAGCCGATTTACGTGACCGCGTTCTGGCCGCTTCGCGTGAGTGTTTCGATGATGAAAGTCATTGGGTTCGCGCAGCAGCATGTCGTTTGGCAGGCGATCAAAAAGATATCGAGGCGACTGCTGGTTTAATCAACGCGATCGATGACGAGAACGCTCGGGTCGTTTATCACGCGATGATGGCCCTGGCCGAACTGCATCGGTCCGACAAACAAGTCGCCGCGTCGCCGCTCGATCAATCGCTGTTCAATAAAGTGCTGGCGAAAATCGAACTCAACGAGAATAAAGATCCCGTGTTGCGTCATGGTGCGATCCGATTCTTAACCTTGGCCGTCGATGAGACTTCATTGGCTGACCTACGTGCTCATCCGAGTATCGACGTGCGGCGCGCGGCAGTGGCGGCGTTGCGAGATCGGCGAAGTGGTTCGGTGGCAGAGTTCCTCGGAGATCCGGAAACACAGGTGGTCTCCGAAGCGGCCATGGCGATTCATGACATGCCTATTCCGGTCGCTGAAGAACGCTTGGCGGAAATGATCAGTCTAGCGGATTTGCCAATCGACTCGGCTCCGCTGCTGTTGCGAGTTTTGTCGGCAGGTTATCGCATCGGCACGCAAGAGGCTGCTAACGCGATTGCCACCTTCGCCGCATCGGATCGTTCTCCCGAATGGGCGCGGATCGAAGCGATTGATTGCTTAGCAGACTGGACGAATCCCGATCCTCGCTGCCGGGTCACAAACGAATACCGGCCGTTGCCACCACGGCCATCGCCAGCGGCGCCCAAGGGCGTCACCACACCAGGCAGAGCGAGCCCGCCGCCGGTGCCAGTTGACTCGATCGCCCAGCTCGCGCTGGCGAGTCGGATTGATGAGTTGATGTTGGCCAGTGAAGCAGTCCGCGAAAAAGCAATTGATGTTGGCTCGACGCTGGGAATCGCCAAGATCGCACCAAGTTTAGTGAAACGATTTAACAATAAAGAATCACGATCAACCACTCGGGCATCCGCATTGACGGCATTGGCCCGGTTGCAAACTCCGCTGGCCGTTGAATTGGCTCGTGGAGTCGATTTGCAACAACCAGTGAAGATCGTCACGGCGAGTCTGAATGTACTCGGTCGGCATGACCCTGCTGGCTCGATTGAGCGTTTGGTCGCGGCGACGGATAGCCCCAGCCCAGTGGTTCGAGGGTTAGCGTGGGACTGGATCGCCGCCAACCAATCGCCGCGAGCCGAGCAACTGATCGCCAGCGGATTGCAGAAGTATCTCAGCGGCGAATTGCCACCGGATGTGCGATTGAATGTGACCGAAGCCGTTCGCAGACGATTGCCCACAGAGACCGAAAAACTCGCGATACATCAAACCAAACTCCAAGAAACCGAACCGCTGGCGAAATGGATGGATTCCTTACATGGTGGAGATCCAGAAGCTGGCGAGTCGATCTTTTTTAACAAAACGGAGTTGTCATGCGTGCGTTGCCATCAAGTCGATCGGGCAGGCGGTCAAGTTGGTCCGAACTTAACAGTGATCGGCAAAACACTCGATCGACGCACGTTGTTGGAGTCGATTTGTTTGCCGGACGCACGAATCGCCCAAGGATTTGAGACAACCGTGATCGCTGATGAAGACGGCAAGGTATTCACGGGGATTGTAGCGCTGGAGACCGAAGAGCTCGTTGAGCTGATTGCAGCCGACGGCACGCGGAATCAGATCGAGAAAGAGCTGATCGTGGCCCGCAAAAAAGGTCAGTCGTCGATGCCCGCAGGACTCGCCGACCTGATCAACCCGCGTCAACTCCGCGACCTCGTCGCATACCTGGCGAGCTTGCAAGTCGACCCGCGAGCAGCACCGACATCGGCGATCGAGTAGTTTGTCCAGCTAACAGCACCGCTCTTTTGAACTCATTTGGGGCGTTCGTTGGCGAACTTCAATTAACGTGCTCTTCCCAAATGATCCAAACCCATCAGATGAAAAATCTCATCGCGGATGTGGAGGTAACCAGGGTCATCCAGGTTGCGTGGACGCGGTAAATCAACTTTGACGATGGCCTGTATTTCCGCTGGTCGCTGACTCATCACGACGACGCGATCGGCCAATTGAACAGACTCCTCCACGTCGTGCGTGACAAACAAAATCGTCTTGCCTTCCCGACGCCAAATGTCCACGAGGTCCGCCCGCATCTTCAATCGTGTCAAAAAATCGAGTGCGCCCAGCGGTTCGTCCATAAACAAAACGTCCGGATTGGACGCGAGCGCGCGCGCGATCTCGACGCGTTGGTTCATACCACCCGATAAATCACGCGGATACGCATGCTCGAACCCTGACAATCCAATCATTTCGAGATGACGCTGAATCGTCGCCATACTCTCTTTCGATGTCGGATCAGGCAAACCGAAACCAATGTTCTGCTGCACCGTCAGCCACGGGAACACCGAGTTGTCTTGAAAGATGAACACCCGCCGACGATCTGGATTCGTGACCGCGATCCCGTCGATCAACACCTGGCCTCGCGTTGGTTTCAAAAAACCGCAAGCGATATTCAACAACGTTGACTTGCCGCATCCCGATGGACCGACGATGCAAATGAACTCGCCCTCGGCAACATCCAGGTTAATCGAGTTGAGAATCGAAATCGGTGATCCGTCTTTCGCGTTAAAGCTTAGCGAGAGATCGCGGATCGAAATCTTACTTGTCTCGCTCATCGTTTGGCTGTCCCCCGACGAGAGAGGGCCGAGTTTTCAATCCGAGCCATTGCCGCATCCAAACAGATACCGATCAGCGAGATCACCAACATCGCGGCGACGACCAGATCATAACGCAAATTGTTGCGTGAATCATTGATTTGAAACCCCAGTCCCGATTGCACGCCCAACATCTCAGCAGCAACTAACACGACCCAAGCTATACCGAGTGCGAGCCGTAGGCCAGTCAAAATTTGTGGCAGTGCGGCGGGCAAGATCACTTGGAACAACATCGCGAACCCGCCAATCTCGAAATTCGCAGCCACACGCAGATACTTTTCATCAATGCCTTCAACTGCCGATGTGGCTGCGGTGATGATTGGAAAGATCGACGCTAGAAAGATTAGAAAAATCGCCGCTAAATCACTGGGTTCCCACCACCGCACGCCTCCGAAGACCAGCACCGCGATCGGCAACCAAGCGATCGGCGAGATCGGACGGAGCGCTTGCACGAGCGGATTGACCAATTCGCGTACCCAGCGTGATCGACCGATCGCCAAACCTAACGGGACACCGACGAGCACGGCCAAAGCAAAACCCCACATCACTCGGAATAACGAAGCGACGACGTATCGCCACAGTAGTCCTTGGCCAGCGAGTTCCGAGACGCCTTGAATCGCGAGCCACGGACCAGGCACGTCGGTACGTGAGTTGCCCCACGTTGCCAACTGCCAGCACAGCACGAAAAATCCGAGTCCAGCCAGCCCACGTAAAAGTTTGCGAATTCGCTTCACTCGCGAACCTCGTCGCGCGGCATCGCTTCATTGAGTCTCATCTCATCGTCAACCACGCCAGCAACGGACTCTTCACCGAGCTGTAATTCCCACTCGCCTGATCGTTCAAATGACGAATCACAGTAATCATCGAAATCAAACGGGTCATTCTCAGTGACTGGCCGGAAACTGAAGAAGCCGAGTCGTTCGGCGTATGTTTGAATCTCCGCGAAATCCTCTCGTGCCAGATTCAGTTGACTGTAGCTGACGCGGTCGACTGGACGCGTTAACACATACTTCAACAACTCAGGATCTTGGTTGTAATACTCTTGCCGTGACGCGATCCAAGCGGCTTGCATGCGCGGCGTGCGTCCAAACGCAGCGGGGATCACGACCGCGTTGGAAGCTGACGACGTGGCGTTTTGCTCCGACGCTAACCCCGCGATCAAACGCTCGTCGCCCTCATCGAGCCACTTGCCAGACGCCGAGATGCCTTGCACGAGTTCGCGAACGATCTCTGGGTCACGCTCGATCAATCGTTCAGTAACGACGAGCACGCACGAGATAAAATTCGGCCAGATATCTTTCGTAAAATACAACACACGGCCAAACCCATCGACTTCCGCTTTCGCCGCGAACGGTTCACCCACGATGTACGCATCGAATTGCCCGGAACGCAAACCCGCTGGCATCTCGGGCGGAGGGTAATCGATGAGAGTGATTTCGTTGTCCGCGAATTGAAATTGATCTTTGAGTTTTTCGATCAGGATGCGTTGATTGGAATAGCGATGTGGGATCGCGATGCGTTTGCCACGCAGATCAGCGAAGGTTTGATAGGGTGAATCTTTCTTGACGACCATTGCCGTGCCATCACGATGCCCAAGATGCACGATCTTGACTGGCGTGCCTTGCCGCTGCATCACCATCGCCAACGGGGCGAGAATGAATCCGGCATCCAAGTTGCCGGCGTCGATGTCTTCCGTCAATGCAGGCCAACTCGTGTACCGCCATGAAACAAACTCAGAGTGTTCGTCTGAATGCTTGCTGACCCAGCTTGTGACTGGACAGGTCAAATGACAGGTCACCGGCAAATGCCCCACACGCAATGACTTCCGATCTTCGTGCAGCTCACTCGTCGGTGCATCTGTCGACGAACTGAACATGCCCAAGTTGAAATGGGCATGCAGCAGGGTGACGGTCACTAAAGCGAAAAAGATCTTGATCAGAGCAGCCACAGGCAGATTTCAGAAGACAGAGGACAGATTTCAGCGGTCAGGTTTAGTTGACCAATGACTAATGACAAATAACTAATGAAAAATCTTTCTTCAACTCACTCATCGCCCGCCTCCACCTCCGCATCAACAGCTTGAGGCTCTTCATCTACTTGCTCGCCATCCTCCTGCAGCTCCTCGTTAGTCATTTCCTCGTTGGCTGCCTCTTCCTCCTTCAACCGCAACACGATCGTATCATCGACAACTTCGATGCGATCGAACTTCCGCAGCATCTCCGCGTTCTCAGGGTTCGCGTATAATTCTTTCGCCAAATTCTCACGAGAGAAACCATCGAGTAATTGTTCAGGCAGCCGTTCACCTTTGACGCTCGCATCGGTCAGTCGGATCATGATCAATCCATCCTGCATCGAGACACTGAACTCGGCATCGGCGTTGAAAAACCGGCCCTTGCCTCCTGGGAACGCATCCGCAGGAAAACTCGCCTTGCCGCGCACCCGACCATCTTCGATCTCCACGAACAGTTTGCCCTTCAGCTCTGCGTTGGACGCGATCAGGGCATTGATGTCATTGGCCGTGAGCACAAGTTCCTTGACCGGTTCGGCGGCTGGTTCAACGGTGCTCTCGGTCTCGCCGTTGGGCGTCGTTTCCGAAGCAGTTTCGTCTGCCCCACGAACTTGGCTGGTGAACGATTCGATCCGCGCTTCCAACGCCTCGAGTTCCTCGGGCGGCATCTCGACGACGGGCACCTCGGCTGGTGCTGTGTCGGTGTAATTGGCGACTTGTTTTGTGACGAAATAGTACGCACCGAACCCAACACCAACGATCGCGATCAACATGAAGACGACGAGGCCGAGACATCCCCAAATCCAGCAACCAAGCCCCGATTTCGTTTTCGCGGGCGGGCGGTTGCCTTGGCCGGGCGGATCGTTGGGTGCGTAAGGAGCCGGGTTGATACGGCCTTCCTTGGACCACGGGGCACGGTTCGGATTGTTGTCGTCAACGTCGCTCATCGCTTATGTTCCGGTTCGGGATTCTAAAGATCTTTGAGTTGCAAAACAGACTGGCGGGCACGCCGCAGGAAGTCCACTTTCGGTTCGCCAGCTTCTAAAAAGATTGGCGCTCCGATGGTGATACAAGACAATAGCGGCACGGGCAAGATTTCTCCACGTGGCAAGATTCGGTTGAGGTTTTCCATGTACACGGGCACGAGTTCCAGGTCGGGGCGTTTTTTGCCGAGGTAGTATAGCCCGCTCTTAAAATCACTCATCTCATCGCCCGCACTTCGGCTGCCTTCCGGAAACACAATTAACGAATAAACGTCGCCCATTTGCCGGATCATGCTATCAATCGGGCTTTTGTGTACCTTAATCTCTTTGCGATCAATCAACAGCGCATTGAAACTCTGAGCGATATGCGGTTTGAACCATCCGCCACTCCAATAGTCTTTCGCAGCAACGGGACGAGTCAAGGCACGGATCTCGCGCGGCAACGCCGACCACAACACCACGGCGTCGAGGTGGCTGGTGTGATTGGCGAAGTAAATGCGTTGACAGGTGTCCGGTTGGCAGTCGATCCAGCGGACGGTGAAACCACTGAATAACTTCGCCAACAACACAATTGCGTGGCTCGTGAGTGTCATATTCGCAGTCTACCCCGCCGATAGCAGCAGGCACAGTCAGGGCGTTCGAAACAAAAAAACGTTTTCGTAGCGGAAGCCGTCAAGTGTTTCGCCCCTCGCCCAATCCGACCAACAACGAAACTCTTGACGAGTTCCGCTACGGCAACATTCACTACCACGCTATTGTCACCACCGGTCGATCATTCGTTGTCGTGAACGACTTGGGCTTCACCGCTGGATCGTTCCGCCTTTCCGGCAAAACGACAAACGTGCTAATCGGATTCGCATGCACATGGTGATGAGCTTCAGCACTCGGTGCGATCTCCGCGGCCTGAGTAGACTCTTGAAAAAGGGTGCAACGAACATGCGTGAGCTGCTCGGGAGTGCCGTCATATTCGAAAAACCACCACACGTGTGCCCCTTCACTCTGGCGTCCAGCCCACAGGTACGGCGTTGGATTGGTCGCTGACTTCGGTTTCGTGTCCAGTTCCTCTGCGGTACCGAACCGCAGCCGCTCGCTCAACACGGCAACCGCGGCGGATTTCATCGCGTCAGCATCCTCGACTAGCTCGTCGATGGCCGCACGGGTGACGCCACGCAACAATTGTTGCTCATCCGCCACACTCAGCCGCAGTGAAATCTCAACTCGCTGCGTCTTCTCATTGAACTGCAACTCGGCAAGCGATTCCTGAGACGGATGCAGCAACAAGCTCGATAATAGTACACCGAACAAACCGATCATGACTCATCATCCTTTGCTGCGGATGGCTTGGGCGTCTCACGCTTCTTCTTCGTCGAAGGCTCCGCAACGTCCTTCTCGTTCTTGTTCGTCGCGTCGCTCTTCGGAGGCGATTTCTTCACCGACGGTTCCGAATTTTTATCATCAGCATCGTCAGTATCATCATCCGCAGTTGATTCTTCGTCTGCCCCAACCGCCGACTTCTGCATCGGGTTCTTCTTCGTTTCATCCTTGAACAATTGGAACCGAGTCGGCTCGATCCGCGGCGGCCAATGATTGTTCCCGACGTCGGTGTCCGCGATCTCACGTTGCGGATCGATCTGCAAACGCATGATCTCTTTCTCTGTCAACAACAGCTTCTTGATCTCTTTGGAATGGTAACGCCAAATTTCGGGCGGCAACATGATCTGCTCTTGCGTGTTGTCGGCGTAGTAAACTCGCAGCGGGATCGGCATCACCAAACCACCCTTATTAACGAACTTGATCACGTAAAACTGCGTCGTTCGTCGCAATAACGCACGCTGCTCATCATCGAGTCGTTCAAGGAATTTTTCATACGCCTTGCGATCGGACTCTTCGACTTTGTCTTCGTCAAACTCCGGCGAATTATAAAAATCCTTGAGTCCAGGTTGCCAGTTGATCCGTCGGCGGAGTTTTTGATTTCGCTGCTCTGATGGCGTCGGCTCTTCGGCTTCTTTCTCGCGTCGCTTTCGATCGAATGCGTCGTCTGGATCACCGCTGTCGATCACGAACAGTTCGACCGAATCAATCGCGATATCCACGTGCTGTGTGCTATAAAACCAACCGCGCCAAAACCAATCGAGGTCCGTGCCGGAGGCGTCTTCCATCGTCCGGAAAAAATCTGCGGGCGTCGGCCGCTTGAATTTCCAACGACGGCAGTACTCACGAAACGCAAAATCAAATCGCTCCCGACCGAGCACGGTTTCTCGCAAGATATTTAGGGCGGCAGCTGGTTTCGCGTACGCGTTGTTGCCGAACTGCAAGATCTCATCGCTGCCCGTCATGATCGGTCGTTGATTGCCGCCACGCATGAACGGCACGATTTTCTCAGCCGGCCCACGACTCGACGGATAATCCTCTTCCCATTCTTGCTCGGCGAGATACTGCAAGAACGTGTTGAGACCTTCATCCATCCACGTCCATTGACGCTCGTCACTGTTGACGATCATCGGGAAAAAGTTGTGACCGACTTCGTGAATGATCACGCTGATCAATCCGTACTTCGTCGCTTTGCTGTACGTTCCATCCTCCTCGGGACGCGGCCCATTGAAACAAATCATTGGGTATTCCATCCCATAGACTGGCCCGTTGACACTAATCGCTACGTCGTAGGGATAGTCGAACGTGTATCGCCCGTAGACTTCGAGTGTGTGTGCGATCGACTCCGTCGAATAATGGCTCCATAGCGGCTCGGCTTCGTTGGGGTAAAATGACATCGCCGTCACCGAGCGATCGCCGACTTGCACGGGCATCGCATCCCAAATGAATTTCTTGCTAGCCGCCCAAGCAAAATCACGCACCTCGTCCGCCGCAAAACTCCACGTCTTCGTCGCTGGCTTCGCACCCCGGTTTTTCGGTTTGTCAGTCGTTCCTGTTTCCGCAGTCTCGTTCGCCTTGGCTTCTTCGGGCGTGATGATGAATGTCGGCTTGGTTTTGCTCGACTTGTTTTTTCCATCGACTTTTTTTTGCGAGGTCTTCAACGAAGCGAGTCGCTCGATCCATTCTGGTTTCAAGACCTCGTCGGGATTTGACAACGTGCCCGTCGCCGTGACAACCATGTCCGCAGGCACCGTGATGTTGACGCGATAATCACCCAACTCAAGTGTGAACTCACCCGCACCTAAAAACTGATTGTGCTGCCATCCGGTGTAGTCTGTGTACGCAGCCACTCGTGGGAACCACTGCGCGATTTCATAGATCGCGTTATTGTCCTCTTTAAAAATCTCATAACCCGCTCTCGCACGGATCATTTTGGCATCAACAATGTTGTAGTGATAAGCGATCTCGATCACCGTCGATTCGTGTGGCGGGAGTGGTTTCGCCAAGTCGACTCGCATCATCGTATCGACGATCAGGTGCGATAGCGGCTGTGGCTCGCATGCGTTGTCATCCTGGTTCGCTTTCTTATCAATCGCTCGCGATGTTGTTACTGAGTCGATCTTGTATCCGCCATCGAAGGCCTTCTGAGCGAGCAGGTACTGCACGGATGAGAATGGAACACGCCCTGATAATGACGGTGCGGTGTGACTCATCACAGCGGCTGAGTCATTACGAAAACGATTCTGATCGAGTTGAATCCAAACATAATGCAGCGTGTCAGGCGAGAGATTCCGATAGTGGATCCGGCAAAGTCCCGTGAGGCTTCGCTGTGAGTCATCGAGCGTCACGTCGATCTCGTAATCCGCTCGCTGTTGCCAATACATCGGCCCCGGTGCTCCGGAAGCCGTTCGATACACGTTCGGGGTCGGCAACCAATCTTCGATGCTATGAAACGGATCGGTCGGGTCGGTGTGTTTCGGGTTGCTCAGCGGCTGGGCAGAGACGGACGCACCGTTGATAGAAATGCCGACCAGCATCACGAGCAAAGCAAAACTGACAATCCGAACCATCAAACACCTCGCGAGAAAAACGTGAAAGCAGACATGATAATCAGCGTGGAGAAAAATGCACTTGTTTCATCCCCCACCTGTCCTCTCGTAGCGGAACCCCCATTCACACCGCACCGGCCATGTCCGCGAGTTGGATTGTCGCTCGCGTTTGTTCTTTTTCCAAATACGCGCGACCGAATTTCACCTTCACGTGATCCCACGGCAGTTTGTCGAGTAGCTCGTATTTTTTATGCACGATCGACTCCACGTCCAATCCCGCGTCGGCGATCGCTGTCCACCAACGCTCTGGGTCGAGGTGCTCGGTCCAACCGTCCATCCGTGCTCCCCGTTCCCACGCCAATCGGATGGCCTTGCCAGTCCGTCGGTCGCCACGGCTCAACAATCCTTCGAGCAAACTCGTTTCAATATCGTGACATTTGATATTCACGCTGCGGATCGTCCGGCGATGGTACAGATAACTGTGCGCCCATTTGAAATACTCACGCGACTGCATCCCGTTCCATTGATAGGGCGTATGTGCCTTTGGAACAAAGTTCGAAACGCTGGCGGTGACTCGCGCGTTGCGGCCATTGACCTCTTTGCCCACCCTCGCGATTTCCTCCGCCAAATCCACGATGCCGTCCAAATCAACTTGACGCTCGCCCGGCAACCCACACATGAAGTACAACTTCACGCTTTCAAAACCATTCTGAAATGCGACCCGACAGCCTTCAATTAAATCGCTGTTCTTAATTTTCTTGCGAATCTGTTCGCGCATGTCGTCACGTGCCACTTCCGGGGCCAACGTCAACGAACGGCGTCGATCGCTGCCGATTAACTCGGGCAGTGTCCGCAACTGATCGTTCACCCGCAGACTCGGCACCGTGATGTTCACTCCCAGCGGCCGGAACACTTCGTTGAGTCGCAAGATCAACTCTTCAAAATGGGGATAGTCACTACTGGACAATGACAACACACTGATCTCGTTGTAACCCGTGTTGCGATAACTCTCCAGCGCCGCATCAACGATCGTATCAACCTCACGAATTCGCAGCGGTCGTTTGATCACCGTGCTTTGACAAAACCGGCACAAATGGGGACACCCACGCATGATTTCAATCGCGATCCGGTCATGAACACATTTCACATAAGGTACGATCGGAGCCGTCGGTAACGGAATCCCATCGAGATCCGAGATGACACTCGGTGCAATCGTTTCAGGCACGTCGTCGCGGGTGCGTGTCAACGACACAATCCGGTCCCCTCCGTACTGCGGAGTATAAAACCGAGGCACGTAGGCAAAGTCCAACTTGGCTGCAATCTTGGCGAGCGCTTCGGTGCGTTCTCGACGACCTTCATCACCATCGATGAAACCACCGTCGGCACAACGAGTCGCCTCACGGAGTGCCAACCAAGCGTCACAGATAGCGGGGAGCGCGGGCTCGCCATCACCCGTGATCATCACATCAAAATACTCAGCCATCGGTTCTGGGTTTTGGCAACATGGACCACCGGCGACGAGCAGCGGATCGGCCATCGTGCGATCGGTCGCTTCCAGCGGGATACCACCCAAATCGATCATGGTCAGCACATTGGGCGAACTGATTTCATATTGCAGTGACAAACCGATCACGTCGAATTGATGCAGCGGCGTGAAGGTC
>JBGSMN010000152.1:0-2518 GCA_041740155.1 Rhodopirellula sp.
TTGCCGGGGCACTGCCAGTATGAAACGGTGCGTTCTTAGTTCTGCCAAAACGGCGAACTCGCGAGCCAATCTTACGAACGCTGCTATCGCCCGCCCAATCATATACTAACGACCGCAATTCTTGGGCCGAACAGTATTGGGTCAGGCGCGAAAAAAGGCCCAACTGGTCGTGTAGGTCCGATCACCTGCTTTGCGGATTGATCGAGTGCTGAACTTTGTCGACCGGCGGCGGGTTGGACGATGCAGCAAGTGCTAGAACGAGGCTATCAGATATCGCTCACTGCGAGTGCTCGCCTAAAATAAACCCGGCAATAGAAGCTGGATTTGGGGGGATTCGTCTCGCGCGGTTTCCTTTGCACTTTATACGCACATTTCCACATAGCATTCGTTCATCGCGTTGTCGATCTTTTTAAATTTGTAAACTCGTTTGTCATTGGTTAGAGTCTATAGTAGGGAGTGTCCTATCGTGCATGTCATGGTTCGTCCGTTTGTCATGCAGCGGACTGCCCTCGAAAGCGAAGAGTTTAAGGGGACGGTGGTTTTGTCGATCCCTCGTCCTCAAACGAATACCCGCGTCCGAATTGATCCACGCCCCAATTGATCTCGTCCGCTTCCGGCTCCCTGCCAATTTTCAATTGCCTCCGGTGAAATCAGTCGACCAATCTAACCTCGACCATAGCCATCGGGTCTACGAGCGTGCCACGTACGTCGCAAACAGCCATAACGTGCCACGAGCGTCGGGCGTTAGCGACCAGGGAGCCCGCCCTGCCGACGGCCCCAAGCACGCCACCGGTTTCATAAAACTCCGGGGGGATCACGTAGGGAATCGCGAACTGCAACGTCTTGGTTTCACCGGCGGTCATCTTGAACGGGACCTCTTCGACGGTCTCGGCGATGATCTTGTCCACGACAGTGCGGGCCTGGCCGGTGCCGGTTATATGTCGAGTCAAAAACCGATACGTGAGCCTTAGAATTTCTTTTTCGCCCTTGGAAGAAAGCACGACCGAACCGGCGATCTGATCGCCCGAGCATGGAACCTGTTTGTTCTCAATCTGCAGGGTGATTTTCACTCCCCCGATGTTGAACCAGCCTTTGACCGCGTTGAAGAAACTCATAGAGATCGGACTACCGCGTGGAGGGATTCGGAGAGCTGTTGTAAGTGAGTATAATCAAAGTGTTGCGGTCCTAATCAGGAATGACGCCGATCAAATGGGACGGGGGTGAATGGCACTTTATCCACGCAAGTGATTGAGGGGAAGACGGTTAGGTTCAGTTGACAGCAAGGGGCCTCACTAGCGATGAGTTGGGGTATCTGACCACTCAAACGCGCACTGCAAGGTGGCCCCTGTGCATCAACCTGAACTAAGCTCATTCCGCCGACGCTTGACCGTCGCTCGACAATCGGGCGATCTCTACTACCCACGCCGCATCGCCATCGCCCTCTTCCAATGCAAAACAAATAGCGGTGTAGCCCGCAGCTTGCCTGGATGGGATCGATGCAACAAAACGCCCAGTTCGGACCCGCTTGCCAAGTGTTGCACGACGGGGCCACAGCGATGTGGCTTCTATCTCGATCGGGATGGTTCGGCGTCAGCTTGCCCGTACCAGACGGATATCAACTTCCCGCTCGACATATTTCCATTCCTCGGTTGCTCGAAGAGCGGCCACCAAGTCGTCGAAAGCCTGTGTGTCTTTCATGGCGTAGTCAAACAGGGTTAGAAAGTCGAACGGCTCGGTCTCGCCGAGGTCCCGGCAGTGGTGCAACCGGCGTGCTACACCCGGCAGGTATTTGGCCCCGATTGCATTATGCCTCGACATCTCCTCGAAGACGGCACGCCGCTCATCCTGGGTCAGTGCCCACCACTTCGCGTTTTTCTGGATCGGGATCAAGGCCGCATGAGTGGACTCTGGACGACCGAGCGCAGCCTGTTTCTTGATCAAGGCGTCCTTCTCGTCGCGGGTGACGTAACGGTCGTTACTCGTGACGCCGCGGAGCATCCACTTCCCGCCGTCGGGCATGGATGCGACGGCACCGTTAACGATGTTCAACCGATCGACTTCGGGCAGCGGATCGCCAATGACCGCCTTGGCCGATACGACCACCCATCCACCTGTTTTTCCGCCGATGAAACTGAATAGCCGAGGGTTCACGGTGGTAACTCCTGTGTCTGGTTCCGCCCGGGCGGCGGAAGTCGGATTGCAAATGTAGGTCGCCGCTGGACCGACTCCGAGGGCGCCGGTCAAGAATCTACGTCGGCTTGATTTTCGTCAAGTACCGGATCATTAACGTCGTCGCTATCGGCATCTTCGGACACGTAACACCTTCTAAACTCTCTGCCATCTCCATCTGCCAAGGAGGGCATTGTGACTACTTCACCATCCAGCAGTAGGCTACCACTTGCCATCCACTACGATCGACCTCCTCGGCAAGCCCTTTGGTGAATCTCTTGTAGTGATCTTCGCCGTGAAATAGTTTGCGACGCCCGTCACCACGAGTGACAATATGATAGATCGCATT
>JBGSMN010000157.1:0-31115 GCA_041740155.1 Rhodopirellula sp.
GCCAGGGTGATATTGGGGAAAGTGCGTCGACTGAAAATGCCAAGAAGCTTGTGCGATCCGTTGAACCTGCCACCACGATGGTACGATCTATCTTTGGCAACCATGAATTCCAGCAGTATTGTTACAGCGCGGGCCAGAACAAGACGATCGAACTACGTCCCATCAGCGCTCGTGTCGGGCTACCGCAACAACGCTGGTCGTGTCTTCTTCAAGAGTTTTCGCAACTCTTTTGCGTGGAGTCTGCATTCAATCAAGCAGCCGACAATATGCAGACCGTATTCGGAGGGAAATTCTCCGTCGATACACTTGAGCGAAACAATCTCCAGATGGGCATGGATGCTGGCCGCTACTTGAGTGATCTACCGAAACCCAAACGGAAAGACGAAGGCGAAATTCTCGTTGCAACCGCCGATTGCAAAGGCGTCCCTTTGGTGAAGAAGGATGCCGCGAAAGTCGCAGCGTTCGAAACTGCTAAGAAACGTCCGGGCAATCGGCGCATGGCCACTGTGACGAGCGTCTACAGCGTTGATCGATTTATTCGCAGTCCTCAATCAATTATCGAAGCCTTATTCCGCGATGAGCGAGATGAAACTGCACCGAGAGAATCAAAAACTCGGCCTAAGCCAAAATCAAAGAACACGACCGCTCATTTTCCAACGATCGTGACCGACGATGCCAATGAGATTCGCATCAGTGGAATACACGAAGGGATGGCTTGGTTAGCCGAGCAAGTTGACACACGCCGTGGTAAGAAGCAGGAACTGGTTGTCTTGATGGATGGGCTAAGACGATGCTTCTGGAAAGAATTTCGATCGCCGCAAAGTCTGGATTGAGAAACACCTCCAACCATTCGCTGGCACTTTGGCATCAACTTCCAGTGCATGCATGCTCTTGATCTCCTCGATGCTTAGTCTGGTGCAAGGGCACTACATGCGCGATCCCATCGAACTGGGCGTTACGAGTCGCGACTCGCCCCAATCCAGCCGATCATTCCAAGCGGTTAGGACATGGAGTCCATCAAACCAAACCTCTCCTGGTGCATGAACAATCATCGCCCGGTAAGCTGCTTTGGTTCAAGGTGTTTCCATTGAAATGCTTTCTCCGGGCGATTCGGAGGATTCATCTCCGCGAAATACAACGCAGGCCCAAGCTTTAGCCAACTATAGAACACCCACATCACGCCGCCAGAAGATCCGCCGCATGAACGACTTACGGCTCAAACCTGCGGCATTCGGGTCAACCCTTGTGGTTTGCCTCGGTTTTGTTCGTTTCTAGGGCGAAGAGCATTCAGGTGCGGCTGCCGGTGGTCACTATCGTCGCAGCGGCTGCTATATTGTCAGCTTGGTCGTGGCGACGTTCGGCCAGCGATCACCATCCAACCAACCCAAGAGTCTTTCCCATGCGTGCCGCAATTCAGTGCTGTCTGTGTCTCCTGCTGTGCAACGTTCCCTCTGCCAGTTCCCTGCAAGCCGAGGAGTTGCAAGCGAAACCGGGCATCTCGGTCGAATTGCTCGAACCCGGCAACGCGCCACTGCGTGAGGTTCGGTTCAAACCGGCGGTCGGTAGCAAACAGACCGCTGAGATGATCATGAAAATGAATCAAGTCGTCTCAGTCGGCGGCAACAAAATGCCTTCGCAGAATATACCTCCACAAAAAATGGTGATCGAAATCATCGTCACCGACATCGCGGACAACGGGGATATCTCATTCGATTTCAGCTACACCGATGTGCAAGTGATTGATGATCCTAAAAATCCGTCGCCGATCGCAAAAACGATTGAAGACATGCTCAAACCACTGATCGGAGCGAAGGGCCGTGGTATCGTCTCAAACTGCGGGATCACTCGCAAAGGAGAATTCGATATCCCCGAAGGTCTCAACCCCGCCATCAAACAAATGCTCGAAGGCATGAAGGACTCTATGAATCGTTTGAGTTCGCCAGTGCCTGCCGAACCGATCGGAACGGGAGCAAAATGGGAAGTCGTCCAAGCACTCGAAGCGAACGGGATGAAGCTGACCCAGACCTCAACTCATGAAATCGAAACGATGGACGAGAAAGGTTTTCAAATCAAAATCGACGTTAGCCAACAAGCCGATCCACAAGAAATCAAAAACCCGGCCTTACCAGCAGGGACCACGATTAAGTTGGAATCCTTACAAACCAGCGGTGGTGGCAGAAGCACAGTGATGGAATCGTCAATCTTCCCCGAGTCGTCGCAGGTGGCGATCGAAACGACGGTGGACATGTCCATTAACGTCGCCAATCAAGAGCAGAAGATGCAAACAGCGGTGACAATGGAGATACAACTCAACCCAGTCGCTGAGTGAGTTCGTCCAGTCATCAGATCTGAATTTTAGGAGGCGTTCACTCGTCCGTGACGCAGCCTTCGGAAGCACTCTTGACGCACTTGATGTATTTATAAAGTGTGCCGCGGGTGGCTTTCAGTGGCGGCGCGGTCCAGGCCGCGCGGCGACTCTGTAACACCGACTCCTCCAACTCAACGTCGAGCGAGTTGGTCTCGGCGTCGATCGTGATCGTGTCACCATCACGGACGAGCGCCAGCGGTCCACCTTCTTGGGCTTCCGGTGTGATGTGACCGACAATGAAGCCGTGGCTGCCGCCACTGAACCGACCGTCCGTCAACAACGCCACGTCACTGCCCAACCCCGCACCCATGATGGCACTGGTCGGCGTTAACATTTCCGGCATGCCCGGACCGCCTTTGGGACCTTCGTAACGGATCACGACCACGTCTCCTTTCTTGATTTCATTATGTTCGAGCGACGTCAACATCTCCTCCTCGCTATCGTAGACGCGTGCCGGGCCAGAGAACTGCAAACCCTCTTTGCCGGTGATCTTGGCGACGGCACCTTCGGGGGCCAACGAGCCTCGCAAGATGCGGATGTGACCGCTCTTTTTGATAGGCGTTTCAATCGTTGAGACGATCTTTTGCCCCGTCTTCAGTGACGGCACCGCTTGTAAATTCTCAGCGAGCGTTTTCCCCGTGACAGTCATATGCTCGCCACGGATCATACCTTTTTCCAATAGATATTTCATCACCGCAGGCGTCCCACCGACGCTGTGCAAGTCTTCTTGCACGAACGCACCGCTGGGTTTCAGATCAGCGAGATACGGAGTGCGATCGCTGACAGATTGAAAATCGTCAATCGTCAACGGTACATCCACGGCACGCGCCATCGCGATCAAGTGCAACACCGCATTGGTGCTGCCGCCGAGCGCCATCAACGTTACCATCGCGTCTTCAAACGCACCGCGAGTCATGATGTCGCGAGGTTTGATGTCACGCTCGATCAGATGCAAGATCGCTGCGCCCGCGCGATGACACTCCTCTTTCTTCTCATCGTTTTCTGCGGGGATACTGGCCGAGTACGGCAGTGACATGCCGAGAGCTTCAATCGCCGTGGCCATCGTGTTGGCAGTGTACATGCCGCCGCACGCTCCCGCTCCTGGACAACTGCGCCGCACAATCTCCGAGCGTTCTTCTTCGCTGATTTGTCCCGAGATGAATTGACCGTAGCACTGGAAAGCGCTGACAATATCAAGCTTCTCGTTTTTGTAACTGCCTGGTTTGATCGTGCCTCCATAAACCATGATGGCAGGCCGGTTCAGTCGGCCCATGGCAATTAAACAGCCTGGCATGTTTTTGTCGCAACCTGGCAATGCGATCAGCGCGTCGTACCACTGCGCTCCCATGATCGTCTCGATCGAATCGGCGATCAAATCGCGACTCTGCAGCGAGAAACTCATCCCGTCGGTGCCCATCGAAATACCATCGCTAACTCCGATGGTATTGAACCGCATCCCGACCATTCCAGCCTCGACGACACCTTTACGAACTTCGGCGGCCAAGTCCAGTAGGTGCATGTTGCAACTGTTGCCCTCGTACCACATGCTGCCGATCCCAACTTGTGGTTTGCCCATGTCTTCCGGCGTCATCCCGGTGGCGTACAACATCGCCTGCGAAGCTCCCTGACTCTTGGGTTGCGTAATATGGCGGCTGTACTTGTTCAACACGTTTTGATCGGTCGAACTGGCTGGGGCGGTGGCGGGTGTGCTCATGTCAGGGTCGATGGGTTTCGATTTTTTTCAGAAAACGGACGGGGAATGCTAGGCATTTCAAAACAGAGTATGATCGGTCCAGGCAATTCCAAAAAGATGAGGCAAAAATGACGCGTTTTTCGATTCACCGACAACCTATTTCCAGCCATCGACGACGAGTTTTCATTGTGATTCTCGCCTGTTTGACGGCCGTCGCTGGGATCGCTCCGGCGATATACGCCGCCGACGAATCGCAATTGACGGACGTCTCCGACCAAGAATTCATGCAGCGATCACGTCCGCTGTTCGATGGCACCGTGCTGGCGGGCTGGGAAGGCAAGATGTATTGGTTTCATACCCAGGGTGATGCTGTCGTCGCCGGACGACTGGAGAAACCAATCCCAGAAAACCAGTTCCTGTGTACGATGGAAACGTACGACGATTTCGATTTGCGAATGGAAGTTCGGATGCGGGGTACGACCCCCAACGCGGGCGTGCAGTTTCGTTCTCGACGTCCACGAAGTGGCGAGGACGTCCCTGCCAATGAAGTGATTGGATATCAATCCGACATGGGGCACGCTTGGGGACGCTCTGTTTGGGGAGCACTCTACGACGAATCTCGCCGCCGGAAAATGCTAGTCGAACCCGAGGTGCCGTTCGCGGTCGAAATGACCACGCCAGAAACAAGCGATGACAGCGCCGTGCAGCCTACTGACCAAACGAAGCCCGTCCCAGAAACACCGTGGGTTAAAATGCGGATTGTTTGCAAAGGCGATCAAATCGAGATTTTCCTCAATGATCAGTTAACCATCCGTTACACCGAAACTGACCCCGAGATCCCACGCTCCGGCATGATCGGTTTGCAAATCCACAGCGGTCCGCCAGCTGAAGCGTGGTATCGGAAGATACGTATTCTGGCCTTGTAAGGCGAACTCGCTGCACTCATGTCAACATCTCTCAACCAGACGAACAACATTGACGATTCTCGACGACATCCTTGTGAAAACCCGTGTCACGATCGCGCGTGATCGGGAGCGTGTCTCATCCGCACAACTAACAAGCTCGATCGCGGACATGCCAGCCTGCCGTGACTTTCATGCGGCGCTCGCCGCAGGCAGCGAGGTGCGATTGATCGCTGAAGTCAAACGGGCCAGTCCCTCGGCTGGCTTGATTCGCGAGGACTTCGATCCAGCGACCATCGCGCAGGCGTATGCTGCGGGTGGCGCTGCGTGTATCAGCGTTTTAACGGATGAACCTTTTTTTCAAGGTTCCCTTCAATACCTGCGCGACATCCGAAGTGCCATCGATCTGCCGATTTTGCGAAAAGATTTTATTGTTGACGAATATCAATTGTTACAAGCACGCGCAGCAGGTGCGGATGCGGTGTTGTTGATCGCCGAGTGTCTTTCACCCGAGCAGTTGATCAAACTCGACGAGCAGGCAACCGCTCTGGGGATGCAAACGCTGATCGAGCTTTACGAGCCAGAGAATCTCGCGGCAGTGTTGGCGACGAACACGCGTCTGGTCGGAATCAACAATCGTGACTTGCGTTCATTTCATACCGACCTGAATCATACGATCCGATTAGCCAAAGACATTCCGGCGGACCGGTTGATTGTCGGCGAGAGTGGGATCGCCACGTATCAGGATGTGTTGCGTTTGCAAGCAGGATGTGTAAAAGGAATTTTGGTTGGTGAGTCGCTGATGCGGCAAACCGATATCACGGCCGCAGTGCGGCAATTGTTAGGTAAGAAGGCATGAATGAACCCCAGACCGGTTTTCTGTCACGGCACAAACTCGCGATTCTCGTGACCCTACTCGGTCTGCCGATTTTGACCTGTGGCGGTATCGCATCGTGGTGGTTTGCTCGGCAATCCGCAGCGTATGAAGAAGTCGAAGAGTTACGGGCTGAGATTCGTGCCCGTGGTTTGCCTTTGGATGATCAATCGTTGACCGAATTCCGCGTCCGGCGAATGGACGATGAGAAAAGCAATGCCTGGATGAAGGTGTTGCAGCTGGTTGAATCCGACGAGTTCGTGAAGTCGTGCGAGGGCATCCCGGTCGTGGATGCGTCGATAGAAGACGAGAACGTAGCGTTTGAGTCATCCAAACAAGTCGATCAGTTTCTCAATCGTTGGAGTGAGTTACGCACGCAGATTCACGACATCACCGAAGGCTCCGGTGCCATTTGGACCAAGATTGATTTTCATGGCTACAGCACGCTGTTACCGATGACCCAGTCTTCTCGCGGCGTATCGAGACTGCTCGTGTTAGAACATCGCGACGCGATTGAGCGTGACGATTTTGACGGCGCGTACCACAGCCTGCTGGCGATGATTGGTGCGGCGAGGTCGCACGAAGCTGAGCCACTCTTGATCTGTCAACTTGTGCATGCGGCGATGTTGTCGATGGCACTGGAGCGACTCAAGGCAACCATCGAACTCGGTGTCCTCGATGAAGAGCAATTGGGCAACATCTTGACTCAGCTCCGTCCGCTGGATGACTACGGTGATCGTTACCGATTAGCAATCATCGGTGAGCGAGCCATGTCACAGCCCATGTTTGATGATCTCGGTGAATACGGCGACTACGGTGTAGTATCGCAACTCACTGCATTTGGTAATCGTCGGATTGACGCATTGGCCTCGCTCCAACTGATGGCTAACGCTGAAGGAGTTCAGACTGACGACCTCACTGTATTTTTCACCGAAGCGGAACAGGTAGCCAAGCAATTCGACACATCCGCCTCGCAAGCCAATATCCTAGAGCGGTTTGATACGCTTCTTACAAATCTGTTGACTCCCGCCATCGGAGCGTACTGTAAAGCCATCGTCCGAACAATGATGCAGCTCCGGATTGCCAAAGTGGGCATCGGGTTGCATTTGTTTCAGCAACGACATGGACGCTGGCCCGAATCTCTCGACCAGTTAACGCCCGAAAACATCGGTATGGACTTGGGCTCGATCAAACCGATAGGAGATCAGCCGTTTGGATACGCCGTCGACGACGAAACGGTACAGCTTTGGGGATTCTCGCCCGAGACGCCCACCGACGTGACGCCCAAGGCTCCGATGGATCTGGCAACTCTCAACAACAAGGAGCGACGCGCATGGGAGTATTGGCACTGGGTGTTGCCGATGAAACCGCTGCCGTCTTCACGATGACACGATCAGCTTCACGCCCGTCGCTAGCATCACGATAACCAAGAATACAAACACGAACCGGCTGCTACGTTCGATCGCCAACTTCGCTCCGACAATACCTCCAGCCACATTGCCGGCGGCCATCGTCAGTCCTGGCACCCAATCGATCAACCCATAGGCGGCAAACACAATCGCAGCCGTCAATGTCACCACCAGACCGATGGTGTTTTTGATCGCGTTGGCAGCCACGAGTTTGGTGTCGGTGAAATAGCTCATCGCCAGCAGTAGCAGAATCCCCATGCCTGCCTGAATGAAACCGACATACACTCCGATCGCGAAAAAAACGGGGTATTTGAAAACAGCAGGATACGTCGTCTGTTTGCTCGAATCCAGAAATCGTTTCGGATTGGCGAGCAGCAGAATCGCCATCGCGATGAACAACACACCAAACACACTTTCAAACGCGTCTGCTGGAAGGTACACCGCTAATAACGCACCGACCGGCACACCGAGAAATGTTGGTAATGCCAGTCGAATCGCAGCGGCGTGATCCAAGTGGCCGTGTTTTTGAAACGTGACGACTGCAGACGCCGTCGAACACAAGATCGCAACGCGGTTGGTCGCATTAGCAACCTTGGGATCCAACCCAAACAGCAGTAGAGCGGGTAGCGTTAAAAACGAACCACCGCCGGCGATTGTGTTGACCACACCGGCCAGAAACCCAGCGGCGACGAGGGATGCGTAAAGAGTAATCTGCCAAATCAAGTGTGGTTCGATATCTAAGTGTGGTTGGTTTCGCTAAATTCTAATTTACCGGAGCATCCTCTTCCTCCTTCGCCTCACGTTTCAATTCCATCACGCGCTGATTGTATGCCGCAATCGCTTCGCGGCGAAGCAACATGCCTTGCAACACACCCGGTTGCTCGGGATCAATCACCGGTAACTCGTCGAGATCATGGGACGTGAAACGCAACAGCGCGGTGTTCAGATCATCGTCCGGTGCAACGGATAAGAACTGATCCGTCATCACGTCGCGGGCCACCGCGAGCTTCCACAGGCTTTCATCATACAAGTACGCGCGAACATCGTTGTCGCTGAACACGCCAACCATCTTTTGATCCGCATCGACGACGGGAAAATAATGTTGATTGCTATACGCCAAACGATGAACAATGTCTTCGACAGTCATGCTCTCGGGGATCATTGTGATCTTACGATCCCGGCTGAAGATATCACTGACTAGCATTCCTGCCAGCACATCGACGATGAAATCACCTCGGTGCGCCAGCGAATCCATCCGTGTCGCAGCTTGCTTTTGATACAACCGAAAACGATGACTCATCACAAACGTGGACGTGGAAACCAACATCGTCGGTAGCAATAAACCGTAATCTCCCGTTAATGCTCTGACCATGATGATCGTGGAAATCGGTGCTCGCGCGATGCCTGCGAAGAAACCTGCCATGCCGACGACGGCAAACGCTTCTGGTTCAGTAACAACATCCGGGAACAACGTTTGCATCGTCAATCCAACGGCGGCACCGGTGCAGCCACCAATCACCATCGACGGCCCAAACACGCCGCCCGAACCACCCGAACCAATCGTCAGCGAGGTCGTGGCAATCTTAGCCAGTGCGACCACCACCAATAACGGGACGCCGAGCGTAGTGGCTGCCGTGACGGCGATTTGCAACGTGCCGTACCCCGTTCCTAACACGCCGAGGATCGCGGGTTGATCGTGAAAAACTTGCAATAATCCGATCCCAATCAAGCCGGCTAGGCCAACACCGATGGCAGGCCGCACGTGTGGGACAATCGGAATTTTGCGGAACAGTTGCTGCGTGCCATAAAACGTACGCACGTACAACGCACCGACAACGACCAACACGAACGCCAATACGATGTACGCAATCAGCTCCAGTGGCGAAACAAATTTGTGCTGCAACGTGTCACCAAAAATTGGAATGAACCGAACATCTGGCGGCAGCGATTGAACATAGACGCTGTAAGCGATGACCGACGCAGAAGCCGCAGGAACGACCACGTCGGCTTCCAGATCGGCATCGCTGTAGAGAATCTCACCTGCAAACACAGCACCGGCCAGCGGAGCACGAAAGATGGCACCGATACCCGCGCCCATGCCCGCGGCCAACATGATCCGTCGTTCACGGTTGGAGAGTTTCATCTTGGTTCCTAACCAGGAACCAAAGCCAGCTCCGATTTGTGCGATCGGGCCTTCCCGACCGCCTGATCCGCCCGTGCCCAGCGTGATCGCGGACGTGATCGTTTTGATCAAGGGCACGCGCGCACGAATTTTGCCTCGCTTGTTATGAAAGGCGTCGATCGCTGCATCTGTTCCGTGACCTTCTGCCTCCGGCGCAAACGTGAACACGATCCATCCCGATACCAGACCACCGGCAACCATCACCGCCAGCATCAACCAGGGCGAAAAAGAAAGGGGGCCATGTTCGTAACGAGCATGTTCGCCAGCAGCTTCTAGCGGTGTGAAACCAGCGAATTGTGTCAACGTGAAACGAGTCACGGTCTGTCCGAGCACATCGAAGGCGATCGCCCCGAGGCCCGCCACGATCCCAACGAGCGACGCCATCACGATCCATTTGCCGAGCGAGTGGAGCTCGTGTTCTTTAAGGAGTTGCCGAACTTGGTCCACGGAATTGTATCTTTGAGATGTCGAACAGGGAGCTGCGAAAAAGACGGCCCAACAGGCTACCCGAAATCACGCTTTGCTTCTGCCCCCGGTCTGAGTGATCGGCAGGGCTAACGCTGGTGGCTCACCTCCCACACTTCGCTCAAGACTTTGACCATGGGGGCATCGTGTTGTTCGAGTTCCGCGCGATTGAAGGGATAGAAATCGTTTCTTCCGAAATACGCTTCCGTCGTTTCGGCAAAATACTCTCGCTCGTTCGTGATTGCGTACGCTTTTTCCGTATTCCCATTGTGACGCAGGACCGCCTCGTAACTGCCGCTATTGCGTGCTCGTTCAAAGGCCATCGTGACCAGCGCGTGATCAAACCCGAGCACTTGATCGTGGTACGCATGGGCTAATTCATGCAGCACAAGCACGGGCATGCGTTTGATTTCACGGTCGAAAATAGCGGTGTTCGTGAATTCGATGCACTGATGAAGCTCTGGGCGACGCCCTTGTTTCTCTAGCCAACCTTTGCCGGGGTGATACTCGCCCGTCGGACGAACTCCTGCATAGGGTGGCGACAACCAAATCGGGACCGTGCGAACTTTCGCCAATGGCCCAGCGGGCAGCACTTCACACACGAGTCGAAGTTGCTCGGCGAGTAATTCCATCGCACGTTCCGTTTCCTCGGGACGCTCGGCTGTCAATCTATTGCTGACTCGGACTGCCCAGCCCTCAACCTCGTGGGTCGTGTAACCAGGCACAGCGGCAAGCACATCGATACCTTCATCAGCGACACAGAGTGCGGTTGCAGACATGATCATTATGATCGACATACAGGGGCTGAGAAAACTCACGATAGAACCTGTCAAAGCGGGTGGAACATCCGAAATTCGTTGTCAATTCGATGGTGTTGTGGGCCGATAGAGTGTTGCTAACTCGACCATGATCAGCTCCAGTTGAGTGTAGTAGACCGACGCTTCCATCTGGGGTTTTCGGTCACGCAACTCTTCGAGTTGATTTTCCAGTTTGTCGCGGGCCACGTGTTGCTCTGGGGACAACGTCAATGTGTTTGCTGAGTCGGCGTGAGCGCCAACGGGGAGCGTGATTCGTCGTGCTAGTTTGCCGTCAAGTTCGGCCTCGTTTTTGGCCTTGGCGATGGCTCGTGTTGCACGGAAGGCGTCCGCTCGTGTTCCACGACCATCGCCACTGTCGTCGATCAACGCATGCTCATTGGCGATGCGTGATTCGGCCTCGTAGAAACGCTGCGTGTTTTTGCTGGCGCTCAAGAATGCTTCGAGTACCGAGATTTCTTGATCATGATCTAAATCGGCGTCCGCAGATCGCACCGCATCAGTGAAAAATTTTCCAAAGCGAGCGTAGTTTTGTTCGGTACCGGTTTGAGTCGCCGTGACGATGACCCGGCGGGGGGCAGACAAGGCATTGATAAACGGACCGCTCGATGAGGTGCAGTTGATGATCACGATCGGCGCCCGGCCTGGTTCATTGGTCGTCGTCGCGGGTGGATCTGCCAGCCATTTCGCGAACTGATCAGTGGAAACGTCAGGCCCGCGCAAATTGAATTTCGTCGTGCGACCATCGTGCGTGCCATGGCCAATTAGAATGATCCAGTGTGTGGTTTGAAGATCTTCACCGATCGTTTGCAACCGCTTTTGGAGCGTCTCGATATCGTTTGCGTCTTGCGTCGTTTCGCAGATCAAAACGAGTGGTAGATTTCCTTGTTTGGCAACCTGCTGCCACTGGTCCGCCCATGCTGAAAACTCGGCTTCGTACTCGTCGGTACCCGCCGCACCAACGACGACGGTTAATTGCGTAGAAGCGATCTTTGCAGGCTCCTCGGCAATCGCCCAGGATGCACCTAGCACCGTGGCGATCAATGTTCCGAGTACATGTTGAACGATACTCATGCCATGCCTTTCCAACGTCGTAGTCCCCACTCAGTACACAAACAAGCGACCATCGCCGTCATCCACCATGCCGAATGCCAAAGTGGATACGTCCAGGTTTCCATCACTGGTAAACGCTGCGTCGGCAAATCCGTTGCGAACGCCTCCAATTCTCGGTCGTCAATCACGCGTCCACTCGTTTGCTGAGCAATCGTTGCGAGTAGTTCGCGGTTAAGGGCGAGACGCTGAAACTCCTGAATCTCTGGGGTACTCGTCCAGCCCGTTTCTGCTTGTCCAATCGGCGCGCTATCGGCTCCCGATACGGTAGCGGAGATACGATAGCCGCCCGGTTGATCGGCCCAAAAAGTCGTTCGATAACTTCCGGCCTGAGCCTCGTCGGGAGTCATGGGTAACGCCAGTGGTTCTCCACCGAGCGGTGTCACGGTCAATTCGATCTTCGCGTTGTCGAGTGGCATGTACGATTCGTCCAGCACTGTGACAACGATTTCAGCCGCCTCCTGCGCATCGGGGCGTGTCTCCACCTGCACCGCCACGCGTCGTGGTACTTCACCAACTAGCCAATGAGCAACCTGACGCCAAAACTGAGCGGGGTCATCTCGGTTGTCCTTTTGGGTGTTCGTGCTTTCGGTATCGGCGGGTCGCCGCAACGACCATCGCCATAGATCTCCGACCGTGATCGCTGCCGATCGCCCTTTGCCAAAACGCTGAGCGACAATCGCCGGGATCGTCTCGCCATCGTCCTCGCTCACAGTCGCTAGTACATATGCACCCGGTTTGATATCGCCGACAGCATTGACGGTAGTGAGGTTGGGGAGTTGGCGAAGTCGCTGGTTTTCGTCGTTCTCGTTGTCACGCAACCGCACCCAAGGTTGGAGCATGCCTTCGCGTGTCATCGAAAACCGATAGTGCCCCGCCGCACTTGGTTGATTAACGCGTGGCGGGTACACCGCCGACAATTCACCGAGCGCGGAGTCGGAGAACGATTTACCAGTGAATGACTCTTGACCACCGAGCATCAGCAAACCGCCACCCCGTAAACTGACAAACTTTTTCAATAGCAGCAATTGATCTTCTGTGAAAAATTCTGGTTCAATGTCATCGAGAATCACAGCCTGATAGGCAAACAATTCTTCCGCTGTTTCCGGGAACCCTGCGCTGAGTTCTTCCGACTCTTCCACGCCCATACGAATCATGACTGGTTCGTCGATCTGCTGTGCGAGTTCCGCTTCGCGATCATCGACACCACGAAACAAAGGATTCGTATCAGCAACACCTTGGTCACGAAAACTGAATTTCGGCTCTTTATTAGCAATGCGAATCAGTCCCACGAGTTGAATCTCAGCGTCAGTTGAAATCGCACGCCGCAAAAATTTGAACTCCCAGTTCGGACGTCCAGCGACATACAGAATTCGGTAGGGACCAGCCGCGCGATCCAAGGCAACCACACGTTGATTATTAATGATCGTGGCTTCTGTTTTTCCGATCATGTCGGGCACAGCGGTACGTCGAACATCATCGCCCGTCTCAAAAACAGCCCGATCCTTTTCAGTAAAAACACTCGCAGTAAAAAAACGCAATCCCGATTGCTCTGGTCGAAATTGAAAGGTGACCTCGCCTTTCGTTTCTCCTGCGGGCAGCGTGAGTTTCTGCTCCTGTTTCCAGGTGAGTTGTTCACGATCTTGCAACCCGACAATCAAATTACGCTCACTGCCCGTGCTGTTGACCTGAACACGAACGGAAACCGGTGCGGATTCGAAATCCGTTTGCCGGATCGAAATATCACGGATACTGGTATCAACGATCGTTTCAGACTCGTTCGGTAGTACCGGATAGACCGGGAACCCAAGGCTCGCCCAATCAAAGTCCGCAGGCAGGTCATCGGTCAGATTGCCATCGGAAAACAACACTAACCCGGCAATCGGTCTCCCGGAAAAACGTTCGTGAATGGAATCGAAAGCGGATTTCAAACAGGACGCGTTCTCTGTGGTGACTGGCATCTTCCAGTCCTTGACCGAACCGAACGACGCTTTCTCGATCCGGTTGGCAACCGTGTAACCACGCACATCAAAATCTTGTTCGAGTCGCTGCAGCCACTGGTTTTTCTGTGACAGCAACGTCTCCACTCGCTCACGTCTCGATTCTGCCGACGAACCCGATGACAGGTCCATGCTATGGCTGCGGTCAACCAAGATCGGCAGCAAATTGGCGCGAGGTCGAGCACGTTCGCTACTTTGCATCGGCTGCAACAAACAGATTGCTGCCAACACGATCGCCATGATCTTCAGTCCTGCAGCCAGCCAACGGACATTCCCCATCGACCGGCTACGCGCGTAATTCAATATCGTCAAAACGCTCAACAGGCTGGCCACGATCGCAGCAGGAATTAACCATTGCGGTGCACCCCAGATCAGGTTCAGGTCGAGCATCACTGTCCGCTCCCGATGCGTTCATAGTACTCGCGCACGGCATCGCTGTATTGGTTGGGCACGGGATCACGATCAATCGGCACGAGCGAGTTCTTCTCTGCCGAACGTCGCAGGAATTCCTCTTGAACATCGCGTTGCAATTCTCGCAGTGGTTCCGCGATCATTTTTTCTACGAGTTCCCACTGCGGATTTTTGGAGTGCCGGATCAGATCGGTGCGTACATCTCGGGCACGATCGCGGATGCGGGCAGCGCGAGAACGAATCTCGGGATCGTCCACCATCTCTTCGACATCACGCAATTGATCACTCCATTCTCGGAAACCATCGCCCGCGATCGGCGAGGCGCTCGGGCTGCTGAGTTGATCAGCAGCGTTTGGATTCGGACCACCTTGGCTATTTCCCGCTGGTGAGCTGTTCTGGGACTGGCCAGGTTGTTGTTGCTGGCCCGGTTCGCTGCCCTGGCCTGGTTCGCTGCCCTCGCCCGGTTGACTGCCCTGTCCCGGTTCGCCGCCCTCGCTTGGCTGACCAGCCTCGCCCGGTTGACCGGCCATGTCGGATGCCTCGCCTGCACTTTGCGGTGATTGTGTTGGTTCACCGCCTGCAGCTTGACCTTCGCTAGGTTGTCCTTGTTCCGACTCTCCTTGCCCTGGTTGTCCTTGCCCCGGTTGGCCTTCAGGTTCTTCTTGCGGCTCGCCATCGCCTGATTCGCGGGACGGTCCCGGCTCGCCCGGTTGTCGTTCACCTTGCGTTGCTGATTGGATTTCATTTTCAAGATCACGGCTCAATTGCTCCAGCTCACTCGCTGCTCGTCGTAAAGCTTCAGTTTCGTCACCGAGCACGGAGGTGGCTGCTTGTTCCAGTCCCTCCTTGAGTTCTCGAATACCTTCCTGGGCTTGCTCTTCCGCTTGCGAAGCTTCTTCCGTGAAACCATTTTGCAACAACTGCGAAGTCTCGCTTAAACGTTCATCGACTTGCCGCTGCTGGGTACGACGAAACGAATCGTACAGTGACTCCGCCAACAGCGGTTCGACGGTCTCAGCCTGTTCGACGGTATCCTGCATTTTCTCTTGGAGTTCGCTCAGTCGTTCGCGTTGCGATTGAAGATCTGCTTCGAGTTGTTGCTCGTCAGTGGCTGCACGCAAACCTGGTGAGGGATCGTTTATCTGCTCGTTCAATTGCTTGGACAATTCTTGCTGACGCTCTTCTAGTTCTGTAGCATCATCACGCATTTCACGAACCGCTTCGTTGAACTGACCGGCTGTCCGTTGTCGGAATTCATCCCGCATCTCCTCAAGTTCCCGTTCGGCACGCTTGCCCGCCGACAATGCTTTCGAGGCATCGTTCTCTTGCAACGCCTCGGCAGCCTGTCGCACGTTCTCACGAGTTTCAGCGAGTTGTTCACTTTCCTCTTGCATCGAAGACTGGTTCTCTGGGCTTTGCATTCGTTGGTCCAATTCGTCGATCTCACGCAGTAATTCTTGCTGTTGATCACGCAATCGCTTGAGCTGCCGCTGGATCTCCTCTTGCTCCGCCTCTGTTTCGGCCATCTCCAACGCCGATTGCAACTGCGCGACTTGTTCGTTGATGTCCTCTTGCCGTTTCGCTAGCTCTTTGAGTCGGCTCAACACCTGGCGTTCTTCGCGTTGCTGTTGCTCGGCCTCGGTTTCCGGTTGAGCCTGTTTCTCAGTCTCGTAACGATTCTCGTCTTGTTTCAGTTCCAAATCATTGAGCTGTTGTTGACGCTGCTGCGCGGAACTGGAACTCGATTGACTCTGCTGTTGCTGGGACCGGCTGACTTCAAATTCGCGAGCACGCAGTTTCAACAATTTCTCATAAGCGAGTTGCTCCTCCGTAAGTGCTTCGCTGAACGAATCGAGACTGCGGTCGCTAGCCGATAGCAGCAGTTTTTCAACAGCCGTTTGCATGTGAACGCGAGCCAGATCGACGTAGTGCAGCGATTCTTCGTCTTGCAGTTCCCCGGCGAGCTCGTCCAGCGATTCGATTTGTGTCTGTTGGGCTTCGGCAATGGTTTGCACGTTGTCTTGAAATTCCTCTGTGAGACCATCGCGTAGCACCCGCCAAGTAGCGGCAATGATTTCTTTCTGCGATTCCGCCATCTGTTCAGCTTGCTGTTCGTTCTCGCTTGGTGGCGATGGCTCTCCACCTGGCGGTGGCTCGCCTTCGCGAAAGATCTCATCAAAGTGACGGACTTCCGCAAAGTACAGATCACCTTGCGTTCGTCGAACTTTTCCATCGGGGGCAATATCTTCCGCCCACAAATGGTACGCCAGCAATTGGTCTGGTTTGGCATCGAGTGTTTCCAATTCAATCAAATGTTCGACGTTCCGTTTTTGCCCACGTACAATGTCGGCTGCCAAGATGACTTCGTAGGGTTTTCCATCGAACGTGTACGTCAATCCAACCCTCTCGATGCCATAATCGTCTTGCGTTTCTGCTGCGACAGTGAACTCTTGCAGCGGCGAGACGCGGACATCGCCACCCGCCGTCATCTTCAATCTGGGTGGCTCGTTGGGCAACATCCGTACGATCAACTCGGGCGGATACTTGTTGTGCCGTCCCTTGTCATCGATGAGTTCGAGTGTGTACCGCACAGACGCGTCGATGATAAGTTCATCCGATTGAGCCGTCGCCAGCTTATCGTCCAATCGCAGTGCAATGGTCGCTCCGTCTTTGGCAACGAGGGCTGCCGCCGCGACGGGTTTATTCAGATGAAATATCCACCGCAGACTCGTGCCTTGGACTGCCGACACACGCCGTGTGTCCTCAATCGTTTTGGCAGGAAACTTGGTGTATGAGGGATAGCTCAACTGTGCGTCGCTGCGGTTGAGTTCGGGAAATTCAAACACCTCGACCGCAAACGTCGGGCTGGTCCAATCGGGAGTGTGGACTTGGTATTGAAACGAATCTTTGATCGATGAAACCAAACCGCCGAGGATGGGATCGCGAAGATTGCGTTTCATCGACAGTCGCAGCTCACTGTCATCGGCGGAAACGATTCGCAGTTCCCCGTCGCTGGGCACATCGGTATCGGCGATGCCCTCAAACCTCGCGGTCACTAACAAATTGGTGCCTCGCTCGACCTCTGTGTTCCCCGGCGAGACCATGATTTGATGCAGGGTTTGCCTAGGCAGACTGGCCATCGCTGACGGTGTGGGCTGCGGTGTGAAGACCATCATGCTGAGCACGATAAGCATGATCGCCATCGCACCGATACCACTCAATCGACTGGCCCAGACTTGTCCCTGCGGCACCGTTTCGGTCCACGCATTGCGTTGGCTATGGTCGCAGGCCTCACGCAGAACCTGTTGTTGCAGGTAGCTTGAGCTGGCGGCGGGATCATCGCTAACCGAGATCGCCGTCAGCAAACGCTGCTGTAAAGTTGGGAACTTGGTTTCAATCTTTCTCGCAATGGGTGCGGGCTGACGATAGGTTGTCAGATTGATGAGGAAGGCAATCAACAGTGAGACCGAAGCGGCAATCAACAGATACATCGCTGTCCAAGTGGGTTCAAACCGGCCCGCTCTCACGCTCGGTAGCATGAATGCACCAATCAGCGCAACGAGCAGCCCGATTATTGCCACGATCAACCACCATTGTCGCTGGCGAAATCGGCGAGCGACAGATTGCATTCGTTGTTGTAGTTTTTTCTCGAACATCAGAAGTCCTTTAACAGCAATTCGCTCTAAATATATTTCCGCACCAACAACGTCTCACAACCGAGCATGGCCAACGCTGCGATCAAAAGCCATTGCCACAATTTTTGGTTGCTCTCCAGTTCCACGTCACGCATCTGACGTTGTTCGGCGAGTTTGACCTCCGCAGGAATGGAATCCTCCAAGTTGATCCCGAAACGTTCCAGCAAACTCGTATCGATCGGTTCCAAATGACTCTCCGATTCGGCTAAATTCAACGCAAACGATTCAGTGTTTCCATCGAGCTCACGTTGATAGATTCCAGGTTTATCAAAAACGACATCAGCAGCGTCCGAGGTAATCTGATCTCCGACTAAAAAGCTATAGGTTTCACCAGCACTCGCGTCGCTGATGTCAAATAAATTAAACATTAGCGGAATGAACTTGGTCGACAATGCCAATTGACTCTCATTAGGTTGCCAACCTGCCGCCATGACGAGGATTCGTCCGTCGGAAATCGTTCGCTGCAAAATCGCGGGTGTCTCGTCATCGAACTTCGCCAGCACATCGATGTCATCGGAAACACCATCGATCACGCGATGTGACCAGAAACGCACTTTGGTGAAATCATTAAATTGTGGCTCGACCATCTTGGCGAACAACGGATGCTGAAAGTCGATGCTGGACAACATCGCGTAATTTTTCACATCGGCTTCACTGATTTGAATCTCCGGAGCAGCGAGCGCGGCTGTGATTGTGGCTTGCCACTGTGGGGTGTCATCGGTAACGGCATAGAGCACTGTACCGCCTGATTCGGCATATTCTTCGAGTCGCTGAGTGAACTCATCGGGTAGCGATTCGGTGACAACCACGAGCGGCGTGGTTTTGACATCGATCTCAGGCAACGATGTAGGATCAACACGATTAACGGTAACCGTTCGTCGATTGTTGCTCAGCGGCACGCGGTCGATGTAGAACGCCAAACTATCGCGTGGGTCGATCGTGGTGGGTTCGTTCTCAATCAACCACAACTCCAGCGATTTCTGCACCGGGGCAACGTAGAAGCGATCGTTATCAAACTCGATCTCATCGCCTGAGAGGCGTAACGAAACCGACGTTGATTCCGGCATCGGCATGCGAATGATTTGAGTTTGTCCTGGCAGTACCTGCATCGCCTGCGACTGCGCTGCGTTCTGGGCCGAATCAATCCACGCCAATTCAAACCGACTCACTTTCGATGCAGCAGAATTGGAGACACGCACACGGAGATGGTTTTGATCGTCTGTCGTTGCATCCCCGTCATCCTCGTCGGTGATGGTTGACGTCAGAATCTGTGCCCAAGCGTTGGTGGTTGTCTGGCCAGAAACTTGCCGGACTTGCAAACGCAGTGTCTCTGGCCACGCGAATGATTGTAATTTCTCGATGTCACTGCCGGTTTGCATATCGCTGATCAAGATCACGCTCGCGGGGTCATCCGCTCCAGCCGCAGCGTCGGCTTCGTAGGTCGTCGCTAGCTCAGCACAAAACGGGATCGCCGTACCCAGATCCGTGGCATGCCAAGTCGGTGCCACGTTTTTCAAGATAGACTCAATTGCGGCGGTTCGCTCGGTTGGCGATGACGCCAGGGATTGTTCAATACTTAAGTGAACTTTAGGTTGCTGATCGAACGTGACGATCGCGATTTGATCAGCAGACGAAAGATCAGCGACGATTTCGTTGGCTGCATTGATTGCCTCCTCCCAGACGCCGGTTCGCTGCATGCTGGCGCTGGTGTCGATGGCGATGATGATCCGTTGGCCTTGATCACCGAACTCAGTCGAACCAGCCGAACGCAAAAAAGGCCGAGTGAACGCCGCAGCCAACAGCAATAATACGAGTGCCCGGCACAGCAACAACGGCCAGTTATCGAGCCGACTTCGCCGAGTCAAACGCGGCGGTGTGGGCCGCAGAAACATCAGCGAACTGAAGACCACATTGCCTTTGGGTTGTCGGCGGATCAAATGAAACAAAATCGGCAATCCGATGGCTAACGCACCGGCGAAATAAATCGGAAACAGTAAACTCATGACACACCGCCTCCCATCGCACTGCTGGCGCGGGAGAGCATGCCCGAGCGAGCAGTGCTGCGTGATTGACGTTGTTTGGAATCGAGTAAGTGAAACAACGAATCCTGCAAAGGCTCGTCGGTGGAGATTGTGTAGAGATCGACGCCGAGTGAATCGCAAACCGTTTGCAGTTGGGTTTGATGCTCAGCAAACCGTTCTTGATAATCACTCTTGGCAGCTTCTGGGTCGAGATAAAACTCTTGACCGGTTTCCATGTCCTGTACCATCGCAGGCGCATCGAGCTGAAAAATCAACTCGCCTGGATCGAGCGTTCGCAGCAAAGCGACTTCGTGACCACGTGAGCGGAGGTATGCCAAGTTAGTGTGCAGTGATTCGATGGGCGACAGCAGATCGGAAATCAACAGCACCAAACCACGGCGGCTGACCAGGTTCGCGATTTGCCGCAGTGGCACATTGATGTCTGTGCCTTTTCCAGTCACGGGACGCGAGAGCGCCACGAGGATTTGATGCAAATGCCCGACTCGCCTGCGCGCGGGAACGTAGTCGCCGATGGTTTCATCGAATGTCAACAAGCCGACGCAGTCACGCTGCATCGTCAAGAAGTACGCAAACGTAGCCGCCAACGTTTGTGCATACTCGATCTTTGTATACTCCAACGAACCGAAACCCATCGATTGACTTTGGTCGACGATCAAGTAACCATTGCGACTGGTTTCGTCCTCGAACTTCTTGATGTAATAACGATCACTGCGTGCGAAACGTTTCCAATCAAGCCCGCGTAAGTCATCACCGACCGTGTAAGGTCGATACTCGGAAAACTCCACCGAGGAACCGTGCAGCGGGCTGCGATGCAAGCCGTTGAAAAACCCTTCGACGACTGTTTTAGCTCGCAATTGCAAGTTCTTAATTCGCATCACGGCAACGGGATCAATTTGGGCAGAAAGATCCCGCGCCGAGTGATCGGTTGATTGAGAACGGCTCGCACGTGCCATCAGACGCCCGTCCCAATCGTGGACAGCAACCGATCGATCACTTTCTCGATCGTCATCCCTTCAGCTTCGGCTTTGTAACTCAACAGCACCCGGTGCCGTAGCGCCGGATGAGCCAAGGCTCGAATGTCATCAATGCGAACGTGCGCGTGGCCAGTTAATAACGCCCGCGCCTTGGCACCGATCACCAGCGTTTGTGCAGCCCGCAACCCCGCCCCCCAGCTCACCCATTGGTTAATGAAATCAGGCGTGCCCTCGCGGTCAGGACGCGTCGCACCGACCAACCGAACCGCATAGGCGGCGACTTCTTCGGCGATCGGAACACGGCGAACGATCTCATGAAACCGCAAGATGTCTTCGCCAGTGAACAGCGGTACGATCGGCTCGCTCCGCTGCGATGTCGTTTGCATGACGACCGCCAATTCATCTTTGGGTGGCAAATAATCGATTAAAACGTTGAACATGAACCGATCGAGCTGGGCTTCGGGCAACGGGTAGGTGCCTTCCATTTCGATCGGGTTTTGCGTCGCCAAGACAAAGAACGGTTCTTCGAGTTCGTAACGTTTGCCCGCAGCCGTCACCTGATGTTCTTGCATCGCTTCGAGCAACGCGGCCTGCGTCTTCGGTGGCGTGCGGTTGATTTCATCAGCCAAGATCACGTTGGCGAAAATCGGGCCTTTCACAAACGTCATCGAACGATGCCCGTCCGCCCCGTCTTCTAAAATCTCAGTGCCCGTGATATCGGCGGGCATCAAATCGGGCGTGAATTGAATCCGTCCAAACCGCAAATGAAAGATCTGTGCTACGCTCCGAACGAGCAGCGTTTTCGCTAACCCCGGTGCACCCGTGATCAAGCAGTGGCCACCTGCGAACAGACTGATCAGCAATTGCTCGATCACATCATGTTGACCGATGATGGTTTTGGAGAGTTCGCGATAAATTTGATCGCGACCTTCCCGCAATTGCTCGACCACGCGGGCCTCCTCGTCCATGCTGATGGTGGGTGCGTTCATGAAGATCAGATCCTGGTTGGTTGGGTTAACGGTTTGCTCATCAATGAGTCATGGCATAGGTCACGATGTTGATGCCCATCGGATAGGCTTTTTTGACGGAGAATTCTTCAAAGTACCATTGGTTTTCACCTTCCCGTTCCCAGCCATCGCCGAGGTCGGTGTTGTGACAGATGAAAACCATGATTCGGTCTTCATCGTCGGTGATGGCGCGGTAGTGAGGCGTGCTGGTATCGCTGCCATCGGACGCGTATTCCCACGAGCCGACTTCGCCACTGAAACCACGCCGGGCCGCGTTGATCGCGGGCACTTGCGGTTTCTCTTTGAGATCATAGACGTTGTGAAAAATTTCATGCTCAAGTGGCACTTCAAACGGTTGCCGGTCAGGGAACACGCGTTCCAATTCACGCCGCATGTTTTCATACTGGTAGTCGCCCCAGAAATCATCGACCATCAAGAAACCGCCGTTGAGACAGTACCGGCGAAGCGCGTCGGCTTCCGCTTGACTGAAAACCAAACTGCCCGGTTCGATGATATAGATGAACGGGTAGTCAAACAGTTCATCGTCGGTCAATTCCAAGACGATCGGTTCGGGGGCGACCTTCAAGGACGTCAGTTGTTGCAGTCGCAATGAAAAATTCAGATCACTATCGCGGTAGTCAGTCGCCCAACCACCGCCGCCACCTCGCCCACCGTAGGACTGATATTTAATCCGCACAAACGTGAATAAGTCACCGGGAAAGTTCTCGTCGACTTCCCAATCTGGAACGCCGTATCGGTCAGTGGTGGCACCACCAGTTCGCCAACTTCCGCCTCGTTGTGCAAACGCGAAACTCGCGACCAACAGCGTTAGCAGGACAAGGACAGACCGTGATCGTTTGAAGAAACTCATTCGCTTTCCTCGCTCGGGGCCGCGTCAACCAGTTCCAGCAACAACGCATGAGCTTGCCGGTAACGCGGTGCGTCTTCCAAGGCCATTAACACGTGTCGCTTGGCAGCGGCGTATTGTTCGGTGCTCGCAAGTGCTTTCGCCAAGCGGAAATGGACGCCCGCTGGGTCGATCGGATCGAGAGCGAGCAGCGCTTTGAGCGGCGCGATCGAATGGGCCGGTTCATCGAGCGTCTCGCTGGCGTCGGCCAAGCTTTCGTGGCCCGCCGGCAACAATGGTTGAATTGCCAATACCGACTCGGCATAAGTCGCGACGTTTTGCCAGTTTTCTTGAGCGGTTTCCATTGCGATTAAACGCTGCAAGGCGGGCAAAGCATCGCTGGATTGTGCGATGATTTGCAAAAGAACTTGCTTTTCTTTTTCGGCATCCTCGCTTTCTTGATACGCCATCGCTAGCATTTCCAGCGGACCACCTCGCTCACCGCTCACCGCCGACAGCGTCCGAATTGTTTCCAGATGCTTGATGGCATCATCGTATTTCTTCGCTTGAAACAACAGCGTCGCCAGCGATTGCAGTCCCCAGTAATTCTTCGGGCGTTCTTCCACGAACGATTGCCAATCGCTCAATGAGCCTTTTTCGGGCAAGCCTTCGCGTGACCAGTCAGCCTCAGCACCAAAGTCGCTTGCCACTTTCTTGGCGTATTGCTCAAACTGGGAATCGAGTTTTTCCAACGGTCCAATCGCGCTGATGAAGGCATCGTCGGTGGAAATCCCCGCAGCCAATGAATCGAGAATTTGTTTCAGTTTTTCGATCCCGTGTTGCTCGATAATGAACTGCACGACGAGCGACGATTCGTAATAGGCGAACTGCAGATGTAGTGGTGTGGGCGGTGCCAAGAACGCACCGCTAAGCCGGCTGGGTGGGGTGAGTTCGGAGGGAGTTTCTTCTCCGCCACCGAGAATCATCTCACGATAGCGGGGCGTCATGGATTCGCCCCAGGCGGGGTTTCGCGTGCGTTCTTCGTAGACCGAAATACCTTCGCTCAACCAACGCGGCATCCGGTTTTTGGTTTTTTCAAGCGTGACCACATGACAAAATTCATGCCACAGAACGCTCTGCCAATTCGCAGGCCGCTCGCCTTGGCTGGCAGGACTATTGGCCGTGATCACGCGACCGAAACAAACACCCAAATAACCCGCGCCACCGGGCAGTCCAAACGTGCGAATTGCAAAGTCCTTCTGATCGGGAAAAATCTCGACCAAAATCGGTGCGTTGGGCGTGACGTCGTATTTCTCACATAACACCTCGCGGGCTTGCGTTAACAGGTTCAGCACGGCGTCACCGTACAGTTCCGCCTCGCGTGGTTCCATCCGCACGTGAAGGTCACCAGACTGCAAAGTCTCGAACGTCTTGATGCGATCGTACAGCGTGAGCAAGTTATGCGAGACAACGTTGTACGGGTCCGCTTGCGATGTTTGCTGAGCGAGTTCCCAACCGTCGGCTTCGTCACCGAGTCGCAGTTTATCTTGGGCGAGTTGAAAACGCGCGGGTTGAAACTCGGGGTCCAACGTGAGTGCGCGTTGTTGGTACGCGGCACCTTCGGCGAAACGATATTTGCCGGAGAGTTTTTTGCCGATCAAATAATCAACGCGAGGGTTTTCGCTCCACGTGCTCAGCGCGGTTTCGCGATGCTGCTGTTCTGCATTGGTATCACCGTCGAGATGCGACAAAACTGCTCGCAATGACCACGCCTCGGGGTGAGTCGGATGAATCGCAACGATTTCTTGCAGCAACTCATTCGCTCGCTCGTATTGTTCCCGATCAATCGCAGCTTCGGTTTGAAACAACAAACTCGGGATGTGGCTCGGGTTGATTGTCAGTGCGCGCTGAATCGACTCATTCGCGGTCGCAGCATTGGACGATTCAAAAGCTCGAGCCATGAAATAAGCGATGCGCGGATCGGTCTCGTCGATCTGCTCGGCGGCGCGGAGTGTTTCCGCAGCGACTTGGTAGTCACCTTTCTCGATCGCCAATTCAGCGGTCGCGAGATAGGCTTCGAGAAAATTCGGATCGGCATCGCGAACAGGATCGTAGAACATCTCCAGGATTTTTCGGGCGTCTTCGTTCAGCTCGACAAAATATCGCCCAGCGGCGACGAGGTTGTCGCGGCCAGCGAATCGCAAATTAGTGCTTTGCAGAATCGAGAAAAAACGTTCGCTTTCGGTTTCTGCACGCTCGATTAGGTTGTTGTGGCGAAGCGTCTCGATGCCGAGCATCCGTAGTGTCAGGCTGGAGGGGAAACGACTGATGGCATTCTCGTACGTCGTCAACGCTTCCGCGTATTGACCGCGTGTTAACTGAATTTGCATCAATAAACGCGGCCAGCGTTCGTTCCAAATTCCTGACTCCACCTCAGCAGCGGCAATCTGCTGAGCCTCGTCATACTGCCCGGTACGGAACAACTTTTCCGCTGCTTGCAAATCCGCAGCCTGTGCGGTCGGTACCGAGACAATGACACCTAACAGGCACAAAGCAATGACAGAGATCGCTCGCAAGTCGAACAAAATGGGACGCTCCCTCGGCGTGAATAGGAATCGAGACGACGATGTATTGTAGCGAGTGCACAGGGAGGCGTTTCGCGGTAACCGGTTTTCTTGGGTGGTTGCAATTAGCAAGAAGGATTTTTACTGGCGATTTTGCCGCCCGAAAGACTTGCTGCCATCGAATCGATGAGAGAACGAGTTAGTGAACCCGAAGATCGTCCGTGATAGTTTCGCGCAGTGCGATGGTGTTGGAAAGTCCGACCAGGACATCACGAAAGTAGGTTACTTGACGGTTTACCAGGTGTTTTCAGACGATATCTTGACACTTGATACGACCTCAAAGGACGCGAGAAAATGGTAAATTAACAGCCCTGCAATTTACTACACCACACGATCAAATACACGCACATGCGTCCGAGAAAAAGCGAGTTTGCCTTGAATCCAATCCCACCGACAGCCTCGCTATAGGGTTGTTCGAACAATATACCAGTGCGGCTCGGCCGTGGTCCAAGCTCGGGGTCTGAAGAGCGTCCCAAGTCACCGATGGTTCTCGAATTGGTTAGAATCTGAAATCTCCATCCATTATCCAGGTCAATCAATGCTGATTGTTCCCTCCGTGTGGCAGGAAGGCTTCGGCATGGTGGCCGTGGAGGCCCAAGCAGCCGGAAAGCCTGTCATTGCCAGTCACATCGGCGGCCTTCCTGAAAGCGTTGGTAGTGGCGGCATCCTCATTTCAGATCACGACAACCCAATCGCCTGGGCCAACGCGATCACAACACTTCGCAATGATTCAACCACATACGCACGGTTGATCCATCAAGGCTACGAGTCGCTTCAGCGTGAAGAATTCAGTGAGAAGCGAGTCGTCGAAAAGTTCGAACAGTTAACGAACCAACTAATTCATCGCTGACGCCGGGCATCGTTTCTCGGCCAAGAACAAGCAACTCGCGACTTATCACCGAACAATCCCACAAGTAGCTCGGGTAGTTGTCCGGTTTCGTTTTCAGGCTTTGGCTGATCATTTCTTGGTCGGCTTCTTCTTTGGGCGACCGCGGGGACGCATCGTTGACTCCAAGTCGAACGTTCTGGCAATGTGCTCCACCCATGTTTCGCTCCCGAATGGGACTCCCCGTTTGACACTCCAGTCTAGTTGTTCTCGCTCCGGTTGACTGAAATCCGTCGCGACGAGCTGAACCCAATTGGGTGTCCGACGGATCGGCCACGACGATATCCGCTGCGAGAATGCTTTCGTCTTCTGCTGCCAGTGATGCAAACTGCCAAACCTCCAGTCTTCGGGTCGCTTACACAGTTTCGCGGCGTAAGCATTTCGCTCGACGTACCGTGCGACGGTCAGGAAGTGTTCGTCGCTTTGGACGGGGAACGACTTGAACCGGCCCTGATACACATGCCCCATTCCGGTCGTCTTGTAGTGGGCATGATACCGCTGAGTATGAGTCAGCCCGACGTAATGACCGAAACGCCCCATTTCCCCGTCCTCACTTGGGCGGACCAACAGGTGATAGTGATTTGGCATCAAACAGTACGCGAAAAGTTCGACCTTGAATCGCTCCAAAGCCTCATCAAGAATCTTCTCAAACGCTTCGTAGTCCGCATCCTTCTCAAAGATGGTCGCACGCAGGTTCGCCCGGTTGAGCATGTGATAACAATGCCCAGCCGCATCAGCACGTTTGGGGCGTCCCATGTCAGGCATTCCAGCAAGGAAGATAAAGTTTCAAAACCCCAATTTAAGCGAAAATAGCAGGCTGGTCAACCGAAACGGTACCGGACACCTTTTCTTCGACCAAGAATCAGTTCGCACTTTCAGTCGGGCTTGTGGTTTTGGCGAGACGAAATCTTCATCACAGTCACGGTGACAGGTCACCGCTGGCCACTCCCGGTAATCTGCACGATTGCTGAATTTAGTCCCACGGGGACTAAACTGTTACAAAAAGCTACCCTATGGGTAGTGCCGCTAGACGTACGCACCTACGTCGCCAAAGCAATCAAAATCATGTTCGACCATGACAGTGCTTTTCTTCGTCCGACGTGCTTAAAAAGCAAGGGATTTGAAAGATGTGATGTTCACGACACTCCCAAGTTTGGTGTCATCTCGCAGCAGCAAGTCCGAACCACAACGAGGGAAACTTTTTGAGTGAATACTACATGAGCTAATAGTGTGCGCGGAAATGGGCAAATTAGATAGGCCGTTCAAATGAAATGAAATACCGCCAGCTGATTTGTCATTTGTCGGCTTTAATACACAATGTTCCAGTTGAATTGCATCCCCAAATGCAACAAGACAAGGAATTGCATTGCATTGCGTTAGTTTAAGATTGCTTGTTAACCCGAGTTGTTTTTCATTGCGGATATATTCAGGTGAAGATTGACTCGAATTACAACCGAAAAAATCGGTTGGCGAACGTACCTCATGATACTTTCGTGAAATCCAGTCGAGTTCGTTTAGTCGATTCACGTTCAGATCTATTTGCACGCTCGAATAGAACCCATATGCGTATTCCAATGACGCCAGAAAAAAGCCTTCATCGCCAATTTCGGTAACTGGCAAAACGACTATATCCCAGTTCGCAAGAATGGACTCCGCAGACAGTATGCCCGCGATAGGCATTATGTCCAGATGACTCAGGAAGTTGCTGTCTAGGCTGCTACAAAACTCATCTAGTCCAATAAGCTTAGATGCCGCGAAACCATGCTTCGTTCCATTGCCGTATTTCCACCAACCTAACGAAGGAGTGTCATCTGTATCTGACATGCGAACAACACGATATGCCGCTACCTTTTGGTCACTGCCAAATAGATCACAGGGTTCAATCAAGTGGCGTATTGTGCCGTATTCATAGCATTTCGGCTCCTCAATTCTTGCTAGCGTCGGGTCAACAAAGAAAAGCTCATTCGACATTCTTAAACTCCTGCTGCGTTAGCTAGTTTGGTGGCCGCTTCAACTGCGGCTTTTAGATTAAGTAGCTCAGCTTGCTCCACAGCAAAACCAAATTGCTGGGCCTGAACTTTGGCTGCAAGTTCCGATTCCGCGTGCACGACCGCCTTTCGGGCCGCGGGTAATTGCTTGTATCCGTTTCCCCACAGGTTACGTCTCAAAAGATATCTGAAGTGAGACAATTCTTCAAATATTGTACTTAATGGAACTTCGTCTCCAAACGTGAGTAAACGCTTAACAGGGTCGGTTAGGCCAGTCGTGTTACTGGCCAACTTATTAGGAACTAGCTCGGTTTTCAAATGGTTTAGCTTACCAATCGTCCCAGCACCAAATTGCTTCTGCCCTAAAATTTCTAATGATTGATTGATGAAGACGTAGATATCGGTCTTCGCGGCATCCGGAGTCTTCGACACAATTGCCCTACCTGCCGGTCCAGTGTAAGACGGATGCGTAATGTACTTGGTAATCGGCGCCAAGCGAACCCAAGTAGGGACCGTCTTCAGCACTTCAGGAAGGGATCCCGAGAGCAAAGACCCTGATTTCACCGCTTCGCCACCCGATCCTCGTAGAAAGTTGAAACCTACTCCCAAACCATAAAAGACTCCTGTAAGGGCAGCCCCCAAGAAGAAGTCGTAGCCAACTGAATAGAGGGAAATTTGGTCGACCTGACCTCGATAGACCTTTAGGCCGATGCTAGCGGTGGCCGAAATTAATCCGCCTACCATCATTGACGAACCAAGTGACATTGTTAACCCACTTGGATCAATCCCCTGTACAGGATCCCCATGCACATAGGCATATTTGTGCAAGCTCTGTGGGTCTTGCATGTTGCCAGCGAACGGGTCGAGGCGGTTCCATTGAGCTGACACGGCATCGTAGAACCGGGCTCGGTTGTAGCTGAGTTCGGCGACGGCGTCGAAGAACTCGCCGGAGTAGGCCATGGCGGTCGCGACGTCCTGAATATCCACTTCGTTACCGATCGAATCATGAATCGCGATGCGGACTCCGTACGATGTGAACGTGTAGGCTTGATGAATACCAGCAGTGTTGCTGTAGGTAACGCGGACACTGCCATGGCCGTCGTGGCCGAAAATTAAGTCGCTAGTTGCTAGTTGCGAGCCGCTAGAGTCGTATTCGGTAGTCGTTTGCGAGATTTCGTCGTGGCCGAAGGTGTAGTCGATGACCTTCGTCGAGCCGTCAGCGAAGGTGATCGTTTCACGCTGAGTTTGCGAGTAACCGGTGTGGTTGTGATGGTCGACGAGGAATTCGGTTTCGCTTCGGAATTCAAATTCGCCCGTTGACTCGTTCCAGTCTTCGATTCGTTGGCTAACGCGGAAGGAACTCAGGTCGTAGTCGTAACTGGATCGCTCACGAGAAGCGACTTGCCCGTTTTGATAAGATTCCTTTTCGATCGTTGCCAGCCGACCTTGCAGGTTGTAAGTGCGTTGCTCATGGCTGACGGTGATCGGTCCTTCGCTTGCGCTGGTGGTTACCGTCTTGGAGGTTTGCTGAGTGTGATCGTAGCCATACGTGGTCGTGGTATCCGCATCGGTTGCGGTTAGATCGTCGAGGATTTCTTCCAAGAGTCGATCGTTGGCGTCGAAGGTGTAATCGACTCTGAGCTCCGGCCCCGCTTGCTGGCCGGGGAGTCGCGAGATGGTTTTGACGGTGCGGTTGCCGGTGAGATCGTAGGTGAACGATTCGATCTGATCGAAGGAATCGTCCCAGTGATTGAGGACCTCGTCGGTGAGACGCCCGACTTCGTCATAGGACCAAGAATAGCTATTAGCATTTAGCTCGTTAGCCGTTTGCTGTCCGTCTTCGGGGGAAACGCTTCGCGTGGGGTCAGACTTGGGTTTCGGGTTTCGATAGCAGGGATTTCTCAATTCGCTTGGCACGTTTCCGAACTTCACTATTGGACTCAATCAGTTTCGTTGCCCGTTTTACCATATCCGACGAACTGTCAGGATGCCCCAAGCCAAAGCGCTCTGATAGATCGGCAAGTGTTGCGGATGTGAAACGGCGACAGAGGTACGCCGCCACGTCGCGTCCACCCGCACCGCTTCGGAAACCAGAATACTCAGCAGGCGACACACCATACTCCTTCGCGGTGCTTTCGATGACATCAGCAACGGTAATCACGGACGCGCGGCGAATTTGCCGTTCAAATTTTTCGGCATCGTCATTTGCTGCCAATTGCAGTACCCTACGAAGAAAGTCTTCACTGCCATAAACCCAGTCTTTCAGGCGATCAACACTCGCGTCGGTTGGACTGACTAAGCCGCCTTCACATACTTTCGGTAAGCCGTACCAGGATCTTTTCCGCCATTGAATCCTTGCCAGTACCGATGATGCTCATCGTAGGCGACCCAGAGGACACGTTTGCTCTTACGAGCGTATCCCGGATAGCTGCTGAAGGAATATTCTTCTGGAGTTGCAGCCAATGGACGGCCACCGCTGCATGGATTGAGATGGATGTATCGACTTAGATTCCAATAGTAACCCTCGTCTTCGACGAGGAATGCCTTGTAGCGTCCTTGAAACAAGTGACCTGTTCGCTGGTTCCTTTTTGCATACCAGTTTGCGTAGCCTGATAGCCAGTGCTGCATGCCGTTACATAGATTCGGCTGGGGGGTCTTGATCAATGCGTGAATGTGATTTGGCATCCAGCAGTAGGCTACCACTTGCCATCCACTACGATCGACCTCCTCGGCAAGCCCTTTGGTGAATCTCTTGTAGTGATCTTCGCCGTGAAATAGTTTGCGACGCCCGTCACCACGAGTGACAATATGATAGATCGCATT
>JBGSMN010000171.1:0-11824 GCA_041740155.1 Rhodopirellula sp.
CGGCTGAATTTTGGCGAAAGGGATTCTCGATTCGCCGTCGTTCAGGCCGATGCTCGCTGTATAGGTCAGGGCAAAAGACTCGCAAAAACCAAGTGCCACGATCGGGGTGTTTGGCGGGCAACTGTAAAATGCTCTGTCCCTGGGTTTGTGCTGTCCCTGGGTTTTGTGGTCCCTGGGTTTTGTGCCTGGGTTTTGTCCTGTCCCTGGATTTTGTCCCTGGCTTTTCGCCTGGGTTTTCGTCCTGTCCCTGGGTTTTCCCTGGGTTTCCTTCCGCCCAATCACATTGGATGCGAAATCAGTGCACACGCGTTTATAAACTTGCTGTCTGCCAAAACATTTTCCGTCACGCCCAAAATATGGTACGATCCATAACTCACACGGCGGCTGTTCGGGGGATCGACACTCACTAAGTGCACGTGGCTGCGAACTCTAACACAGATTGCGCACCAAGTCGTTTGTAATGTCCGATCAAAGTGAATTCCTAGCGTCAGGCGAAAACGCCGATCCGCAACCCATTAAGTTGACTGAGTTCCGAGTTCTTCAGCTCGGATTGCAGCGGGGCGATTCGCTAGCCATGCAACAGCTTTTTGACGACTATTCTCAGCGGCTCGTGCGGTTAGCCGGGAACGAAATTCATCCGCTGCTACGAAAACGTTTTGATGGCGAGGACATCGTTCAGTCCGTGTTTCGGACGTTTTTTAGGCGATTGCAAGAAGGAACGATCCGCATTGAGCACTCGCATCAGCTTTGGCGACTGCTCGCGACAATCACGTTTTGCAAAACGCGGTCTCATGCTCGCCGGCATACCGCAGAAATGCGAAGTATTTATGCCGAACAAGGTGACGCTGCTGAGTTGCAACTACTAGAACGTGAACCGTTACCAGAGGATGGACTGGCGCTGTGGGAGGAGATTGACATCGCGCTCGATGGACTACCCGATCGTGCCGGGGAGATTCTATCTCGTCGTCTGGATGGCAAAAACAAATCTGAGATCGCCAGTGAAATGAACCTTTCGCGGCAAACGATCCATCGAATTTTAAAGCTGGTCGAAGAGCGATTAGTCCAACGATTCGAGCATATTTCCTCGAATATTTCTGGCAAATCAAATAATAGCTAAGGTTGGATGTGACACTTGAGGCGGTGGAAAGCGATTAGTGGTATGGAGCCTAACTTCGACTACGGGAATCATTGGACAGACTATCGGTGCATACCGCAAACCCATTTACCGCACTTACTATTAGCCAGCGAAACCGCCTGGAGTCTTTTTTGTTGGAGTTCGATGAGTGCTGGACTACAGAACTTCTCGATGACTACAGTGACCGGCTTAAATCGGAGACCAATGCGAAATTCCGACAACTTGCCATTGCGGAATTGGTGAAGATTGACTTGCAGCGTCGTTGGGCGGTGGGACAAGGTCGGCTGATCGAAGAATACTGTAAACGGTTTGCCGATTTAGGTCGTCCGGAGGACATCGATGTTGAGTTGATTCAGATTGAGTTTGGTGCTCGGAGCGCCGCCACCAGCGACTTTGCATTGGAGAGCTATGCCGAACGATTTCCGATGCAATACGACGAGCTTACAAATCAAGCTTCGATCGATACCAGCCGCGTCAGTGGTATTCGTAAAACCGAAACAGCAAAGTTCATCTGGCAATCGCCGCTTCCGCAAGAGTTCGGTAGATACCGCATCCTCCGGGAAATTGGTGTAGGCGGAATGGGCCGTGTCTACTTGGCTCGCGACACGCAACTTGACCGACAAGTCGCGATCAAAACGCCTCATTTTGCCGGCGAGAAACATAAAGAGCTGATCACTCGTTTTTATCGCGAGGCACGAGCGGCCGCGAAGATTCAAAGTCGCAATATCTGTCCTATTTACGATGTTGGCGAAATTGACGGTCGTCACTACATCTCGATGGGATTCATCGATGGTCGGCCGTTGTCGGAGTTCACACAACCCAGCACCATCCCATCGCAAAATTACGCTGTGACTTTGGTACATCGACTTGCCGTAGTGCTTGCCGAGGCTCATCGGCACGGTGTTATTCATCGCGATCTCAAACCGGCCAATATCATGATCGACTCCCATCGCGAGCCGGTTGTGATGGACTTCGGACTTGCGCGACAAAGTGATGCCCAGAGTAAGGTAACGCAAAGTGGCGACATCATTGGCACGCCCGCCTACATGTCGCCTGAGCAACTCCAGGGCGATCCCAATGACGTTACTGTCGGAGTCGATATCTATGCTTTGGGAGTCATCCTCTATGAATTGTTAACCGGTACACTGCCGTTTCAAGGATCGATCGCGCAGGTCGTTCACCAGATCACTCATAAAGATCCACAGCGACCTTCTCATATTCGCGCCGGGATCGACCCTGACCTGGAACAAGTCTGCGCCACGATGATGGCCAAACGCCGAAACATGCGATACCAGTCAATGGAAGATGTTGCGAAGGCGCTGAAACATCACCTGAGCGGCCCTGAGACGCTCCCGACGCAACAGCCTTCAACCGACCGTTGGAGCAGTACGCGAAAGTATCTTTTCGCTGGCTTCGGCGCTGTGCTTGCGATCATCGGATTCACGCTTCTGTTCCGCACACCTCACGGTACGATCCGAGTCGAGACGAGCGGCGACCTATCAGGACTCGAGGTTTTCATTGACGGAAACTCGCTTAGATTGACGGATCAGAACAGCGTGAAAACCGGCGAACACGAACTCGCATTGCAACTTCGTGGAACGCAGCTAATGCTCGATTCTAGTGCGAATCAATTCGTTGCAGTCACCGAAGGAGATGAGCAGAGGCTGACCGTTTCAATTGGTGACCAACGACTGTCGAGTAAGAAATTCAAGGTTGTCAGAAACAACGAAACCGTGCTGAAGATCAAGTTGTTGCCAACGTCAAAGGATAGCACCACAAGCAAGTCCCACGCGTTAATCGATCGTGAATCAGGCGAACCACTGGCGAATACTACGGACCTGTACCAGAGCTATACAATCGACGTTGGTACCGATGTTTCGGCAATGGCCGTCGCGCCCGATGGTCAATCGATCGCAATCGGCGGGGATTCGACAATCGGTTCATTCTCAACATGGAACTTGCGAACCGGACAAGTCCAAGCTCAGTTTTCCGGCCACGCGGATGGTCTCAGCCACCTGGTTTACACCAGTGATGGTCAGCGGATATTGAGTTCCGCAGGCAACGTCGTGAAGGTTTGGGACACCGGCACCGGAGACTTGCTCGACACGTTCACTTTCTTTCCTGATCGAGTTCGACAACTTGCAGTCTTCGATAGCCAACCGTGGGCAATCGCGTTGACAAGAACGGAAGCAGAACCAGGGCGGCAGGACTTGAGCGATCTGCCGAGTCTGATTCGAGTTTGGAATTGGAAAACCGGCGAAGTCATCATTGACAAGCAAGTGGACGCCCACGATACGGGACTTGCCCTGTCACCCGACGATCGATTTCTCACGTTGGGCGAGCGACATACACAAAAGCGATATGACCTTTCGATCGTTAACAACACGCTGCACCTGAGCAATTCGACGAGGCTTCAGCGTGCCTCCCTGATCCGGTCGCCAATGTCGTTCTCGCCCGACGGCAAGTATGGCGTTTGCAACGTGAAGTGGGATGAGGCCCTGTTCGTGCTGTGGAACATCGAAACGGGAACACTCGTTCGCAAGTTCGATGCGGCGACAGCTTCCCTATCCGAACCGACGCAGTTCGCGGCCAGATTGGCGTTTTCGCCGAATGGGCGGATGGTCGCGAACGGCGATTTTCGCGGTCGCGTTCGTCTTTGGGATCGTGAAAGTGGCAAGCTGATTGCCGAATTGCCGCCTCATCATGTCGTCAACCTGTCCCATTCCGGCGAACCGCCGAGCGTTGCGTTTGCAAATGACGGTCGTCTGATCAGCGGCGGTGGCACGGCTGATCGAACATTCCACGTCGTGACTTTGGATCCATCCATTCTGACCCAAACAGCGGGAGAAACCCAATGAAACTTTTCGTGTTTTTAATGACCCTGATTCTGGTCACGAGCGGCAACGTTTTTGCTCAAGCATCGACGGAGATTGGCGCGATCACGGAAACGCGAACTCGAGACTTGTCGACGCGAATGTGGAGTGACAAGTTAGGGAAATATACAGTCGTCGCCAAAATCGTGGACTTCATTGATGGCAAGGTCCGCTTGGAGAAGACCGATGGCAAAATTGTCACTGTACCGGTCAACGTGTTGTGCGAAGCGGATAGGAGATTCCTCCGCAGTCTCGCGTGGGCGGACAAAGAGGAAATGCCCCTGCACGAGGCACTCGCTGAGAATTTGATCGAAGTCCGATCGGAAGACTACGCGCAGCAGAAACTCACCATCATCGTCAATCCGAAAGGACTCGTCGTTGTGCCGAAGATCACGGTTCCTAGCGGTACCTGGATCGAACTGGATGGACATCCCAGATCCGGTCGTATCTTTGTTCAAGGAGACGTGATCGATCCCAATAAGCGCGGCGGCAGAGAGTCCGATCCGATGGAAGGAGTTGGCCATTTGATTGCGATCCCAGGCGATCTAGTGGCGATCGTACCCGTCATCGAAACTGCACAGGTGGGACCGACCAAATATGAAAATAGAAATCACTCGTCGATCACACGTGCAGGGTTGGATCTGCTGGCCGCGAAGATTCTTGGTGATGTGAAAGCTACAGACCATGATGACATCCTGAGCACGACGGCCGGACTGCTGATGATAAAGACGCCTAATTTAAGCTTGGATCAATTACAGGCTTACGCCACGCGCGTCTTTACGGACCGAACGACCCTATTCCAGCAACGATACGTTCTCAATAAGAAGTCGCGGACGAGTGAGCTCTACACCTGGACAGCAACCAGTGAGCATCTTGTCAAAGGCGAACACCTGTTAGAAAAGGCGAAATTCGATTCATCGCAAACCGACGAGGCTGCAATGCCGCCGTCACGCGAGGTCAAATCGGACAATGACAAGACGGTGAGCTTGGTTGACGCATTGGCGCAGGATCAGGTCACGATCGCTGGTCGCAAGGGACTCGGTGGCAAATTGATTCTACGTTTGACGCGGACTAAGCTTGCGCCAAGTGGCCCGATGCAAGTTCGAATACCCATCGGTACGGTCTTGCTGGTAGACGATGGTCGTGGCGACGAACCGCTGAGGGTGTATCCGTTGTATGACGAAACGATCGACCTGTTCGGCAGCGTCGAAGGTGGCGTTCAAGTTCCGGTGCTCAATGGCAGCTACAAACGCGAGATCAAGACCACGCGTGAGCTGGGCGTGACGGCAGAGTTTGACGCGAAGATCGAGAGCTTGTTCGGGGATCGTCCTGCGGATCATTACCCACAAATGGCCATTGAAGCCGTCTTGCTTGATCGCGACGATCTCGATCGCGATCAGATCCAATACCACATCAGCCAAGTAGGCGTGCCTAACGAGCAAATGGCAATGGAGGTAACGCAGCCTTTGATCGATACAGCGAAACGGCGAATTGCTGGAGACGAAACAGCGGTTGCGACCGAGTCCACTGCGTCTTTGCCGAACTCTGACCGCATAAAATCAAGCGTCTCGCCACCAGCAGACAGCCGCTCGAAGAATTCACAATCGCAATTGCCGGTCGAACCCAAGGTGATGAGCCAACCGCTTTCGGAAGACGATCAACGAAAGGCTGCGTTGGTGGAAAAGAGACGCGAGTATGCGCCGGAGTCGCCCGAGCAAGATTTGGTCGGCACCTGGGTCGCTGTCTCGGAAACTGAAGCACGGAAGTTCTTTGAACCGATGATGGTCAACAGGCTCGAGCAGGCGGCAATCGCGATGGGTAAGAGTTTGTCCAACGAAGAGCGGCAAATGGTCGAAGCTCAAGCGGCAATGGCGTTGCGATCGCTCAAAGTGTTCTCGGGCACTATTACATTTGATGCCGATGGAAAACTTGAAGGCAAGCTCACCGGACCTCATGTCGGACGCGGTGGGAACTTGACTGGCCGATGGCAAGTACTCGGTGGAGGAGGCGGATTCTCAATCAATCTGAGCGGTATCGGTGCCAGTTTCGATATCAACCAGTTGGTGTACGTTGCCGAGGGGCGACTCGCCTGTCTCGGGTCCGCGACCGTCACTTCTTACGGGATCATTGTGCTAAAAAAATTGTAGGTGTAGGCCAGGGCGCATTCCAACAAAGTAGACTCAGAGACGCCGTGATTTTCGGGGTTACGTAGCCAAGCTAGAAGGACTTTCATTTTTGATGCTCAGCTTTGGGGTTCCCATTGCCAGCCATCGTAGGCCTCGGTTCGACGAAATTCCGATAACTCCGACATGACACTGTCCCATTAATCAGGCACCGCTAACTTGCGCACTTGCAACATCGAATCCGCGTGATCGATCTTCCAAAACGTCGCATTGCTCTTCTGTTGTAAGTTGATCACCCGTCGGATTGCACTTTCGATCGCACCCTTCCCGTACACAATTCAATTGTGGCAAGTTCTCCTTTCGGGCAAATTTCGTAATCCCTTTGATTACGGGGCCTTGCAGCTGATTCTCTATTTCGCTCTATGGAAGCGAACCGAGAAAGAAAAGCACTGTCATGGTCGAACATGATTTTGACTTCTTTGCCGAAGTAGGCGCGGACGTCTAGCGGCACTACCCACAGGGTAGCTTTTTTGATTCTGAAAGTCCAATGGCTTGTCGATGCTACGGGCACTTCTCCGTCAGCTTGTTGTGGTTCAGTCTCGCCACCCTGGTAGATATCCGAAGCTCAGGAGCCTCACACTGTCTTATCCGGCGTTGGAACCGCTGACAGAGCATCACGCTTTTTCCACGGGCTTGTTGACTGCGGTTGCTCTCGCAACCACGCCTGCCCTCGGGGTCAATCGATGTTGTCAGTGTGCCGCAAGCAGCACGACGAGCCAGTGCTGGCCCTAAGCTTCGGACGAGTTAGATTCTACCGAATTGTCGCTGCGAACTCCAAGACGAATCAGTAACGGGATTAGAAGGTCGCCAATCGAGTTGACTCCCTTGCGTATCCTTTGTGCCAATTCCGAAAGCGGCTTGGCCTCGGCAGCGTGGGTTGATTTTGGCAGCCATGTGAACGCTTCATTGAGGTCGGCCACGGCTTGATCCAGCAGCGTGTGATGCGTGCGATGAAACTCACGAAGCTTCAACAGCACATACTCACGGTCGATCGATTTGCCTCGCCACACCTGACGTCCGCTGACCATTTGAAACACCATGCGATTGACGCGGTTGGCCATCCGGCACTGCGCGTCAACAGTGACCACTCCTTGCCGTTTCCAAACCGCCGCTAAACCGCGGTAGTACGGATGGCACTTGATCAGATTCTTGGCAACCAGGATGCACGCGGCACGAAGTCGACGATTGCAGCTTTTCGCGACGCTCCCGCTGCGATCAACCTCGTCGCTTTGATAACGCGAAGGATAGAGGCCGGCTCGACCGTTGATCGCTGTCGCGGATGCGTAGTGCTCGATCGGCCCCGCTTCGCCCGCTAGCTCGCTAGCTTAGACGACATTGATGCCGGTGACCGATAGGAGCAGACAATAGGGCGTTTTGACGAGAAAACGAGCCATTTCTCGCTCCGTGTCATGGATCTGCTCAGACATCAATTCTCGCAGCGCCAAGAGTTGCTTCCACTGGCTGGTGAGCAACTCAATCAGCGGATCGGGATCGGCCGCGAGCAGACTCCAAGCGTGAATCTTATCAAGCGTTCGTTCTTGAAAACGAATCTTCTCTTGGCGAAGGTACTTGGCCAAGCCGGTTGGCCCGGCCTGCGTGATGGTGTGGGCGGACGAGAATTGCTTTGCGATCACCATCGCAATCGACCTGTTGAATAGGTTGTCGTCTTCCCACAGATCGGCGAACCCAGGCATGGCTTGGTGCATCAGTGATCTGATTTGAATCTGCAACCTCGCTCGCTGCTTGATTAAGTTGCGCCGATGCCGGGCGAGCCGTTGCAACGAACGATAAGTTTCATCGATCGGCAAGATCGACAATCCGTATCCGTTGATGGCGGCATGAAAGATGGCTTCCAGGTCGTTGTCGTCGGTCTTCTCGTTGGGGTGCAGTGGCTTTCGATAGTGCGACGAGGCGAAGGGATGAACCGTTCGCGTATCAAAGCCCGCTTTGCGAAAGGCGGCCTGGATCGGCTTGTGATAGATGCCGGTCATTTCGACTGCGACGATGGAGTCCTTGATGCCTTCGGCTTGGCAGGCAGCGGCAGCTTGTTGGGTCATCGCTCTGAGTACGCCCGCGTTATGCCCAACGACCGTGGGCTCGATGATGACCCTGCCGAAGTAATCGCAGAGCATCCATTTGGGTCGCTCCGCGACGGGCCTGGAGTCGTCGGCCTCGTATGAGGTTTCTGTTCGTAACCTGGCAGGTCTTGGCGAGAAGATGTCCAGCACGTTGTTGTCGCTGGTTTAATGATCATCTTCGCAGGCTTCCTCTCCACGGTCTGTTACCTCGCCGCAGTTGCCCTCGCCTCGTACTCTACTTCTGATGAGCTATCCATCTGGTATGATGACTCCCATGGAAGGAACCGGAATTAAGTACAGGGGACTTGCACCCCACAAGATCACGACCATGTTGGGCGTACTGCAGCGGAGCACGCGACCGGCCGTTTTTTTACATAGTGGCCTCACTCGCGCGTGCCGGGGGATGGCCGACGTTCTGCTACAAAGCATTGGTGAACTGTCAGAAATGCAATTAAAGCGTCAAACACCGAGGTTCATGAACCACCGGCTTATAATATTATTGGGCGTCATCGTACTTCTTTACATCGGTGTTTGCGTTTATTTCCGGGCCACGCAAGTCCAGAAAATACTCGCTCCACTCGCGGAGATTCCGACAGATCCAGAGCGTATGGGTATGGATTACGACCCTGTGAAGATTCCGCTTCGTGATGGCGCAGACAAAGTGATCGCAGAACTCGACGGATACTGGGTGCCTGTCGAAAGTCCTGAGGCACCAGTCATTCTGTACCTGCATGGCCAAGATGCGACCATCGGAAAAAACCTGGAGCATACTGAGCGATTTCATCAATTCGGATGGAACGTATTGGTAATAGACTACCGCGGGTTTGGGGCAAGCTATGACAAGGAACAACCCAGCGAGGCAAAAATATATGAAGATGCTCTGGCAGCATTGATGTATCTCAAAAGCAAGTTCGCATCGAACAAGATCTTTATCTATGGCCATTCCCTCGGTGGTGCTGTCGCAATCGAGCTCGCGATTCAACCTGACAGTAGCGACACTGCTGGTGTGATCGTTGAAAGTACCTTCACTTCCATTTTGGAGATGTCTTCTTTGAGGTACGGTGGATTACTTCAGGCGTTGCCAGTCAGCCTTCTTTTGACAGAGAAATTTGACTCTCTCAGCAAAATCAGCTCCGTGGAGTTACCGATTCTCTTCATTCATGGTGATAGCGACGCCAAAGTACCCTGCGAAATGACTGAAACACTTTACGCTGCATCTCGGGAAACTTATCCGAAATGCATTATCAAAGGAGCAGGACACGAGAACTGCGGTTCGATCGGCAAAGTACAATACCGCGAGCACATTGTTGAGTTTGTGGAAGCCTGCCTAAGTAAAGCAGAACCAAGCGATGCACGCGGAGTCGCTGATGACGCGGTTTCAAATGGAAGCTCATCTTCGGCGACCCGGTGATCGCCGCTGTTCCGCCACAGAGATAAATATGAATCGACATACGAAACCGAGTGCTGGTCGATCCAATATGCACTCGGCCTCAAAATACTGCACTTTAGGCGATCGCCTACTGGCGTTGGAGATGGCAGTCAGAAAGGGGACCAGGGTGGCAGCCGAAAAGGGACCCACCAAGATGGTGGGGTGAGGTGGTGGGAGGGGGCTGACTTGAGGCCGCCGGATCGGGTTTGGTGGGGAGCTTTCAAGCTTCACCCACAACAACGATCCGGAGCTATCTCAAGGTGCTCATTTTGGAACAATTCGAACTCATCCGCCGCATGGTCCTCATCGACGGTTTGTCCGTCCGCGAAGTCGCTCGGCGGCTGGGACATTCGCGAAAAACCATCCGCAAGGCGCTCCAGCATGCAACTCCGATTCCCTATCGCGTCGACGCCGCCAAGCCGAGGCCGAAACTTGATCCGTTTGTCGAAACCATCCGCACTTGGTTAACCGACGATCAGCAGCGGCCACGCAAGCAACGACATACCGCAGTGCGAATCTGGGAACGGCTACGCGATGAGCATCAGTACGACGGAGCCCGACGCGCGGTTAGCGATCTGGTTAAACAACTCCGACGTGAACTCGCACCACCGGAAGTCTTTGTTCCGATCGACCATCCACCCGGCAATGAGTTTCAAATCGATTGGGGCGAAGTCACTACTTGTTTGAGTCGCGATTCTGCAACGTCGCGCGTGGCAACGAGAAAGGCCACGTTGAAAACTCCGTCAAGCGAGCCGAACGCACTTACCTGACTCCCGTGCCACGCGTGACCAGCATCGAGCAACTCAATGAGCATCTTGCAAGCTGTTGCACCGGAGACTTAGTCCGTATTTGCTAACAAACCAAACAGAGCTACGGCGATCTACTTCAAGCAGAGCGATCAACGTTCTTGCCGATCACTTCCGGGACATACATCGCGGCTCGCTCACACATGCAGAAAGTGGATCGTCAAAGCACCGTCACTTGCGACTCGGCTCGCTACAGTGTGCCGACGAAGTACGCATGCTTACCGGTCGTCGTGCGCGCGTTCTACGATCGCATTGAAGTCATTTGCAAAGACCAGGTCATCGCCTCGCATCGGCGAATCGAGTCGGGCGGTTGGTCGTTGGAATTGGAGCATTACTTACCGATTTTAGAACGCAAGCCGGGACTGCTCGATAGCGGAATTCCCTTCAAAAAGCGGGCTTGGAGCGATGCTGAGCAGTTGCTTCGCCGAGAACTTGAGTACCGATTGGGCGAAAAGGGAACGCGACAATTCCTGAGCATCGTGTTGCTCTCCAAGACGCATCCTTGGACTCTCGTTCGTGAAGCGATCACGCGCTGCGTGGCACTGCGTGCGTTTCATGAACAAGCCGTTCGTTTGGAGCTACAACGGTTGATCGAAGGGCCGGGGCCGACGGCTTACAACCACGCCTTGGACTTGAGCGAACACCCGTCGCTGCAGTTCACCAGCAACGGACTGCGTGACTTGTTAATTTACGACACGCTGCGTGATGACTTAGCCGAGCCTCAAGTCACGACGACTGAAGCTCAGCACTCGACCGATCTCGTTTCGATGATTAGCTCGGCAGATCACGTTGATCTGCTGCTGACGATGACCCCTGTTTCACTGGCAAGGAGAGCCGAAGATGACGAAGAATACACCAACAAAGAAAACCGAGACAGCCGCCGACAACAGTGTGCTGGACAACCGCCTGCGACTGTTGCGGTTGCCAGCGATGTTGACTCAGTACGCGAAGACGGCGCAGCGTTGTGCTTCCGAGAATGCGAGTTACGAAACCTACCTGAGCGAGTTAACGGGACTGGAACTGGACAACCGCGATCAGAACGCCCAGTCACGTCGAATGAAGTTGGCGAAGCTGCCAGCGTCCAAAGAGCTCGCGGACTTTCAGTTCACACATGTACCGAAATTGAACAAGGCGAAAGTGCTGGAACTGTCGCGGAGTGAGTTCGTTCATACGAAGACGAACATCGTGATGGTGGGTCCGCCCGGTGTGGGGAAAACGCATCTGGCGATCAGCCTCTTGGCGAGTGCCTGTCGGGCTGGTCACCACGGTCGCTTCTTCACAGCGGCGGAGATCGTCAACACGTATCACGAGGCTCGTGAA
>JBGSMN010000182.1:0-1787 GCA_041740155.1 Rhodopirellula sp.
GGCTACAAGGTGGAAATCGCGACGGACTTGGGTGGCAGTTACGAAGAGTGCCCGACAACGCTGACCGATTACGCCAAACGCGATCATCGTTGGTGCCAAGGCAATCTGCAACACAGTCGATTGATGATCAACGAGTCTATCCATCCGCTCAGTCGGTTTCACTTCGCGTCCGGAATCTTGGCCTACGCGGCATCACCGCTTTGGTTGATGATGACCATGCTTTGCATCGGCGGTTTGGTGCTGGAAGGCTGGTCGATACCGAGTGATGTGTCAGGCGCATTGTCAACGCGAGCGACACAGATTGCGTTGGCACTTTTTGCAGCGTCGATGGTGATGTTGTTGTTGCCAAAGTTCATGAGCCTGCTTGCCATTTCGCTTCACGCAAAGCAGCTTGTACGGTTCGGTGGCGTCGTCAAACTTTGGATCAGTGGACTCCTTGAAATCATCGCGTCGATTCTGCTCTCACCGATCATGGCGATTTATCATTCTCGTTTTGTGGTTTCAACACTGGTGGGCGTGAACGTTCGTTGGTCTGCCCAACAGCGGGACGAACGCGGCGTGCGTTGGATCGAAGCGATCGTTGATTTCGCAGGCATGATGGTGTTGGGAACCGCGATCACAACCCTGTTGTATTTTTACCAGCCTTCGCTGCTGTTTTGGTTTAGCCCATTCCTGATCGGGTTAGTTCTCGCGGTGCCCATCGCCGTCGCCATGGGCAGCGGACGCATCGGCGGCATGCTCTCCAGAGCCGGTTTGTTGTCGATTCCTGAAGACCTCGATCAACCGGAAGTCGTTCGCATTCAACACGCAATCTTGGTGGACGAACCTGCGAGCGACTTCGCAAGGTTTCCGACGCTCTTTGACGCTGTGATTCACTCACCAAAGTTGTACTTATTGCATCGACAAATTCAATCCGAAAACGAATGCGACGTGCCGCTGCCAACGAGTCAATCTAAGGCCATCGAAGCGGCCTTCGCCGCCGAAGGAACCGCCGGCATCCCCGCCAAGCAAATCACACCGCTGCTCAAAGACGCCACTACCCTCGAAGCGCTACACATCGAAGCTCAACTGGTAAACTCGCGATGAGTGTTGAAATGCGTTGAGCAGCAGTAGCGAACGCATTGAATTAGTCACGCGATTGTCGGCAAGGCTTTGCGTCCTTTGAATTAGCGGCCGTACCGCATCGGTGGAAGTAAAAAGGAACGCAATTTAGTCGTTGATTTCCGAATCCCGAACCGACTTACGGACGGCGTCGAGCAAACTGCAAAGCGCTACGAGGTCGACATGCCTGAGTCCGGCGAGCTGGCATCGATGAAGATCAAACAGCGGAGCTTTCAATTTCTGCAACACGTTCTTACCCTTCGATGTCGTGCAGACCAAACGTCGCCTCGCGTCAACTTCGCATGTTGTACGTTTGACAAACTTCAAAGCAATTAATTGGTCGACAAGGCGTGTCGTGTCCGGCTGGCGGCACACCATCCGACTGGCAATCGTACCGACCGTAACACCCTTTCCACTTGTCTGTTCTTCACCAGCGATGATTCGCAGTGGGTTGTACAGAGATTTCGTAAGTCCAACTTCATCGAAAAGTTTGCCGAACGAATAGGTCAGTAAGTCACAAGTTCGAACCAGACCGACAAAAACTTCTTCCTCCATCAATTCGAACGGATCGCGTTTGCCAAGTTCTTGAGCCAGTGGACTCAGTGCATGCCTTGTCTGTGCTTGCTGTTTTGATTTATTTGTAGGCATCATACGCATTCGCCTTCGAATCGAGCTCTCTTGCGAAG
>JBGSMN010000184.1:0-3501 GCA_041740155.1 Rhodopirellula sp.
GCGAAACTTTTCGTATCGCTCGTTGACCAAATCCTCGGTCGGTTTGGCTTCCAATTCGGTCAGCGTTTTGGACAGGTAGCTCTTCAGCCGTGACGCCATTTGGTGATGGTCGCGATGGGCACCGCCGAGCGGTTCCTCGAGCACATCATCGACGACGCCGAGCCGCTTGAGGTCCTTGCTCGTGAAACGAAGCGCCGCGGCGGCCTTGGGAGCATGTTCGTGGCTCTTCCACAAAATGCCTGCACAACCCTCAGGACTGATCACGCTGTAGTACGAGTGCTGTAGCATTGCGACCCGGTCGCCGACGCCGATTCCCAACGCTCCGCCGCTACCGCCTTCGCCGATCACGACGCAGATCACGGGGGTCTTTAGGGTGCTCATCATGAACATGCTTTCGGCAATCACCTGAGCTTGCCCGCGTTCCTCGGCACCAATGCCGGGGTACGCACCGGGCGTGTCAATGAAGCAAATCAACGGCAGGCCATACTTTTCGGCCAGACGCATTTTGGTCATTGCTTTGCGATAGCCTTCGGGGTGAGCACAACCAAAGTGACACGCGGCGCGTTCCTTGTACGTTCGTCCTTTTTGGTGTCCCAGCACCATCACCTTAAAACGATCCAACTTCGCGAAGCCAGACAACATCGCCCGATCGTCACCAAAGTGTTTGTCGCCGTAAAGTTCAACAAACTCATCGAACGCCAAGTTCAAGTAGTCGCGTGTATAAGGTCGATTTTTGTGCCGAGCGACTTGAACGGTTTGCCAAGCGTCAAGCGAACCGTACGTATGCTTAAGCTGTTTGACCAGATCCAATCGCAGCGTGCGGATCTGGCTTTCAACTTCGTCGGTTCGGTCGGTCTGTCGCGTGAGCTGAGCGATCTGACTTTCAAGTACAGCAATATCGTTTTCAAATTCGAGGCCTGGTCCAGCACTCATGGGAATTCATCCTTCAATCGTTAATGGTTGTTTTGGCACGTGAGACAGCTCACCTTGAAATTGCGTTTGATTCACGCTGGATGCGAAGCACAGCATCCAACGTCACGCACCAGGTTCGCCTTTGCGAATCATGTCATCCGCAGTGCGCATCGAGCTGGTATTGTCGAACACGCTGACCTCCGGTGCACGCGGTCGTTTTTTGAAAACTTCAACACCACGGAACACTTTCAAGAACTCCCACATCGATGGTGGACGTTCATCAGGCCGCTTGGACATCATGCCTTTGACGAGATCCGCAAACTCGCGAGTGATGTTGTCGTTGTGAACGATCGGGCTGGGCACCGATGCAGACAAGTGTTTGTTCAGCAAATCATTCGGCGTATCGCCAGTGTATGGCACCTTGCCGGTTGCCAATTCATACAGCACGCATCCGAACGAATAGATGTCCGTTCGTTCGTCGCACACCTTGCGGCGGATTTGCTCGGGGGCCATGTAACTGCGTGTTCCCTTAGCCATCTTTACGCGGTGGAACAGTTTGCTCACGCCCGTTTTTTTCTTTTCCGAAATCGTGAAGTCAATCAACTTCACCACCCCTTCGCGACTGACCAAAAAGTTATCAGGTTTGATATCCAAGTGAATCCAGTTCTTGGTGTGCATGTAATACAAGCCTTCGGCAGCCTGCTCGATGATCTTGTCCAGCATGAACGCGAGCGAATCGGGACCGTTGCGAAGCGCCTGCTTCATGTTCAATTCGCTGAACAGTTCTAGAACCAGCATGGGCCGCGAGTCATCGCGATACTCGATCACCTTGATGATCCGAGGACTCGATAGGTCTTTGGCGACATTGAACTCATGTTTGAGCAGCCCAATTTCCTCCCGGTTGGTCTTCAGCGACTCTTTAAGCACTTTGAGAGCGAATCGCTCCTGAGTGTTCTCTTCAATCGCTTCCCAGACCTCTGCCGTGGTGCCCACGCGGATCAGACGAGCGAGGCGATAGGGGCCGAGGAAATCTCGTGACTTGGACATGGGCAATCTGAATAATCGCGGAACGTTACCTGACAGTTGCAGCCATGATAAATGGCATGGTCCCCTAGGCGGAAGGTCACTGCCCAACAAACTGAGGCATATCGAGTCGCGTGATCTGCACCGATAGCCGAGATTTCACCCGGTTTTCGCGTCAAATTTCGCCGTCAGGATTTCCTCATAGAGGTTGCGAATCCGCCGTGTCATGCTTTGGTGGCGGAACTGGTCCGTGAACCGCCTCTGCCCTTCCCCGCCCATCCTACGCCGTAGATCCGCGTCGCCGGCAATCCTCACTAACGCATTTGCCAGCTCGCTGATGTTCTGTGGTGGGACCAAATATCCGGTTTCATCGTTGATCGTGACCTCCCGTGCTCCGTCAACGTCATAGCTGACTACTGGTCGACCCGCGATCAAACTCTGCGGCAGCGCCCGAGCGAGTCCCTCACGGTACGACGTGTGAACGAGTGCATCCATCGCCCCGACCAGTGATGGCACTTCGGAAGGCTGAACAAGTCCCGCGAAGATGAAATGATTCGTCAAACCAAGCGACGCAATTTTGGATTCCAGCGACGATCGCAGGATTCCATCACCGACCAATAAGAATCGCACTTTCGGATTCTTCGCAACCACTTGTTCTGCTGCCACGACTAAATCATCGTGCCCTTTCAAATGAAACAGCCGTGCGATTTTGCCAATGATGATTTCATCGTCAGCGATCCCTAACCTGCGCCGAGTTTCTTCGCGATGATCGGATGCGTGAAGAAACGGTTCCACGTCCATGCCGCTGTAGATGGTCACAAACTTTTCTCTTGGTGCGACGTCTGCTTGAACCATCAAGTCGGTCATAGCGTCAGCCACACAGATCATTCGATCGCAGCGATGAGCTGCCCATCGTTCGCAGCGTTTGAAAAACTCACGAGCCAAGAATGATTGATAGGGATGAAACGGAGCTCCGTGAACCGAGTGAACCACAGCGGGCACGCGTTCGCCCCAGGCGACGTAGCGTCCAAGCAAGCCACCCTTGGCGCTGTGCGTGTGAACGACGTGAGGCCGGAAGCGACGTAGTTCCTGCCGAATCTCTCGCGATGCAATTCCATCACGCGGGTGAATTGGACGCTGCAGTGAATCGACCCGGCGAACGTCAAGCTCCCCTGCCCTGCCCTGGCTCAAAAGATCACCCTCGGGACCGAGCGACGGACCAGTGATCAACACCACGTCGTCGCCATGGTTACGTATCAAGTCCAAACAATTCAGCAGCGTGTTCTCTTGCGCGCCGCCGATGATCATGCGGGTGATGATGTGGGCAACTCGCAACGGAAGCACTCTTGCGCGGGGAACGTATCGTTTGGACAACGTCCAATGAAAACTCCCCTGCCCTGCCCCAACTCGAACAAGCTGACGCAAAGCACCTGGGAGAACAGCCGAGCATACACAAAAAAACGGCACCTCGAATGTCTCGAGGTGCCGTCCGTGATTTTTAATCGTGAAGAGGCTCGTTTAGGTGCCAAACTCAACCCGACGGTAGCCCAATTGTTGTTGCAATCG
>JBGSMN010000212.1:0-29806 GCA_041740155.1 Rhodopirellula sp.
CGTCGCCATCCAGGCCGCTGACTCGGACGAAGTACGTGCCATCGGCTTGCAGGGTTGCATCAAATATTTCCAGTGACTCCTCAACGTCAGCCACAGGCGTACCATCGTCGGCAACCACATCGACGATGGCATTCAAGCCACTCCATTCTGGAAGCTTCAGCTCTACGAAAATGTTAACACCTGCCGTTAGAGTACCGATGCGAAAGAAATCGACATCGGGGTTTGTCCCATCCGTTGCCGAGATAGTTCCGGCGACTTTACCTGTCAAGCTGTTGCCACTAATCGACAGGCTCACTGGCTCGGCATTATTCAAACTGTTATTGCGTTGATGCGCGTCCGATTCAAACCCAAGTCCGCGAGCAATGATTGCATCGAGTTGATACGCTCCTGCAGTTCCTGACTGATCGCCCGAAACTTCAACATAGTAGGTTCCGCTGGACTCAATCGAAAACGTCGTTATTAAACTATCCTGTCCTGGCCCAGCATCGCGATCTTGGGCGAGCGTGCTGCCTGCTCCGTTTAAAAGAGAAACACGCGGCTCTAAGCCGGATTCGCGGCCACTGACTGAAATAGAAAGGCGATCGCCGGCAAACGCAGTCAAGCTGAAGAAATCCGAATCCCCCGCATCCAGTTCACCCGCGACGTGGTTTCGAAGGAGACCATTGATACTACTGCGACAAGGTCATTTGCTTGGCCAATCGAGTTGTTGGGTTTTAATTCCTGGTCACCAGCCAGCATTCGCCGATCTTCCAACAATTCCGCTCGCAGACTCTGACGCCTTCTGCCTCGGATCAATTTTTTTCGGTTTACCATCACGCGCTCTTATTGAATCTGGCGGCAATATATTTGATTTGAAGTCCAATAGTTTACCTGCCTGGTGGGGGCAATGCAGCACCCGGCTCTCGTTCGATGCTCAGTGCCTGACCAGAGCAAGCATTTCCAGGTAGTCGATTTAGAAGTGTGATGAGATTTCATCGCCTATCTTGTTCGTCGCATTCGTATTTGCGAATCCGATCTCTGCTCGCTGATTGAGGGAACCCCATCGACCAAAGTGACCTCATGAATTACGCTGTTTTGCGGGAACTGCTGCGTTTGATCGCTCTTCGATTTAATCGGAGTCCCGCGCTTTGACTTTTTGGTTCCAGATACTGTCCCCGTTCTCCACGCCCGCCCCGCAAGTTCGTCGCTCATGCCTCGCAATCCCACTCCCCGCAAGAAGTTGTCTCGTTCGGAAGTTGGTGAGGAAACGGGCAAAACGACCAGTGGTCGATCTACCGCTGGGAAACAGTCGAGCAGCAAACCAACACGCAAAAAGTCAGTTAGGTCGGCGGACGACGGGCCCGATACGAAACGCTTGAACCAACTGCTCGCGTCGGCAGGATTCGGTTCGCGGCGGCACTGCGAAGAATTGATTCTGGAAGGTCGCGTACAAGTCGACGGAGATATCGTCACGCAATTGGCGGTGCAGGTGGACCCGAACGTGCAGAAGGTGCGGGTCGATGGCGTGCCGCTGAAACCACAAAAGCTCGTTTATTATGCGGTTCACAAACCGGTCGGCGTGGTCTCGACAAACTCCGATCCGCAGGGTCGGCCGCGGGTGATCGATTTGGTGCCGCCAACGCAGCGTGTGTATCCGGTCGGACGGCTTGATCGCAGTAGCGACGGATTGATCTTGCTGACCAATGACGGGGAACTCGCTCAATTGCTAGCGCACCCCAAGTTTGGCGTGCAGAAGGTTTACCGGGTGACGGTGGCGGGCGAAGTCCGATCCGAGACGATGCGAAAGATGCGTGAGGGTATCTACATCGCGGAAGGCTTGGTGCGCGTCGATGGTGCGACGATTCTAAAGGCAAAGAAAAAAGCGACAGATATGGAGATCCGCTTGCGTGAGGGCAAGAACCGGGAGATTCGGCGAATTTTAGCGAAATTCGGGCACAAGGTGCAAACGCTGCGGCGGATCGCGATCGGACCGTTGAGATTGGGGGACATGCCTGCGGGCGCGTACCGCACGTTGACGCGTGAGGAAGTCGAAAAGTTGCGTGGGATCGCGGCCCAAGCCGCGTCCGCGCCGCCGGACAAACCGTCCGCGAAAGAGTTGGCTGGCCGCGGCGGTGCGGATGGTCGTGGGCCAGGCGTTGGTAAACCGCGTGACGAAAAACTTAGCGGTAAGAAGCCGTTCAAGCGAAAGGCGTCGGGGACGGCCGAGAGTCGTGGCTCCAGTAGTCGCGGGCCGAGCGAGAATCGGCGGCCAGTGAAGTCGACAACGCGGGCGGCGAAGTTGCCGACACGGGATAAGTCGCGAGTGAGAACGATCATCGTGGGCGACGAAGTGTTACCAGAAACGCCTTTGGAAAAACCGATTAGCAAAACCAAACAGCGGGCGGCGAATGTCAAGAAGGCAGCGAAACGCGGAGTGCGTGGTTTCGGTCGCGGTGGGAAGTCGTCTGCATCACGAAAAGGCCGAGGATAGTCGGCGATGGCGAATTTGCATGCGAAACACTATGCCGATGCGATGGTGCATCTCGATACACCGTTGATTCGTAATGAACAGGTTGCGGAGAATACGTTTCTGTTGCGAGTCCATGCACCGGAGATTGCTTCAGTGGCCAAACCAGGACAGTTTGTGATGATCCGTTTGGCGGGTCATGATGCGCCGTTGATTGGGCGGGCGTTTGCGATTTATGACATGCATGGGAATGACGGGCATGGACCCGGCAACCGCGAGACATTGGACTTGATCTACTTGCGCAAGGGTGCATTGACGCTGCCCTTGTCGCAGTCGCCAGTGGGCACGATGGTCTCGTTGTGGGGACCGCTCGGCAATGCCTTTCGCGATGACGCTTGCGACCGTTTGATCATGGCCGTCGGTGGAATCGGCCAGACACCGATGTTGGTGACGGGTCGGGATGCGTTGTCACGTGGATGGGCAAAACATGTCGAGATGATTTATGGGGCGCGGCGGTCGTCGTTGTTGGCGGGCGTGGCGGATTTCCAGGCGGCGGGGTTTGCCGTGACGATGTGCACGGACGATGGGTCGGAAGGGAGGCAGGCGCTCGTGCCGGATGTGTTAGCGGAGCGGCTGGATGAAATAGCTAGTGCGGGAGCAGGTGAAAAAATCCGCGTCTTGACTTGTGGGCCGGAGATCATGATGCAGAAAGTAGCTGAACTTGGTGTGGCGCGGGGTGTTGATGTGCAGGTGTCAATGGAGACGCCAATGGCATGTGGGATCGGTATTTGTTTCTCTTGCGTGGCAAAAGTGAACCAGCCCGACGGGAATTGGGATTACAAACGCACCTGTGTCGACGGCCCGATTTTTGACGCCAGCCAACTTTGCTGGGACTAGGATGGAGCCGATCGAGACATTTTTTATTCCATTCACCTCCCCAAAAAAACTTAAACTTAAACTAGAACTTAAACTTCGTTTCCTGAGCGAAGGGGTTTAAGTTTAAGTTTAAGTTTAAGAAGAGTGGAGGAAGGGGCGGAGGGATTCGTTTTGCGATGAGCCTGGCTTTTTCGCAGTGCAGACTGTTTTACGAAGAGAATCTAATGAACACACAAACCGATGCCTCTTGGACTGCTGGTGAGCCGGTTGTGTTGGGTGGCCAGCAGGCAGAGAGACAGACCGAGATGCTGCGCGTGGGCGAGCCGCCGCTGGTGCCGGATCTATCGGTCGTCGTGCCAGCGATGAACGAAGAGGAATCGTTGCGAACGTTGCATGAGCGGGTGCTCGATGTTTGCCAGCGGGCGGGAAAACGCGTCGAACTTGTGTTCATTGACGATGGTTCGTCTGATTCGACGTGGGCTAGGATGAGCGACTTGGCGACCGAACATGCGGACACGCGAGCCATCAAATTGCGGCGGAATTTTGGTAAGGCTGCGGCGCTGGGTGCGGGCTTTGCGGTCGCTCGTGGGCAAGTCGTGATCACGATGGACGCGGACCTTCAAGATGACCCCGATGAAATTCCGCGGTTCCTGCAAGCACTCGATGAGGAGTCGCTTGACGTGGTCAGCGGTTGGAAAAAAGTCCGACATGATCCATGGCACAAGGTCTTGCCCAGCCGCGTGTTCAATGCGATGGTCAGCGGCATGACGGGCGTGCGTTTGCATGATCACAACTGTGGGTTCAAAGCATATCGCCGTGAGGTGCTCGGCGAAGTCGACTTATACGGCGAGCGACATCGTTTCATTCCAGTCTTGGCTGCGGCCCGTGGTTGGAAAGTCGGCGAGATCGTGGTCTTGCATCACGCTCGCGTGCATGGTCAATCAAAATACGGTTTGTCGCGTTTAGGCAAAGGCTTTCTCGATTTATTGAGCATTTATCTGTTGACCGGTTATGCCAGGCGGCCGCTGCATTTAATCGGATCGGCGGGATTGATGTGCTTTGGTGCGGGTGCCGTGGGCATGATGTACCTGACGTTGCGGAGGATTATCTCTGGGCTCGGTTATGGTGACCCGTTGCATTTGCATTCCACGGCGGTGTTTTACTACTGCATCTTTGCAGTCTTGTTGGGCGCGCAGTGCGTGTTGGCGGGATTGATCGCAGAGTTGATTGTGTCGGTGTCAGCGGCCCGCGATCGTTCATTGCGTGCGATGCAGATCGATGGTTCATCCGCAGGAACAACGAATGCGGCAGCGCGAGCGGGCGTTCATCCGGTGCCGACGAGTGTGACCTATTGTGTTTCGGAAGTGGCGGGGTTTGACAATGCGCAAGCATGATGAACCGCGTGAGAAACGCTATCAATTGCATGCGATTTTGATCGTGCTGGCGCTCGCTTTGGTAGCGGGCCGGATTAGTACGGTGATCAATCGCGAGGGTGACTCGGCGATGTTGAGCGCGAACGATCGCAGTCGCTGGGTGACGGTCGCGGCCATGGTCGAGCGAAACACGTTTGCGATCGACGAATTGATTCAAATCAAAACCAAACGTGGGCATCGATTGTGGGACACGATCGACAAGGTCCGGCATGTCGGCAGTGATGGGCAGTTGCATTACTACAGCAGCAAACCGACGTTGTTGACGACCGTAATCGCTGCCGTTCACTATGGCGTGCATACGGTGACGGGATTGAGTTTGATCGAGCAACCGATCTATATGGTGCGGTTGCTGTTACTGCTGATCAACATCCCGTTGCTGGCGTTGTTCTTGATCACCATGGCTCTGAGCATTGAGTGGTCGAGTGCGTCAGGATTGGCGAAACAGATGGCGGTGGCAGCGAGTTGTTTTGCTACGATGCTCACCCCGTTTGCAATCTCTTTAAACAATCATTTGTTCGCGGCAGCAGCGACCTCGTTGACGTTATATTTGTATTTGCGAACGAGTGAAAAGATTCATGATTCATTCGGGGGCGTTGTTTATCGAGCCTCGTTCTGGCTGTGGGGACTCGCGGGAGCATCGGCGGCGTTTGCGGTAGCTTGTGAACTGCCAGCGTTATCGATGTTCGCATTTTGGGCAGTGTTGTTTGCCCTCTTAAAGCGGTGGTCGATTCCAGGGTTTGGAGCCGGCGCGGCGATCATTTTTGCTGGCGTGTTTGGTACGAACTACTGGGTGCATCAGAGTTGGAAGACGCCGTACGCCCACCGGGGCACCGGTGAAGTGGTGACTGAATTTGAGTGGTCCGGCAGTGAGACGAATGCCTCGCAGTCGTTACGTGAGAGTGTATCGGCATTGCCAGCCCTGGCGGGTAGTTCATCGATCGAGGTCCGCGAATTGGCGGAGCCGCCGGTGAGTGAATCAGCAAACGCTTCGTCAAAATCGCAGCGACAGTTTGAAGTTGTGGGCGAATTCGCTGAGGGCGTGAAACAGTGGAAAGTGCAGCCTGTTAAGACAGCGGGCTCTGGAGAGACTTGGCAACTTGCGGTGTGGGATGATTGGTACGACTACCCGAACAGCTATTGGCGTGGTGACAAACGGCGGGGCGTGGATTTGGGCGAGGCCAACCGAACGAAATATGCGTTCCATGCGACGCTTGGGTATTATGGGCTGTTTTCATTGACTCCGATTTGGATTTTGATGCCGTTGGGGCTGATTTACAAAGTCACCCACGGGCCAATGGACCGGCGATTTTTGGCAGTGGCGATTGCGGTGGCGACCTTGGTTTGTTTCGCGTTTTACGTGGCTAGACCGGAGATTGACCGCAATTATGGAGGCGTGAGCGTTTGTTTCCGCTGGATGTTATGGTTTGTGCCGTTGTGGATTTATGCGATCACGGCGGAATTGGACCAGCTGAGTGAATCGAGACTGGGGCGATATTTTGCGATCGGATTGATTGCAGCTAGCGTTTTTTCGGTCGCGACGAGCCTAGATTCTCCTTGGCAAAGTCCATGGTTGTATCGTTTTGCATCGTTTTTGGGGTGGATGAGCTAGGAAATCAGCCGCTAGTATTGGGGCCACCTGTTTGCCACCGTTCTCACGGATGAGACGCCCCGTTGACCTTGCCGGAAACCGCTTCCGCCCGCCCCCGTCGTCGCCGCAATCGTTTGAAAACGTTCGCGGTCCTGGTATTGGTTTGTCTGGCGATCGTCGTCGTGGTACGAATGATCGGACCACAAACGGTCGGTGAACAGGCGCGACGCGTATTTGAAAAACAATTGGCTGACCACTACACGGATTGGCATGTCTCGGTTGGCCGAGGGATCTATCGTTCGGGCGTGGGATTGCAGTTTGAAGATATTTCGCTCTCACCACGAGTACCGACGAAACGAAACCACCAGGCTGAACCTCAGTCGTCCGTCGCTGGACGTACCGCGTCGATCACTGACGCGATTTTGGCGACGTGGAACCAACAGCCTGCCGTTGAGATTCAGAGGTTGACTGTCTTCGCGGACATCGACGCGATAAAACTACTCGACAAACAAAACCCGCTGATCACGCGGCGGGTATTGATCGAGGGTGTGACGACGGACATGCGACTGCAAGGCGACGGCACGCTGTCGCTCGCAGGACTCTGGCCACCGCCACAGCTCGGCCCGATCTGCCCCGAGATTGAGTTAAAGGGGGTGACGTTGAATTTGTCGATTGACGCCAAGGACGGTTCGCGATCACAGCAAGATGCAGAGGAAGAGCGTCCGTTGCAGTTTCGATGGTCGCAAATTCTCGTTGAGAACACGTGTGAGATCGCGGCTGTCCGAGACGGTGTGCGACGCTTGACGATTCGCGGTGATAGCGACGTGTGCAAGACGTGTGATTTGACATTAACGCAAACGTTGCGTGCCGGTGACGTACAGCAGACCAGCGTGATGACCCGAATCGCAGGTTTGAAAATCAATAACACATTGGTTCAGCGAGTCGCCAGTTGGTTGCCGCAGGAGCCTCCATCGGGTGCGCAGTTCAGTGTGTTGGGCGATTTGAATCTGAGGTTTGACAAGGGCGTTCTTTCTAAATCAGTCTCCGGTGTTCAGACTGGCAAAAGAATCGAGGCACTTGACTACGAATTGGACTATATCGTTCATGACGGACGTTATGCCGACAAGCGATTACCCGACGAGCTGGAGAGTTTAAGAGGTCGAGTGCGATTGACGCCAAGTAAGATTGAGTTGTTTCCGACGGCGGCCAAGTTGGGCGCGGCGGTTGTCAATGTGGAGGGCAGCAGCGACTTGAAGGTGGCGTTGTCAGCACCGGTGAAGCCCACCTCAGCGTATGCTACCATCGCGCCGCCACGTGCCGATGCGATCTCGATTCCACTGGGCGATGCTCGATTGTTGGCTCAGGTATGGAATACGAACGTAGCCATTGCAGCGACGGATTTTCGAGTCGATCGTGGGCTTCGGCAATTACTCCCCGCTCGCAGCGTGATCTTTTTCGACCGTTTCGAACCGGATGGCCGGATCGACGTGGGTGCGAGGTTATCCAATGCAGCGCCCCTGAACGGTGCTCCCTGGTCGATCGGTGCTAAGGTACAGTGCAAGGGCGTTGATGTTCAGTTCGATCGGTTTCCATATCCGGTAGAGCAGTTGACAGGCTTGATTGAAATCGCCGAAGGACGGGTCGATGCCCAGCGTTTGACGGGCATCGTGGGTGGACGGCCAATTCATTGTATTTTTAACGTGCCGTTGAAGTTGCGGCCCGACGAGATTGTTTCTCCGCAGAAGACGATCGTGATTCAATCCGATGGTGCGATTCCGATTGATAATGCGCTCGTGTCAGCGTTGACGCCGCGGGTGGTCGAGGGTGATGAAGACGCAGATGTCATGGAACGGGAAAACGGTATTTCCAAACTTGAGTCGTTTGTTCGTTCGCTGCATCCGCGAGGAGCCATTGAATTGGCGTCGGCCACGATTGATACCGATGCCAATGGCGTGACGAATCGGCGGTTTGATTTGCGTGTGATCGGGGGGACGCTGCGCTACGAAAAGTTCGCATATCCGTTATACAACGTGGCCGGTCGGATTCAGGTCGAGAATGATTTGGTGCGGATCATGGGGTTCACGGCGAGTAATGCAGGCGCGGCCAAGATCGCATGCGATGGTTTGTACCAGATGCCGCAACCAAGCACGCAAACGCCGTCGGATCTGAATCTTGGTTTTCGGATTGCGGATATCGCGATGGATCATTCATTGCGAGTTTCGTTGCCCGAATCATCACGATCGATTTGGGATTCACTCTCACCTGCCGGGACGCTCGATCAACTCTATGTGCATGTGCAGCAAACGGGCGCCGATCCAATCGTGTTGACGCTCAATGCCGCTCATCAAACAGAGTCGCGGGCGAATCCAAATTCATTGAGCATTCGTCCAAAGTCGATTCCGTATCGGATTGATGTGGTCGGGGGCAACGTGCAGTTCAAAGATAACGTCGTGACGATCGAGAATCTGCGTGGGCGGCATGATGCGTCACGATTGATTGCCGATGGTCGCTGTTGGCCCGACCCTTCGGGGCAATGGATCTTGCAAATGGATTTACACAGCGGTTGCCGTGTGATTCCCGATGAAGAACTGATTGCGGCACTGCCCGAGCAGATGCGTTGGGCGATGCGTGGATTAGATTTGCGTGGACCGCTCGGTTTGCGAGGCGAAACGCTGGTGTTTTTGCCACAAAATGAAAACGCAGCACCTGCGATTACTTGGGATCTCGCCGTGCAGCTCGAAGGCAATCGGATTGCGGATGTCGGTCCGGTTCATTCGCTGCGTGGTGAGATCATGATTCGTGGAATCAAGGACGGTGATTTACTACGGGCCGGCGGCGATGTTGCGATTGATTCGCTGCATGCCTACGGATTGCAAGCGACCTCAGTACGCGGTCCGTTTTCGATTATCGGCGATGAGTTACGGTTAGGAACACTATCGAGTGAAACCGATCCAATCACGAATGAACCCCGCACACGCAGTAATGACAAAGTGGATAAGGCGGGACGGACGAATCAGTCGCCGATTCTCGGACAAATGTTCGATGGCCAACTCGACGTCAGTGGCACGGTGAAACTCTCGTCAGGCGACTTTGATGTGGGCGCGACGATGACGAACGCACAAATCGCGACGATCTTGGCGGAGGTCGGCCAGATGCGATCGGGAGTGACGGGGCGGTTCGATATGAACTCGCGACTAGACGGTCGACTGGGCGATTCGGATTTACTCAAAGGTGCGGGGACAGCGCGAATCAGCGGTGCGAACATGTATGAGTTGCCAATGCTTGTGCAGGTATTGAATCTTTTGCGGATCACACCGACCGAGGATGTTGCGTTCACCGACGGGGAGTCGGAGTTTTCGATCTTCGGTGAGGATGTCAATTTCAATCGATTGTCAATGTGGGGCGACCTCGTAGCCCTCGATGGCAGTGGCACGCTGTCCCGGTTGGAGCACCTTGATTTGACCTTCAACACGAAGGTCAGTCCCACGAATCTGTTCAGCAAAGTGATCAGCCCGATGCGTGACAATCGCTACACGTTCTTCACGATCGAAGTCGATGGCCCATTGTCGGCTCCGACGATTCAGCGTCACGCATTGAGCGGCGTGAGTCAAACATTAGAGTCGTGGTTTCCAGGGATGATCCGTTCAACGACCGCGAACACGACAACGGTGCGCTGATCATGTGTGGAACGTGAATCGAACTTACGCAAGGAACACCGGGATATTGAGCATGTTGCGTTTGTTGATTACTTTAACGACATCGATGCCCAGTTCAGCGGCGAGTTCGTCGTCGGGGAGCTGACCAAGTCTGCCGATGGTTTCAGCGGTCCAGCGGTACTGCTGAACGGTAGAGGGAATTTGATGGCGGACGCGGTAGCTGCGGATCGAAGCCACCGAGATCCCAGTCTGGCGACTGACCTCGGTGTCGGACATCGTGCCGAGCATCGCAATGACTTGCGGTGTCCAGCGGGCTTGATTGGCAACGACGACGGGAGACTCAATGCCGAGTGATTGACGCATCGCGATGACTTTGCGACGGGGGACACCAATCTTTTTTGCGATTTGTGTGTCAGGGATTTTGCCTAACATGGCGAGTTCTCTCTTGCTCCACACCCGCGCTCGTCGACCTTTTCGCTGCGGTGCGATGCCCATGGCAATGCGTTTGGCCGCCACCGTGGAACTGTCCATTTCCATCCGCCGGGCGATCTCAGCATCAGTCAACTTGCCCAGCCATTTAAGTTCGTTGACGCTCCAAGTTCGAGTCTTTGATTGGATGGATTGTGAGAAGGGAGCAATACCATCACGACGTCTGCGAAAGTTGACGGCGTTGACGGTCAGCCCGATTCGTTTGGCGACTTCCGCATCGGACATCGTACCTAACAAAGCGACCGCTTCGGGAGTCCAATTGCTCCAGTGCAATGGTTTGATAAAACGTCGTTGTCTTTCTGCACGCACACTTGCGATGGAGACACCGAACGACTTGGCAATCTCACCATCAGTCTGTTTGCCAAGAGCGCTGATCGCAGCTCGCGACAGTTTGGTAGTGACCGCGTGTGATGAATTTTGTGGTGACCTTGTTTTCTCGACACCCTTTTTCGCGGCCGCTTTCTTCTTCACACTCTTACTCGTGACACTGGATTTTTTAACGGCTTGCTTCGCCTTCGCCGCTGTGTCGATCGTGCTCAGTTTCTTGGTTGCCGTTTTGGCTGGTTTCGCCGATTGTATAATGCGTTTTTTCTTGGCCATAGTTTAAAAGCTAAGAGACATGTATTTTGAAAAGCAATTGCTGAAAATTATCGAGCGCCGTCGGCAGCAGCCGCAGGGTTTTGGCGGGCACTCACCGGTCGTGTCGTTTCCGCGTGTTGAAACGAAGATTTCATCGGACACGTCAAGCGGCTTCGCGTGAGTCATCCCAACGCGTACAATAATCCAACGAAGGACAGGAAATGATCCGCGAGCGAAAGAAAATCCGTGACTTCTGGACCGACCACCCACTCCTCTCAACTTAACGTAAAATCCCCAGCCGCGTGCGAGCGGGACAACGACGCAGAAAAAAATTCAGCCCTACAATCTGCGCACGAAGTCCTGCTTCGGGTCTGGGGGTTTGATGAATTCCGGCCCTTGCAGGAAGAAGCCGTCTGCGATGTGATCGCAGGCCGCGATAGTATCGTGGTGCTGCCGACCGGTGGCGGCAAATCACTGTGCTATCAAGTCCCCGCGTTGGTCCGCGAGGGGATGGCCGTGGTCGTTTCACCACTGATCTCGCTAATGAAGGATCAAGTCGATGCGTTGGTCAGCAACGGCGTCGCGGCGGCCCTGGTCAACAGCACACAAAGCGAGGATCAAAAACGCGACACAGCCGCGAGAATTCGCAGCGGTGAAATTCGATTGCTATATCTCGCTCCTGAAAAATTATTGAGTGAACGCACGTTGCATTTTCTCACAACGATCCCGATTTCGTTTTTTGCGATTGACGAAGCCCACTGTGTGAGCAATTGGGGCCACGATTTTCGGCCCGAGTACCGCGGACTGAGAATTCTCAAGCATCGATTCCCCAATGCCTCTGTCCATGCTTTCACCGCTACCGCGTCGGAGCGGGTTCGTGATGACATCGCCGAGCAGTTGGAGCTTTGCAATCCAAATATTCTCGTTGGCAGTTTTGACCGACCCAATTTGATCTATCGAATGATTCGCCGCGACAATGCGTTCGGGCAAATCATGCACGTGATCAATCAACACAAAGGTGAATCCGGTATCGTGTACTGCATCACTCGCAAAGAAGTCGAGCAGACTGCGGCCGCCCTCGCCAACAGTGGCGTCTCGGCGCTGCCCTATCACGCCGGACTCAGTGACGAAACGCGACACGACAATCAAGAGGCGTTCATTCGCGAAAAAGTCGACGTGATCGTGGCCACTGTCGCCTTTGGGATGGGCATTGATAAATCCAATGTGCGGTTCGTGATCCATGCGGGTATGCCCAAGTCGATTGAGCACTACCAGCAAGAAAGCGGCCGAGCTGGCCGCGACGGTTTGGCGTCCCAGTGTACGTTGCTGTACAACGGCGGCGACTTGATGACTTGGAAACGCATCCTCGAAATGGGGGACAGTAATAATTTCGAGGAAGCGATGGCGAACGTCACGGCCATGTCTGATCTTTGCTCGGGCGTGCAGTGTCGTCACGCGGCGATCGTCAATTACTTCGGCCAAGAATTCGATGTCGATAACTGCCACGCTTGCGATGTGTGTCTAGGTGAACTGGATATCGTCGAAGACCCGATCACGTTGGCTCAAAAAATTCTCTCCTGTGTGATCCGCTTGCGAGAGCGTTTCGGTGCATCGTACACCGTCAAGGTGCTGACTGGCTCGCGTGACCACAAAATCATCCAAGCCGGCCACCATCAACTCAGCACTTATAATTTATTGGGCAATGAATCGACAGTTGCGGTAAAAACGTGGATTGATCAATTGATCTCGCAGAATTTCTTGGAACGCAGTGGTGAGTACAGTTTGCTACGAATCACATCGAGCGGTCGCGATCTGTTGCAACGCAAAGGCAAGGTGATGTTGACGCGCGTCACGAAATCAGCGAGCGTCGCCAAAGCGGCATCGCCTGCTGTGCAATCGTGGGAAGGCGTCGACCGAGGATTGTTTGATCGGTTGCGTGCTTGTCGAACCGAATTGGCATCGCAACGACGGGTACCGGCCTACGTGATCGTGGGTGATGCCACGCTGCGCGATCTAGCGAGGTTGCGTCCCAGCAACATGTCGCGTTTGAGTTGTATACGCGGGATTGGCGAACGCAAACTGGCGGAGTTCGGTGAATTGTTCTTGAACGTAATCGATGAGTACTGCGGAGAACATTCGTTGCCCCGCGATGCAGCCGGAGAGAGCAGTGACCTACCACCGGCCGCAACACCAGTCGCGCCCAGGAGCGTCAAGGGAGCAATGGCTCAACAGCAGGCCCACACGATGTTCGCTGCGAGAAAAACGATCGACGAGGTTGCCGAGCAAATGGGCCGGGCACGTTCAACGGTGGCCGGTTACCTCAATAACTATTTGGTCGAAGCGAAAATCACGGATGGATCGCCTTGGGTCGCAGCCGACAAGATCGCGAAGATCGAAGCGGCGATCCCGGCCAGCGAAGATGGTCGGCTTAAACCGATCATGGAAGCGCTCGAAGGTCAAAAAACATCCGATCACACGTTCACATACGAAGACATTCGCATCGTCGTCACGTGTTGGCGAAACGGGCTGGGCGCGTAGGTCATAAGCCGACATCACTATTAGCCCAATGCCATTCACTCAGGCAACAAATAAGCTTCTTTACGTACCAGGCAAGCTGCTCGGCTCTTTTGTTGCTCAGCTCAAAAATCAGCTTGGACGACGAACCACCCATTATACATCGAGAGCAGCAAAAAATTACCTTGCGGTGAAACAGTGAGTGTGCTGATTTCGCCTGGCAGCCATTGTTCCCAGAGGATCTTTGCGTCTGGGCAACTGATGGCCTTGAACAATGTTTGGCTAAAACTTTCAATGGTGTTTCCCTGCTTTAATAAATCACTGGAACATCCAACTCTGGACACTTTCACCATCTCGATTTTCAATTACCACGGACTCAATTTCAATCTTGCCGGGACCGCGAGCGGGATCGAGACGAAGGGCGTCAAGTCGCTCGACAGGCAGTATGACTTCGTATTGATTGGATACCGAGTCATGCTGAGGCGTGAAGGTAACTGTTCGTTCCGCCGCGAATGGTTTGTTGAAATAAACTGAACCTTCTCCCGCTGCATCAGACTTCATTTGAATTTGAACTGTAAACGGTCCACCGGCAATCGGCTGGAAATCTTCAACGAACAGGTAGGGATCTTCGCCATCGCTTTCCACCACGAGCGCGCTCTTGGTTTTTCGGATCTTGCAGGTTCCATTTCCCACCCAACCGGCCGCATGACTGGCGGGGCGTTGCTTGGCCACACCGCCTTTGCTTGGATTGGCGGCCTTGTCTCGGATCTTGCCAATGCCGATTTGTTCGGGACGGTATTGGGCGGGATTAAATGCCGGATTGGGTTGCGGGAGGACCGTCTTCGCATCATCGATATGATTTTGAATCAACGCGTCGAGCTGCCGAACCTTGTCAGGGTGCTTTGCGGCCAAGTTGTTCTGCTCTCCGATATCATCAGCCAAATGATAGAGTAAGTAATCATGCGCACCCTCTTCGCCTTGGTGGAACAATCGGATCAGTTTCCAGTCGCCACTGTGGACAGAGATCGCTGGAGGCAACCAATCGGGTACGGGTGGCGAATGCGGAAAGTACGTAAAGATCGCTTCTCGTCGCAGCGCATCGCCTTGCAAAGCAGGCGTGATGTCGATGCCATCGACAACGTGGTTTGCTGGCAGTGGGATGTTGAGTTGATTCAAGATCGTAGGATAAAAATCTGACGTTTGAATGATCTCATCGCTGCGTGAACCAGGCTTGGTCAGGCCTGGCCAGACGACCACGCAAGGCACTCGTACGCCGCCTTCAAACATGGTGGCTTTGCCGCCACGTAGCGGTGAATTGCTGGTCGGTGTAGTGCCGTCGACCTCGTTGTACATATTGCCGCCGTTATCGCTGGCCATGATGATCACCGTACGATCGGCGATGCCGAGCGAGTCGACCGTATCGAGTAACGTGCCGATCGCATCGTCAAAGGAATGCACCATGGCCGCGTAGGTCGGGCTGCGCTGCGGATCGCTGGCGTCGACTTTGCCGCGATACTGTTCTATCAATTTCGCTTTGGCATCGAAGGGAGCATGAACGGAGAATTGCCAGTAGTTGATGAAGAAGGGTTGATCTGGAACGCTCTTCATCCAGTTCGCGGCCTCTTCGGCCATGCGGTCTTCAATATGCTCGTCTTCGTAGTTCGCCTTGAAATCTTTGAATTGCCAGGGCGCAACAAAACTGCCTGCGGGTCCAGGACCGGGGTGATGTGGAATGTCGACATCGAAACCATGTTGCAGCGGGCTGTACGGTTCCGATCCCAAGTGCCATTTGCCGAAGTGACCGGTTGTGTACCCAGCGTCATGAATCAATTTGCCAAGCGTCGGCAGTGAGGTGTCAAGCCGATTAGCCGATTGGGTCTCGATGGCTTTGTTACTGGGCGGTGCTCCGGCTCCTGGTAGTGCTCGCAATTGCGGCTGGCCGGTGTGGTGCTGGGGGGCGGTCGAGCCATGTCGAGCGGGCGTTTGACCAGTCAAGATACTGGCCCGCGTGGGCGAGCAAAGTGGGCTGTTGGCGTAGGCTCGCGAAAACGTCATACCACGGGCAGCGAGTCGCTCAAGGTTAGGAGTTTGGTACAGACGAGTGGTGCCATAAAGCGTCGTGTCACTCCAACCTAAGTCGTCCGCTAGGATAAAAACGATGTTCAGTGGGTCAGGCGACTTAGCTTGCAATGACTGTGCGTTGAAGGTACTTGCAAGCAACATCGCCCCAACCGCAACGATGAAAGTCGCGATGGCATGTCGACGAAGTGAATCTTGCGTGCGGGCAACGAGGGGGCTTGAGAAAGACTCTGGTCTGTCAGGTAACTGAATCATGCTGTTTTTTTGTTGTGCGCGTGTTGTGCTCGTGAGCATCTCATTGTCCGCCGATCGGGCCGGGATGCAACATGAGAACTTCTGCATGATCCTTATCGCAAAAGATCGGTCGGTCTCCTAGCGTAATGAAAGTCTTGACGACTTCCGCTGCAACCAAACTCAGGGATTTGCCCTGCCCAATGACAGAATCCGCTGAAGTCCGGCGAGGTCGCGGATACGTTTGATCTCGCTCCAGTCGCCACTTGATTCCGCCATCGCTTTACAGGCATCCGAAATCATCGGGCTGTATTCTAAGATCAATCGACCCCCAGGATACAAATGAGCGGGGGCGTCAGCCAGGATTCGGGCGATGATCTCGGTGCCGTTGGGGCCGGACAACAAAGCACCACGTGGCTCGTGTTGACGGACTGTTTCTGGCAGCTCGTCGTACTCGCTCTGGCTGATGTAAGGTGGGTTGCTGCAGATGATATCGAACCGTGCATCGGCATCGAGCGACTCGAATAGGTCGCTTTGCAGCAGCATGATGCGTTCATTCAGGCCGAGCTTGTCAACGTTCCAGCGCGCGATGTCGAGTGCCGCCAACGACACGTCCACAGCCGTCAGTTCGGCGTCTTTCAATGATTTGGCGATGGCGATTGCAATCGCACCACTGCCGGTGCCGATATCAAGAATCCGTAGCGGTCGATCGGTTAACCGAGGCGCAATCAGTTTGGCTTGGTCGATCGCTTCGACGACCAAGTGCTCCGTTTCGGGTCGGGGAACAAGCACATTTTCATCGACGCGGATCGGGATCGAATAGAACTCGCGAAAGCCGACGAGTTGGGCGACCGGTGCGCCGTCGCCTCGTCGACGCACTAACTCGCGAAAGGCGATGCGTTGTTCGTCGGTGGGAACTTCCGCGAATGCGGTGTAGAGCTGGATACGTTCACAACCTCGGGCATGAGCCAAGAGAATCTCAGCATCGAGCCGAGGTGATTCGCTACCGCGAGCTTTGAAGAAATCCGAAGTCCATTGCAGCAACCGCATCACGGTCCATGGTTCGGTGCTGGGGGTCGTCATGAAAAGAGCATCCGTTGCCAAAAAAACGTCACTGTGAGCCGACGGCGCTAGCCGCGGGTACCAATCATTTTGAGCCGACGGCGCTAGCCGCAGGTATCAGTCGATCATGTCACCGCGAAGTTGATCGCGGTCATACTCGATCATGGCGCTGGTCACTGGCCCGAGGTCGCCCATGATGATCTGATCGAGCTTGTAAAGCGTCAGGTTGATGCGATGATCGGTCAACCGATTTTGCGGAAAGTTGTAAGTGCGAATGCGCTGACTGCGATCACCCGAACCGATCAGACCTTTGCGAGTCTCGGCCTGTTTGGCTGCTTCCTCTTCACGTTTCTTCTCGTAGATCCGCGCCTTGAGCACTCGCAGCGCTTTGGCCAAATTTTTGTGCTGGCTCTTCTCGTCTTGGCATTGCACGACGATTCCGGTTTCATAGTGCGTCAAACGGATCGCCGATTCTGTTTTGTTAACGTGCTGACCGCCAGGGCCAGACGCACAGAACTTATCAATTCGATAATCGTCTGCTTTTAAGTTGACTTCCACGTCTTCCGGTTCGGCCATCACAGCCACGGTCGCCGCCGAGGTATGCACACGGCCTTGGGTTTCGGTTTCAGGTACACGTTGAACGCGATGGCCACCCGATTCATACTGCAAATCGCGGAAGACGTTTTCGCCTTCGACGGTGAGCATGATTTCTTTGAAACCACCCATCTCCGTGGGACTGGCGTCCATCACTTCGGTTTTCCAGCCGACTTGTTCAGCATGCCGGCGGTACATTTCGTAGAGATCGCGGGCGAACAGCGCTGCTTCATCGCCACCGGTACCGGCGCGAATTTCCATCACGCAGCGGGTGCGGTGCGCGTCTTCGCCACCGACGGTGTAGCTGAGCAGGTCTTCCCAAAGCTCTTCGCGTTGGGTGCGGAGCGATAGAATTTCCGCTTCAGCCATCGCGCGTTCTTCAAAATCCTCCGTCTCGGCTGCCATTTGTTGGCAATCCTGTATTTCTTCACTGAGACGTTTGAATTCGCGGTACTTGCTAACAACGCGAGTCAGGCCACCGTGTTCACGCGCCGTGGCGCTCATTCGAGCGCCATCGTTGAGCACGTCCGGGTCGGACATGTCGTTTTCGAGTTTCAGGAATCGCGCTAACTTCTCTTCGAGGTTATCGCGGATCGAGCCGCTCATTTGGTGGCTTTCTTAGCCTTTTTCGGTTTCGCCAAACTGCCGTAGGTACCAGCGGCGAATTTCTTCTGGAACTTGTCAATTCGACCAGCGGTGTCGACGTACTTCAGCTTGCCTGTATAGAAGGGGTGACATTCGCTGCAAATGTCGATCTTCAGTTCCGGACGCACGCTGCGAGTTTGAAACACGCTTCCGCAACCGCAGGTGACAGTGGTGTCTTGATACTTGGGGTGGATGCCGTCTTTCATGGCTTTTTTACACAAAAATATGGGCTGATTGGGATGCGTTTTCAGTTCGATCACGCAGTGGTTTGGCAGTTTTGAACCGCAGATAGTACGCGAAGATGGCCATCGGGTTCAAGGGCTGAGAGAAAACAGTACGTTAGTGGGCTTATTGATCGGTTTGATCTTTCCTGTTTCGCTGCTGTATTTCTTAAATCTACCCCAGGTGCGAGGAACGTTCTCGGATTTAGGCAATCAAGCGGCATGAAACTGTTAGAGCGTGTGGACTGAGATCACGTTGTCAGCTCCGGCGACGATATCGTTGCCACTGACGACGACCATCGTGGCACCAGGCCGGATCACCCGCTCGCCATTTACTGTTTGGTCGCAGGCCCATTTCGTGACTTGTTTGATCATGTGAGCGGTATCGGCAATGTCTTCGCAGAAGATCGGTTCAATGCCCCAGAACAAATTCATGCGGCGGACCGAGGCCAGGTTGTCGCTAACCGCGACAGTGGGGATCAGTGATCGCGTGTTGCTTTTGACCCACGCGGTGCCGCCGCTGTGCGTGGCGATCGCGATCAGTTGACTGCCGATCGCTTCGGCCACTTCCATGCCCGCGCGAGTGACCGCATGAGTCGTGCGGTGCATGTCTTCCACGTCGCCTGAAGGAACTCGCATTACGGTGAATGATCGCTCTTCGGTCCGACGCATAATGCGGTCCATCGTCGCCACGCTCTCACGCGGGAAATCACCGATCGCGGTTTCTCCCGACAGCATGCAAGCGTCGGCTCCGTCGAGCACCGCGTTGGCCACATCTGAAGCTTCCGCGCGAGTCGGTCGCGGGCTGTGATGCATCGATTCCAACATTTGGGTCGCAACAATGACAGGTTTCATGAAACGCTTGCAGGTCGCGATGATGCGTTTTTGAGCAACGGGTGTTTCGGCCACATCAATTTCAACCCCGAGGTCACCGCGGGCGACCATGATCCCGTCAGCCTCTTGGACGATCCGTTCGAGATTGATGAGGGCTTCGGGTTTTTCGATTTTGGCGATCACGAGTGCCGAGCATTCATAGCTGTTGAGCAAATCCTTGAGGCTACGAACGTCTTCGGCAGTGCGGACGAAGGACAGGCTGATGAAGTCGATCTCGTTCTTGGCAGCCCAGATCGCGTTCTCGACATCAGCAGGTAACATCGCGGCGACGGAGAGCTTCACGCCTGGTAGATTGATCCCCTGGCGGCTGCGGATTTCGCCTCCCGCGACAACCACACACTCCGCCCGCGTGGCGGTGACGGATCGGACCTGCAACGTCACCGTGCCGTCGGCAAGCATGACGCAGTCGCCTGGTTCGAGTTCGTCGATCAGGCGTGGGTAGGTGCTGGTCAGCTCGCCCGCGATCTGCGACTGGGTACCACGAACGAAGGCGAACGTGGCCCCGAACGAACACATCAGTGGCTCGGTCGGCAGTTGCCCGAGGCGAATCTTGGGGCCAGCGAGATCGAGCAAAACGCCCGCCGGGAAACCTGTTCGTACCGATGCGGCGCGAATATTGGCGAGTTTTTCAGCGTGTTGGTCGAGTGTGCCGTGGGCGCTATTGATGCGAAAAACATCGACGCCCGCCTCAATCAACTCGACGAGTTTTTCCACGCTGTCGCATGCTGGGCCGACCGTGGCGACGATTTTCGTACGGGCTTCGTTCAAACGTGGGCGTGACATACAACAGGGTTTCGTGAAGGATGTAAAAAAGCAGAAACGGAAGCCATGGCAGACCGCCGGCCAGCAATGTAGCCGATGGTCGATCGTTTGCTAAGCGAACCCAGAAGCAGCGAGCGACTTCAACAGCGAGATAGAAGCTTCAACGATGCCCAGCTCGAACAAACCATCATCGGAAAATCCCGCCGCGATTGTTAGTGGCGGATCGTCTGGCCTGGGGCTAGCGCTCGCTCGCACGCTCCTGCGACGAGGTTACTCCGTCACCATTTTGGGCCGGGATGCCGGACGACTCGCCGCCGCGCGAGAGAGTTTGGCCGCCGATGCAACCGGTGAGGCGACTGTGCTGACTCTCCAGGCCGATGCGACATCGCAGGCCGAGGTGCAAGCTGCCGTTGATGCGCATTTGGAAACTCATGGCCGTCTCGATGTGCTCATCAACGTGGTCGGAAGAAGTGATCGCGGGCGGATTGATTCGCTCAAACTTGAGGTGCTGCGAGACTTGTTTGAAGCGAATGTGATCTCAACCTTGATTGCAAGCCAAACTTGCCTGCCCGCGCTGCGGCAAAGTCGTGGTGTGATCGTTAACATCGGCTCGTTAGCCAGCCGCTTGGCCCCGCGATATTTAGGTGGTTATGTCGTGGCCAAACATGCCCTCGCAGGGCTTTCGCGGCAGTTGCGGCTGGAGTGCGAAGACGACGGGGTGCACGTTGGCTTGGTCTGCCCTGGCCCGATTGCCGGCGATCACCAGCCCAACCGGTATGGGGTCGACGCGGCGTCGAACGTCCCCGAAAGTGCAGCGGCACCTGGCGGCGGTGCGAAACTGAGCCAACTAAGCCCCGACACGGTGGCGGCCGCCGTGATGCGTTGCATCGATGATCGCAAAGTAGAGATTCTATTGCCTGGAAAAACCCGACTGTTGATGCTCATTGGAACCATCTCGCCGCGTTTGGCCGACTGGATTCTCAGCCGCAAAACCTCTTAAGACGGCTTCACCGCAAAAATGTAGCGGAAGTCGTCAAGGATTTCGCGCCGCGCTGCCTTACCGAACTCAACTCTTCATCGCTGAAATTGCTGTGAATATCACCGACAGTCTCGGTGGCTTTCGAAACGTCCATTCTCGCCAGGGGAAACCCGCCCGGTTTGGGCTTGCACCTGGCAATAAAATCGCCATACTGCCGTGCTTCAAAAAAAACACATATCCCACACACCATCCTAATCAGACACCCTGCCGCCATGACGGACGTTATCCAAGCCACTAAACGCGACTCCACCGGCACCTCAGCGACCATCCGCCTCCGTCGCGCTGGAAATGTCCCCGCCGTCCTGTACGGTCACGGCGAAGCCAATGAACACTTGGCGATCCCTGCTGTTCAAGTAAAGGGGTTGCTGCGTCACCATTCCAAAACGGTCAAAATCACTGGTGATGTTAACGAAACCGCACTCGTTAGCGCCATGCAGTGGGACGCACTCGGCATTGAAGTGTTGCACCTCGATTTGATCCGTGTCAATTTGCAAGAAAAAGTCGAAGTCACCGTCTCGATTGAGACGCACGGCGAAGCGATCGGGATCCGCGAGGGTGGAATTATGCTGGAGAATATTCACGAGGTCGAAATTCGCTGCTCCGCTGGTGCGATCCCCGAAAGTCTTGTGCTCGACATAAATGATCTACACCTTGGTGATCAAGCCACCGCTGGCGATTTGAAATTGCCCGAAGGCGTGGAGTTGATTACCCCAGCGGAAACTATCGTCGCTCACATCGAAGCTCCACGAGAACAGCAGGAAACAGAAGAAGGCGGCAGTGGCATCGGTGCCGAGCCTGAAGTCATCGGTAAACGCGGTGGCGGAGACGACGAAGAGGCGTGAAGCTGATCGTCGGTTTGGGCAATCCTGGTCGTAAATACGAACAAACTCGCCACAATATCGGATTCATGGTCGCTGCTCAATTGTGCCGCGAACACGGGGGTAGTTCTCCCAGCAAAAAATTCGATGGCGAAACCAGCGACATCCGTATCGGCTCCGAAAAAGCATTGGTGCTCTGTCCGCAAACATACATGAACGCCAGCGGCCAGAGTGTTCGCCAGGCATTGGATTTTTACAAACTCAACCCAGAGGATTTGATTTTAATTTGTGACGATTTGAATCTGGCCAGTGGCCGGATTCGCATCCGCCGGGGCGGTTCCGCAGGAGGCCAGAAAGGTCTCGCTGATACGATCGCTAAGCTCGGTACCGAACAATTCCCGCGACTGCGAATTGGCATCGACCGACCACCAGCACAATGGCAAGTCACTGATTATGTTTTAGGCAACTTTAGCGAACAAGAACGACCCGAGATTGACTTGGCGATCATGCGATCGTGTGATGCTATCTCATGTTGGGTTCAGGAAGGGATCGGTGAAGCGATGAGCCGATTCAATGCTGCCAACTAACAGCTCAACCTCTTCACCGATTTCCGTCCTTTACTTTCACCCATTTCCGATTTCCCCGCGATCTGACCCGTGGCTAACGTCAAAACCTACGAAACCCTATTCATCCTCGACAGCAATCACTATGCCCGCGACCCGGGTGGTGTGAGTAAGCAACTCGACGATCTCGTCACCGAAGCCGGTGGTGAGGTGCTCGTCAGCCGTATGTGGATGGAGCAAAAGCTCGCCTACCCGATCGACAAGCATCAGAAAGGCACCTATTACCTTATCTATTTCAATATGGATGGACCGCTTCTCCCAAAACTGGCTCGTTCACTAAAGTTGTATGAACCGGTTGTGCGCGAATTGACGATTCGACTGGACCCACGCTTGGTCGAGCCGATTCTGGCGAACGCTCGGGGCGAACTGTTCATGGGACCTGTCGGCGACGACGCTTCCGCGATCGACGACGAAGATGACATTGATGAACTGGCCGACGAACACGCCGTCGTGGACGTCTGAGACGTTCAGAAATAGGAGACCACAAACATGGCAAATTTTAATCGCGTGATGTTGATGGGTAATATTACCCGCGATATCGAGTTGCGTTATTTGCCCAGTGGAATGGCGGTTTCCGAGTTTAGCATCGCCGTCAATGAAAAACGCAAAGGCAGCGATGGACAATGGATCGACGAAGCTAACTTCTTTGAAATTGTGCTCTACGGACGTACTGCCGAAGTCGCTAGCGAGTATTTGTCCAAAGGCAGTCCGATCTTCATCGAAGGTCGCCTGCGACACGAGACTTGGGAAAAGGACGGACAGAAACGCTCGAAAGTCCGGATCGTTGGCGAGAAAATGCAAATGATCGGTGGGCGACCCGAGGGTGGCAGCAGCAACAATGCGGCGAGTAGTAGCGGCGCGGTCCGTGAGCCAGCCCCCTCGCCACAACGTTATGTCAATGCCGACACCGAGTATGCACCACCACCCGAACTCCCACAGCCTCGCGACGCTCAACCCACCGGCAACGGTCCTGGTTATGACGAACCTGAAATTCCGTTTTAACCACACTTATTTTTCGTTTAACAACCCATTCGCAGTCACCCCGTTTTCGCAACCAATCCATCATGTCCAAAGCTGCCACTCGCCGAGCCAACAGCCATTTCAAACGTCTGCCAAAAGGCAAGCACGGCGGTATTCAACTGCTGTTGATCCACAACGTCGAACACCTCGGCAAGCAGGGTGATTTGGTCGAAGTCAAACTGGGTTTCGCCATGAACTACTTGCTGCCACAAGGGCTTGCTACGATCGCTACCGATCACCATCAACGGATGGTGGAAAAGCACCGCGAGAAACTTCGCGAGATCGAAGTCCAAAAGCTGAAGAGCTACCAGGATCAAGCCGACGAACTCGCCAAGCAATCGATCACAATCGAAGCCAACGCCAACGACGAAGGGCATCTTTACGGCAGCGTTGGTCCTCACGAGATTGTCGATTCGCTTAAGAGTGTGGGCGTGCATCTGGCCCAAGACCAAATTCGGCTCGATGGCCCACTCAAAGAACTCGGCTTATACACCGTTAAGATTCATTTGCACAGCGAAGTGCAGGCGAGCCTCAAGGTTTGGGTCGTGCCCACCGCCGCCACAGAGGCTGGCGACGCATAGAGACACGAAGCTGTTAGCTGTGCTGAATGGGTGCAGCTAGAAGCTCACTTGGGGCTGTGGCGGAACTGGCAGACGCGCTAGATTTAGGATCTAGTTCCTTACGGAGTGCAGGTTCGATTCCTGTCAGCCCTATTTTAATTTTCTTCGGGGTTTTGAGATTCTCGACCCTCGGTCGGGACTTGCCAAGTCTTGATCTCAATGCCAACAGTAGCTTGGAATTGAAACCACTTTGTGGCAAATGTGCTGCAATGGGAATCGATCAATGTAACTAGCAAACCTGCACGCGACTTCCTCGTTCCGGAAAAAACGTAGCGACCGCGACCCAACTTCTCCTCTTCAATGAAACAGGAGTCGTTTTGGCCAGCATCCAGAGTCGGCCACTGGTGTATGCAGATGAGGATGGGAAGCGAACAGTCTGTCTAACCGCAACACCAAAGTGGAGGCGATTCCCTGCGAGCCTTGCCCCCGTCAAAGGATGCGCACGTGTACAGTTTGCACAGCGGCCATTGCAAGCGAACTGCCGGAGGTGTGGCCGACTGAGAGCAGCAACGCGTCAGTTTACTAACGAGCTTAAGGGAAGTTGGGTGACCATTCGCGTAAGCTCGGGGGCGGTGAATTTGCGGACCTTCGGAGTCCAGGTGCGCGTGTGCAAATTCAATGGCTTAATCCATTATCCAAACTTCAACCCCTTCGCTTTTACAAAGTGCGATTTTGTTTTTGCTCAGGCTGAAACTTTTCACGCCCGCTTGTTTCCAGACCTCACTCCCATCTGCAACTTTGAAAACACCAAAATTCTCCTGCTTGTCGCAAATGATAAAGCGATCATGATCGAATAGGAAAAGGTGCTCGTCGTAACCATTAGGCGGAATTTGCTTTCGCCACACGGGTTCCGATTCTCCGAATTCTTGACAGATGATATTTCGAATATTACTACAAATCCAGTGAAGTTTGTTTTCAGGGACAATAACCTCGAACGCGCGGTCGGCGTCCGTTTCGACCTCGACACGGGCTTCTGGTTTGTCGAGAGAAAAAGTAAAGATTGCCGGGGTGTGGTCTTTCTTCGACGCTAGCACCAAGACTTGTTTGTCGTTTAGTGAAACCAATCTTCTGAGTTTTCCCGGTAGATCCGAGCGATGTGTTTCTGGCCAACCCTTCTGATCAGTCGAACGAATGACCAACTGATACAAGCCATCTCCTACCTGTTCGGTCGTAACCAATTTTTGCTGTTTCAGGAAGTGATAAAACCGCCAACCCGATGTGAATGGCCCCGCAACATCCTCGCCTGTCTCGGGATCAACGGCATATATCGACCCTCCCGCCTTCACGAACAGCAGTAAGCCATCATCTGAAAAGCGAAGCGAGTCGACTTCCGTCGCATATTTTAGATGTTTTCCGATCAGTGTGCGTTTCTTTACGTCCCAAAGTTGAACCGACTTCATGGTAGCCCGGGTCGCGATGACCTTGCCTTGGGGTTGAATGGCTGGGGCGATGATGGTGTCTTCACGAAGCTCGTGGGGTATCGCGTCACCGTTTTGTTGGCCCGATTCGATATCCCATAACCGCACAGAATTCCAGTCAGCGGTGTAGGCGATTTCGCTGTTCACGAATCCGACTTCGCCATCACCAGCGGTACCAATTGGTTCACCAATGGGCACATTTTTTATAAGATCGAAAAGCTGGACGGTAGAGCCGTAAAACGCGGCGATCATTTTCTTTCCGTCGTCGGTGAACTTCACTACACGGCCGCCAGTGAATCGTCGGGCACGCTCGCTCGGATTTCCAAAATTGGCGACCTGCTGAAATCTTAGCTGTGCGTCGGCTGCCGAACAAAAAACGGCCAACACGATCAAGGGCAAGATAAGTCTCGGGCGCAACATGGCAAATTCTCTCGTAGTGAACATGGAACTGACCCGTCGATCCATCGACAACACTTATCCTATATTGTTGCGGATGACCATTCCGATAAAAAGCCGCCACACCCAAAAAAACCATGGAATCGGTTGCCGTTGATCTCGAAGTAAGCCTGCGATACAGTTGGGGCGACATTTGTCGCGAGCTATCACGGAGTCAAGACATGCGGTCCAATGGTGTGCGAGACCAGTGACGCGAAAGTTGCCCTTAGCCAACTTCTCTCACTCACGCTTAAACGGCGTTCGGCTGGAGCACCCGCCAACACCGAATTTTTCGATAACATGCCGTCGGTGCCTCACACCGACGCGAGTTTCGGCGTTGAGCTGGAGCCTTCACCGGTGCTCCGAACGCGTTAGACAGGCTCAACAGGTACCGCCCATCATCTGATAGTGCATTCCCGCTAGCTCCCGCTTCTCCCGGTGGGGCCGTGAGCAAACATCTATTGGCCGAGGATTAAACAAAAGTGACTCCGTCGTACGCGACTTTGCTGTATCTTGCGGGCAACCATGCCGTGACGTTGAAGCACTGCTTTCGCGGTTTCTCAAGTGGAAAATCATCTTTCCATGCCCGTGGTGGCCGACGTTCGAGTGCTTCGCAATCTGGTCTCCAACGCGATCAGGTATGGGACGTCGGATGAGCCGATCCGCACGGACATTATCAGCAGCGCGACCGAAGTCCGGTTCGAAGTTTCGAACAAAGGGCCAACCATCGAGCACTCGGCCCTCGAACAAATTTTCGATCCTTTCAAACGCTGCGTTGCATCAGGGTTAGGGAAGCCAAATAATGTAGGCCTCTGGCTTGGGTTATTTATCGTACGCGAAGTTGCTCGGGGGCATGAGGGCGAAGTCGGCGTGCATTCCGCGGAAGGAGTGATCATCTTTGATGTCCTGCTGCCTTGCCGCAATGAGAACTCCGCATCGGCGGGAGCACCGCAGGACGCGGCCGAAGGAGCAGCGACCACATCCACAGAAGCATCGAATGAGAGAAGTCTCGCCACCAAGGGATGAAAGCAGATAGTAGCTTGCTAGCTCATAACATCGACCACTAGTCTTCTTTCACGGGCTTGGATTTCAGTTCGTCGGGGTCCCAACTACGCAGTCGCCGACATCGCGTGATGAAATCATTGATCCCTTGCGATTGATCAAGCAAGACCAACTGGTTCTGCCTCGGTTGAAGTCCCGGCGCGAGCTCCAACAACGATTCCGCCGCCGCAGTGTGTGCGATAAACTTGCGATGGGCAATTGCATCAGCGATAAAGTCTCGGGTACCTAGATCGCTTGCCAGCTTTTTGGCACCTTCCTCGGTTACAAGCAAGGCGATCGCATCGAACAAGACAGACGGACCGCCATCGATTTTCTCGTCCGCCTGATAGTATTGGTCATCGTTCGCTTTCACGCGACCGACTCGTGGCGCGACAATTTTCGCCGTCGCACCTTCGTCCTTGATCGCTTTTAACAAAGCTTTCAGCTGATCGATCTCGAACCCATCAGAAACAAGAATTCCAACGGTACGGCCAGCGAATGACTCGGGTCCGTTCTTCAAAATACTCAGTGCCGGCGACGGCTTGAGATCAGTGCGGGTCGGCTTTGCTGCTTCGGCTGGCTCCGGCATTTCGACCAACCCCAGGCCACTGGCAACGTCGTTCGCCAAGTCCTTGTCAATATTCAAAAGGTGGGAAACCATTCGCTGGCGGATTGGAACCGTCTCCACTTTGCTCAATTCAAACACCAACGCATTGACGATATGGCGCTGTTCGATGGGGGTTTGGCTGATAAAGAATTGTCTTGCTTGGCTGTAATGATCCGAGAATGTCTCCGATCGAGTTCGCTGTTTGGTGTCTTCGACTTTAGCAGGAAAACTTTTGAACGATTCTTCAGGCTTGACCCGTGGTCCGACCTGCCAAGAGTTGGGCTCGTAGTTCACTCGTCCTTTCGGGTTCTTCATCGCCATATGTCCGTCTTGCTGAAAATGGCCGACAGGACACTTTGGTGCATTGATTGGCAAATGTGTGAAGTTGGGACTACCGAGCCGTTTGAGTTGAGTATCGAGATAGGAAAAGTTTCGGCCCTGTAACAACGGATCGTCGCTGAAATCGATTCCCGGTGGTACATTCTGGGTGCAGAAGGCGACCTGCTCGGTTTCAGCAAAGAAGTTATCGACGCGTTGATCGAGGACTAAGCGGCCGACCGGACGCACTGGAACTAGTTCTTCAGGAATGATCTTCGTGGGATCAAGTATGTCGAAGTCAAACTTGTCGGCAAATTCATCATCGAATAGTTGAAGGCCTAACTCCCATTGAGGAAAATTCTTATTGTCGATCGCTGACCACAAATCGCGTCGATGATAATCGGGATCGGCACCGTTGATTTTTACCGCTTCATTCCAAGTCACTGATTGCAGCCCCTGCAGCGGTTTCCAGTGAAATTTAACAAACGTCGATTTGCCATCTTGGTTGACCAATCGAAAGGTATGCACCCCGAATCCTTCCATGAACCGGAACGATCGAGGGATCGCTCGGTCCGACATGATCCACATCACCATGTGCATGCTTTCAGGGGTCAAGGAAATGAAATCCCAGAAATTGTCGTGCGCCGTTTGAGCTTGTGGGAACCCCCGGTCGGGTTCCGGCTTAGCGGCGTGGATGAGGTCGGGGAATTTAATCGCGTCTTGAATAAAGAAGACTGGGATATTGTTACCGACTAAGTCCCAGTTGCCCTGTTGGGTATAAAGTTTTACCGCAAACCCGCGAACATCGCGCGCTAGGTCGGGCGATCCTTTGCTGCCCGCGACGGTGGAGAAACGCACGAACGCAGGTGTCTTTTCCCCAGCCCGTTGGAACAAGTCGGCTGAAGTGATATCAGACAGTGATTCATAATTTTCATAGTATCCGTGAACGCCGAATCCACGGGCATGAACAACTCGCTCAGGAATTCGTTCATGATCGAAATGAAACAACTTCTCACGCAATTGGAAATCTTCTAACAACGTAGGCCCGCGATCACCGATTTTCAGAGAGTTCTGGTTATCTGAAACAGGTATCCCTTGCTGGGTGGTTAACGCAGGTTGATCCCCGGTAGCGATCTGTTGGGTCTCGCCACCGTTACCGCGAGATTCCTCGGACGCATAAGTCTTGCTCGGTGCGTTAGTTGCCGACGACTGCTGTGGTTTCTCGTCAGCCGTTTGTTCACCACTGTGAGCGACTGCGAAGATCGGTGAGATGAAAAACAGTAACAGCAGAAACAATGCTTTGGGATACGTTGACATTCTTTGGCCTTTCAGAGTGATAACCTGGGAGGTGAGGATGCCGAAGGACGGATGAGTCCCTCAAAGCGGCACGCGTGAGGGAGCAAATGGAATGCCAGAAAAACTGTCGATCCGCGATGGTTTATTTCATGGGGACATAGCACTAGGATGGTGATTTGACTTTACTACCGAGAGGGGATTCGGTGCTGATAGCTCCCGCAAACTTACTCCGGTTTCATCGACCGGAGCTTGGAACGCAGTATCACCGAAGTCTGCCAGCGGTGTACCGAAAAGATAAGTACAAAGTCGGGTTGGTGGCTCCGACCGAAGCCCATTAATATAAAATATAATGGCTTAAAGTAGTCGGCTTCCGACGGAAGCTAACTGAATCCTGAATCCCGTGGCTGACCCCGGCGAAGCCTACCTGACCCTTTCCAATTGGCGGGACGATGAACTTCAAAAACATGATCGTGATTCTTCTGCTAGCTGGTTTGCCGACCGT
>JBGSMN010000220.1:0-3324 GCA_041740155.1 Rhodopirellula sp.
CAATTGTTTGAGCGCCTTTTCGTGACGGAATCGAAGGAGCGTCTTGGCAGGCAAGTGAAAGAGTCGTCGTTGCAGGCCTCGATTCTGGATTCTATTCGTGAAGAAGCAGGCGATCTTTCCAAGCGAGTCAACCAGGAAGACAAAGCGAAACTGGACGAGTACTTCAGTTCGATTCGCGACGTCGAAAAACGCCTGGAATTGCGGCGGCGTTGGGCCGACCAACCCAAGCCTGAACCACCTTTTGAAAAGCCAGCGGACAAGAACACGGTGGACGATCTTCCAATGCTCTACGAACTGATCGCGCTGGCGCTTCAGACCGACTCAACGCGAGTGGCAACCTTAGAAATTGGTGGGAGCTTTCTGCCTCAGCATTTAGGAATCGACAATTCGTATCTCAGCATGTCGCATCACGGCAACGACAGCGAAACGATCGCGAATCTCATCAAGCTGGAGACCTACCAAATCGAGCAGTTTGGAAAGTTCTTAACGCGACTCGCTGGTATCCAAGACGGCGATCAGACGTTACTCGATTCGACTAGTGTGCTTTTTGGCAGCGGCATCGGTGATGGCAATTCTCACACGAACTCTGACTTGCCGATCATTTTGGCGGGTGGAGGTTACGGCAACGGCGAGTTTAAGAAAGTCGCATCCGAGGGCGTCAATAAGGTCCCGCTTTGCAACTTGCTTCTCGACATTGCCCAGCGAATGGGAGTGCATCAGGATGCATTCGGCACCAGCACCGGCACGTTCGCGTAAGCCAATGCGTTCACTCAAGACAATCGCGGTGCTGGTATCGCTAAATTCTTTTGCGTTTGCAGAAGATGCGAATCTTCAGCGGCAATCGGTGGTCGCGAAATTCCTTGGCAAGTACTGCAACGATTGCCATAGCGGATCGTCAGCCCAAGGCGAGCGAGATTTCGATTCCTTTGGACTGCCCATCGAATCGGAATTGCAGTTGATCGCTGCTGACGAAATCGTCGACCAAGTCACGTTGATGGTGATGCCGCCCGAGGATTCTGAGCAGCCTTCGAGCGACGAACGTCTGGAGTTAGTAGGTGCACTGCGAGCGGGCATCGAAGCAGCTCGCGATCAGTTCACCAGTTCAGGCGGACGCACCGTCATGCGACGGCTTTCCAACCGCGAATACGAAAACACGCTCGCCACACTCTTTGGTCGCCGAGTCGACACGCTTGGGCTGACGGCGGATTTCCCTAAAGACACGACCAGCCACCACATGGACAATATCGGTGAGTCGTTGGTGACGTCGGGATTTCTGTTGGACCACTATTTCCAATCAGCTTCGCGGCTTATCGAAACTCGTCTCGGCAAATCCGCGACTGAGCCCAAGTCGTGGCACTTCACGGACAACTTCAAACAGTACGAGGAACTGGCCGGACCCCACAATGACGCGTTCAAATACCAATTCTTGTGTCTGTACGAGCAGCCCAATACAGAAACTCGACAAGGCGGCTACGGACACATCGAAGATTTCCTTGACGGTGTTCCCGTATCGGGATTGTATGACATCGAAGTACACGCCCAGGCGATGCACCGAGACACGCATTACGACCCCAAGATTTTTAGTATCGACTTTTCAGAACCTTTCCAAATCGCGGTGGTTCCTGGAGACGTCAGGAAGGGCCACATCCATTACCCGCAAGCGATCGAACCTATTCTGGGAAGCGCCGTGGTCCCCGACGAAGCGCCCGAGTGGTTGAAGTTCCGTGTTTGGTTGGAAGCCGGACAAACGCCTCGATTCATCTTTCCCAACGGACCTTACGAATCACGTGAATCGGTAATCAAGGTCAACGAAAAGTACAAAGACGATTTTAAGAACCCGGACAATGGAGTCAGTCGTACTCGATTGCTCTTGGAGGGTGCATTGCCGCATATCAAAATCGGCGAAATCAAAGTGCAGGGTCCGATTGAAGAACCCGGCGGTGGCAAAGAAGAGATTGCCGTCTTCGGCAACGACGGTTTTCAACCTGAACATGCTCTTGAACAATTGTATGCGTTCGCCAGACGTGCCTATCGGCGCGGTCTCGATGAAACCGATCGCTTGCGAATCAAGACGATTTACGAGCGACGACTGAGCGACGATGTGACGCCGCGTCGAGCCGCACTGGACTCGCTCAAGATGATTCTTTGTTCGCCGTCGTTTATTTATTTCAGCGAAATCACTGCCGAGGAAGAACAACGACTCCATCCCTACGACCTGGCTTCGCGACTATCCTTTGCACTCTGGGCCGCACCGCCTGATGACGAACTGCTTGCAGTGGCTGAGTCCGGCGACTTGGCCGACGATGAGCGTTGGAATCAACAGATTCTGCGTTTGATCGACGATGAACGTTCCGAACAATTTGTCATCGGCTTTGTTGATAGCTGGCTGAACCTGCGAGACATCGGCAACTTGCCACCCGCACGCAACGAAGCGGCATCTTACTATGCGGAAAACTTACCCGAATCAATGAAGCAAGAAGCCCGGCATTTTTTCAGGCATCTGCTTGATACTAATGGACCAGTGAGCGACTTCTTGGACGCCGACTACACCTTTGTCGACAAAAGTCTTGCCAAGCTCTACGGACTTCCTGAGCAAGAAACGCTTCGCTTAGCGGATGGTTTTCAGCGTGTGACCTTGTCAAACCAAGATCAACGTGGTGGCGTGCTGGCAATGGCGGGAGTGCTGACGGTCAGTGCCAATGGCGTGGACACTTCACCCGTGACGCGTGGTGTTTGGGTATTGGAAAACATTCTCGGCATTACACCGCCGCCGCCACCGGACGAAGTGCCGGCGATCGAGGCGGACGTTATACTCAAGAAGTTGAGCCGAAAGTGCTACAGGCTCTGCTCAATCTCGCGGCCAGAAATCTGAGAAATGGCCTGAGTGTGATGATCGATCTGCCTTGGACTCATATCTTGATTCAGTCGCCAGCTTGGAAAACCAAGATCAGGGCCTTGGTAAAAAAAACGCGGACAAGATTGATCGTATTGGAATGCACTTTGAGTGAAAGGGAGTTAAAAAAACGCCTGCGAAAAAGAGGACTCAAGCGAGACCGGCCCAAGCTCACCCCTCATGGCTGGGAAGCCTTCAAAAAACACGACTGCATCGGAGCCAGGATTTCACTCCCCCATATTCTATTGGATCTCGAAAAGCCGTCGGAACAGATTTTTAGATCCGCGCTCCGCGCTCTTGAGGGTTGATGGGCGCTGGCATTGGCACTGGTGCGCTTCAATGGGTGACAGTCGAGTAAGACTCAACTCCCGAGCCAGTTCCCCCAACTACCGCTTAAAATATTTTTCCATTTTCTTTTGACCCAATTTTTG
>JBGSMN010000278.1:0-10609 GCA_041740155.1 Rhodopirellula sp.
GATGACGACTGCACTGCCATCCGAGACATCGCCCAAAACAAACCGCTGATGAATAACGGTGGCGTGATCACGATCAACGCGAATCGCACCAACGCCTGGTTTCGACGATGTCGCTGATGAATTTGCTGTGATCGGTTGTGAGTCATGGGGTCACGACGTCAGATTGAACTTTGGTAAACGCCACTCCTTCTATCTCAACGAGTAATTCGGGGCGGCATACATCAGCCAAGGCATAGACGGTCGGCAGATCACCAAAACGACTTTCACAGATCGCGCGGCATGCCTCGTAGTCTTCGGCGCGTTTAATGTAAACACGCAACTTCGCTAATTCCTGTAACGAAGAACCGCATCCCTTGAACCCATGCCGCGACAAATTGTCGTCGCTGATCAGACACTCAATATTATCGATCGTTTGCCGCGTTTGTTTCTCGATGTCACCGAGGTGGAGGCTCTCGGCATGGAGAATACTCGCCGTGCCTGAAATCCAAGTCGTGATATAGTTACCAGTAATGACCGCCATCGCGCGCGAAAACTTCGGACTTTTCAGAGAGTACTGGCATTCGTAATCAAACGCGGAGACTTGCCCAGGATTCTCGAGCGCCACGAGCCGCACATCGTTGCGATCGGTTTTCAGTGCCATCGCACTGAGCACGAGATTTTCGCCACCGGTGCCGATGCCGGTACTCGCAGGATAGATCACGTGGCCGCGTTGGCATTTCATCCTGTCGATGTCAGTGAGCGAATCGAAATAATCTGTCCGTGCGCGATTGAGTTCGCGATAGCGTTCGATCCCATTCTCCAAATGGGTAATGCCACCTTGATACAACCACACTCGCGGCACATTCGTAAAACCAACGCCGACACGATGCAGCCTGCGGGAGAGTTCGGCAAAGCAGTACTCGGCTTGCTGATAGGCAGTGCTCAACGGATTCATCGGCGTGATCCCCGATAAATAAATCCATCGCAGATTGTCATAATCCACCGACACGACATCCGCACCTTGGAAGATGATATTCACGTTCTCTCCGCCGATCGCCCACGCTTCAACAGCAATCGCTTGGCCACCGCAGGGCGGTTGAACGATGTAGTTAGTTCCTGGTGTTTCATTGCCGAAATAGGCTTCGTATAAGCGGCGAATCGCCGGGATATCCTCGGCACTACGAACAAACACGGTCTGCTGGACGAGCTTCATCGGTACCGGCTGTTGATTGAGGATCACGCGGATCGTCGAGATCGCTTCCCAAGCCTGATCAATCGCGGTTCCACGCGCCACGGGCGTAATCATCAGTGCCACTCGGTGAGCGCCACCGATATCAATCACGCTGTGTTGTTGCCGGCTAAGCAAACACGGGGGAATCAAGTTTTCAGACGCAGTGTGTCCATTGGCTGGCTCGTGCTGACTATCGAAACGCTGGCTATTTCCGTTTGCCAAAGGCCACTTGCACCGCCCACTGTCGATACATGTCTCAGCTCCGCTGAGCAGTACTTTATCGGGATTCATCCGGTAACAAATCGATGCTGGATGCTTGCTTTCCGAATGTCCCTTCAGTTCGGATATCCGGCAATCGTCGGGCAGTGGAACGCTTGGATTGCGGTCGCTCATCATTGCTTCTCCGCCTGAGGCCTGGCGTCACGCTCGATCGAAAGACCTCGAACAGCTTAAATTGGCGTGTCACCAGTCGGTATCTATCGAGTCTAATCGTCGTCGGCAATTCGGTGCAAACGAAACCAGCCTTGAGGCCCCCTTTTTCGCTGCGTCGAATCGTCGCGTCGGCAGATGCCGCTCACTCAAAACAATGTAAACGCGTTTTGCTGCGAACAATCAGTTTGCCACTGGCCAGAGCGGGTGTGCCCAACACGCCCTCTTCCAACTCGATTTGCGATGCTACGCTAGCGGACTCGCCATCATCGTGGATGACGAGGCCGACACCGGATTGATCGAACACATAGATGTTCGCCCCGGCAACCACAGGTGTCGCCCAAGTGCCACCAAGTCCCGATAATCGTTCTTGCCAAACCACGTCGCCGGTCTGCAAGTCCGCTTTCAACAGCACCGATCCCTTGAGCACGAAAATGTGCTTGCCATCAACGACCACGGACGCGTTCTTGGGTGACAGTCGGTCTTCACGCCACAGCTCCGTGGGTGTTTCGCCAGCGGCAGACGTTTCCATCGCCAACAAATCTTCGCCGGGCAGTAAAAGCATGTTGCCGAACACGGTTGGCGACGAGATTGTTCCCCGACCTTCTCCGAGCGACCAGCTTGATTCGCCCGTTGCCGCGTCCACGGCCACGACTTCATTGCTGGAATGAAAGACGACGACATGCTTGCCATCGGCATCGTTGATGACTGCCGGAGACGACCAATTCGCCAGTGGCGGGCGTTTGATTCGCCAACGATTCACGCCCGTTTTCAAATCAATTCCAGCAGCAAAGGAATCACCCTGATTTTCCACCAACACGACGACCACATCACCCGCGATCACCGGCGAGGATGCCATCCCCACGTCGTTGCCAGCCTTGTTATAGTCACGTCCTAACCCACGTGCCCACAACAACTCCCCTGTGCTCGACAAGCAAACCAAATCGTTGCTGCTATACAGAGCCACAATCCGTTGTCCATCACTCACTGGCGACGGTGCCGCGCCCGCACCGGTGGGGTGAAAGAAAGGACGACCGGTGGCTCGGAATTGCTGTTGCCAACGCGTTGCACCCGAGTGAATGTCGACACCCGTTACGAATAAGTTCTCTTCGCTTGGTCCAGCTGAACTGGTCGTGACGACAAGATCGCCGATCACGATCGGCCCGGCCACACTGCGACCCGGCATCGGCACATCCCATTTCCGATTGCCCTGATCGCCCAGTTCCAAACGCTGCGGTCCGGCCTCAGCCACACCCGTCCCGTCACCTCGGAACCCCAGCCAATTCGATTCGGCTGGCAACACGCTCGGTAGACATGTCACGAGAACGCCGATCGCGAAGCATCCGAACGAGACGATTTGGTTTGAAAATCGTTGAGTTTGAAATCGCATGTTCATTTGCTTTGCGCGGTTGTTGTGGAGGTTAGACCTTTGCCAGTCGGGTCGGTCAAACGAAATTGAAATTCCCAATCTTGAGCCCAGCTTTGCGTTTGTTCGTTCTGGCAAATTTTCAAGAGAATCCGATTGGTCCCAGCAGCCAATCGACAGTCAGAGGTGTATTGATCAATCATGGACCCCGCGTGGTAGACTTCGTTGGCCGTTAACAGTTTTCCGTTGAGCCAAACTTTGTTGGCACAGATGCAACCCAGTCTGGCTTGGGCGTCCATGGCCTCGGCGACTTCGAATTCGGCGTACGCGTACGCGACAGCACCTTTTTCTTTGTCATACGCCGCGGCCAAATCGACTTTACCCTCGGTACCCACGGCTTTTACCGTTTGCCACTGCACGGATGCGTGTTTGCCCTCATAGCTCGCGTCGGCATCGATTGAACTCGTGGCGATGAAGTGTGACTCGGGTGCATACGCGGCATCAAAACCAACGCCGTCGACGTTATCGAACGGGCCGATCGTCTGCCAGTTTTCGATCATGGCGAAGGCTTGGGACGTCGTTATTGATTCACCGAGGTCGTTGAGTTTTTTCAACACAGTGGCGAGCTGGGTTGGATGCCGAGCCGCTTGCAAGGTCTGCCGCAACAGCTCCTTGGTTTGCTCTGGGTTCTCATTGCTGCTCGCTTCCACAGTCGCGAGTTGTTTGGCAACGGCCATTTCACGGATCAACAGACTGGGATCATCTAAACTTTGCGTGAGCAGTTTTTCGTACGACTCCGAATCGATACTCTCGAGCATGGACATCGCCACGCTGCGACCCTCGGGGCTGTTTTCGCGATTGTTGATGTAGCCAGTCAACGCGTCCGAATCGGGGCCGTTCGCATGGCGGGCAATGTCCGACGCGATACCCCGCAGCCAATTCTGAGCAACCGGATCGGCATCACGCATCGCTTCAAGCACGCGAAACACTTCAGTCGGCGGAAGCTGTCGCAACGTCTTGGCAGCGGCCTGGGCTTCAGCAAATCCACGTCCTTCGGCACCAATGCTGCGAACAGAAGCCAACGCCCCGTCGACCACACGGTCCTGCGGCACCTGAGCAAAACTCGACGAAACCGACATCATCCATAAGAAACCGGCGATCGCCCACCGAAAATGAGATGGTAAAAGGCGACTGTATCGACTGAACATGGCAGCGGTCTCGTTGAGTGACGTAGATTGAGGCGTGGAGTCTGGGATCGCGATTGTAGCAACTCCCTCAACTCTCGAGTGGCTTGGCCTACTTCGACTCCTCGACCGTAGCCTTCTTCTGATCGGCTGCTTGCTCTTCCAAGGGCTTGATCATCGGTGGGATCTTTTTGCCTTTGGGGATGAACTTCATCGAGATGGAATTAACGCAGTGTCGAGTATTTTTTTCTGTCATCTGTTCGCCGGAGAACACGTGTCCGAGATGCCCACCGCAGTTTTTGCAGAGAATCTCAACCCGTACACCATCGGCGTCGGTTTGGCGAGCGACGGCATCTTTGATTTCATCATCGAAACTGGGCCAACCGCAGTGGCTCTCGAACTTATCGTCGCTAAGGTAAAGCCTTGCATTGCACTGACGGCAAATGTAGGTGCCCGCTTTTTTGTTGGCTGTGTAGCCACCGGCACTGGGTCGCTCCGTGCCTTTTTGCAAGAGTACGTAGCGTTCAAATTGATTGAGCGGATTGTATCGACCGTAGATCACCGCCTGCGCGCTCGATACTTCGGCATCAGAGTCAGTTGTCGCCTCAGCAGTGGAGGTCGCCTGTGTAGTGGTCTCGGTTGACGTTGTGTCTAACGTGGCGGCTTCATCGTCCGCGTTGACCACCGAGGTGCTCGCGACGGCCAGCAAACCGGCTGTCACGAGGGTCAAACTGAGACTGGAAATCCAGAGCGTTTTCGTGACGAACAGGTTTTTCAAAGAAATGGGCATCGTAATGTCTCCAGCGTGAGGGGCATAATTCCTCCGTTCTACTCCTGAATCGAAAGAATCGTTCAGAGCATTCTACACGAGGAGGCAAACGCGAGACAAATGGGCCGCTCAACGCCCGTCCACGATGATTTGGCCGACGATCAACCAAATAAAAGTGAAAGTGAGTCCAAACGCGGTGTGAATTGCATCAACATTCATGGGAGACGACCTCAGGCTAGCAGAGAGTGGGTCACCAACTCGCGCGGATAAATAACGCGTGGCAACACCGAGGGAACGGAAAAGAGGCCGTTTCCCTGGCCTGAGTGCGGTGCCGTGTCGTTACTCGACGCCGATTACCGCGAAATTCCATGCGGTGTATCCGACACCGCTTAACCCAAGTATCGACGCTCCCGCTGTATAAACCTGCGAGAAAATCAAAAAGGCCCGAGAGACCCCGCAACCAGCAAGGTCGCGGTAATTGTTAGAGGAAAAAAACTCCGACGAGTCGGAGCACTCCAACGTTTTGGAGTGCGGTGACTCGTTAGCTTAAACGGACTGGTCCGACTCGACGGCACCGTGAGAACTTTTTCTCAGCAGAACAGCTACGATCACGACAACCACCAGCGCTGCAAAAACCCAGGCGTGTTGTGGTTCGCTAACGTAATGCCACAACGTGTTGCCGTCGCCAGCAACCGAGTGCCCATGTCCCTCGTGAGCGAACAATGAAATTTTCAAAAAGTCGGCAGCTAGGATTTGAATCATGATGTGATTTCGGAAAGAGGATGCGGAAGGTTTACTCGACGTAACTCACTCGGCCGGTACCGTTCGTGATCGTCCCAATGCGGTAGCAGTCGATGTTCAGTGATTGCATTTGAGCGGTAATGCTGGCGGCGTAAAATTCATTGACAACCAGTGCCAACCCGATCCCCATGTTAAACACTCGGCGCATTTCGGCAGTCTCGACGGAGCCTTGCTGCTGCACCCAAGTGAAAATTGGATTGGGAGTCCAGGAGTTCGCGTCGATCACCGCATCGACGTTTTTGGGCAAAATTCGATCAAGGTTTTCTTCGATGCCACCGCCCGTGATGTGCGCGATCCCGTGCAAAACTTGCTTGACACGATAATGCGACTGGATCGTACGAATCGCCGAGGTGTAAATCCGCGTCGGTCGCAAACATACGTCGCCCAGCGATTCACCACCAAATTCGGCGGGACAATCGTCCCAGCCAGCTCCACAATCCGCGATGACTTTTCGCACCAATGAAAACCCATTGCTGTGCAACCCCGATGCGGTCAACCCGAGCACCACGTCGCCAGGCGTGATCAAATGCCCGTCGACCAATCGTTTTCGTTCGACCACACCGACGGCAAAGCCAGCCAAGTCGTAGTCGTCCTTACCATACATGTCCGGCATGATCGCCGTCTCGCCACCGAGCAAGGAAAGGTCACCCGCGATGCAGCCGTCGCTGATTCCCGAGACGATTTGTTCTAGCCTAGCGGGATCGTCACGCCCCATCGCCACATAGTCCAGGAAGAACAGTGGTTCGGCTCCCGTGCAAATTAAATCGTTGACGCACATGGCGACCAAGTCGATGCCAACGGTTTCATGACGATTGAGCGATTGCGCAATGACCAGTTTCGTGCCGACGCCATCGGTGCCGCTGACGAGGACGGGTTCTTCGTAATTTCGAGCGAACAATTTGCCGTCGAAATCCAACCGAAACAGTCCAGCAAAACCACCGTCACTGGGCAGCACCCGGGGGCTGAACGTGCGGTGCATCAATCGCGGCAATCGGCTCATTGATTCGGCATACACGTCGAGGTCGACGCCGGCATCTTTGTAGGTCGCAGCCATGGGCAAGGGGAAAAAAGGGAGTGGAGAGTGAAGAACAAACCGCGAACGGCTCGTCCATTGGGCAGACCCGCCTATCATGACGACCGAAACTGCTTATGACGAGGGGCGACGTTTTGCTATCATGTCCGCGTGAACAATCAGCCGCCCCAACCGGAACACAATCCCGACGAGGAAATCCGCCTCCGCTGGCAGGCCGCCCACGAAATACTGGCCGATCGCTTCGGACACTCGCGGCTGCTGCCCGCGCAACAGAGAGTCATTGACGCTGTGTTTCGTGGAGAAAACGTGCTGGCGGTGTTACCGACCGGGCACGGTAAAAGCCTCTGCTATCAATTACCCAGCCAAATCCTGCCGGGCTTGACGCTCGTCGTCTCGCCTCTGGTCTCGCTGATGAAAGACCAGTGCGAGTCGTTGACGCGTCGCGGCATCGCCGCACTTCGCATTGACCAGTCCACGTCTGCGGAAGATTTTCAAGCTGCCTGGCAAGCACTTCAAAGCGGACGTGCAAAGCTACTGTATCTCGCGCCGGAACGTTTTTTCAATGAACGGTTTGCCGCCCAACTCAGCAATTTGCCCATCTCATTGCTAGCGACCGATGAAGCCCACTGCATGAGTCAATGGGGACACCATTTCCGGCCTGATTACCTGCGAATTCCCGAACTCGTTGAACGCTACTGCATCCAACAAACACTCGCGCTGACCGCGACCGCCACACCACTTGTCATCCGCGATATTCGGAAATCGTTCGCGATCAATTCTAAATGCACGATCCGGTTATCAACCCACCGCGCCAACTTGCACTTGCTCTGCACGCCCGTGCAAACGGACCAGCGAGACTCAATTCTCGTCGAACGATTGATATCGAGCAAAGGACGTCGCCTTCGCGGTGCCTCGTTGATCTACGTCACCCGCCGCAGCACCGCCGATCAACTCGCTGGCACGCTCCGTGATCGTGGCTTGCAACCGTTGGTGTATCACGCCGGATTATCCAATGCAGAGCGTGAAGACACTCAACGTGAGTTTGTGCAATCCGATAATGCGATTTTGATCGGCACGATCGCCTTTGGAATGGGCGTTGATAAAGCGAACATTCGCCGTGTGATTCATTACAACCCGTCTCAATCTTTGGAAGCCTATAGCCAAGAGGTAGGGCGGGGCGGACGCGATGGAAAAACATGTCACTGTGAAACGTTGCTCGTGCCTGGCGATCAAGTCGCGCTGGGAAATCTCGCCGCTACGGACTTGCCCAGTGAAACGTCGCTGCGGAGTTTATTCGCACGATTGATAGGACAACCCGATCGCTTTTACCTCGCACTCGGCAAACTCGGTTGGGAAGTCAATCTGTCGACGCCCGCAGTGGAAACGACTTTGATTCGGTTACAGGCACTTGGATATGTGCGCTGCCTGCCGATGCGGTACGACACCTACCGCATCACACCCCGCTACGCGCATGAGGTCATCGTTGAAAAATGTGATGGGCAACAACGCGCGGCTGTGCAAGCGATCTTGGCATCACTTGCCAAGGGGAAGCGTGGATTTCGTGTGAACTTGATCATGGCGGCGGAACAGTACACGATCGCTCGACAAGATTTGCTGGTCGCGATCGAACAAACCGGGATCGCCGGACTATGGAACGTGGAGGCCGCCGATTCCATGCACGGTTACGAATGGGTGAAACGAATCACACGTCCGAAATCCGTCATCGACTCGATCCAGCGTCACTCGCAAGATCAGTATGAACAACACTTAGCTCGCATCCAGCAGATGATGCTGTTTTTGCAATGCGACAAATGTTTGGCGATTAGTTTGGCGTCACATTTCGGGCATCGCCGCAGCCGCGATTGCGGACGGTGCAGCGTTTGCTTGGGCGACGGCCCGTTTCAGACCACTTGGTACCCGGGCGACTCGATCGGCAGTTCGGCCCTGGGAGCATTGAAAAAAGCCAAGGATCAACACGGCGACCTCTTTTCAGAACCGCTTGATCAAGCCAAATTCCTGTGCGGACTGAGCACACCATTTTTCCGACGGTTTCGACTTTCGCGTGATTCGGGTTATGGTGTCTGCGAAGATGTCCCCTTTGATCGCGTGCTTGACGCCTGTCGGGCCTTCAACGCGACCAGCTAGCCACCCCAATACTTTTGAAGTTTATCGCTACATTAGGTTTGAAACGAACTCATGATCACCATTGTCGACTACCAGATGGGAAACCTGCGGAGCGTCCAGAAAGCCGTCGAGCGGGCTGGCGTTGAAGCCACGATCAGCAGCGACCCTGCCACGATCGCCTCTGCCCAGCAATTGATTCTACCAGGCGTAGGCGGCTTCGGTGACGCGATCGCTGAAATTCGCAACCGGGATCTGGCCTCACCGATCAAAGACTACTTGGCTGCCGATCGTCCTTTCCTGGGGATTTGTCTGGGGTTGCAATTGCTGTTTGAGCAAGGGTTTGAAAATGGCACCTACGAAGGACTCGGCGTGATCGCGGGCGATGTCGTCAAGTTCAATTTGCCATTGTCGTACAAGGTGCCGCACATGGGTTGGAACACCGTCGACGTGGGACCAGCGGGAGCCGACCTCAACATCGCACCGCAAACCTATTTTTACTTCGTTCACTCTTACTATGTCCGGCCAACCGACCCTAACGTCGTGGCATTGACGTGTGATTACGGCGGTCCATTCTGCGCCGCGATCCGTCGTGGCAACTTGTTGGCTACCCAGTTTCACCCGGAAAAGAGTCAGACGGCGGGTCTGCAACTCGTCGAACGGTTTGCTCGTGGCACGTTATTTCAAAATCCATCTGCGAGCTTTTCGTGATTCCTCAACTTGATACCGTCACACCGGTTCCCTCTACACCGCCATCGCATCGGCTGAGCACCTCCGATGAACAACTCGTTATCGAGTTTACTTGGCAAGCGGACCGGTACGCACACGTCGTAAAGTCTTTCGAAGGCAATCTCTTGCCCAGCATCGAAGGCACTCCCAACGAAGATTGGCCACTCTCGCCCGCGATCTCGCAACTATCGACAGAAACCATCGACCGACGACCGACAGTGCTGGGTGTCGGTTGCAGCGGCACGACACACTACAGCGTCAGTGTGCAAATCGAAGACGACGAAGCTGGCCAACCTGTGATTCGATTCGACTGGGCCGCCCGCTTGTCACGACCGCTCACTGCCGAGGACGCGAAATCGGCATGGTTGGGCAGCACTTACCAACCGAGCGAGCAACACGATTGGCGAATTGAACCATTGGTTTCGGCAATGATTGAATCCAAATCAAGTATTCAACCAGTCTGTCGGGTCCAAGTCCGCACGGTACAGTGGTCGTACCGCATTGGGCGAAATAACTGAAGGCGGCTTCGCCGAAAAATGTAGCGGAAGTCGTCAAGACTTTCGGACCGCGCTGGGCTCACGCAAGCTCGAATTTACTAGGCTGGGATTTTATGATGCCAAGGTGATTTCGAAGTATGCCGAGGTCGTTATCCTCAAATCAAGCGAAAAAGCTGCATTTGTCAAATTTTGGGGAAGATCAACCTCCAAGAGTTATCCTGATCATCGGCAAGGATATAGATATAGATGATGTTCGGTTTTCCGAATGAAGATACAGCCGCAGAGCTAAACGTGAATGTGAGAACGGAGACCACGACGAGCAAAATTCGGTGAGTCAACATCGGGTACGTGTGGGGTCGACAAAGTTGGAATACGAGACGTTTTGATCCAGTATCATAACTGAAGCCAGATTGCTCAGCGGCAACGAAGAAATCATCTTTGACCAACATCCTGTCAAACTCCCCGCCGAA
>JBGSMN010000286.1:0-3487 GCA_041740155.1 Rhodopirellula sp.
AGGTATCCGAAGTAACGCACCACGATCAATGCGCCCAAGCGAACAAAAAGCAAATGCCCGCAAAGTTTCCCACCATCGAATTGGGCTAGAATTGGCAGCCTAAACTTCGCGAGCTTACCAACATCCATGCAAAATCTTTCCTTGCTTACCACCGAAAAACTTTGTTCCACGAACTCACGGCCTTAACACTCAAGCCGAACAGCCTACGAAAATGTGGGTAAACCTAAGCCCCCAACCCCTCTCCCCGAAAACGGGGCGAGGGGAGTTGAAGATGGATTGGTGTTCCCTGAAAACGGTGCGAGGGGAGTTGTGGGTTGCTCGGTATTTGCTTCGACCCAGACTTTTGTACCGGCGACGAAACAGCCCGTTCCCGTGACTTTGCACTTCACCCATTTGGTACCAGCCAGTACATCGTCAGCTTTGTCAACAATCTTCTTGCCCCACTTGGCCACCGTGGCTGTCGAACCTGCGAGGGGCACCATGGCCGCGAAGGACAAGCGGCGTCGACGTAGATGCCTCGGCCCAGTGAGATGACGCCGTTGGCAAGGTCGGCGACTTCGCCGACGACGGGGATCATGCAGACTACGTCCAGGCCCAGTTGGTTGCCCATCCTCACGTCCGGTGGCAGGTAGTTTGGTAAGGCGATCGCATTGCCGTCTCCGCTGCCACTGCCTTCGCTCTCGCCAAAGCCGAAGGAACGGCCACCGTCGGCCCAGCGGACGATGCCATCGCCGGGAGTTGGCGTGGTGGTGCCGCTACCCGAACCCGAGCCGCTACCGGACGTCGAGGTGTTGCACGATGCGGGAAACCGAGGGACGGGACACCGAGGGACGGAGCATTCTTTAAGGGGTGAACCATCATTCTGGACGGGAGATGGGTGGATTTAACGATTATGCGACGTTCTCTCGCGTCCTTGCTGAGTGCCTAACACGGATTGCCTTGCCCGTCGCCAGTGACGTTGATGAAACTGGCGATGCTGTCAGCGGGATCGGCACTGCAATCTTCACTACGATTGAGCGTTTTGATCACGCGTAGCGAGTCGATCGCCGTGCGTAGTTCATCATATGGGACGTGAGTGTCCCGATATTGAGTGTGAAGTGATCTTTGAACCGAGCGAATGGAAGAGTGTCTATGCAACACTTGGAATTGAAAATCCTTGAAACTAAATGTCGAACTTTGAACAAAATGATTCGCGCTATCGCACGCTTGAGTGGTTTCATGGATCGGCCAAAAAACGAGCCTGGTACCCAAGTGCTTTGGGTAGGACTGCAACGTTGTTACCACCTGTCCAATGCGTGGAATGTTTTCGGGCCCGGAGCAAAAAGAATTTCATCCGCTTGACTTGTGTAGTACAACGAGGAAGGGGGGAGGGGAGCCTTGTTGAACGGGATACACAGGATGATTTACCATGAGGTGCTTAGTGTTTGACTACTGCGGTCATTTCGATGACGGTGATAGTCCGTTGTGATCGTGTCATCGCAAAGTCCTCCTTCGGACCTTAGTATCACTGTATCACTTGGTCAGCAAACAACTTCAGATTCGCTGGCACAAAACAAATAGGCCAGTTGCGGTCAAGGATTTGCCTGCATTTTTGGCAAACCTCCCATCGCTTGGTGACGAGCGATCTCGATCGTTAAAGATGTTGAGAAAAGTCGTAGCGGCTTCAGTCAGGACGATGTCGCGTGGGAATCGTAGTGGATACCAGCGTCCTTGTTCATTGGTACGTAATTCCTATCGCTATGATTTAGCTTTTGGCGACAGTTTAAGCGTGACACGTGCTTGATTTGAAACTCCAAGGAATTTTACGATGAAATATTCAAACACAATGACCGCTCTGCTGCTGATGCTAATCGGTTGCATGCTTGGTACTTCATCCGTCTGCGCGGAAGAGCGGGCGGGGCGACCGAACATCGTGTTGATCCTCGCCGATGATCTTGGTTGGGCTGATCTGGCTTGTTACGGTAATACATTCAACGAGACGCCGCACATCGATCAGTTGGCACGGCAAGGGCTGCGGTTTACGCAGTTCTACGCAGGGCCGGTTTGTTCGCCCACGCGAGTCAATCTGCAGTCGGGACAGGACCAAGCACGGTTCGGAATCACTCAACACATTCCTGGGCATCGCAGACCGTTCGCTAGGCTCATCGATCCGGTCGTGCCTTTGCAAATGCCCTTGGAAGTGGAAACGTTTGCCGAGCGACTACAGGCCGAAGGCTATGCGACCGGATACTTCGGCAAGTGGCATCTTGGAGGCAACGGCTATCAACCCCACGATCAAGGCTGGCAGTCAGTCTTTGAAGGTCAGGGGAACACACTGGCACCGCAGATGACAGGTGAACAACAGGTGTGGCGGACGGCTGAGTTTCTGAGCGATCGCGCGATTGAATTTATCAAGACCAACCAGCACCGCCCGTTCCTGCTTCAGGTTTCGCATTTCGCAGTTCACATTCCGCTTTCTACGACTCCCAACTTGCTGGTTAAATACCAAGCCAAACAACCCATGCCGGGTTACCCGAGTCTGCCCGTTTATGCAGGGCTACTCGAAGAACTGGATCAAAGTGTCGGACGAATCGTGACTGCCCTCGATGAGGCCGGATTGGGCGAGAACACGCTCATCTTGTTTGTCTCCGACAACGGCGGCCTGGAGACGGAACAAAACGGGAACGTGGTGACGTCCAACAAACCGCTTCGCAGCGAAAAGGGAACGCTCTACGAAGGCGGCATTCGTGTTCCCGCCATCGCACGCTGGCCCGAACGCGTCCCAGCGTCCACGGTTTGCGAGACCCCAGCAATCACCATCGATCTGTACCCAACAATTGTGGAACTTGCCTGTGCGAACATGCCGGACAGCCAGCCATGTGACGGTGTTAGTCTGACGAACCTGCTACATGATCCCAGGACATCGCTCGATCGCGAAGCACTCTACTGGCACTTGCCTCATTATCATCATAGCACTCCGGCGAGCGCGATCCGTCAGGGGGATTGGAAACTGATCGAATTCTTCGAAGGCGATGAAGTCGAACTGTACAATCTTCGCAACGACTTGTCGGAACAGCACAATTTGGCAACCGAACAGCCGCAGCGGATCAAAGCTTTGCAGACATCGCTGAGTCGATGGAGAAAAGACTTAAACGCACGCATGCCCGAACAGAATCCAGACTATGATCCGGCCCGCGAAACGGAGCTGGCTCGGCATCGCAAGAATTGAGCATCGATACCACCATTTCTTTCTTTAATGGCAATACCGCTTAATGAAGAGATCAGAGACTAGTCCTTAAACAAGCGACCGCCGTTCGGGTTCTGGATCTTGCGTGCCCGGTTTTTTGCGGCGCAGCGGTGACCGTTCCAGGCCTTAGGTTTACCCACATTTTCGTGGGCTGTTCGGCTCGAGTGTTAAGTCTGTGAGTTCGTGGAACAAAGTTTTTCGGTGGTAAGCCCGGAAAGATTTTGCATGGATGTTGGTAAGCTCGCGAAGTTTAGGCTGCCA
>JBGSMN010000107.1:0-4278 GCA_041740155.1 Rhodopirellula sp.
GAAGAATTCGAGAAAATCGTGCAGGACTGGATCGCCACCGCGAAACATCCGGTTACCAAACGGCCACTCCTCGAGATGACCTTTCAACCGATGGTTGAGTTGCTCACCTACCTTCGGGAAAATGGCTTCAAAACCTTCATCGTCTCCGGCGGAGGTATCGATTTCATGCGCCCGTGGACTGAGAAAGCCTATGGTATTCCGCCCGAGCAAGTCGTGGGCAGCAGCGGCAAATTAAAATGGGAGATGGTGAAGGGAAAATCGGTGCTGATGAAGTTGCCGGCGGTCGATTTCATCGACGACGGAGACGGCAAACCGGTCGGCATCCAAAAGCAAATCGGTCGTCGCCCCATCGCCGCTTTTGGAAATTCCGATGGCGACTTGCAAATGCTGCAGTGGACCGCCGCAGGTCCCGGTGCGCGATTCTGCCTCTACGTCCACCATGATGATGCAGCGCGGGAATTCGCCTACGATCGGCAATCACACATCGGCCGACTCGACAAAGGTCTCGATGAAGCGGCTGCCAACGGCTGGACCGTCGTCAGCATGAAAAACGATTGGAAAACCATCTTCCCATGATCCCAACGACCAACCAAATACCACAACCACAACCACACCTAGAATAACCATGAAATCAAACATCATCGCCCTGATACTCACCAGTTCAGCTTCCCCCACCATGAACTCTAAAACCAAACTCTTCCTGGTAGCCATTTCAGGCTTGCTTCTGACGTTGGCCTCCTTGCCAGCTCAAGATGTCCTACCCTTTCCTCCGACGCCGTCCGCGAGTGAGGCTGGACTGACCATGCAAACTTCAACGTATCAAAAACGTGAGGTTCCTCGACGTCTCAAAGAAGACGCCCCAAATATTCTGATCGTTCTGATTGACGATGCAGGTCCTGCTACGCCGGACACTTATGGCGGTGAAATTCACACCCCGAACCTGAGCAAGGTCGCCAAGTTGGGGGTTTCCTACAACCGATTTCACTCAACGGCTATGTGTTCTCCGACGCGGGCAGCGCTACTTACCGGGAGAAATCACACGGTAGTTGGCAATGGTCAGATTGCAGAGTTTGCCAACGACTGGGATGGCTTTAGCGGAACGATTCCCAAGACTTCGGCAACCGTTGCCGAAGTGCTGAAGGCATACGGATACAATACCAGTGCTTTTGGCAAATGGCATAACACGCCTGCCGAGCAAACAACATCCAAAGGTCCTTTTGATTACTGGCCTACTGGCTATGGTTTTGAATATTTTTATGGTTTTCTGGCTGGCGAAGCATCGCAATACGAACCACAGATGGTTAGAAACACAACCGTAGTAGAGCATCCTGAAACCACGCAAGGCCATGACTACTACCACCTCACGGAAGATATTACCGAAGATGCCATCAAATGGCTGCGGGAACAGGAAGCTTTTGCGCCTGACAAGCCCTTTTTTATGTATTGGGCGCCGGGTGCTGTGCATGGTCCACACCACGTCGCGAAAGAGTGGGCAGATAAATACAAAGGCAAATTCGACAATGGCTGGGATGCCTATCGTGAGAGAGCCTTCAAAAGACAGAAAGAAATGGGCTGGATTCCTCAGGATGCGCAGTTGACAAAACGCGACAAAACTATGCCTGGATGGGAATCCATTCCCGAATCTGAAAAAGCCTTCCAACGCAGGTTAATGGAAGTGTTTGCCGGCTTTGCTGAACACACAGATCACAATGTAGGCGTACTGATTGATGAGATAGAACGTCAAGGCAAGCTGGACAACACCATTATTTTCTATATCTGGGGTGACAATGGCTCATCTGCTGAAGGACAAAACGGAACTATTAGTGAGTTGTTGGCTCAAAATGGAATTCCAACAACTATCCAACAGCATATCGATGTATTAGATGAACTTGGAGGTTTGGATGTATTAGGTTCGCCAAAAACAGACAATATGTACAATGCTGGATGGGCTTGGGCTGGCTCAACGCCTTATAGGTCAACCAAATTGGTTGCAGCGCATTTTGGCGGCACCCGTCAACCTATGGCTGTATCCTGGCCTAAGAATATAAAAAGCGACAAGACACCGCGGCCCCAGTTCCACCACGTCATAGATATCGTACCTACGATTTATGACGTCTTGGATATCCCCGCTCCTATGGAGGTTAATGGCTTTAAGCAAGATCCCATCAATGGCGTGAGCATGGATTACACATTCGCCGACGCTAAAGCGGAAGGCACCAGAAAGATTCAATTTTTCGACATCATGGGAAGCCGTGGTCTCTATTACGACGGTTGGTTTGCCTCTGCCTTCGGGCTTCGTAATCCATGGGTCCCTGGACTTCCGGAAGGTGCCGCCACCTGGAATCCTGAGGAGGATACTTGGGAACTTTATAATATTGATGAAGACTGGAGTCAGGCCAACGATTTAGCCAAAAAGATGCCTGAGAAGCTGTCAGAAATGAAGAGTATGTTCCTGGTGGAATCTGCTAAAAACCAAAACCTCCCTATTGGCGGAGGCTTGTGGTCAATTATCTATCATCCCGAAGATGCGCCTTCAACCCCGTATACAGAATGGACGTTTACCGGCCGGATAGAGAGAATGCCGGAATTTGCAGCGCCTAAATTGGGCAAGTTCGACAATGACGTCAGCATGGAAGTCACGATTCCTGAAAACGCCAACGGCGTGCTTTATGCTCTTGGAGGCTTTTCTGGCGGACTGAGCACTTATGTAATAGATGGCTATTTACACTATGAGTACAATCTCTTTGAAATCAACAGAACACAAATCAAGTCAGAAACAAAACTCCCAACAGGTGACGTTATAATTGAAGTTGTGTCCCGATTAACGTCGCCAAAACGCGGATCGGCACTTGATGTCACTCTTAAGGTAAACGGCATGGCGGTAGCAAAAGGTCAGGTGCCAATCACAGCAGCGGTTGCATTCACGGCAAATGACGCCCTTGACTTTGGTAGCGATTTGGGTTCACCGGTATCGGAGGATTATTACGATTTAGCGCCCTTCGCGTTCAATGGTGAGATAGGGGTTACTAAAATTTCGTACCCCACAAAATAGGACGCAGCGTGGGGCAAAGGCTGGGGATATCGAAACGGGGACGCTCCCCGTTTCAGCCGGTCCGGGGGCGGTCGCTCCTGGGTCGCCCCGGCGGGTGGGCATCGGTTCGAGCCCAAACCGACGCACCGTCCGATCCGTCCACGCCGCCGACCCGAACGGCCGGCTGGGCATTCAGGCGAGTAGCGAAAGACCGTCCTGATGAGCTTCCACTTGACGGAAATTAGTTCGCCGTGATTGCCGAAGAATATGTAGGTGTCGCGGCCGGTCTTGTTGCTCTAGGCGTGGTTTGGGCTATCCATGACATTCCGGGTGATGAGTGCGAATTCACCGGTCGACTGGATACCCTTGGTGCATTTCGTGAAGGTGTTGTTACGGATGATGTTGTGCTTGGCGTCAAACATGTTGAAGACAGCGCCCATCTCCATCCCCAGCTTCCATCGTTGGGGAAGCTGGGGCGTGATTGTAAGGGCTGAGCTGATGTCGGCATGGATGTTAAACGTGTTCAACACGCAGGCCAAGTCTCATCAACCGGTGGGACGGCAAGTTTGCTGAGTCCGGGCATCAAGTGACCGTTTCTGGGGGGAAGCTGAATCGTCCAATCACTCGATGAGGTCGTTCCCAGGTCGCGCTGAGCGAGATTATATCAATCGGCGTACCAGGAGACGTCAGCGGTGCGCATGCGGCCTCAATCAGCGTGGTCCATTCGCTCGCTAACTCTCCTCGGTTGCGTGGACCGAACGGATTTCGGTCGGGGTGTAACTCGCGTCGGTGTCTTCAGAATCCGTGCCCTGACACGCCGAATGGCCCTCGCGGAAAGTGCTCCGTCTTCATCGACCGACGCTTCGTTCGATCACTCGAACTATCATGCCGGCCTTTGAATTCCATGCACTTTTAGCCGGTACCTCAATGTGCTCGGCTTGAGACCGAGGCGTTCGGCAGCGTTGCCTGCGCCTTTGATCTTCCATTGGCAGTCTTCCAGTACGCTGAGAATACGGATTCGGTCGACATCCGGTTGACTGGCTGTTTGGTTTCCGGATGGCTTCGCCTGCGTCGGCTGAACGAAACCTTCCAGCATTAACGTCGAACCTGACGTGAGAATCATCGCTCGTTCGACGACATTCTCCAATTCTCGGATGTTGCCGGGCCAATCGTAGTTGACCAAAAGATTCATGGTGCTTTTGGGCACGATGGTGATCGTCTTGCCCAAGCGTTTCTGTTTCTTAGAA
>JBGSMN010000302.1:0-1937 GCA_041740155.1 Rhodopirellula sp.
TGTCCATCTCACCAATCTCTTCGATGGAGTCGATGAGTCGACCAATATGATGGTCGGTGTGGCCGACGAAACCGGCAAACGTTTCAGCTTGGCGTGCAAACAGTTTCCGCTCGTCATCGGACAATGCATTCCACGCTTTGATATCTTCAGGACGAGGTGGAAGTTGAGTGGTGGCAGGAATGGTACCGTCTTGCTTTTGACGCTCGTAGCTCGCCTGACGAACTTCATCCCAGCCCGCATCGAATTGGCCATGGAATTTCTCAATCCATTCCTGCGGCACGTGGTGCGGAGCGTGTGTTGCACCGGTCGCGAAATAGGTGAAGAACGGCTTGTCGGGCGTGAGCGATTGTTGAGCTTTGATCCAGTTGATCGCTTGGTCGGTCATGTCTTCGGTAAAGTGATAACCTTCTTTAAGTGGCGGGTTGATGCGAACGACGCCGTCGAAGATCAGCGGTGACCACTGGTCGGTCTCACCACCGATGAAGCCATAAAACTTGTCGAAACCTTGGTGCGTCGGCCAGCGGTCGAACGGTCCGGACACGCTGGTTTCCCAGGCCGCCGTTTCATGCCACTTGCCGAACGCGCCGGTGCTGTAGCCGTTCAGACGCAGCATCTCTGCAAGCGGTGCGACACTATTGGGAATCTTTCCGGTGTTGCCTGGGTACGCCGTCGCCGTTTCCATGATCGAGCCGGCGTTGGCGGTGTGATGGTTGCGACCGCACTTGAGAGCCACTCGCGTCGGGGAGCAAAGTGCAGTGGTGTGGAAATTGTTATATCGCAACCCGCCTTTCGCCAGGCGATCAAGAGTTGGGGTTGGAATCGGTCCACCGAAAGTGGATGTTGCGCCGAAACCAAGATCGTCAATCAGGATGATGACCACGTTGGGGGCCCCCTTCGGTGCGGTGACCTGAAATCGAGCCGGCGGTTTCGTGTTGCGGACATCCAGTTCCGTAATTGGTTTTATGGTGGGCTCAGCGATCGGCAGCCTTGTACGGTCGAGCGGAGGTGATGAGCTTGGTTCGGATTGGGCGAAACCAATGTTGGGGATTGCGATGATCGCCGTGGCGATGCAGGCGAGATGACGAAGTAATTGATTCATAAGGTTGACTCGTGTGGGATAACGGATTTTTTTGGAGTTTGTGCTGTGGGGGGATCTCAAAAATCACCCCCGAGACAACAAAGCATTTTGGTTATTTCGTAGAGGACTCTGGTTCCTGCAATCGAACGAGCAACCATTGCTCGGTTCGTTCGCTGCCGAAGTGCAGCAAGCAGGGAGCTTCGTCTTTGGTCAAGTTGTACAGACCAGTCTCGATCAAATGGGTCGTATCATCGCCGACGGTGAAGGCAGCACGCTGCGTCTGCTTGTCGACAGAACCTTGAATGAGCTGCGTCTTGTCCGTATTAGTATCAGTGTAGTTCCCGCGAATGATGCCGTCCTTGTTGACGGCAAGTTGAATCGTGACCACGGAATCGGTTTCGTCGGGCTTGGTCAATGCAAACACACCAAGGGGCAACCAATCGCTATCAGCCGGAGCATCTACTTCCGCACCCGCCGTCGCCAGCGTGGCGGCTTGCTCGTAATACTCCTCCGACGTGCCGACTTCATCGCCGTTCATGTAAACGACGTCGCCTTCATACGTGACATTGTTTCCGTAGTCGTAGTAGACGGGTGGCGTTTCGGTGTAGCCGACGTACGTCGCAGCGTTATTCCAAGTGCAAGCCCTCCACGCAGCCCCAGTTGCCCAGCCCGCAGCGAACCAAGCGCCAGGATGATCGGTATACCAGCCCCTGCCATACACACCCCAGTGCGTGTAGTTAGTCCGGACCGCGGCCGCCGCTGTGTATCGTCCTGAAGGCGAGACGCGAGTGAATCCCGCGGCGACTCCGCCGGGGCCAGCCACCACCGCACCTCCGCCTCCGAAGCCGGCCGGTCCGAC
>JBGSMN010000304.1:0-2008 GCA_041740155.1 Rhodopirellula sp.
AACGCGTGAGAATTCCAAAAGATGATGTCGTCCGGCGTTCACCGCGCGCAGATAAGCCCGGTCGCGTCGAGCAACGGAATCACTGCTGTGTTGGTCCGAGGACGCTTGCAAATCACGTCCTGGTAGTTCGGGCATTCACACCGAACGTGGTCCTCTCCGCAGACCTATTGGCAAAGCTAGAGAAACTTGCGCGCCAACCGAGGCCCTCAATAATCAGCAATTCAAAAGTGGACGCGAATCCATTCTTTCAGGAGTGCAGCTCGGCTTTCCGCCCGACGCTTGCTCGCTCCGGCGGCCGAAGCCGGTACGTAATTGTCGCTGATCTCAGCTTGCTCCGGCTTCATCGACCGACGCATCTTCAGGTGTTTCCAAACTGCCGTCGGTTGGACAAATCGACGCGGATAATGTGATCAGAAAATCGCAATCGTTGTTCGTCACCGATGCGAGCTTCCGAACATGATCGAAGATGCATACGGGGCCCATTGGACGGTCGAGATAAACGGCCCGAGTTGCCTTGATTATCGTTTCTTCTTTTGCTGTGGCTTGGGTTCGTCTGCACCGACCGATTTCAAGTAATCGAGCAACCTGGATTTCAGTTGATCAGCTATCTCGCTTTGTTCCGTTGACACGTCGTGACCTTCTTCCGTCGGATTCGTAGAGACGTCGTACAACTCGTGGTGATCGATGCTGCCGTTTCGTTTCCAGAACAACATCAGCTTATGTCCGTCTTGACGAATCGCCGAAAAGAGCCGGTCTGGCCTGTGGAAGATGATCGCGCTCGCTTCTCGAGAAGGTGATCCAGCATCCGGATCGGCCAACAGTCCTTGGAGGCTCGCCCCATCGATTTCAACGGCGAGTTGCGACGCGTCACCTCCTGCCAACTCGTAGAACGTTGGCAAGAAGTCGTAACCAACCACTGGTGTTCTGCAAATTGAACCTGGTTGGATCCCGGGGCCTCGGGCGATGAACGGAACTCGAATGCCACCTTCATAGAGACTGTGTTTGGCGCCAGTCAAAGGAACGTTCGTCGGCAGTCGATCGTTGTCGCCACCCGGCACAGTCCCACGTCCACCATTGTCGGCTGTGAAGAAGACGTAAGTTTCATTCTCGATCCCAAGATCGGCTAGCGAGTCGAGGATTCGTCCTACACCATCGTCGAGCTCTTCCATCATCCCGGCCCAAGCTTCCGTGTAGCCTCGGTCAGGTGTCCCTTTGGCTTTGTATTTGGCGAGCAGCTTGTCGCTGGTGACAACGGACAAGTGCTGTGCGTAGTAGCTGATCTGCACATAAAAGGGATTCCTCGCAGCCGTTTGCTGGCTCATGAAATCGATGGCTTTGGACGTGACCGATGCTGTTCGTTTCGGATCCTTGTTGTCAATGAAAAAAGGTGGACCTTCATCATGACTCCCGTCGACACCCAACGACGTCGGCATACCGCCGGTAACGTTGCCGGTCATCCCATCGCTGGAGTCATAGCCACATTCCTTCGGTGTCGAAATCATCTGCTCACCCCATTTACCAAAGTGCGCGCATCGATATTTCGCGTTGGCCATTTTGAGTGCTTTTGGGATGGTGGTGTGAGCCGCGGGAACCCAGTCACTCTTGAACTCTGGGCCGCTTCGCGCCGCCGAGGTACCACACAAAATGCTCCGACGTGTTGGCGTACACAGCGGTGCCGGCGAGTAACCGGAGGTGAACCTCATTCCCTGCTTAACGAGTCGAGCCATATTTGGTGTTTCCAAGTAATCCGACCGTGCATCGGCAACGGACGGATCCATCGACACCGACAACTGACTCCACCCCTGATCGTCCGTGAGAATCAGCACGATGTTCGTTGCTGCAGATGCTGACTGAGACGCGATGACAAAAACAAACAGCGCAGAAAGAAACGAGAGCGCACGCATAGTCGAGGCCGAAAGTTTGGGAAATACGAAAGGTTCAGACGATTCGCTGATGATACGAAGTGTCACGAATTGCGGGTCATGCTCGCACTGTTCCTCGTCATCGC
>JBGSMN010000347.1:0-20140 GCA_041740155.1 Rhodopirellula sp.
CATGCCTATTACCTATGACGAACCAACGCATCCAGGTAGCCTGGAACGGTCACCGCTGCGCCGCAAAAAACCGGGCACGCAAGATCCAGAACCCGAACGGCGGTCGCTTGTTTAAGGACTAGTGGACAGCAGCTTAAGCTCAACGAAAGAGACATCGATTGCCTGGTGGATGAGTTGCACGACTGCAACTTGCTGCAGGCCATCGTGATCGCCACACAAAGCAGATCGAGGGAAGTGCAGTAGATCAGGCTGGCTGCCACAGGATCTCCCCCCTCATCGACCCAATTGATTCCGTGTAGTTCTATCAGATCACGAACACTTAGAGAACGAGGAACGTTCCTCGGAAAGTTCCGTCCTTGGAACTTGAGACGAATCATCGACGAAATCGAGGTTGTAAGAAGTAAAAGGAGTGATGTCCCTATTGCGATTTGCTCAATGGCTCAGTCAACACAAACTCGCTCCAATAAATCCCTGCGTGATCCGACGAGTGTCAGCGGCGGTCAACCCATTGACGCAGCCGCAGGACCGACTCGGAAGATGTCATTGCGACGGAGATACTTGCGTCTTGGCTAACAGAGTCCGCAGTCCCGCTCTTGCAATCAAAGTAGACTATTGCCGACCGCCCTGCCATAATGCATACTGGGATACGTGCATTGACGGTATGCAGTTAAGCGTCCCACTGGTTCCGCTTCGTCGGATCGACCCCGTACGTGATCATCCCAACGCGGAGACGGCTTCGAGTATCGCCCCAGACTGTAACGTCTCGATACCGTTCACGAGCGGTCCACCGCTGTTACCAGGATTCGTCGCCGCATCCGTTTGTATGAGGTTCTCGCGATCGGTGATGCCATTGCCACGATTCTTCGCACTGACGATTCCGGCAGTAACGGTGCTTTCCAATCTGAGCGGTTGTCCGAGCGCAACGACCCAACCGCCATCTTATCGCTATCGCCAATCGACGCGGCCACGAGACTAGAATCGCGGTTAAATTTCACAACAGCAATATCGGACTTGGGGTCGGTCAGTACATCGGTCGCAGCGAACTCGCGACCATCCTCGGTGCGGATAATGACTTTTCCGCCACCGGCGACAACGTGGTTGTTGGTCAACACGATTCCGGTCGAGTCGATGATAACTCCGGAACCGATTCCCCCCTTACGATGGCATTTCGTCGGGCGTCTTACCTGGTTGCCCGCGAAATGTCTCTTCAAAGGGCGTGCCCTTGAAAGGATTGGATTGTTCCAACATTCCTTCAGCGGGAGAATTTGGTTTCTTGGCTTGCCAATCTGTATCGGGTCAGTTATCAATCGCGACAACGGAAGGCAGAACATGCGTCGCCACATTGCGAAACGTGTCGGACAACGCGTTGGCGACATCAATTGTCTGGTTGGGCAAGATCGGTGTTGCTGCGGCGGTCGGCGTCGCTGCTGGATGGGTAGCTGGAGCGGCCCCAACAACAAGTCCGGTGGCTGCGATGGTTAAGGGAGTGGCGATCAAGGCGGTTCGCAGTCTTGGCGTGGCGATTTATGCATCGTCGCCAAAGCTACCGGACGGTTGTTCGAACTTTCGCCCAATCCAGAAGGCACTTTTTCCGTACAGGCCTTGCTCGCCGCTGGTCATTGGTCCGACGTGACGTTACCAGTGGACGAAGCGGCAACGCTGACGACCGCGTTCTCGATTTGCCTCGGTTTCTGTTGTACTGGCGTTTGACGCCGAACGTATGACCTCCACTCTTGGCCGTACCGGTCCCATCGATCACACCGATGGCATCCGCGTCAGCATGTTCAGCTGCAACAATTTGTCGGCAACGACGCAGCAGTCTCACGTCAACGTCGATAAGTCCCAACAATAGAAAGATTTACCGCAAAAAACGGGTTTAAAAGCGACGCTGTCCAGCTAGTTTTTGGTATCTTGAACTTTGATTGTCCCGTCCTTCTGCAGAACGATTCTCTGCAACGGGCCAAAGTGTAGTTCGACGGATCCACTGATACGGACGTGAATGACCGAACGCTTCGTCAACCAACCACTGGTAGAATTGGTGACGGCCTGCCAATGGCATCGAAGTCGATCAGGTAACGGGCGATCGAACTTGTTGGGATCAAATTGGAGATTGCGAGCGGACGCGAAGCCATACTTTGCAACGGTGTATTGCTGTGCGGCATGGGTGATCACCGCCCGCGACTGAGCGATCTGTTCGTTTTTCCCCTCTTGATCATATTGATCACGCTCGACGATGCAATCTGCCAGTGCTTTCCAGAGTTCGGGTCGGCGCATCGCCGCCGTGTGAACACTGGGGTACGCCGGGTTGTCCAAGTGATCGATCGGCATCACGCAAAAAATCGCTCGAATGGGGCGGTTGGTTCGGTTTTCATAGCGGCCGCCGGTCGCGGTAAGATGTAGCTGGGCCGATAGACTGTGTACAATGCCATCATGCCCATCGGACATCAGCAGCGGCAGTGCCCGAATCTCCGCCCCAGTCGCGTCAATATGCTCCCGAAGTTCTTTGCCGTCATCGGCAAGTCCACCACTTAAACCCTGCAGCACGATACTGGTGAAAGCCACGTTGTCTGGTAATTCAAGGTTCTTGTTCAGTTTGGTAAGAAGCGAAGAGTCTGGATTTAAGACGCGATACTCTTTTCTTATCTGCGCTGCGACGCTCAATAGGCCGCTTAACCCTAAGTGCGGTGTTCCAATCGTGATCACGTGCCCCACCGATTCGGTCGGAAAGGGCACGTTTGGCAGGCCGCCTTGAATCCAGAGCCGCGCGGCAATTCCGCCCGCTGAATGACAGACGAGACAAACTTTTCGCTGCGGATGGATGGATCGCAATAACTCGACAGCAGCGGCTATCTCTCTGGCCCGGCTTTCGACTCCGAGTTGCTGAGCATGAACGGATGAAGCCAAGAGGTAATAGTCTGCCTCGATACTTAAATCAGCGCCGAGTCGATCGATCTGTTGGCGAGTTTGTTTCTCGGTCGACGACCGAATGATGCCGCCAAATCGGTATCCCCTGCCTCTGAAATGCCCAATGAACCCTGTCCATCGAAAGGAGTCGTCATCGTTGAACCCTAGTCGCCCCCACGCTTCTTCGGCGCCCGTGCTAGAGATGACCGGCGCGGCCCCTTGGATTAGCAGAGTGACCATCTGTGGTTGCTCGTGCGGATTCGGCTGTCCGGCCAGTGTAGTCAGCGATACAAACAGCACGAACACGCTGCAAATCGCCAACCTGGAATGTCGTAACCGAATTGTTCTCAACATAGCATTCTCGCTTTGCCTATTTGCTTGTTTCTTTGGACACCGGGTACCGATAGGGCACTTTTCGCACACGAATCAGGCAGGAATTGATTTCCCCCTTGCTAGGCTTTGTCACCTCGAGACCATCGGAGGCTATCAACGCGATGTTGCCAGCGAAGTCGTGATGACTGATGTCGCGGTCATAGACAACGACATCGATCGAGTTACCGCTGTTGCAATACAGCGCGGTCCGTTTCGAGAATCGGTGCTGGTTTTGAACGGTTTCCGTCTGGGTCTGGCAAATTCCATTCACCCAAATCTTGGCAAACGGATCTGGTGCGTCGCCATCGTACGGCCAGCCATTGGCTTTCTTTTGCCCGAGCGTGATTTGATGAATAACAAGCAACATCCGATCTGCGTGAGAAGAACTCTTGTCGACACGAACGACAAGCTGCAGATCCAATCCCGATGTCGTGGTCGCCTTGACCAGCAGCAACACTGGCGATCGATTGAGTATTTCCTGATCTATGCGAACGATGCCATCGAGCCCGTGGTCGGACGGCGACAACCGCACCCGTCTGGATGATTGGCCGACGATCTCCACGGAGCCGGACTTCAATTGCTTGCCTGGCCCGTCGCCAGTCACAGATACTTGAAAGCGATTCTCGGTAATTCCCTCCTTAGCGGTTGCGTGTACCTTCAAGCATGCTTCTCCCAATAGCTCTTGGATATATGACGCGGGGACTGCTCGTGACAGATCCGCACGTCCCCTAGCGATCAAGCCAATCACTTCACCATCTTCATCCACAAGCGGACCACCGCTATTGCCACCGATCGCCCCGGCCGCGCAATCGATCCACCAAAGCGATTGGTCTTCGAAGGCACGCTTGCCGCTAATGGCTCCAGTCGTGATCGTCACGCTGGGTGTATCGGACTCATTTGCTGAAATTCGGCGTCCGAGCGGATACCCGGCAAACTGGATCGGTTCCGTAACGAACACATCAACACGCTTGCTAATGGTTAAGAAATCCGTTTTTGCGGATAGACCATCGCATTTCAACAATGCAAGATCACGATCGGGATGAACGTAATATAGGCTGGCTGATACGTCGTATTCCGAAGGCGTGCCAGGATTGAAGTAAACACGGATGGTATTGGCAACTTGGTCGTCCCCTGGAACGACGTGGCGATTCGTAATGATCCAACCATCGTCCGTGACCGCGACACCGGTGCCACTCCACTGCGCTGGCTTACCATCCGCCCCGCGACCTTGGACCTGGACGAAAACAGTGGCCGCCATCAACTTCGCGGGAGTTGCTTGATCAGCATGAGTGTGGAGGGGCCCAGCGGCGACCACCGCAACCACGGCAATGAATAGATGGGTACGCATTTTGAATCTCTTGTGCAAATGGAGGTAAACTTCGATGAAAAAGCCGCGAAGCCTAAATCGGGCCCGTACTACCGCTAGAAAGGCATCCGAAAACAAATGCCAGCGAAGGAAAATTGACAGATCGTCAATACTTCCAGCCGTGGGTCGTATCGACCGATGTAGCCGGCTCGTCGGACGACAGGCCATCCTCGATCAGCTCCCATGACTCGTGATCTTGAAGCAGCTCGTTGGCCTTTTCGGCGGCAGCTTTCATCCCAGCTACCAACTCCATTCCGCGCAATCGCAGTTCCTGTGGTCGGCCCTGTGCGATTATGGCCGCGATGTACAGCCAACCGACCAAGCCCATCAGGGTGACGAAAAAGCGGATTGCGGCCAGCAGATCAATCAGACGACCAAGTGCTTTAAACATTTCGATGAATCCTCTAGTGATTTATGGGTGTGGGATGCGCGTCCCGGCAGCTACGACTGCAAATAGAAAGGCACCGCCAAAAGCTTCAGCAAACAAGATTTCAGTTGTAACTTCCAGCAATTCGTTTCTGCTCGCCGGCACACGATGTACTGCCGTGTTGAAATGTTTGCACGTCAACCGTCGCGGTAGTTTTCGCCTGATAGTGACCGACACTAGCAGCACGCGCTATTGCTGCCATGTCGTGACCAAAGTTCTGACGATACCTACCGCGGGAGGTAGTAGTAGCGAACTTGATAAGTAGTGCGGATCACGTTCGTCGTCGGCCGTGTGTAGACGACACGTCGTGTGGTCGCAACTGGCAGTCGCGTGATCACAACCGGTCGTGCCACACTGTTCGCCGGATGATAGACGGCAGAACGAGTGACCGGGCGTACCACCGTAGTCGACGAGGCAGCCGTGATCGTTTGCGATGGCGACGGTGGATGTTGGGACAGCGGTTTGCCACATCGTGGGCAGATCGGGTCGTGTGCGACGACCGACGATCTCGATCCTTGCTCGAGTCGCTTGGAAAACGAGGATATCTTTGCATCCAATCGGGCTTGGAACGCTCGCGACTGGCTTTGGACATTCGGTGTTTCGTTGTTCTGCAGCAATTCAGTGATCCGATCGACGTCCTGTTGCAAGCGTGTCAAGTCGGACCGAATAGCGTCTTCAAAGACTTTACCAGGGTAGAGCTGATTCATCTCTTCCACCGCTGTGACTCGGCGAGCCAATTGGTCGAGAATCTCGACAAGCTGGCTCTGCGTATCGGCCAATTGATCAATCTCTCCATGCAGATCAACAGAATGAGGAACCGACTCGTATTGTGCGAAGGCCGGCATCGCGACGATGGTCGCGAATAGGCTGGCAACAACGATCGTGTGTAGAGGCCGCATGGATATTTCTCCGCTTGGAGGTGTGGTTCAGTAGAGAGCGATGGCTCAATAACCTAAGAAAGGCACCGCAAGCACGGTGGCCGGAAGAAAATCTGAAAGAAACTCAGATGACCGCGTACACGCTTTGGCGGACCAGATAGTCGACAGCGGCCGGGCGATTCGCCGGCGGCCGCTTCGCGATGGTGGCGGTGCTGGAAATTTACCTAGCCCGCGATCGGGAACGCTTGTCGCGTTTCGCCATCAATCTTGCCGTCGTGCATCAGCGTTGTGCCCGAGTAATGCTGCTTGTGGAACAACGCTACGCTTGCGGCGTCGCATTGGTTTCGGATCCCACGTACCCAATCATCTTCCATTGGACGACGCTTGTTCTTGCCGGCTTGTTCGCAGCCGGTGATCACCCAGTCGATACATTGGATGTGGTCGCTGAAATCGATCGGACCCAACAGTGGTTCGGCCGACACGAATCGCACCGCTGCCGGCAACTTACCGATGTGGCTGATACGATCGACGTAGGCTTGCGATTCTACAGTCACGCCCAACCACACATTCGGGTAGCCGTAACCCCAGTCGGCGGGCAAGTGTTCAGCGATTCGTTCCGGGCGTTTCGTCAATACCAACCAATCGAGGTTGCTGCATTCGTGGATTATCTTCCACGCTTCATTTCGCCAATCATCGGCGTCTTTGTGAAGAAAGTCGGACATCGAACAAGTAAAAACTCGTTGTCGCTGCCCCAGGTTTTGAGCTTCACGATTTCAAGACAACGGGCGTCGCCAAATATTGCGGCTTGTTCGCATCGCGCCTTGAAACGGTTCGTGACCACCGCGCTTCATGATAGGCCCGATGTAGCAAAGCTTGCAGGCCGGCGAAACCTTGTCGCATCCCCACCAGGGGTTCCAAGTATGGTGCGTCCATCCGATTTTTGAATTCTTCATTGAGTACCTCTTGCGTTGCAAAACGGGAATCGTTTCGCTAGCGATAGAAAGGCACCGAATTAAATTCTTAGAAAATGGAACGCCCGCAAAACGAAAAAATTCTTGTGCCCGGCGCACCAAGAGGTCGTTTGATCAGGAGCGAGTCAAAACTCTCGCGATCTCGCGACGCGAAGTCCGACGTCGAGTTCCGTAAACAACGGATGATGCTCCTCTCGGAATGCGACGCGACATTGCTCGGCGAGGAAGTTGAAGGCACCGCCACGTAGTACTCGATTCACACTACGAGATGTATCTTCGCGTGAATTCGCAAAATTAACCACCGTTTCTGTCCATTCCCAAACATTCCCGTGCATGTCGTACAACGCGGCCCATGGACGGAACTGACCTACCGAGGTCGTTCCGCGAATCCAGTCTTGGTCGTAAAACGCGTACAGGTTTAGTTGAGCAGCGTCGCCACCAAAACACCAATCTCGCGGCTCATTTAATTCACCCGGAATTCCGCGGCAAGCGTACTCCCATTCGTATTCACTGGGCAAACGGCCATGAAGAAAAGGCTAACGGACCAAGCATCGTAGTAGTCAACGTCAACGACTGGGTGACGAAACATTGCGGGGTCCGGATCACCAAAATCAAACAGGCAATACACAGAATTCGTGACAGTGTATTTTGCCAACTGAAATGGTCCGTCGATTTCAATCTTGATTCGTTCCCCCGTCGTTCCGTCTTGACCGATACAGTAGAAAGGTGCGTTGTCATCTTCTGGCACCTTCACAAACCAACTCTCGAAATCCTGGGCAATTGTTTGTTCTTTGTCGCCGTTGGTGCCCCAAAGTACGCCCGGATACTCACAAAGAAAGGTCATGACAGCCCGTCGTGAGTTGAAACGAATGATGTCAGTTTCGTCAGCGTCGACTGCAACTTCAATTTCCTTCTTCAATTGCTCGCCACGTTCCTGGGCATTCATTTCTCTTGCACCGCCCAGAGCCTGGCGGGTTATGCGCCAGGCGTCGCATTGTGCTTGATTGGTGGGTACCAATAGATCGCGTTCAAAAAATGACTCTGGCACATTATATCCAGCTAATTGCAACATCGTCGGCCAAGTTCGATAAAGCATCTCTGTCGATCGATGTCGCTTCTGCACGTTTCTTTCCGATTCGTACAATACCGTCATCGATTGCGAGTAAGTCTCGTCGTCGCGAGCCGCAGATGGCATTTCGGAAGCAAATCGCCAGAATTGCTCGTATGTCCGATCTTCGGAACTGCGAATGAACTTATTGTCTCGCAGCCATTGGATATCCGATTTGTTGGCATAATTCACAACCCAAAGGGCAGCAAAAAAATCAAGTATCGTCCGATCTCGGAAGACCAGTCGCGTGAGCGTCTCGCTCGTGTCGAGCACACCATATTCAATGATGGTGTTCAACTTTCCGAGTCGTCGCAAATCGTCTTTCAAGTCATACGTCGATGGTTCTTGCTCACGTTCTTCGGCGATCTCCTCTCGGCGATTGCGTCGCAGTTCATTGCGAAATCTTTTCATCTCCTTCCCAGGCGAAACGCCGTTCAAGAATCCCTGCTTCAAAGACTCAATGGCAAGGAGCGAAAACAAAAATTGCGCCGGCTCACGTTTCAGTGAGTTTTCCGCCTGACGACGAAGATCGGTGTTCAGCATGCGATCGATCGCCCGCCAATAGATATCAGATGCAGTTCGCAATTCAGACAGTTCGTCGAACGGTAAGCTGATCATCATTTCCAGCATTCGCGGTACGGCAACGAGATCCGCATCCAGTTGCTTCAGATTGGCGGCGCGATCTGGCCCAAGAAAGGTTTCTCGCTCGGCTTTATCGAAAAGATCAATTTGGGCAAACTCCCACTCATGAGGACCGAGTTGCTCGAATAACGATTCCCAATAGGTGTCAATCGCTTGAGGGAGTCCAGATACCACGCAGTGAATTTTCTCGCCGTGTATTCCTGCAAGAAATCGAGCGAGTGCCAAGGCTCGCTCTTCGGGTTCGTCGTGACCAACTTGATCAAGGGCGTCGACCAGCAGGGTGAACTTTCCTTGAGCCATCTTTCGCATCAACAGACGCTGGGCCCGATCGCGATCGATTTCATTGGAACATTCCAGCAATCGTGTCAGTAACCAATGTTCACCGTCGACATAGTCATTCGACTTGCTGGGCAGGTTGTCGAATTGGTCACCGATAACCAAATGCCCATTCAATTGGGTACCACGCAGATACTGCAACTGCATCATCGCCGATGTCTTCCCAATGCCCGCATCAATCGTCAAGCAGAGCCGTCGACGACTCAAGTTCATCAAAAACGCTTCGCGATTGTCGACCGGTTGCCAGCGACAGCCCTTCGGCATCCCATGTTCGCCGAATGCATCGCAGTCTTCCTTGCGTGACCGACGTGCCAGCGCAAACAGATCGGGCTCTAAACACCTTTTCGTCAGGTGCTCCATGCCCTCGGGGACCTGCAAATGTAAGAGTCGCTGGGTGGCGATGAACGGGATTTTCCGTTTTCCTTGTGGAAAAGTCAGCATCGTTTCTTTTCTGCGGTCGGGATTGATGTGAGGATTGTAGGCTGTGCGTTACCGTCGACGCACTCGCTGCTGTGACTCTGCAGTAATCTAAAGCGGGCCGCAGGGACGAAATCCTGCAGCCCGCCTTGAAACTTACTTCACTCCTGTGAGATTTGGAATCCAACGCTGTCGGCTGGCTATTCGAAACTGATCACGCGATACTGGCTTCCAATTTGTCCCGAAACATTGAACTCCCGGCTTGTCACCGTTCGCTCCCACGGACGTTGTCCGACTGGGTTCGACCAATCATTAGCATAGTTCGATTCGGCAACTCGAACGCGAGACACATTGCCATTGGCATCCCAGTAAACGTCCGTGATGATCATGAAGTGACTGGTGCCGTTGACCAGTGCCATGCCGGGGCGCGTCTGGGATACGCTACCGACTGAACTGCTGGTGTAACCACGATAGTTGCCACCCGAGACCATCGCGACTGACGCGTTAGCCCATTCGACACACTGCTGTCGAATCCCAAGAAATTCGAGAACTTCCCCGTCATGCTGAGGAACTGTGGACATCCCGCGGGACAGCCGGCCCTCGTACGTGCTGATGATGCGATTCACCAACTCGCTTCGCTGGGTCAAATTTCGGTACGAGTCCGATAGATCAGCGTGCATACTGTTGATGACCGTATTGGTAGGTAAGCCTTGGTTGCGTTGCCGCCAAGTGTTGTAGGTGGCGAACGCAGATCGAATGCGTATTCCATCGCCACCGGCCACGTCAGTCGACCAGGCTCCACCGTCATGAGCGAGACGCGACGCGGGTGCCGCTTGTCCCACTTGACTCAAGGCACGCTGCACGATCGCTCGCTGAACACTCGTCTCTGCGGTTTGGTAACCCGTCTCAGACGCCCAGCCTACTGAACTAGTAGCCGATGCCTGTAGGGTCAAGCGGTAGTTCGTGTTTGCATTCCCGTTTGGGAACACCTGCACGAAGTAGTCACCTGATGTCAGTACTTGATCGACGGCTTCAGTGTTTGTACCGCCGAAAAGAGACTGACCGATCGCCCGACCACCCAAGTCCATCAACATGACATTCGCGTCGGCATTCATGCCATCCATCCGCAAGTGGAAATTGACACGACCAGTGACCGTGAAACGATAGAAGTCGCTTCGGTCCGCCCCGCCAACCCAGTCGTTCAAGGTCACGGTTCCATTGAGGGTCCCGAGATTTCGGGCTTGGTTCATCGAGTTCCCAGCGCCGTCAGGAGCAATTACCTGCTGGGCCGTCGCCTTCAATCTCAATCGATAGTACGTATCGCCGGTGTACTGAAGCACGCGAACGTAATACGTTCCTGCGTCTTAAGTCACGCGGATCGATTCCGACTCGCTACCAGCGCGGGTCGAACTCTCGATGGTCCGACCATTGACATCTTGCAGCTGGACATCGGCATCCGAGGTCACGCCGTCGAGCTGTAATTCAAAGGAGGAACGGCCGGTGACTTGGAACCGATAGAAGTCATCGCGATCTTGACTTCCGACCGCATCAGAATATATTCGCTCCCCGCTTAATACACCCACGTTCCGTGCTGTGTCTCGCGAATTACCCGCGTTATCTTGCACGTTAGGCTGACGCGGTGTCGCATTCATCGTGAGGGTGTAGTTGGTGTCACCGCTAAATCGATACACTCGCACGTAATACGTTCCGGCGGGCAAATCTTCATTGATCGCCTCCGAGTTACTACCACCGCGAGCCGAGTAGGCGATGGAACGTCCGCTCGAATCCAGTAGTTGGAGGTCAGCGTCGGCACGCAGCCCGCTCAGCCCGAACTGAACGTAGCTCTGCTGCGGCACTTGAATTCGCATGAAATCATTCGGGTCAGCAAGGCCGACCCAATCCGAGACTATTCGGGAGCCGTCTAGCGTCCCTATATTGGCAGCAGAGGAGATGGTATTGCCGCCGATGTCCGCGGCCATCATTTGCCGTGGCTCAAGGGCTTCGATAATGCTCCGCCGTCGCGAACGGGTACTTTGCTTCTGTGATGCCAACGCCTGCGGTGTAGAAAATGGGGAATACATTCTGTGAACTCCAGTGAAGTAGGTGAAGCGTGGTCGCAAGAAGTCGCGACTCGCAACACTTCAAAGGCAGTCCAACTACTGATTTTTGCCGGGTAAGCGATGAGAAATCGGGAAATTCCAGGTTTGGACAACCTCGGCCCCGTGATCTGCACAATTCACGGCCAATTGGACGGTTTCAGCCAATCAATGCGTGAGATGTGTGCCTTTACCCAAAGATCGAGGCGGCAATTCGCTGTCTATTCACCTCTCGAATAGTGAGATCCTGAATGAACGAAATCCGGTTTTCAGACCGCGCGACACCCGACCAAGCCGAACTAGATTCGGCACGTGTCACATTCGTGGAGATGATGACGGCGGTAGGGCGTGACTTGCTCGTGTCGCTGCGTCACGTTGATGATAACGCCAGCGACCTGGACGAAAACACGCTGCTTGACATTGCCGTCCATGGCGGCGCGATTGAATTGATCGTGCCAATGCCCCACGTGTGCGATCAAATTGCCAGTTCCACCAAGATATTGAATAACTACGATCGAGATCGATTGTCGCTTCGTAACGCCTTGATTTTGTGCCTGAACACGTTCACCGCCCTGCGTGATTCGTTCTATTTCGTGTACGAGGACGCAAGCGACGACTTCGATTCGACTGGGCGACAAACGTGCCTCGGGTTCCATGAAATGCTGACGGAGATACTCGACCTGCAACCAGAAGAAATGAGCGATTACGATGACTCGCAGCTACTGCCAGCGTCTAATTCGATCACACCTGAGTCGACCACGGACGAGATAGTCGCCGTGGACCCTACCCGCACCGCGACCGCCGAAGCATTGCTGTCATCGGCTTGCAGTTTTGTGTTGTCGCTGTTCCCATGGGCAGCCCAGAATGATTTGGTCAGTTGCATGAAAAAAATCGACCCCATAGTCCGTCGACTCCAAACGAACGGAGCAGCTCGTATCGAAGAGTTGGGCTTCATTCTTCAACGCCCCAATGACGACGTGGAATATCCAGTCAAGCGTTACGTGATTGACTTCCTGGGCGATCACCGTATTCAGTTCGTGAGCCAATTGGGTGAAATCACACAGCAATGGATCACCGGTCAGAGCAGTGCCGCAACCATGTTGCGACAAATTCACAGCGCAATGATTCAAGCGGACGAATTGGGCGCCGACGACTGGAATTCTCTGTACAGTGGACTGATAGAAATGAGAATTACAGTCGACGGCTATCGCATGAATGAACGTCGATTCGGATCATTCCGCGACGAATGCGAGCGACGTCTTCACAGCGAACTGACTCAGTTCTACCAAGCCGCGACGAACTGCGTTTAAGGGTGAGGCGACGGCGTTCCCTACGGGCATGATGGCGTCGCGGCAACCATGCTTCGAAGTTGTTACCCGAAATACTCGATTTTTATAAATCGAAAGCTCATGCGAGAAACAATCCACAGCCTGGACATCCGAGCGCTGGCAGCTCCATTATCCCTATCCAGTCCGGAAGGTGTCGTTCGGTCGGTTATCCAAGGTTGGTCCTGCAACAAAGTCTCTTACGACGCGTAGTCGACCGTAGGGCATTAAACAACCGTCATCAACTACGGTCGTATCCAACGACCAATAGGTCTTGGCAGCGCTGCCTTCGAAGCTTAATCCGCTGGGGTCGTGAAGTGTAGTTTCGTCACTGCTCCGAGGCGATTGATGTTCTTCGGTGAGGCGCCAACAAACATGATTCTTACCACCTCGCACGATGTGATCACCATTCTTTGGATTGCGAGCCCAATCGATACGGCAACTGACACCAGAATAGTAATCGCCGTCATCAAAGGACCTTGATTGATGACCGCGTTCAAATTCTACGTCGGTTGGAATTCGGCTGTGCAACCAAATCGCAAACATGAATGCGCACTCGTAGTCAAAGAAGTAGTCGTATTCAGCTGCGTTAGTAAAGAATGTTTTCGAATCGTGTTTATACAGCGGATCGAAAATTTCGTGGACATCGCGCCCGACAAGGTTTTTGCTGATCAGGAATGTTTCCTTATGTTCGCAAATACGCATCTGGCTACTGGCAATAACGTATTGGCCTGGCGGTACAGTATTGAATCCTTCGGTATAAAGGGCTAACGCCGCGTAACTGGGTTTCTTGTCTACGCGAAAAAGTAGTCTCGAAATCCAGCTTTGCATCCGACGAATCGGCTTGCGAGCCACACGCTGCCGCTCTACTACATGGAGAAACTCCGCCAAGAACTGGGCGATTGTCCAGCGTGCAAGTTGCCGAGCACAGGTACATGAAAACAAGTTATTAATGTTGGCAAGGTGATCCAACTCTTCCGCGACAGTGCGTTGGATATTAACGAATGCACGAGTCAAATCTTCGTCGGTAGCAACATCATTCGACAGGTAGCCGCCAACTCGCAACACGCGACCGAGCGAGTTGTACATTAAGTCGCAGTGCCTACTGACCCGTTTCTCATTCAAAACTGGCTGATAAACCAAACTGACGCTGGACACTCAAGTCAAATCCTCTCTGATGCGCTCTGGTGCTTGGCAAAGAAATAACCAAAATTAACCCTCTTTCGCTCCTGGTCTTGTGGGATTCTGCTGCAACAACATGTTCGACAGAAATTGCGAACGTTCGGAATGTTTTTGGCAGAACTTCGCAGCCCAAATGGCGGCAAAGAAATCCTGGATTGTTCGATTGCGAAAATATAATTGCGTTTCGCTTGACTGTTCGAGTAACGCGAAATTCAGAATCTCGTTCAGCGCAGCAAGTCGCTTGATCGACTGTTTCAAATCCCGTTCCGTTCGATAGGCGTTCTTTATCGATGGCTGGTGACGGCTGAATACTCGTGACACGAACCCGGCGGAATCCGTTGACTCCACGCCGTCGGTGTTCTGCTCCTCAAACATGCTGTACGCGATCAGCGCGAGTAGCTGAATCGCGTCGTCTTTGTCGATCTCGTTTGTCTGATCTCGCATCGCAAGTGCAAGCGTCTCGTCCAGTAATTTTGAATGAAGTTCGCAGGCGGTGGAAACTCCACTCAGTTGCTGTGGCTCCAGTTTGCGAACAATTTCTAACATCCGTGGTTGCGAAAGTACGTTCGCTTTTAGTCTCCCCATCTCGCCCCATCGTTCTTCGCCGACATAACGGATTTGTTGTGACCTGGTGAATTCAGCGAGCTGTGCAAAACACCAATCTTCGCCCGCAAACAAGTCATCCCAGTTATCGATAACCGAATATGGCCGTCCTGCAACCAGAATTTGAACCTGATTGTGCCTTTGTAGGAATCCACGAAGAGCACGAACTTTCCTGGGGACATCACCGGCGCGGCGCGTTTGATCAAGCGCATCGACGATCAGCGTGAATTGCCTCGAAGAAACTTTTCGATGGATCAGGCGTTGAAGTTCGTTTGCGGCGACCTTCGGGACTTGGTCGGCCAACCGCGCCGCCAACCACGGTATTCCATTGCCAGCCAGGTAGGCGTCGGCTTCGTCAGGCAACTCCGACAATCGGAATCCCATCGCGAGATGGCTCCGTCTCGCAACTGAACGAAGATAACATGCCTGTTGAAGTGAGATGCTTTTCCCGACCCCTGCTTCCACCAGGATGCACACGAGTCGCGAGACGTCGCAATCACCGGCCAAAAGCAACTCTCGTTCCGCCGGACTTTCCATCGCAACCCAACGACATCCTTCCGGAAGACTGGCTGGGAGTCGATTGCGAAAACGCGCCGGTGCTAGACACTCAAGCTGTTTCTCTTGTGGGGCCTCGAGCCGATAGATGGCTTGGTCCGCAATGAAGGGACCTCGATTATGCGGATCGCGGAATAATGACATGACTCTCAGTTTACCCCAGGTAAGCCAAGTTTGCTCCATGATCGCTTCGTGAGTTGCCCTCGATCCCAAAGCCGAACGTGACCGGGAGGTGCCCCGGTCACGAATAGCTTTTTGACAATCAAACATCTACGCGGTTCTTTGTAGGGACGATTCGTATCGAAACGAGTCGACGATCTGTTCCCACTCGATCGCGAATTTTTGCTCCAATCTTTGCAACTGCAACAGGTGCTTCGGCGACAATCTGGAAAACTTCTTGCGTTCGGCATCCAAAATGTTCTGCAATTCGTCTACTTGGAACTGCGAGAGCTTAGGGATCGCTGCGATGATGCGGAACTTCTCGTCGCCCGACAGCGAGATCGAACCACGAAGACCATTGATAAAGATTTCTTCGTCGAATTCGCTCTGAGGATGCCGCGGCAGCGTGACGCCCTCATTTCTCGTGTGGTCAAGGATACTGCCAAAACGATAGTCGCCGACCAATTTTAAGATACGCAAATCTTCCGCATCGTACCCGTGACGTAGCAATGCCAAACGGCATTCCAATCGGGAGGCGAAATTGTTGACAACTGTCGACAACTTGCTGGTGATCGTCGCGGCAGTCGCTAGCACAGCGATCGTCAAACGCCGGATGCGACGTGGTTGCGCCGCTTGCTCAACGTCATCGGGATCAAACCCCGGTGGTGGTGGCGGGGGGCCATGATCCACGTTGAGCTGATGCGATGATGGCGCCGGCTGCTGTGGTGGGGAAGTAAAAACATATTGAGGCTCAATCCCATCGGTGGGAATCTCGCTCCCGACCGAGATCGGAGTCAATTCATCGTGCAACGCATTCGCATACTGGCCGGACTCGGCTAATTCCGCTGCTACTGATTGGGTTGTAATGGTGACGCATTCTTCTTCGTACGCGAGTTCAGTGAGCAACGCGTTGCGAATCTCTTCTTTCTGCTCGTCAGTGGGTCCTTCGGACAGCCATGTCGTGAAGCAATCTTTCTGTTCGATGGGGATGGTCGTCGCCGTTCGAATCTGTTCGATCAAAGTAGGCTGGGTCATAATCTGGCTCCGTTGCAGATGGAGGGTGTGGGAGCCGACTGGATCGCGATCACGACATGTGATCGACACGATTATCGGTCGGCATCTTAACAAAGGCACGCTGTTATCGATGTCGCTTGTCATCGATCGCATATTTGTCAAAGTTTTGTGGTATCGAAACGGTCGTGATCGAATGCGTTTCTTCAATACCAAGATTTACGTTCCGCCCGGCTACGCGGTAACTGCGTTACCGTCTGGGTCAGACGACGCGGATGCATCAGTATCCCACCGCGTGTATCGAGTGTGCGTCCTAGCGATTTCGTGTTCCACTTCGCGTCGATCTCGACCATGTCGTAAACGAGACATCTCGCTGATCAGTTCACCACGTCGTGGATTAATCAGGTCGAACGCTCGCTGAGTGTTGATCGTGAATGGCGACAGGCCGACTGAACCCCGCGAGCGAATGAAACCGCGATAATTTGGCAACCCAATCAGCTCCTCTGCCGATACTGTCGGCGCAAACAACTGAGCCATGCGACCTGCATCCGCCGGACTGACGCGAAAGCTGACGGTTGTCGCGACGTTGCCAACAATCGCGTCGAGCACCTTGGGTGGTAATTGATCGAGATATTGGTGGGCCAATGTCAACGAAAGTCCGAACTTGCGTGCCTCGGACAACAGCTCTGCCAATCGCATGTCGGCAAACAACTGACATTCGTCAGCAAACAAATAAAACGGCGGATGGTTACTACCGCGTTTCATCACCGCATGGCGTAATCGGGAGATCACCATGCTTGCCAATAACCGAGCAGCATGTTCGCCGAATCGCCCACGCCCCAGGTTGACCAACAGGATTTTGCGATCGTTGACGACTTTTCCAAGATCGAGACAGTGGTTTTGACAGATCAAATTGCGCATCGATAGATCGGATACGAACCGATTGAACTTCGATGCGATATAGACCGACATGTTGCGGATCGACACGTCCCCGGACGCCGCTTCGGCTTCACGAATGAAATCCTCGGTCACTTGATCACGGCCGCGAATACGTGCGATCAGTGTCGCGCGTACCTGCGGGTTCGCGTACACCGAACGGATCAATCCCAAATTGGGAATCCACGGCGATTTCGGCGGATCGACTCCCAGCAGAAGTCCCAACACGCCGCGGATGTGGGACTCGCACGTCGGCCCAGACACCAGATGCCAATTTTCGGCGTAGGCATGTTCTAGGTCACTGTACAGATCGTTGATCACCAAATCACGAGTTTGGCGATAACGCAGGGGATCGGTTTCGTGAATCACCAGCGGATTGAAGCCGACCGGTCGGCTCAAATCGGCGGGATCGACCACGATCACGTCATTGGCACGCTCCGCGGGCATCCGATTCAGTACATCTCGGATCAACGTACCATGCGGATCCAATACGCCGACACCTCGCCCCATACCGATGTCAGACAGGATTTGTTGCAACAGGAACGTGCTTTTACCGGTACCGGTCTTGCCAACGACATACGTATGCTCGAAACGAACATCGCTATCGGTGCAGACGACTTTCGCGGCTCCCCAACGCTGGTGCAGTCCCAGCGGCGCATCATCCCCGCTTTCACCAACCAGTTGTAAGTCGCGAGCTGCGGACAACGGGATCCCCAGCTGTGGCGATATCGGAATCGGCGTCCGCAGGAATGCGGTTGCTTCCAGAGGAGTGTAATAATGCGAGCCGTCCGCCGTAGCCAAACTAGCAACGATCTCGCGGCCAGCCACTGCATCGGTCGCGACCCCGCCGGGCAACCAATTTTGTCCCGCACTGTCTCGATGAAGCGACGAGCTGACCGTGGCAACCAATGGCGCCGACGGAGAGTTTGCCGATGCGATGAACACGCGCGCAGCGAGCACATTGCCATGCAAGCGCAAAAGTTGCTGGCTGTGAGTCGCACGTAGGCAATTGGCTGGGACGGTCAGTGGCGGATCGACCTCAGTGTCAACTGATTTGACTTGCAGGTGCGATTCGACGTTTGCCAATGATTGTGTCACAGCATCACGGCTGGATGCAGTCGCTTGCCTCGACGGAGTCGCATGCACAATCAGCGCCGCCGGCGAACGCTGTCGCCGAAATGCGGACACTAAACGCGACCAACTATCGACTGCAGGAGTCCAACTGGGCTGCGCACCGGAATGGAGCCGAGCATGATCGCCGTCCCCGAGGTTATCGCTCATGGGAAGCGGATTCGTTCTGTCGACCGCAAACGGCAACTCGATGCGTCGACGCGTCAATTCAACTGCGTCATGATCCATCAATGCCAAAAGCGCTGACAGCGATGCCTTGCCGATCGGTTCAAACGAAACGTCAGTGAGTGTTTGCTCTAGCAGTTCTCGCAAGATCGTCACACGTTCGCGACACCGCTCCGTCGCGGCCTGCTGATCGGGTGAGCGGCCAAGTGTCAGGAAAAAGACATCGGTTGGCGAATCGGTCGGATGCGAATCGATGGCGGTTTTCCCGATGGCGAACAACAGTTCCATCCGTACAGGAACGTTGGCAAGGGTTTCGACAAAATCGAGCCATTGTCGGTGGTGACGTTGAAACAGATCGATCGATACTCCCGCGTCGTCGACCGGCGACGTGCGCTGGTCTTGGCGGATGGGCTGCATGGAACGAACCCGGAACCCGCCTACTGCGATCCCGGAGCTGAACTGTTTGGTGAAGGCGAACTCGTCAACCTTGCCGTTTGGGCCGGCGTCCGCATCGCCGATCTCCAACATCCCATCCAGCTCGGCCCTCATTCGCTGAACCTTCGCCAGTTTTTCTTCGCTATCGAGCAATTGTCGATGTAATTCGGCCTGTTTGGCTTCGATCTGGCCAGCGGAAACGGGCAACGGATCGCGTAGCGTCGGCGTCGGACTGTTGTGGTTCATCTCACGGGACCTTTGGTGTACTAAATCAAAAGAAAGCCAGGGACATATCTCCCTCGCCCGTTTGATAAAGGCATCCGAAAGTTCGCGACGCGGTCATTTTTCCTGATTACCAAGACGAAATCGGGCGTCCAGTCCAGGTCGACGAACAAGACCGATCTTTTTTTTCTGGCGACACCCCGGGAGAGACTTTTGGCGTGCCTTTTCTCTCATGCGGTCTTCATACCTCGGCAAGAGTGCGTCGGCTTGTGTCAAACGCTCTGTCGATGAAGCGAAGCGCGAGAGGGCTCGGCCAACAGGGTTTGATGACATGGCTATTGGTGAAGCAAATAGGCGACGCCCAATCGCGGTACAATTCACCTGACATGGTTGAATCGCGGATCGGCTGCGACATAGGATGACCCGCCGCGACGAAAAGCCAACAACCACTACGGGTACGCATCATGGTTGACAGCCTGCCGCCAAAAGATGGGCTATCAGTCTATTGCGATCACAAAATTAGTTTTCGAGTTGCGAGCAGCCTGTAGTGTTGGCCGTCCTTTTTTGATCACGGGAGACCAAACTGACAGGTCGAGCGGATGAGTCGTTTCACGACCTCGTTGCGAGTTTTGAAGATGTTCGTCGTCCAAACATGAATGCAGATCTGTTGAGTCGACGCATGCGGGCATCCTTGCCAACTTGAGACTCGCTCACGACGAAAATACTTGGAATCTCACTCGCGGCAGGCATTCTCGGCAATGGTTCTTCGGGGATTTTAGTGGCTCGGGATGACAGGATTGAGATCGAGCTTGCCGCAGTAGAACAGGATTCTCAGACGGTAGTTCTTAAATGAGCGAAAGCCTCGAGCGGCTGACTTGATCGATTGGATCTTGCTATTG
>JBGSMN010000370.1:0-3080 GCA_041740155.1 Rhodopirellula sp.
AGATCGCGTAGCTGTTGAACAACGCCGTCGAACAATGCTTCTTGACGACCGATCTTTTTCTGCAACACGAGATCTTTCAATTCGTATTCAATCAACGCCTTGGCCTTTTCTTCAGCATCAGCAGCTAAAAAGGTCAATTCCTTTCGTTGTTCGTTAAGCGTTGACATGTCGTGATTGAGGAATCCAACATACGCTCGCAACAACCCCGTTGGTGTCAGCGTGCTATCCGCAAACATTGCTGCCGGTTCTGCGAGTTCGTTATTTTCTTGCAAGAACGCTTTTACCGATTCAATCTCACGCTGAATGTCTTGCACCTTCGGATGACCTTCACCGAAAACGGCAGCCAAGCGTTGCTTTTCGCTGTTGAGTTGCAACAGGTGCGTGATTTCGGCGCGGGCTTTCTCAGTTTGAGCTGGCATCGCCGCTCGAAATTCTGCGGTATTGGCCGAGTTCATTTGCAGGCCCGCAAAGACCCCAAGTCGTTCAAGACTTTCGCTATCAATGAGCGCCAGTTTATCGAGCTGGTCTGCCGACGTACTTTTCGATTCGTCCATGCCCGAAAGCGTTTCTTGAACTCGTTCGAGTCGAGTGCGGATCGTCGATTCCTGAATGTCGATGTCCAACAATTGTTCTTGTAGTCGACGATAGCGATCCTGATAGATATTGCTGCTGCCTTCGCCCTGGAAGAACAAGGGAGCGGCTTGGCGAGCGGACAGGTACTCCTGTTCCGCAGCGATTAAATCTGTTTCGACTTCATTCTTGGCCTTGTTGACCATTTCATTGGCCCGACCCATCACCTGCTCAACTTGGTTGATAATGAACTGCTCATATCGCTTGAGCACGGCGGTCAAAATCAACTGGGTGTCTTCGGGGTCGGTGTGCGACAGCGCGATGTTCAAACTGCGTGCTGTCTTGGCGGAACCATCACCACCTTTGACTAGCTCTAAGCGATCAATCACGTATTCAACAGGATCGGGCGAGTCACCCAAATGTGGCTTGATCGATTCAAGATCCATCAAGCCGTTGGTTTCCAATGCTTCACCAACGATCAAACGACTTTGCAACAACTCCATGTGGTTGGCCAGGATGTCTTCATCAATAATGTCCGTCGCCGTACTGCCGGAACCTAATCCCGCACTCTTCTCGTTGATTAAAACTTTTGCTTGCGACCGGTACCACACTTCTGCATTAAGTGCGTAGAAGAGTCCGGCGGCTAAACCAGCCAGTGTCAACAAACCAATGAGCCAACGCTGACGACTAAGGATCGCGAAGATTTCCAAGCCTTCATTTTCTTCGTCACTAGACATCCGACTGGAAAGCCGATTTCGCAAGCTGGGGGTTTCTGTTGAGGTCGCCATCAAAACTAGGCTTCAAAAAAAGGAAGGGTTCGTACTTGCATCACACTTTGGGGGGGACACCGCCAGCCATGCGTGCAGCATTGTAATCTAACATGCACTCACCGAAGAGCGAACTGCCGCCATTGTCTGTCGGGCGCGCAGCAACGCAATCAATTCCATGCACTTCACAGACTCATTGTCGAGCGACGCGCCATAAAACTGGTCCAGTACTGACAGCAATCATCGTCCGCATAATAGGACTAATTGGAAAAACCGTCACTTTTTGTAGAGAAAGTCGTTTTTCGGCAACTGTGCGTCTACGACACACTCAGGTAGGCAAATCGCAGAACAGCGGGGAAAAATTGCGGATAGGGAGGCAATGAACACTCTGTCCAGCCATTGGCAAGACGAGTAGACTGAAGTCGTAAACGAGGCTCGAAAGGCTGAGTTTTGTTTTCTACTGGGGGTGATCTGGATTCGACCGGACGTAGAGAAGCGCTGACCTGCATGTCGTGGTTGATCAGTTGGCCACGTAAAAAGCTGATCAAAAATTTTTAATTGCAAACGAAAGTTTCGCACTGGCCGCCTAAGTACAGGTAGCCCGGGTTGATGGGGGCCGCCAAAGTCGCCTGAATACCCGTCACAATTTTGGATCGCTCACCGTCCTACTTGAGACGCGGTGAGTTAAAAAAGTTTCGAGTTAGCCAAGCCCGGAGCCTGTCAAACAGCGCCGGGCGAAGTGAAGAGGTTCTTTAGTGAACCACAAATAGTTTGACTACACATCGTAGACGGTCACGTGGACGCATCGCGGGACGCGGGTTCAATTCCCGCCGCCTCCATCAAAGCCACTTATGTCGCAAGACGTAAGTGGCTTTTTCTATGCGGTAAACAAAGTTCGTGTTTCCGCAAAGCTGCACCGGCGATTTGTCTACATCGGCGATCTGTGCCCTATCATCAGTGTTGTCGCCGGACTTTGCCTTCTCGTTTCCATCTTGTTTGTTTTGACTCTTTCGTGAATTTGTTTCGTAACGTTTCGAATTGGTTTTCAGCGTCAGTGGTGGCGTCGGCGAATGTAGGCTTGGACGTTTTGCCCAAGAACGCACCGATTCCGATGATTTGGTTGTTCGGCAAAACGGGCAGTGGCAAGACGTCTGTGATTGCGACGATCACCGGCGCGGACGAAGCCGAAATTGGGAATGGCTTTCGACCGACGACGCGAATCAGCCGTTGCTACGATTTCCCCAGCTCAGACACCCCGTTGGTGCGATTTTTGGACACGCGGGGCATTGGGGAAGCGAAACCGAATGACCCATCGCTAGATTCGACCGAGCGCCTGCAGAGTGACGAACTTCAGGCTGACTTGGTATTGGTGACCGTGCGAGTTTGCGATCATTCGCTCGATGATCTCGTTTCGCAGCTCAAACGCATTCGCAATCAATCACCTTCACGGCCGGTGATCTTGGTGCTGACATCTCTACACGATGCGTACGCAGGTCAGCCGCACCCTGATGATGAATCGCTGGCAATGCTTGAAGATTTGCAGGCTGCCGCTCGAAGCGATCGGCTGCCAGAATCGCTTCGCCGATCCATTGAATCGCAACGCGAACGCTTCGCCGGGTTGTGCGATCAAGTCGTAGCGGTGGACTTAACGAAGATCGAAGACGGTTTTGAACCGCATGATTTGGGTGCCGATCGTTTGTTTGGTGCGATACTAGATCGCTTGCCCGCCGCGATGCGGCAAAC
>JBGSMN010000377.1:0-14441 GCA_041740155.1 Rhodopirellula sp.
TCGATTGCTGTCGGAACCTTCCGATCCAGAATCGCTCGTCGACCGTGAGGTCGAATCTGAGCCAGAGCCACTTGATGACGTTGGCACACTGGTGGAGTCATCGCTGCCAGAACCCGATGTGCTAGTTGATCGTGAATCGGATCCCGATCCGCTGCCGCTATCTGATTCGGATGCACTTACGCTGCCTGATCCTGAATCACTGCCTGAATCCGATCCGCTGCCTGATGCAGAACCACTTTGGCTCCCGCTGGCGGAGGCACTGTCCGAGTACGATGCCGAATCGCTTAGCGAGTAGCTTTGCGAGTCCGAACTGCGGTCGATGCTTGATTCGCTTTGGGAATCGCTCCCTGACTCGCTGGCTGAATGCGACGTTGATTCAGATTGCGATTCGGATTGCGATTCGGAACCGCTTGATTCAGAGTCGCTTTGGCTGCTTGTCGACGAATTCCAACTGCACGAAGGTGCACTCTCCGATCCTGACTCGCTACGTGATTCACTTTCGGATGTGCTTGATTCAGACTGGCTCGATTCCGATGTCGATGACTCGCTGGCGGAAGACTCACTCTCGGATACTGATGACTGCGAACTGCTAACGGATGGCGTGCTAGCTGATTCGCTTGATTCCGAGTTGGATGAATCGCTCGACGATCCGGAGTCGCTTGATTGCGAGTCGCTCGACGACGAATCACTCGCCGATGAACTGGACCCAGACACGCTCGGCAGACTGATTGAAGCGCTCGAGTCACTCGAATCGCTGTTGGATGAATCGCTTGATTGAGAATTCGACGAACTGTCGGACGAATCACTCGACACGGACGATGACCCATCGGAGCTTGATGAACCACTGATGCTGGGCAGACTGGTTGAATCGCTCGAGTCACTCGAATCGCTGTTGGATGAATCGCTTGACTGAGAATCCGATGAACTGTCTGACGAACCGCTCGATGCCGATGAGGAACCGTCGGAACTGGACGAACTGCTCAAGCTTGGCAAACTCGTCGATGTGCTCGAATCGCTGCTATCCGACGAATCGCTCGATTGACTGCTGCTGTCGCTGCTTGATGAGGACTTGGAACTGTCGCTTGAGTCGCTGCTGCTGGATGCGGACGAACTAAGGGAAGAATCGCTGCTGTCGGATGACGAAGAGTCTGAGGATGATTTACTACTCGATGACGACTTGGATGAAGACTTGGATGAAGACTTGGATGAAGACGACGAACTGCCAGAACTGCTGCTCGATGACGAACCACTGCTCGACGAGGACGATGGGCTGCCGGACGACGATGACGACGATCCGCTACTCGACGAGCTAGAACTAGACGAACTGCTGCTGGATGACGACGGGGAACTGCTGGAACTCGACGACATACTCGATGAGCTTGAACCGCTCATGCTCGAACTACTCGACGAGCCACTGCTACTTAGTGAACTCCCTGATGACGAGGCTGAAGATGATGACGAGGGAGACGATGAAGAACTGCTGGACGATGAATCGCTGCTAGAGCTACTGCTGGAACTTGAACTCGACGAACTGCTGGAGCTTGATGAACTGCTCGAACTGCTGCCGTCGCACCAGCGGCAACCGATCGTCAAGTACGCCGACGTGTCTTCATGGAAGTGGCAAACGATCTGTTGGCTCGCCAGCAACGCGTAGTCGCAAACGTTGTAAACCGAGACAGCAGGGCCAATCGGTTTCCATCCACCATCAAACCGAAGCTCGCGAGCCGTTCCCCATGATTTTGCTTTGATACGTTTCGTTGGCTTGCATAGAAGCGTTTGCTTGGGCGGGTCGATCACCCAGGATCGCTGACCGTCGAACTGAACTTCCAGGTATTGTTTCGGCGAATCCGCGATCGGTCCGCGAATACGCTGCGCCGAATGATTCCGAGCGGTGATTCGTACGGTGTCGCCAACCGGATCTGTTACCGCTTCGATCTCGCCGGCTTTGTCGAGTTGATAGAGGTCACAGTCCGCGCTGCCCGTCCGCATCCCGCGGCGGCCAGCGATGCCACCAATCGGAACCTCGACAAGGTAGACTGGATCAGCGGGCCTACCGACCCGAACGACTGCCCATTGGTCACCGAGTTGGTTGAGGTCTCGTCGCCACAGAATCTGTGCCGATCCGTCCGGCTTCGATTGCAGTGTGTCACCAACCGATTCCCCAACGTCCGCGAACTTGTGCCATGTTTTGACAACGTTGACTCGCGCAGCCACCACGCCATCGAACACCACGCGGCCGACCTTGTCTTCCGCGATCGGTTCGATGGCGACCCCAACGCGACCAGTGTGTTCGTCTTCGGTTGGGCGCACGCATTCGATCGTTGCGTCACGAACGAATCGGGCCAGTTCCATCGGCCCGACGGTCGGATCGGTCAGCGGTGACTCGAAGCCAACGATGCCCCCGATTGGAACGGTGTCGGCCGACGTGTTATGAATACGAACGGTCGACGCATTGCGAAGGTGCGTGCGAGGCCCACCACCGCCGGGCAGCCGGTTGCGGTGGATCGTCTCGGCCGCGGCGAGCAGACGGTTGTAGTCCGCTGCCGTGATCGCAAGCCTGTCACCAGGTTGAACGCGGCGAGGCATCAGTTGATCCCCAGCACGTTGAAGTTACCACTCGGGTACACCTTCTCAACATACGCAGCTTCCGGGATTTGCAAGACGCGATCGCCGACAACCTTTTCGCCGTGCTTCACCCACAGGTAATCCCACCCTTCTTTGCTGATTCCTGTGATCCCACCTAGGCTCATACTGAACTCGTTGGGCCGCGCCGCGAAGTGGTACGTCACGTCGACCCAGTTGTTTTCGTCTTCACCACCCTCGCCGCCAAGGAACAAAGCTTCTCCAGAGCCGAAGATCGACCATGGTCCTGAGTTGGTGCGGCCGGTCATCGAGACCATGGCGAGCAGGTAACTCGTCGAAACGAACTCGAATTTCTTTCGCACCGAGAATTCGAATGCCGGCACGGTGATGTCGACACCGGCGACACCCGAATCGCTGACACCAATCGCACCTTGGTAGTTCGGTGCCACTGCACCTGGCGCCGCGTAGATGCCACGCGTTTGAAGCGATTGATTCAGGTGCGTTGTCGCGCCGGTGGTGCTGAATGAAACCGGATCGAGTTTGGTTTTGTTCAGTGTGACACTGACCAGGGCGTGTTTGGCGTTGATGAAATCCGAGTCGATTTGCAGAAACGGGATCAGGTCTGGAAAGTTGGCCTCATAGTAAGAGTGCGCGGCATCAGCAGCGGCCGGTGGGCTGACGTTGCCACCGTTGGTTGCAACGTAGGCGGTGAAGTCCGAGTCGGTTTTTCCTCGCGACGCCTTTTCGGATAGCGCCGCGGTTTCAAAGTTGTAGCCGCCATGCGAAAAACTCATTAGCCAAACACCAAGCCCCCCGATTGCGAGTTCTCGGCAAGCCGGCGAGTGTTCTCGGCGGTTTGAATGATGGCCCGCTTCATGTCTTCGCTGAATTCACCAGATGACGCATTTGGCAATTGCAGTTGGGTGGTCGTTCCGGACAGTGCGGCGTCGAAAGCGACAAGCGATCGGCCGACCATGGCGAAGGCTTCCGTGATGGCGGCAATATCCAGCGTGGGAGATTCGGTGACTTCTTCGATTGCCTCGATCGCTTCGACCTGGGGCGCGTCGATGTCGTTGATTGGCTCCGGCTCGACAGGTTCGAGCATCAACTGGGGAGCAACGATCTCCTCAACGACCTCGTTTTCAGGCAACGGGATTGGTTCGAGTTTTTCGATCGGCTGAGGAGCCAGCTGCGGGATCTTCGATGCTCCGCTCCCGAGCCCCAAACCTCGCGAATCGAAATCGCCGCTGACTTCGGCGTTGTCTTGTTCCGATGCGGGACCGTTGGCGAATTGATCCATTGCCGCTTGGGCATCCGGGTTGAGATCCAGACGCAGGTCTTTGGCATGGGGCGGTTGCAGTTCCGGATCGTTAATGCCGGGAAGATCCACTTCGGGATTCTCGACATCGCCGGGCTTGGGCGTCGCTGGTGGCGCTGTCGGCGGAATTGCCGGTGCATCATCGCTGGGCGTATCAATCTGATGCGAGGGTGCGGTCGCGTTATTGGCTCGATCGACCGCAGCATCGAACTCAGCCTGGGCCGCCTCGATTTCCCTGTCACTGTCGCCCGTGTCATCGGGTCGACTGGCTTCGCGGGCCGCTTTCGCTTCGGCTCGCATTTGGGCAAGCGTGGCTTGGACGCCGGACGTCGTGTCGTCGATGATGTCTTGGCGGTTTTCCTGGGCAGTATCGTTCTCGCGGAACTGTTGTTCCTTCGATTCGTCGACGCTCGCGTTCTTGGCATCGGTTTCGACGTCGATCGCCCGCATGTCGGCGTCGATGTCATTTCCCTCGCGCGCCTTCTTGCGGGCGGCAAGTTGGTCGGCGATGCCCTTTTGCATCTCGACGCGGTTGGCTTCGATCTGCTGCTTGCGTTGGGCTCGACGTTGCTGGCGCTGGATGATCGCTTGTTGTCGTTGCTGTTCCTCAGCCGCATCCGCCGCGCGAGTGTCGGCATCGATCTTTGCCATTTCGACATCGACGTTGATGTCGTCGTCGAACAGACCTTTCAGTTTGATCCACGCCTTTTTGAGGAAGCCGACCGTCGAATTCCACATCGACTTCACTTGGCCGACGAACACCGTCCATGTGTCGGCTAGGTAATCGACGGTTTCAACCCAAGCATTCTCAACGCCGGCCAATGCGTTGATGAGCACTCCGCCGATTTGCACCGACACGTCGCCAGCGATGTCAACGAGTTCGTGAAGTTTGAGAAATCCCTTCTTGAGAAACCCGATCGTGTTATTCCATCCCTTCTGAACCGCTGACGTGAGAATCGTCCAACCATCGGCCATGAATCCAAGCGTGCTATTCCAGACGCCGGCGAGGCCGGATAGCGCACCGATCAACACATCGCCAATGGCATAAGCCGAATCCGCCCAGACATCGGAGATATACTGGGTGAATTCGGCCCATTTGGCTTGGAGAAACGTGGTGCCCTTGATCCACTGCAGCTTCAGGTAGGACCACAACACATCGGTCGCGGCGGTGATGTCACCGGCGGCCAGGGCGTTGGCGATCGCACCAAATGCGGCGAGGGTTTCGGCTTTCAGCGTGGCGAAGACCCCCTTCAAATACTCGACCGCTTGGCCGGCGATGCCCGTTGAATAGAGGAAGTAACCGCCCAGGGCAGCAACCGCGGCAACAACCAACCCCAGCGGCGTGAACAACATACCCACGGCGCCGACGATGACGCCAATGCTTGCTCCGATGAATGAGAAGATGGTCGCCAGGCCACCTACGGCGAACGAGGCAACCGCGGCGAACGACCCCAGGGCAAACAATGCCGCACCAATGGAAAAGATCGCGATGGCACTGGCCGCCGCGATCTTGACGATCTTTTGATTCTTGCTGATCCACTCGATCACGCCTGATGCCGCGCGGCTGAAGGCGTTGACCATCGTGGTCACGCTGCCCTCGAGCGATTCACCGATTGCAATGGCGACGCCTTCGATGGAGGATTTTAAGATGCGGAATGCACCGCCCAAACCAGATTCCATCTCTTCCGAGGTTTTGGCCGCGATGCCGCCAGCCTTTTGCAGTTCCTTGTGGAGGTCGCGAGTGTCAGCGACAGACTTGCCGATTGAGCTGGCAGCGGTGATGCCGAGCAGACCGAATACCTCATTCAGCTTCTCAGCCTTGTCGGCCGTGCCCATGTTCTCGGTAGCCGCGGCAACTTCGCCTAGAATGTCGACCAGCGACCGTGCGTTGCCCCGAACATCTTTGGTTGCGACTCCGAAAACTGATTGAAACTTCTCGGATTCCGCCGCGCTGATCGTCAGCAACCGGCGCATCGCGTTACCGGCCGACGAACCCTGGATGCCCATGTTGCCAAGCGTTCCGAGGATAGCGAGCGTCTCTTCGAGACTCATGTTGGCATCGGCGGCGACGGGACCGGCGTACGACAACGCCTCGCCGAGTGACTCGACGGTGTTGAACGATTTATTGGCAGCGGCGGTCAGGCCGTCGGCGACTCGGGTGGCCTCGCCGGCCTCCATACCGAACTGGCGGATCGTTGCCGCCATGATACCGGAGGCTTGCGTGGCATCCGTGCCAGTGGCACGGGCCATGTTCATGACGGCTGCGGTCATCCGCTCGATCTGATCGGGTTTGAACCCCGCACGACCGAGTTCGGTCATCAGCGACGCAACCTCACTGGCGGAGTAGCTGGTCGTTGCGCCGAGCTTTTTCGCCGTGTTGCGGAGCGATTCAAGTTGCGAGCCTGTCGCCTGAGTGATCGCAGCCACTCCTCGCATGGCGTCATCGAAATTGGAAAAGATCGCGACGCTGCCGGCCAGCGGCGTGGCTGCCGCCGCGCCGAGCCCCATCAACTTGGTGCCCAGCAACCGAGTCGACGCACCAAACGACTCGAGCCGCTTCTGCGCCGATCGCAGACCTTTGACGAAAGCTGTATCCCTCGTCAGCAGTTCGACATAGGCGGCTCCGGCTCGGACTTGGGACATGGAAAGTGGCTAGTTGCTAGAGGCGAGTTGCTAGAAGGAAAGAACCTGGTGCCTAGCAAGCTGGCGACCTGTTCAACCGACACTTTCACGGGCACCGACTTCGTCGCCGTGTAGGGATTGAAGTCATCAGGTTTGAAAGGTTTGCGGCGGCGCCGGCGATCGCGGTTGATCTCGGCCGTGAGTGCCATGACGCTCGATGCGATGTGCCAGTCGTGTTGACGTTTGGCTTCGGCCATTTGGACCAGGTGGCGGAGGGTTAGTGGTCCGGGGTCGACGCCAATGATGCCGGCGAGGCGGATGATGAGTCGCTCGATGTCGGCACCGCGAGTTTCCGCTCGATGTCCTCCACGATCCGGTCCACCAGATTCGGGTCGTCCAGTCGCTTCTCGATCGCTGCCAAGCCCCGCGTCTCGATCATTTTCTGTTTGTCGGCCGCCTTCCGCAGAAGACGGCGGCGGGACTCCGGGAAATACGACACCAAAGCATCGACCAACGCTTTGCAGGCTTCGTCGATCGAGTCGCCGGCCAAGCCTTCGGCGAATGATTCGTCATCGACGTTTTGTTGGTCGGCTTGAGGTTTGCAAATTGCAAACAAAACATCTCCAAGAATCAGCGGGTCGCTGGACAGCTGTGAGATGAGATCGCCGTCGATGGCGTCCAGTAGACGTACATCGGTGAGGGCTTTGACGCGGCGGAGCGTGGTGTTGTCGATATCGACGATCCAGACACGTCCGCGGCGGTCGATGAACTTTTGCATGGGAAGCTATGAGTAATGAGCTGCGAGGAAGATGGGAGAATCAATGGCGATTCTTAGACTCCGCTAGCGACAGGGACGTTGACACCGGCGCCGCTAACCGACTGAGTTGGCTTCAGAGTGACGTCGGCCGAGACGACCTCTTCGAGGTTTTGGTTGACGTTGAAGTTCATCACTTCACATGTCAGTATTAATGAACCGCCGGCGTCACTGATGTCGACATCGCATGGCGTTCCGGTGCTCCATAAGCCCTGCAACATGCTGAATGAAGTGTCGCCAGATTTATTGAGAACCGTGAACTCGATCGAGGCGTCTTTGAGCGTGCCGACGGTGGCCCGCCAACCATTGTTATCACGAGTGCTTGCATCGGCCTCCGCTTTTTCGAGAGACACCGTCAGGTCTTTGACGTTCTTGATCTCGGCACCGTCGATGGAAAGAACGGCATCGAGACCGAGGACTACTTCAGCAGACATAAGGTTTGGGTTCCATCCTCGAGGTTATTTGACGGAATCACGCCAGAACTTAGGCAGACGTGATTGGTTGGCTTGCAGGGCCGGTTTCATGAACGGTCGTTTGGGATAACGTCGTGGCTTGCTGGCACCGCGACGTTCGTTTTCTTCCTCGACCAACCGTGTGGCACGATTGGCCTGGGCGGCTGTTTGCAGAAGTGTGCGAACAAACTTGCCGGGGGCTGTTACGCGGATCGGGCCGTGCTGGCCAACCCGAAATCGACGACGCTTCAGTTTGCGTCGCTTGGTGACAACACCCCCGAACTCGTGCAGGTTCCACAGTCGACCAGCGATTTCATTGACCGGGCCGATCACCGCCTCTTCGCGGTCCCGATTCACTTCGTATCGCAGAACGCGACGTAGCATTCCAGTTTGGGTGCTGGGTGGCGAACCGGGATTGGATGGCTTCTTGCGTTTTCGGATCGACCGCTTGGCGGTTAGCCGGATGGTCGCGGCGGCGTGACCAAGCGAGCGGAAATTGGCCGCCTTGACCTTCTTCTTAACTCGCCCTTTATCAAAACGGACCCGTGTCCGAATCTGGATCACTTTGCGAGTTCGAACGTCAACGTCAATAAACTCGTGAACTGATTGAACTGCGTCCAGTGCTCAGTTGAGTACAGCACCGCGTTTTCAACCTTGATGCAGCGAGCGGCGACAAACGAATTCAGTCGCTTCAGCCGGAAGTAGTCGGCCAGTTCCTCGACAAATCGCACAAGCGGATCGATTTCGGTAGGCGTGCCTTTGGAAAACTTCTTTTGAATCGCGACGTCGATCGTGGCATGGTACTTATTACTGACGCGGTCGAGTGGCAGGTATTCGACCTCACGAGGCACCACCGTGACCCGCAACTCCTTCATGTCTTCGAGGTCGAAGTTGGGAACGTACAATCGCTGGGCGGCAAGGTTTTTCTTGCTGAAGTCACCAGCGTTGATCTCAGCGACCACGCTGTCGGCGATTTGAATAACGGTGGCAGGTGGAACGCTTGTTGTCATGTGATGGTATCGACCAGTTTGGTGTGGATGCGGAGTTTGACTCGAAAGGGATCGCTGTATCGCCACGGCGGTTCGTTGCCGATCGACATCAGCTCGTACACGAACGTGGTATCGCCGTCGATTTCGAGGATACGATCGCCACGACGGGGCCACGTGCCGATCGATGACTGCAGCAGATCCTTCGTGTTGATCAGGAAGTCACGGACCTGCGCCCGAGTGATGATGCCTTCGCCATCATCCTGCTCGTACTCGGACTTACCGATGGTTGCCGGCAATTCCACGGAGAGTTCATCGCGTTGGTAGACAACCGGACGCGATGCGAACTGGGTCAGCTTGGCGGAGAGCCAAGACTGCCCACGTTGCAACATGTCATTCACGCTTTGCGAGGCTTCGGCGTGGTGGGGTGCCGAGCCTGAAGGAGGGCGGCGGCCTTTTCGCCAAGTTCTTCTCGCCAGGCTTCATTGGCTCGACGTTGATATTCGTCGGCGATCGCCTCAGCTTCCTCGCTGAGTTGTTGTTGCCGAAAGTTCGCCGGTCGTTCGAAGGACGGAATGAAATTCGGGGTGGATGCGTCGCGGTCTCGCTTCTTCGCCGGCAAAATGGCGAGGGCGACCAAGACCAGGACGACGACGGTTGCAATTCCAAGAATCATGATTTTTACAGGCCTCGTTTGATGAGAATGAATCCGAGCAGAAGAACAGCAACGAAGATCAGTGCGAGCGTCGCGAGTTCGCCTGATCCCGCCCAAATCAATGCGTTGCGTCCACTGGGCTTGCGATCGAAGAGTCGATCGCGATCGCCATCACGGTCGCGATCAAACGGCCGCCATGAGGTGTCGGCCGGTTCGACCGGGCAGTAACCATCGGGACAGTCTTCTGGCGCAAGCTGCATCGTGGGTGAGATCGCTGCATCCCAGGAATAGCCGCGCGTTTTGAGTGCGCCGGTTCGCTGGGCTTGCCTCGTTTGTTGGTAAAGTTCGTAACCGTGCTGCAGGTCGTCGTAGAGCTCACGAGCGGTTGACGGCAGCATGGTGTGACCAGCCGCATGAACATGTCCGCCACTCGCATCTTGGAAAAGCACGACCGGAAATTGACTTGCCGGCACGATGTCTTCAAAACGAGTCCGATAGAGTGCATTCGTATCGGTATAGACCTGAAACGCGCATTTCGATTTCAGGTTCGCTAAGTCTGAATCCGTGTTGAACCAGTCGATGAGTTGACTGCTTTTGGCATCGTTACCGACGAACAGTGCGAGTTGATATCGCTTCTTCGCGGACTCCGGTGTCGTCGCGGGCGGGGTACCGGTTGATGCCGGCGTCACGATGATCGGAGCGGGGGCGGTCGGTGCCGGAACTCTTGGCGAAGGAATCGATGGGGTTGCAGGAACAGCGGGCGCTGTTGGAACAACGCGGTAGGGCTGGACAATTGGGCGAGTGTTCGGTGGGCAAGGCGGGCAGTAACCCGATTGCTGTTTGAGTTCGCCTTGGGCTTCCAAGTTAACCGTCGCCGGTTCGGTCAACCGTTCGATTTGCCGGCCCACAGGCGTGGTTGGCTTGCTCGGCGGCAGTTGCCAGCAGTCTTCGGTGCAAGGTGGGGGCGTTTGGTGCAGCACGGTGAACACGGCTCCGAGTAGGGCAGCGTGAACGATCGCGACCACGATCAGTCCCACACTCAACCGAATCCGAATTGCATCTTTCATTTGATAACCTCATAACTTCGATAGGGCAGGGAACTGGCGGGATCATGCATCACCGTCAGGGCAAATCCGCCGTAGCCGGCCCACAGCCGAACGAACTGTTCACGAGGCGTGAGCTCAAACCGGCCGGGATAGTTGTTGTCGAGGATGGCGGCGTACTGCTGTCCGTTTCGCTCAACCCAGCCGACGAAGGTGCAGCAATGCGCGGGCTTCCACCACAGGATCGCGCCACGCCGGGTTGCGGTTGCCCAGTCCAAAAACCGGGGATCGGCCTTGACCGTGTAGCTGTAGTCGATGCCGGCAGCTTCGAGCCGACTTCGCAGCCGCGAGTCCCACTCGCCATCGCTATAAGTCGCTCGCCATCGTTCGCCAAGTTCATAGTCATTGAGCCAACGAAGGTGGTTGACCAGCGATGCGTGGACGCAGCTGCCTTGATTGAGTCGGCCCGTCCAATTGCGTTGATGGAGTTGGGGTGGCAGGTTCGCAATCGGTTGCTCCGGTGGCGGTGCAGGCAGGGGCCTGACTTGTACCGGCCGATCCGGTAAACATCCTGTCGCAAGCACCAGCAGACCAGCGGCGGTCAATGCACGCAGGAATCCTTTCACGTGGTTCTCCTCTTCAAGATGAGCGGGATTTACTGCGTCAGCAGGACGCGAACAAAGGAACTGCCCGGCGATGCGGGCCGGATCGCTTTTCCAAGCAGCGGGTGTCCGCCACTCGTCTTGACCACATGCCAGCTGACCGTGGACCAATAAAGCCGAGTGCCAACCCCGATGTTCGTCGAAGGATCTTTCACCACTTCAAAAACACCACGGACCGAAAGAGCACCGGTCTGACCGACAGCTACTGAAAACTTGCTGATTCCCACCAGCTCTCCCAGCACAACGATCGATCCGGCGGGAACGTCGGCAACGGGAACGAAATCAATGGTCGACCCCTCGTGCAGGAAAATTGCGGGCATCGCGAGTTAACCTTCGTACGTTATTGGCTCAAACGCACCCGCACACTATCAGCGTCCGCAGCCGCCGGGAGCACGGCTTTACCGAGCAGTTTATTGCCGGTCGCAGTCGTCTGTGGCTCGTTGTTTCCGTCGACATAAACCTTCTGCCCGACGGTAAATGCGATTGCCCCGACGGGATCCTTGGGCACGTCGAACACACCTTCGACTGCGATCGAGCCGAATGTGTCGGCTTTGATAGCACGTTTGGTGATCCCGACGAGATCGCCTTGCACCACAATCTCTCCCGATGCCAAATCGGCGTCGGGCGTGTGATCGATCGCCGATCCGTCATGAACAAACTCTGCTGCAGACATAAATTACGAGACCTGAGGTTGGAGGCTTGAGCGAGAAAATGAGAACCGGATTACGCTTCGCCGGTGACCTTGACCGCCGCGCGGTGATCTGGGCTGTTGACACCGAAGTCGATGTACGAGCGGAAGCCCATGCCGAGCGTGTTGGGCGGCATCTCGACGCGCTCGATGATCGGCGTGCGTCGTCCGTTGAGGAAAACGATCTCGAACGCGGGAAGGACACTCGGGTTGGCGAACAGGTACCAAGCGGTGCCACTTGCACCCGTGTAGTAGCTATCCGACAGGTGCGGTGTTGAAATGATCCGGTACTTATTTCGGTGTGGGTTATCGACCGGGATTTTGGTGGGTGATCCCTGGGCGTCGATCATCAATTGCGACGAACCCATCAGAAGCTCAGCTTCCGTTTCGATCTCAACTGGGACCACCAAGTACTCGGGCCGGATGTTGATCGGCTTTTGGTCCTTGGGTTTACCACCGGGACCGGCCTTCTGTTTGCGGAACGTGGTTTTGGCGATGGTGAGGCTGTCGGGTCCGAACTTGGTGTCGGCACCGGAGAGTAGGTTGGCGTTCCCTGAAGAGAAGAAGCCGGTGTTTTTCAGCAACAGTGTGAAGAACAAGTCATCGATCGACTCGGCACCCGAGCGTCCCATTTGACGCGGGATGTCCATGAAGGCCGACAGATCATCGTTGATGATATCGTGCCGAGTCAGCGTGAGGATCTGACCATAGGTATCGGCCTTGTTGCTGTATTTCTGGTCCGACAGCTTTCCGTGCTTCAGTTCGCCATCGGGAGCAACTTGCTCGAAACCACCCGTTCCCAGCAAGCGATAGCGGGCCACTTCTTTAAAGTCGGTGACCGTTCCAACGCTGCAAAGATCGAAAGCAGCGATCGGCGTGTTCTGGTAGGCCGCCAGCAACGTCTTGTTCATGACGTTCTCCATGATGCTGGGTAGGCTCATGGAACTGAACCCGGCGCGGATGGTCGCGGTTCCGTCGCCAAACACCCGAGGAACCTCGATACCTTCCATGCGGGCGCACTCGGCGAACGATTGCGAAGCGTACGCCGGACATCGGGACTGTTTGCGGAAGCGGCCGACAATCCGTCGGACCGCGACCAGTGTTTCAGGTTGTCGAGCGTCGTGTTGGCTTCGTCGTACCTCGCTCGCAACCGCGAAAAGAAGGGCTGCCGGGGCGAGCGTCCAGAGGCGTCGGGGCGATGAAACTCCCCGCCGCGCAATTGCTCGATTATCCCTGACAAACGTTTCAGCATCCGTGCCGTTCCTAATGCCGTCCCCGGCAGCCCTTGTGCGTATGTATGTGAGAAAGATCAGCCAGCCGAGGGCGGCACGATCTTGTTGAAGCGAAGTCCGCGATTCGGTTTCGCAACGGCCTGCTTGCCGGCAAGATGTTTGTCGGCCGCAATCTGATCGGTCAGCTTGTGCTGCTCAACCGAACCGGCATCGCCAGACGCCTTGGCTGGGCCAGCGGCGTTCTCGCGAATCTCATCTTCGAGGTCGTCTGGCATTTTTGAACCAAAGTGAATGTGCTCCCTTCCCTGGTTACCTATGCCGTCTGGCTGTCGCGTTGTACGCGAAAAGCAAAATTGGAGGAGATTAGGACCGTTTGCGGCGTTGCATTTCTTTAAAGCTGATTCGTTCACGCTGTCGGACTGGCTGGATGTCTGTCCCGAACAGCAATGCCCCTTGCATCGAAGCGCCGACCGCGCAACCGACCAAACAATCGAGCCAGTGGTTATCGGGTTGTTCCGGCCTGGCTTTCCATTCGTCCACCGTTCGGCCGCGCCCTTCCGTTTTGATGAAGTACTCGGCTGTGACTTGTTCGGCGAACATACGATGCTGTTCGGCGCGGTCACCGAAGATTGAAAGACAACCGCGATCACCCATCGCAACGGTGAGCCTGGCGTGCGTGAACGACTTCCACCAATTCGTGTCGTAGATAACGTGGCGGATCGCTCGCTTCCCGTTGATCGACGGGACTCGCCAATTCAAACCGACGCGGTCGCCAGGCCGGCGTTTATATTCGCTAAAAGGATTCGATGACGCTCCGACGAAGCGGCCGTGCGATGGAAGCAAGATCGAGGCGTGCGGGCTTTGCCGGCAAAACTGATAGACCACGTTGGTCGAGTGGCCCCAGTTTGCGTCGATCAGGCAACGCCCAATCTTCATCGCCGCACCGTCGTCACGCTGCCATTCGCGGCCGAGTAGATCGGTGGTCAATGAATCAAGACCGGCGTAGATGCTGCCTTCTAGACCCGTTCCTTCGCTGGCGGTGGCAAGCGTATGGCGAGCATCACGCAGCGTGAAGTGCGTTCGTTGTTGGTCGGGATACGATCCATAGTCAACAACATAACCAGTAAAATCGTCTTCCCAAGCGACCACGACATAGAAAAGCAATCTGCCTTGGACGTCGATGAACGCGGTGAGATGGTTGCCGGCAATCGGAATGGTTCGCCGCGGCATGTTGTTGACTTTCTCGGCGACTTGATCAGCGGTTAGTTGATCGGTATCGACGGTCTCGGTCGGCAGCGGATCGTTTTGGTATTCCGCAAAGAACGCAGCTTCGTCTTGCAGTTTCAGATTCATCGCGTGTTGGATTGCCGATAGTTCGTCCTCATT
>JBGSMN010000138.1:0-24751 GCA_041740155.1 Rhodopirellula sp.
AATCGTCAGGCCACTTTCATGAAACCGAAACAACAACGCGTTGATTTGCGCCGCTGTCACACGCCGGTTCGGATACCGCGCATGATAATCATCTCGCAACTCGTTGAGTGAAGTCTGGCCGTTGAGCCGGCACAGCAAGAAGTATTCGTCTTCGCGGAGCCGATGGTATTTGCCCGCGACCGGGTCGTGAATGTTCACGCTTGCAGCATGCCGGTGCGACACCCGCACGGCTTTCAAACCGACTTGATGCCTCACTCCGAGGGGCCGTGACGTTGATGATTGCAAAGTGTCTCGCACGGTTGACGACAACCACCCAATTATCGAAAACGGAACAGGATATTGCGATGCACCCAGGCGACGAATTCATCGCTGAGGCTATCAATCAATCGCCGCGGTGCACAAACTAGTTTAGCCGTGACGTCGACATCGCCACGAAACCCTTCCGCAGCCAAAGGCACGTTTTCATAGGATTGCTTTGCACTGCGTTGCACACGCGCGACCACGTCCACGACGTTGCTCGCATCGGCTCGTCGCCGGGCCACACCGCCGATCTCGATAACGACGGCTTGATACGTCCGCGTTGGTTGCGATGCGATCGCGAAACGAACCGGCACCGTTTGGCCCGACTGCACGAGCTGCATCACTTCCCCAGCCTTGGCTTCGTCCAGTTTCAGATCCAACTCCCACGGACCATCAGCGGCCACGACAGCGAACAAGCGATCACCACGACTGACGGGCCGCGATTGAAGTTTCTCGTCGAGTCGCCAGCCGACGATGTTGCCGTCGATCGGTGAGCGAATCGTGAGCTCTTGCTGCATCGTTTCGTTCAGTTTCAAACGGCCGCCGAGCGTACGGATCTCGCTTTCCAATGAGCCTTGTTCGATCACATTCTGAGCCACTTCGCGAGCATCATCGCTGCCCGCCAATTGCATCGCCCGCAATGATGCAAGTTTCTCGGTGGCGGTGGCGAGTTGTCCAGAGAGTGATTCGGTCTCGCGTGCGATCTCTGCGTTCTCCAGCTTGACTAGTACCTCGCCTGCCGCGACATGTTGTCCGTCCTTGATCATGATTTCTTCAACGACGCCATCGACGGTCGCGAACACAGCTCGTCGTTCCGTCGGTCTCGCTACACCGCTGGCGATGATCGTATGTTCAACCCGAATGAACCATGACACCGCTGACAAACCGACTAGCAACAACACGATCACGAGGAACCAATTGCGAATCGCTGCCCGCGTCAATCCGGCAAAAGGACGTCGCAGCGGCAAGGCGAACACGTCATCGTAACGCAGCGAATTGCCGATCGCTGTAGAGGCTTCGCGCCCCATCTCAATCATCGCAGGCGAAATTAAACCAATCGGTGTACCGGAGAAAGTCTCTAGCAAGATCATCGCCATTGGTGGCTGGCCGCCACGCCGTACATCTTTCGTCGCGGACGTGGCTGTCTCCATCGAGTCATTGTGTTCGTTGGCCAGCGACGGATCATACTCCGGTTCATAGATTGGCAAAACCGTCACGCTCAACACGCCCGACTCATCGAGATACTCTTCTAATAACTCGACGATTTGCGGCGGCAGATCTTGTGCGCTGGAACCTGGCAAAATCAAGGGTGAACCGAGCACGGCTAAACGCGTAGCAACTTGGTTCATCGTTCGCACCAACGGCGAGCGCCGATCGACCACCGAGGATCCACTGATCGCGGTGACGCGGTATTTGCGATTTCGTCGCCGCCGCGTGATTGGTAACAGCACCACGGCCCGGTCGCACGACAGCAGTTGTGGCAACTCCGATGCGATCGTGTACGCGGTCGCGGTAGGATCGAGTGATTCATGGAACCGACGTAACGACGCACGAACGTTCGCTAGTCGATCCAGTTCTGCGGAGTCGAACAGGTTTTGTGAAGCTGGTTGTGGTTGGGCGAGCTTCACGTCTTCGTTCGCGAGATTTTGTTTTGCTGCCGCGTTTTGAAAGCGGCTGTTTCGGACGGCGGCGACTACCGAAGCGAGCAGACGCATCGCAGGTAACATCTCCGAGGCTGCACGCTCGGATGGTTGGACCACCAATAAACTGCATCGTTGAGGTTCGGGCAGCAACTCAGCCGTTAGTGCACCGCACATCCGTTTCGGTGCACCGGCCATCACGAGCCCATCGGCGTCGCAGGCGATGGCGGTCGAGGCCACAGCGGACGTGGCGGTATCGAGCAAATGACGGATAGCCTCTCGATCAATTCCAGCCGCCACGGCCTCATCGCGGACCAACATGCGGGACTGTGCCCAAGACGAATCGCCGACTGCGACCAGGGCGGCGGACAACCATTCTCCTAGAGCCGCAGCGAGGATCTGCAAAAACTCCTCGCGACTGCCTGCTTGCGCCGCCATTTGCGCAACGTTGCCAGCAACGTCAATCGCCGCGAGCGATTGCGAATTCGCAGCCGTAGCGGCTGAAGATGTGGCAGAATGATTTGCGGACATAACGCCCAGAATACACGCAATCCAGCTATTTGCCTGAATCTTTCTCGCCACAAAAACTGGACAGTAAGTTTCAATAGATTTCCGCAAACGCAATGCACCTCAAGACGTCACGATCCGGTGCAAAGGAAACGTATCATGGGGACATCGCTTGTTTCTAAGTTTGACTTCATCGCCTAAGCGGAAGATCATGATCTCCGATCAGGCAATCACGCGGTAGGCGAGAAAATAGCTATGTGCCCGAGGTTCTCGAAAATGAGTCGCCTGCTTGGCCGCTCGCAGCGCATTGCCGCGGTCGTCCCAGTGTGTTGGAAAACGCGAAACTCAATATAAAAATCAAGACGGCAAACAAGAGAAACAGTACGTTGAGACGGCATGGGAGTGCATCGCTGTGGACTCGAGTGGGCGAAAGGTTGACCCCGCTGTGTGGTTAGTTCACATTGAAGGTAAGCTTGGACAAAGGCTTTGTATTGACATGGGTGGCGATTGATTCCTGGCCATCCTCAGAAAAGCGAAAAAAATGGCTTCGTGATGAATTCTCCTGACCACGGTGACGAAAACGCTTCGTTACCCAAAAAAAGAACACCATCTAGCGATCAGTTGCATGTCACGGATCAGTACGCGACCGCACCGCCTGAACATCCGTCAGCGATGCCGCAGAATTTCGTGCATGTCGATTCATCGGCATCACCAGCATCGGTGGCTACCCCCGACGAGACCCTGCAACGACTCGGTAACTATGAATTGATCCGACCGATCGGTCATGGTGCCATGGGCGATGTGTATCTCGCCCGGCACTACCAATTCAAACAGCGAGAGTACGCGGTCAAACTCATTCGCAAGGAACGCACGTCTACGCGAGCAAGATTGCGTTTTGAACGGGAAATTTCGGCCCTCAGCGCCTTGTCGCATCCGAATTTGATTTTTGCCAACGATGCCGGCATCGAAGACCACCAGTTGTATTTGGTGATGGAGTACATTCGAGGCGAGGATTTACAAGAGAAGATCAGCCGTGATGGGGCACTGAGGCCCGGCGTGTGCGCCGAGATCTTGCGACAAGCGGCGCTAGGATTGCATCATGCACACACGCATGACATCGTTCATCGCGACATCAAACCTGCCAATCTCATGTTAACGGAAGATGGAGAGGTTAAGGTGCTCGACCTCGGCGTCGCCAGCTTGCAGGGCGATGCCACGCGGATGACGCAAGACGGTGACGTCATGGGCACTGCGGCATTCCTCGCTCCAGAGCTGTGGCACGATGCGAAACATGCCAGTCCGCAATCGGATTTGTACGCGCTGGCTTGCACGGCTTACAGTCTGCTCACGGGACAACCTCCATTTAACCCCAGCGGTAACGCGTCGATGGCGGAGCTGTTGTTGCAACATCAGGATCAGGCACCACCGGGGCTGCAACAATCACCACACAATATCCCAGATGAATTGGCGGGATTGATTCAGCGCAACCTAGCGAAGTCGCCCGCCGATCGAAGTGAGTCAGCATTGCAGTTTGCGGAGGAGATCGAGCCGTTTTGTCAGCCGATTCCACAGCACCTGGTGCGAGCGGATGGTCGCGTGAACATCAACGCTGCGGGCTCCGACGCACTTGATACCAAACGCACTCACGATACCGCGAGTGAAGCCGGTTCTGAGCAAGTGTCGGTCAGTGCCAACGATGCAGAGCAGAGTGCTCGCGCGCACTTGCAGCGATGGACGCGCAATGAGAGCCAACCTCAACCGATCGCCAAACGCATCTACACGGTGGTCGGTTTGTTGGGGACGATCGCGACGATCGGATTAACGCTCTCTTATTTTGGGCCATTAAGCACACCAACTTGGCAACTCCGTTTCGATCGCCTGGGTGACCCCACTGGCACTCGCGGCGTGGGCTTTTTGATTGAATTGTTTCGGGTGTGGTTGTACGTCGGTCTGGCCGTGGCTGTGATGGGGATGAAGTTCACGCGGGAAGTCCGCACGTTTTTCGATCCACACATTTGGACTCGGTCGGTAGTTCTGTTGCGGCTGGCGATTCTAGCCATCATCACTTTGTTTGTGATCGCCGAAGGCACCCGGCAGCTCACCGTATCGAAAGGCCCCGCCGCACTCGCCCAGTGGGGTAATGAGCACGGGATGCAAACCACACCTGCCGCCGAAGCCTCACCGTACCGGCCGTACCTCGCGTACTCATTGGTCAATTATATCGTCGTGATGGGTGCTTCGTTCTCATTCCCAATGATCCGATTCTGGTTTTCAGATTTCAAATATATCTTGTCACAACTCCGTCAATTCCGCACGCGGCAAGCCGTGCAGATGGATGGCGCGCGATTGACGACCAATCTGCACCGCTTTGGAACCGAGCTGCGAGATTTGACGGGCCGCTACATTTCGGTGCTCGGAATTCTGGCTGTCGGTGCTCATTACGATTATTGGATTGGGTCGCTCACACTCACCGAAGAGGGACAGAACACCATGAAAATGGGGATGGCCGTGGCCTGTTTGGCAGCGGTGTTTGTGGTGGTGATCACCTATGTATTTTTCAGTGGTTTTGACTGCACAAGCCGGAGAATCGCTACTGTCGGCACGATTTCTGACGAGAGCGAGTTATCACGCGTTTCCGTCGTCTGGTTTTTGAAAACAATGTTGTTGTACAACCTTGGTGGATTAGCCTGTATTTCCTTGCTCGCGTTATTTGCTCACGCGCTCGTCTTGTAAACACTCGCTCTCCAGGTGAACCCTTCATGCCTCGAATGATAACTTTCCGCCGTCGTCTTGCTGGCAAGATAAGTTTGTTGTGTTTTGTTGCAATCGGTATGTTGATCACCGCACCCGATCGTTCGCTGGGCGCTGCCGATCTCGTGCGTCCTTGCGGCCCAGACTCGTTGACCGGGCCACTGCGTAAACTAATTCCGCAAGGCGTGGCGGGTGCGGATTTTCGACCGATCTGCGTCCGTCATGATGCCTGTTATGACACATACGGGGCCAACAAAGGCGAGTGTGATCGTCGTTACCTCGACGAGATGAAGTGCGCCTGCCGAAATTCGCGGCATCCTCTACGCTGCCGGATCACGGCGCGAATCATGTACGCGTTCACGCATCGCGGTGGACAGGCCGCGTTCGATGATGCTCAACGAATTGCCCGGCAGAAACTGTATGGGTACTGAACCTTGGCGAAGCCACCCGAAGAGAGCTGAACCATTTGATTCATTCTTCTTGGTTAACCCATGCTGTTGCTGTCGCGCGTGAACGCGAATTCGTTGCAGCCATGCCCAACGGAGGTCGACATTTCTTTCAGAATGAATCCGCGATCCCGCACAAACCGGAATACATCTTCCGGCCTCGCGACTTCAAACGGCCAGCCTCCCACCCAATCAACCAAATCGTACCAGCCGTGCATCCCGCGAGTTTTGCTCTCGCCGGCCCAATTCATCAGTGGCACGAACGGGTTTCGCAACGTAAACAGGCGGAGCAGGCACGCAAGTATGGTGACCGCAAGACGCTTTGCAAATAGAGAGAATCCGATCGCGAGAACGAAAAATGGCCGAACGAAAACCGGCAGCCGCTGATAGATGCGCTTCACTGCTCGCCACGCCCGTGATATGTACAGTTGATCGTTGTAGATTGCGAGAACAAGCGTTCCACCAGGTTTCAAGAGAGACAACAGGTTTTCAATAGCCATCCACATGTTGCCTGAGTGGTGTGCGACACCCCAGCAATACACAAAGTCAAAATCACCCAGCGTCTTGAGGAATTCTTGGTCCAACAGCGAACCACGGAGAATTCGCCAGTCATCTGCCTCCCGAGCGTAACGCCGCTTCAGTTCCTGTGTGCAGGCTACTGAATCAGCATCCACGTCGAACGACGTAACCGCGGTGCCGAGACGATATGCGGCGAGACTAAACAACCCGCTTCCGCTTCCGGAATCAAGGAAACGACATCCTTTGATGCAGTTCCTTTGAAGCAGCTTTTTCAATGAATCTTCCGCGATTTGTATACGATCTTCATTAAGTCGTTCCAAAAAGCGTGCCCAGTTCCTTCCGAATGCGAACGCTTCCTCGTTGGTACAATTTTGGTCAGAAGTTTCGTGCATCAAGTTCATCAATTCGTTACCGAGCCATGCTGCATTGCCCAAGGAACAACCCTTAGCTTCACTGCGGACGGAGGTTGACGTTTCCAATTGTGCGCCGCCATTTCCGTCCTCCGGTGCATCCGTTGGATATGCGAATACAGTAGATGCGACACTGGCATCAGTCTACCGGTATGCCAGTCATGTTTCAAGTAATCCTCCGCCATGTGCAATCATGTCGTTCAACGACACCGCATGCGTGCTGGACAATTCGACAAACTCGCCATTGGGCGGACCCAGAAACCGAGATACGTTCATCACGGGGTGATCCACAACACCACTTGCCAACGCTCAATTTTCTTGCCCGATATTTTTGTGTTTCCGACTCATAGATAGCAGCTACACTAAACCGAACCAAGGTTCTTTTTTATTCGGTAATTAGCTGGGCCTAAAGGGGCACACGAATGAATTTCACGCGATTGAAAGTAACGAAACTAAAACGTGGCCTGACCAAATCCATCGCCTTGCTATCGTTACTTTACATTGGCGTTGGCGCGTCCAGTTTGTAATAGCAACAAAGTCAAGATTGGGCAACTGCATGCGTTTTGGGTCAGGCACGAGAATCCAGATGCTCCAGTCGTTCTCCATCTGCACGGCCAAGAAGCGTCTTCTCACAGAGAGGTTCGACTCTCGTAGCAAAATCGCTTCAATTAGGATTCCGAAGCTGTTTATTCATGGCGAGTGTGACGAAAAAGTTCCACCTGATATGACAGACGAACTTTTCGAGGTAGCTTGTGAAAAGAAAGAATTTTTCAAGATCAAGCAAGCAAGTCATGACGACTGTGGTTCGTGCGGCAATCCGAAATACAACGAATGCGTAAAGAAGGTCATTCGTTCTTGCCTAAAAGACAAGAGCAGGTCAAAGAACCACGCGTCGCCTTAAGAAGAATTTACCGAGAATCTGGGTGGCCCTTCTGCTTTGACGGCGAAGCGTTATCATAACGAGCGTGAAATTCAGTTCTGTCTTCAGGAAAGCGATGTCAATGAACTTCACCTGTTTGTTTCAATTGCTTGTTTGCCTGTGTCCTATGACACCACCCACCAGTGACGAAGAGTAGGCGTCTGCAATCGCCGCCAATCGAGGTTCCGACGTTTCGTCAGGGATCGTTCCAGGAAACTCCATGAAATCAAAACCCAGCTCGAAACCGAAATTTAAAAACAAGTCGGGCGCGCGTTCTAAACCGGGTGTCAAAACGGTGCCGACGAAACTGCGGATTATCGGTGGCGACATGGGGGGGCGGAATGTGACCTATCACGGCGAAGAATTCACGCGGCCGATGCGCGATAGCGTGCGTGAAAACCTGTTCAATATCCTCGGTCGCGGCGTGCGGGGCACAACCGCATTCGACCTGTTCGCAGGCACCGGCGTGCTGGCGTTTGAGGCACTCAGTCGCGGGGCCGTGAAAGCAGTCGCCGTCGAACCTGAGCGTCGAGCGGCAGAGCAAATTCAAAAGACGGTTGAACAACTCGATGTCGCTGATCGCTTCACGCTACTGACCGCTGATGCGTTCGCCGTCGCTGATCGATTGTTGACTTGCTCAGGCGAGGATGATACGCCGTGGATCGTGTTCCTCAGCCCGCCGTATCGGTTTTGGACAGACGCCGAGATGTTCTCGAAACTGGTCGGCATCATCAAGCGAGTTCAGCGTCACGCACCGCCTGGCAGCATCCTGGTTGCGGAAACGGACCACACGTTTGATCTTGAGTTGTTGCCTGCTGACGAGTGGGACGTTCGCGAGTATGGCATCACTCGGTTGGCGTTCATCGAACCGGGCAACCATTGCGGCATGAACCTTCCTGATTCTCTCGAACTGTAAACGAAAGCACCCACATCACATGTCCACTCTCGAAATCGTTTCCCGCATTGTTCATATTGCCACAGCGATCACGTTGGTTGGCGGTAGCGTGTTCACGCTGTGGGTGCTCTTGCCAGCGATGAATACATTATCAGGAGACACCAAAACGCAGTTCGCGGCGGCGATCAACGGGCGTTGGAAGCGGTTTATCCACGGTGGGATTTTGTTGTTCTTGATCAGTGGTTTTTACAACTACATGCGCGCGATCCCCAATCACAAAGGCGACGGGCTATACCATGGATTGCTCGGGGCCAAAATGTTGTTGGCCTTCGTTATTTTCTTCTTTGCCTCAGTGTTGGTCGGGCGGAGCGCTCGGTTCGATGGGATGCGTTCGAACAAGTCGAAATGGGTGGGCGTGATCGTGCTTTTGGCAGCGATCATTGTCATCATCTCGGGCTACTTGAAGATTCGTGGCGTGGCGATTTAGCTTTTACGTAGTTCCGCCGCTTCGGATTCGAGTTGCGCGATCTCGTTCTCAAGCTCAGCCAACTCTTTAGGGTCATCCGCCTGCTCCTTCGATCCAGCCAAACGGGGGCGGAGTGTTTGTAGTTTTTTATTGATGATCTCGAGTCGCTTCTTGGCTTTCTTGTCCATGTTCTCTGTAAGGGATTGAGTGAATCGTTGACGTGCTTAGAACTCGTTCAAAGCTACCACAAAATGCACGACTAAAACATACAACGTCGCCCACAATACCGTCGCTGTGATGCAGTGACTGACGTCGCTCGCCGATTGCTTGGGCGTGATCCCTTGGTGATAAGCGATCGCGGCGGTACCGATTCCGCACAATGTGTTTTTCAACAACACCCATCCCCATCCTTTACCCAACAGAAACATCCCGATCAGCGGCAAACGTGTTCCCCAGGCGGCCTCGCCGTTGATACTTGGTGGCAACGCGATCGCGTGAAAGAAATGTTGATTCCAAAAATGAATCCCAATGTCAGGGTAGCACACCACAAACGTCATCCGACTGATCCAGTGCGATGCGGTGAAGGCCAGCCATTCTAAAATGGGTGTTGCAATCAAAAAGGCCGCCAAGATCGGGACCAGCAGATAGGCTGGCGTCCGCACCCCGAATGTCTTCAGAGCGTCAACCTGACCACCGTATTGCTTCACGCCGACATCTGCCGCGACCGCTGCGCCACACCGGGCGGCAATCAACACCGTTGCCAAAATTGGCACAAGAATCCGGTAGAGCGCGAAACCAATCGACGCCAACAGTTCGTCGATCAATAGCGGCTGAGTGTACAAGCGGAATGGCAAGAATTGCAGCGTGAAATACGTAGTGGTGAAGCCCACAATCAAACCCGCAATGATCAAATACACGCAGCCTGTCACGCCCCCGATCAAACGCAGGTAATGCAACCAAAATCGCGCGGCCCAACGTGGTCTTGGGACAATCGGTAGGGCGTCGACGGGCAGCGTGGCGATCGCGATCAGTGTGCCACCGGTTGCACCGAAAAAATTCTCAGTGCCGCGGCGAATCACACTGCGAGCGCGATGGAGCAGCGAACGTGGCCCAGGTGCCGAAGCCCTTTCAGGATCGCTGTGTGCCCGATCATGGTGAGCCTGCCGCATTCGCGCGGGGATCTCGTCCCAGTGTTCCGGGGGGACAGGCGAGATGGTTTTGTGCTGCGAATCGAGCAGAAGCACGTCGTCGGCGATCCGCAACAGCGTGTCGTAATCATGTGTGACGACGAGGCTAGTTCGCTGGAACCGTGTTTGTGTTTCGCGAATCAACTCTGCGACTTGGTAACCGGTCGCCGCGTCGAGACCTGAGGTGGGTTCGTCGTAAAGGATGATCTCGGGATCAGCAGCGAGCGTGCGAGCGATTGCCAAGCGTTGTTTTTGGCCGCCGCTGAGTGCGGAGACTGGCGGGGACGCAGGCACGCCGAGCAGTTCCAACCATTGCTCGGCTGTGTAGCGCGGTGGTGTGCCTCGGTCGGCGCGATGGTCGATTGCAAATTGCACGTTGGCCGTTGGAGTGAGTTCATCGAACAACGCGAATTGCTGGAACACGACCCCGGTGCGCGCGAAGCGGGCGGAGTTGTTGTTAGCGAGCGGTGCATCGCCCAATCGCAGATCGCCTTCCCAATAAACCGGCGCTTGTTTGTGCGGCAAAATCCCTGCAAGCAGTCGCAACAACAATGATTTGCCCGCGCCACTGCCGCCGACCAGCACGGTCAGTTCGCCACCGGGGACGGTGATCGAAACGTCGCGGAGCAATTCCTTGTCTGCGGCGGTGACGTTCAAGTTCGTGATCGTCAGTGCGTGCGGTGACTCCTGTTTCAAGGGAACTCTCTAGCTGAGGTAGTTTGCAAACTGACGCCAATAACCGCTGTGGTGAGCCAACGCGTTGAGAGGATTCGGTAGCATGCGACAAAGGTTGTGATTGATCACGCGGGTCGCGGGCAGCGATCGTTCGCACGCCCGCTGGACTTCCCCAGTACCGACGAGTCGATCCCAGACCGGGGCGATCGAGAGGATACTATCGCGCGGGGAATACAGATTGATCAACCGCCCGGCAAACCGCTCCGCCAACGGTTCCCAGCCTCGACGCGAGGCCATCCCACCCATCAACACGATGTCTTCAATTCGATACCGATGTTCGTCGAGTGATTCCAGTGCGGCTCGAATAACAACGGTCCCCAACGAGTGACCGTACAAATAAATGGGCCGCTCGGTGATGCCGGGAATCTCTCGCAGCAGTTCGGGCAACAGCTTTCCATCGCGTCGAGCGCAGTCGTAACGATGACGAAACTGACCCGCCCCGATCAGCGCCGCCCCGCCTGCACAGCCAGCGATCGAACCGAGGGCAAATAGTGTACGACCAGTTTTTAATGCGGGCAATCCGACCCGCATGCCTCGAGCGATCATGCCGACGGACGTTCCTGCGTCTGCCCATCGACCCGAGGCCCAGTGGACGGCATAGGTCGATCCCGTCAACATCGTTGCGGCAATCGCCTCGGCATTAGGTCGGGAACGATATCCCGCGATCACCAAATGAATGGGACCGGTCGCGGAAGTCGCGTTGGAGGCAGTCGCGATGGGGTGTAGCGAGATCGACACAGTTGTTTTTTACGATGGTGAAAGCGGTAGAACCGTTAAAATTATTACACTTCAAACCGGTTTTCATTACACTGGGGGAGTTGTCCATTGTCCCATATTCTGGGATTTGTTCCAGGAACGCCGCCAATGAGTGATCGCGTGGGTTGAATTCTACCCGCTTGAGAGCCTTTGCAGAGGCGGAGTACGCACTTTTTTCTGAGTGAACCTTTGATGTCTTTTTGGAAATCTTTCCGTGGCTCTCGGCCAGATTCTCGTCGCAACAGTGCCTCATCAGGACAATCGTCCCCGATTTCAACACGCTCAACGAGTTTGAAACGCCGCCGCGAACGAGTGCTCGTCGACACGTTGCGGCGAAGCCGATTCGAGTCGCTCGAAACCAGGCAATTGTTGGCGGCTGAGGTTGAACCGAACAACACCATTGCCACGGCCACGTTCTTTCCGACCAACGATCCATTGGTCGGGACGTTGTCTAGCGCCACCGACGTGGACTATTTCCGTTTTCTGATGCTCAAAGGCGAACGGTTTGAACTTGATCCGTTTAATCAAAACGCTCCCACCTTTGAACCAACGCTGCCGCCCGGTCTCGAACTTTTCGATGACAATGGCAATCTACTGGCCACTTCCAACGATGGCAGCGATTTAGTCTTCGTCGCGCCGGCCTTTGGATTCTACAACGTCGGCATCTCATCGCAGAACGTATTCGGCACGTTCGTAGGTGATTACGGGATGAACACACGAATCACTGCCGCCAACACTGTCAACGAACCCGAACCCAACGGTCCGACTGCGGAACCACCAGCCATCACTCCCGGCATTCCCATCAACGGCACTTTATTGGGAACCTCGGACATCGACCGTTATTCCGTCAACACGCAGCCGGGCGATGTCGTCGTGGTTAATTACGCAGGTTTGACGTCGCGCGGCCCAGCGACGCAGATCTTCGATGGGACTGGCAATGTTATCGGTTCAGATTTGACAGGACGCGGTTTATCGGTGATCGTACCTCAAGGCGGTTTGGTCACGATCCAATTACAACGTGCCGATTCGCTGCCCGATTTCACGCTCGATTACGTGATGGTCGCCGGAGTGTTTGACAATTCCACTCTGGCTAACGAAACCGGTTCGACGCTCTCCAGTGCTCACGAATGGCAAATGGATCGTCCGATTGGAGAGAACAATTGGCAACAGCGTGCGTCGGCGTCATTGACAAGCATGGACGATATTGACGTGTTCCGGTTTGAACTTGACGCCTACGGTGTGATTGATTTTGAACTTGAACTGAGTGGCCAAGAAGCGATCACGCGGAGCGGCAAAACACTCACGTTGTACAATAGCTATGGACAGTTTTTAGCGGAGGGGACATCGCGGTCGGTCAGCACGCAGCGGCCCGACGCGTTCGCACCAGGTATTTATTACTTGGCGGTTTCAGCGAACTCACCCGTCGGTTTGGGTGCCTACAGTGTGCTGGCCAATTTCCGCTTCGATCTTTCGCCGCAACGCGATGTCGCAACACACTTCATGGATTTCGATGGCACGGATCCGTATCAAGGGTTTGATCGTGTCGGACCTTATGCGGTCGACGAAGCGGAAGCTTACTACGTCGGTGCGTTCGATGCCAAACTCGCCCCCTACGACGTTAACGCGGTGTTAGAAAGACCTGCCGATGGCAATGAATTTGTCGGCCAGGGTATCGGCGATTTCGGTGACCTCGGTGCTGGTGGCTGGGGCGGTGGCGGACGTGGCCAACGGGCTTCGTCGGGAGGTGCCGTGACTGACGCGCGAGAAACCGATGTCGGCACGCTGAGTGGTTTGAGCACCGGCACCGTCATCCATGAGTTCGGCCATGCCGTGGGTTTGCCGCACGCTCGTGATGTGCAGTCGTTGATGTCGTATGTCGGACGTGCTGAGTTGTTTGCCGCTGGAAGCATCTACTCATTCAACGGCACCGATTCGCGGCAACCCGGTACGTCGGTCAACAACCAACGTAATTATCTTGATTGGTCACTCCAGGCCGGTGCCCAAATCATCGCTGAAGAAAACCGAAATGCCGACGGCAGCGAAGTCGATTATTCGCTCGACGCACCGCTGCGAGAGATGTCGATCGACCATCAAGTCTCGCAAACAATCGGCACACGGGAACAACCCGTGCAAGTTGTCTCGGGTGATTTCAATAACGATGGCACCGATGACGTCGCGACCTTGCTGCGGCAAACCGGCCAACTGTTGGTTTATCTTACGGGCGCGGACGGTCAGTTAGGTGCCGCAGTGACAACCGAGGTGACACCAAATTTGAACTTTGGTACCGAGCCGATGTCGGTCGGCGATTTCAATAACGATGGTCGCGATGATATTGCGATTGGCTTGTCCGTCACTTCGGAGGTTGAAATTCTACTGGCGGGCGTGGGCGGCGTGCTCGCGGCGGGCACCCCGATCCCAATGCCCAGTCGGGTCGTCGCCACGACGGTCGCGGACCTCAACGGTGACAGCAATCTTGACATTGCTACGGTTACCGCCGATGGCCAACTCAACATCGCCCTGGGCATCGGCAGCGGACTATTTGCAGCTCCGATACCATACGCGACCGCAGAGAACCCGACGTCACTCGACACGGGTGATTACGACGGTGACGGGGATCTGGATCTATTTGTTGTTAGTAATACATCGGCGAATGTAACGTTACATCGCAATCTCGGTGTGGGCAATTTCACTCCGGCTGGTTCCATCGAGATTTCTAACGTTAGTAGCGGGATCGCGGTTGCTGATTTCAATAGCGACACGGCGGCCGATTTTGCCGTGATCAGCAGTGAGGGATCGTTGCTCGAAATCTATCAGTCCTTTGGCAATGGCGAGTTCGGTTTACTTAAGAGTGAACCGCTCAACAATCAACCGCAACAGATCACGAGCGATGATATCGATGGCGATGGTGCAACGGATTTATTGATCGGAGGCTGGCAGTATTCCGCGAGCGTGTTGTTGGGCGACGATCTCGGTGGGTTCACACGTCCGATTTGGGTAGGCGGGACGCAGTGGGATGAATTGTCGATCACGGCGGCGGATTTAGATGGTAACGGATCGAAGGAATTGATTACCGTGTCGTCCAATACCAATGAATTGATTGTCAGTCGGCAAGCCGCTGTTAATCCCGAAAACGATAAAGTCGTCGTGTTCGGTTCACTCGATGACATTCTCGATGTTGATCGCTACAACTTCACTCCCGCTGGCGTAACACGCTGGGACATTGACATCGACGCGGCCGAATTCCAAATGCCAGTCGACGCGATTTTGACCGTTCGCGATTCCGCAGGCAATGTCCTCGCAAGAAACGATAATGCGACCGACCGCCAATCCGGCATCGCCTCAGTCGACCCGTACATTAGATTAGATTTCGGCAGCGAAGTGTTTATCCCGGCCGGACAACTGACGATTGAAGTCACCGGTCGTAATGGCTCATCGGGTGCCTATCGCTTGAAACTCACACCTGGCCGGGCCATGGAAACCGGCGCACCACACGTGATCGCCGTTTATCCAGATAACGGCGCGCGGATTGACGCGACCAATCAAATCGTGGTGCTACTCGACGACATCATTGACCCGTCGACGATTGATAACAGCAGCGTGCGAGTTACGAATGCCGCCGGGCAACCTGTCAGCGGTTCGGCACGAATCAATCCGCTGGATTCCACCTTGCTGTGGACTGCGCTTGCGGCGCTTCCCGTTGACACATACACGTTGACATTGAGCGGTATCCGAGATTTCAATGGCAACGCTCTGGATGGCGAAGTCGATGGATCGTTTGCGTTTCCGTTGGTCAGTGGTGATGGGGCCGCCGGTGGGGCGTTCAGGTCAACGTTCACGGTCACGGCGACCGACACGACGCCCGCTGACGTGTTCTTGCCGAATTACGAGCGCGATCCGTATCAACGCGGTCGATTCACGCTGCCGGTCACCGATCAATTGTCGATGTCGTCGGTTCGCGATGCCTCGTTTACATTGCGAGGAGCCGGTTCCGATGGCGTGTTCGCGACCGCAGACGATACGTTCAGTTCGCTTGATGCGTTGTACGATCCGTTTGCGATGGCGAGGAATGCTCCGTTGTCGTTGTACACCCGTGGAATTCCTGACTCGGGGCAATACCAGATTGAAGCCACCGTGATGGACGGTGCAGGGCATCTGATCAGTATCGCCGAGCCGGTGTTCGTCGCGGGTGTCGTGCCCGCGTCGGCATTGTCGATCGATGTTTCGCGGACCGTGCCGGGGCTGCTTGGCAGCTACGTCAACTCCTCGTTGAGTGCGGTTACCGACACAACCGATTGGCGAGCCACGCAAACGATTGTCGGCACGCGCGCCGATGCAGCGATTGAATTCGAAGGTGCAGGCAGTTTCGGCGTTCGCGCCGACGTGGGCGTGACGAATGGAGCGAGCGACGCAAACTGGGATAATTTCTCGGTGCAGTGGGATGGTTATATTACTGTGCCTGCAGGCGGTGCTCAACTCGTCACGCGTAGCGACGACAGCAGCCGGATGTGGGTGGACCTCGACCGCAATGGTGTCTTCGGAAATGTTCCCGGTGAACTCGCCGACAACCAGTGGGGCACCTCGCATCCAGCCATCTACGGAACGCCGACCACCCTGATCCCAGCCGGCACGTATCCTATTCGAATTCAATACGAAGAGGGCGTTGGTAATGAAACGATGCTGCTGGAATGGATCCGCCCGAATCGCGCTCTGGATGTCGGCGGACTCGTGCATGGGCCGTCCATTGTCGGTACATCGATCGCTGCCGGAACTCACATCACGGACACCGGCCTGGACGGCAGCCCTGGTCAACGTTTGACATCCTATTCGGTCACCTTCAGTGGCGCGATCAACCCCGCCACGCTGACGACCGATAACTTGCGATTGATCCGCAGCGACGATGCAAGTTTCTTCGATCCACTCGACGAGGTCATCGAAGACGCTGACGGCGTCATCCAATGGGATCCCAACACGTTTACCGCCACGCTGACGTTCGCAACTCCGTTGCGTTCGGGGTTCTATCTGTTCGAGGCCAATGGCGAGGTCGGTGGTATCACCAATACCGTCGGCACGTTGCTCGATGGTGAATTCCTTAGCAATCACATCGTTGGTAATTTTGAAAACGCGATTTGGAAACACACGCCCTCCGGCGATGGCGTCCCTGGCGGTACCTATCGCAGCACGTTCTCGTACTCGCCACCACGACTGGCAATGACCGTTGAGGATGTCTTGATCAGCGAGAACGGTGGTTCCACAACTGTGACGTTATCACGATTGTTCGCCGACACCACCTTGCCGATGGTCGTCACGCTTGGCAGCTCTGATCGAACAGAACTCTCTGTGCCACCCAACGTCACCATCCCCGCTGGTTCGTCCAGTGTCACGTTCACCGTCAATGCGCTCGACGATACGATTTTCGACGGGACTCAATTCGTTAGTATTACTGCGCGTTCCAATGGGATCGAGAGCGGCGAAGTGGAATTGGGCGTGACCGATTTTGAAGCCCTCACGTTAACGCTGGTCGAAAACACCATCAGTGAACGTGGCGGTGTGACAGAGCTGATATTGACACGTAGTGACGCATCGACCTCCCAAGTCATCACGCTCCGCAGCGACGACACGACCGAAGCTATCTTGCCTCCGTCCGTAACCTTTGCGGTCGGTGAGCGATCCATTAGCGTGCCCGTGACAGCAGTCGATGACGAAGTGCTCGACGGCAGTCAATTCGTCTCGCTGATCGCCTCAGGTAGCGGTTTGGTGGATTCAAACGTGACGCTCGAAGTCACCGATTTTGAAACCTTGGTGCTTGAACTGAGCGCCACGAGCATGTCAGAAAGAAACGGCGTGATCACCGGCGTGCTGCGGCGAAGCGACCCCACGAATCGGTTGTTCGCACAAGTCTTCTCAGATCCTTCCGATGCGCTCTCAAGCCAAGTCACCGTTGAGTTCTCCGCTGGACGATCAACATCGGTGCCATTCCAACTCAACGCTCGCGACAATCAATTGATAGATGGTACGCGGACGGTTTCGATCATCGCAGCCGCAGGTGGTTATGAACGAACCGGAACGACCATCCAAATCACGGACTACGAACCGCTTTCGATTATCTACGTCGATCCACTGCCCGGCCCGCCCTCGATCGATCCCGTTACGGGAACTATTGTTCCAGGTGCTGCACCGGAGATTAGCGAGCTCGATGGAGTTGCGACGATCCGTTTGCAGCGCACCGATGCGCGTGGTGCTCTGGAAGCGACGTTGGCTGTCAATCCTACTAACGGTATTTCGTTTGCATCAGCGGTACAATTCGCCGACGGTGCTCGTTTGTCTGACCCCGTTTTAATTTCAGCCGTCGATGACGATTTGTTGACCGGCACGCGAGCGTTCACGTTAACCGCCTCCGCACCAGCCTACATCGATGCGATCGGCGGCCTCCAGGTGAGCGATTACGAAGAACTCACCACCCAGATTGTCAACCGCAGTGGTGCCGCGATCGTTGACAACACCGTCTCGGAAAATTCTGAGCCAGTGTTCTTGCGAGTCACATTGCCTCGCGCCGTGACGGTTGAGCACGGACTACTCACGCTCGTGCTCAGCACCACGTCACCACAGTCGATCGACCTGCCCGCGACAGCCACGATTCGCCCCGGCGATCTGTTCGTTGATGTGCCGATCAATACGATTGACAACGATATCGTCGGTGGCAATCGGACGTTCAGTGTGATCGCCGATGCCGTAGGCTATGTGTCGTCGGATGTCGGTATGACCGTTACCGAAGACGATGTGCCGACGCTCACCGCCGCGTTTCTGTACCCGCCCTCGCAACCTGGTGCTTCATCGGGGACGATGCCCGAGAATAATGGCCGCGCCACCTTGGTTTTGACACGCAACACCATCGCTGAAACGACCGTTCGCTTGGGAACGTCACCCACAGAGCAATTGCAGTGGCCCGAGTCAATTGAGTTCCCGCGAGGGTTCCGTCGCATCGAAGTGCCGATCACTACCATCAATAACGGTGTCGTTGATGGCTTCCGCGCCGTCACCATGACCGTGCGGGCGACCGGACATCCCGAAGTCAGCGTAGTCACCGACATCATCGACGACGAAGTCGCTGGCTTGGTTTTAACCGACTCAACTGGCCGATCGATCGTAAGCGGAATGCAACTAACCGAGGCCGCTTCCCCTATTCTGAATGTTTCCTCGCAAAACGTCTCCGTGTCGCTGGCTGCTGCCCCGCGTTCACCCGTGCGATTGCGAGTCAACGCGAACGAACGACTCAATCTATCGACCTCCGAGTTGTTGTTCACGCCATCGAACTGGAACGTCCCGCAAGAGGTACGCGTCAGTGTCGTGGACGATCGACGCACAACTGGAAACCAAAACGTGAACCTGGCTTTTGAAGTCATCCTTGATGGCACGGACCCAGGTTTCCGCAATCTCCGCGCCAGCGTGATTGATGTCGCGATTGTCGACGACGACAAACCGTCGATCACGATCGCCGAAACACTCGGCAATACCTATGCCAGCGAACTGGGACTCGTTGATACGTTCAGCGTGAAATTGGATACTCAACCGACCAAAGCTGTCACGCTCACGTTCGACAATTCCGCGATCAATAGTGTCGCCGTTGTTCCCAACTCGATCGTCTTCACACCGCAAAACTGGGACGTTCCGCAAATGCTCGCAGTCGAAACGGACCTCGATTTCAACGCCGACGGCCACGACATCGGTTTGATTTTCATCGACGTCACCTCGGCAGGCGGTGCGATCGGGTATCCCGACATTGGTCGCCGCCGTTTGTCAGTCGTTCACGTTGATACCGAACTCAGCGATCTGCACGTCCGCCGCGTTGGCGATGATGTCTTACTCGTCGATGAAACCACCGACGTCACTTTGTTAAAACAACCGCTGTTCGGCGGCATTTTCCAGACTGGTTCACGTAGCGAGCGGCTGACGATCGACCCCGGAACTGGTTATGACACGATTCAATTGAACACGTTCGGTGGTGACGATACGATCGTGATTGGCGAAACGGCTCGCGTCAACATTGATGGATCGACTGGATACGACACGTTGAAATTGGAACTCCCTGGTTTCTTCTTCACCCCGTCGGTTTTCCCTGCAGCCAACAATCCCATCGCGATCACCGCCCGAAATATCGAAGAGATCAACACACTCGACAACGGTGTTCAAACGCTGGTGATCAACAGTGACGCGGTGCGTGTCATGACGGATGATCGCAACGATTTGTTTTTGCGAGTCGACACGACCGACGTGCTGCAACTCGGTGACGAGTGGAGTGTTCAAATGCCGGAACTGCACAACGGCGTGCCAGCGCATCGCCTCACATCCAATGGCACTACGTTGCGACTCGTCGCAGGTGCTACTTGGCAAAACCCACTGTTGGCCGCGGACGTCAACCGCAGTGGCAGTGTCTCGTCACTCGATCCATTATTGATCATCAATCGAATCAATGAAGGTGGTGAAGGCGAACTGCCGCAATCCATCGACGAGTTAACTGCTAACGACCAACTCTATTACTACGACGTCAGCGGCGACGGAATTATCTCCGCACTCGACGCCTTGCAAGCGATCAACTACCTCAACTCGTTCGATCAAAACAACGCCGCTGCCGAACCGATCGCAGTGACAGCCAGCCTGCTCGCCTCAACCTCCATCGTCGTCAGTCCCCTGCCAACAACGGACATGCGCCGCGCGACAGACCGCTTCACCGATTGGGATTCGTCGATCGACGAAATCTCCAGTGTCGCGGCGAAAGCGGTCGGCACTGCCGTCGCAGCAACCGACGAGTTAGCGGCGAATGTCTCACTGAACGGTTCATCGGTCTCCCTGTCAACCGATTTGCTAGATGAGTTATTTGCCGCAGACGACGATGAATCGACGACCGAGTCACTGCTTCAACTTGAGCTGAGTTAATGCCCGAGCAGACCTTCCCCAAAACGCGGCGCGTTGTCAAAGGCGATGATTTCACCGCTGCGCTCCGCCGTGGCGGGTGCGCCGCTGACGGGACCTTGGTTGTCTTCGTCTTTCCGCGTCCTGTCATTAACGACATCACCGCACCGACACGTTTAGGCGTGACAATCCCCAAAAAGACTGGCAACGCGGTTGCTCGGAATCAATGGAAGCGATTGATTCGAGAATCCTTTCGCACGCAACGAGCGACGATTCCAGACGGCTTCGATATTGTCGTCCGGCCCAAAAAGGACGCCGTCATCCAGTGGAGCGAGATCCAACGCGGCCTCCCACGCTTAGCCAAAAAAGCCATCAGCCGTCTGTCGTAGCGGAACTCGTCAAGCGTTTCAGTTCCCCCACCAAGCCTCCGACTCCCCTTCAACGCATTACAAGTTGAGTTAAAAACGGAGAGCAAACGCAAAAAAACTCCCCCCGATGAATCTCACCGAGGGGAGTTTTGATTGATCATGCGTCTCTTAGCTGCAGCCCATCGAGTTGCCGCAGTTGTGACAGAGGTAACAGTTGCCATTGCGGACCGTGATGCTGCCGCAATTATCACAACTCGGTGCATCCGTTTGGAAACGCGAGAACTGATCTGCTTGACCACCAAGATTAACGTCCGACGTACCGCCAGCGGATGAACCGTTGCTGTGCGATCCGTTCGCGACGGGCAACGACGCCATCATGATCGCCCGTTCGGCGATAGCGACTGCGGCACTCGCGTCCGTCTTGAGGTTCTGCATCACCGAACTCGTCTCTTTGCACGGCATCACGCCGATACCCGCTGCCGCCACGCCGTTTTCGACCGTCACGCCACCGAGGAACTCGCTGCCAGTCACCGTTTCAGGACCATTACCCGGTGAGGTTGGCGGAGCATGATCATAACCCGACATGAACGTGATGCCGAGCCAACGGGCGATGTAATCGACCACGCTTTTAGCAATCCGAATGTCCTTGTTGGTCGTATGACCCATCGGCTCAAAACGAGTGTGACTGAATTTGTTGACAATCACATCCAATGGAACGCCGTACTGCAACGCGATCGAAAGTGCTGTTCCAAAGCTATCCATGATGCCACCGATCGTCGAGCCTTCTTTGGCCATCGTGATGAATATCTCGCCTGGCCGACCGTCTGGGTACAAGCCCACACACAAGTAGCCTTCGTGACCCGCAATCGAGAATTTATGTGTGAGGCTCTGACGCGTGTCAGGCAATCGTTCGCGACTCGGTTTGTAAACAATCTTCTCAATCGTTTTCGTTTCGATTCGCACACCCGATGAGGAGCCGTCGGAATCTTTTTGTTTCGTGTTGAGTGGTTGCGATTGTTTGCTGCCGTCACGATAAATCGCGATCGCTTTCAGGCCGAGTTCCCAACCCCAAAAGTATGCGTCGGCGATGTCTTGCGGTGTGACATCGGTCGGCATGTTGACCGTTTTCGAGATCGCACCAGACAAGAACGGCTGTGCGGCAGCCATCATCCTAACGTGAGCACGCCAGTTGATACTGCGGACACCGCCCGCCGGTTTGAATGCACAATCAAACACACTCAAGTGCTCGTCTTTGAGTCCTGGAGCACCTTCGATAGTGTCGTTTTCATTCACAAACTTGAGGATATCATCGATCGCGTTTTGATCATAACCGAGCGTCTTCAAACCGAGCTTGACCGTTTGATTAACGATCTTGAGCATCCCGCCACCGGCGAGTTGCTTGTACTTCACCAACGCGATGTCTGGCTCGATGCCGGTCGTGTCGCAATCCATCATAAAACTGATCGTTCCCGTCGGAGCAAGCACGGTGGCCTGCGCGTTGCGGAAACCATAGGTCTTGCCAATCGCAGTGACTTCGTCCCACAACTCTTGGGCAGCAGCTTTGAGTTCCGGTGGACCGTCATCATTGATTTCATCGCAAGCATCGCGGTGCATTTGCATCACCCGATTCATCGGCTCTTCATTGCCCTTGTATCCTTCAAACGGTCCTACGACGGCGGCTATCTCTGCACTGGTGCGGTTAGCTTCGCCGTGCAGCAAAGCGGTCAACGAACCACACAGCCCACGAGCACTGTCGCTGTCGTAAGCCATTCCGGCGGTCATGATCACGCTGCCCAGATTGGAATAACCTAGACCGAGTGGGCGGTACCTGTGGCTGTTGCGAGCGATCGGTTCGGTCGGATAACTCGCATGATCGACGAGGATCTCTTGCGCGATGAAGAACGTGCGAGCAGCAGCGCGGAACCGCTGCACATCAAAGCTGCCGTCTTTCTTGACAAACTTCATCAAGTTGATGCTCGACAAGTTACACGCCGTGTCGTCAAGGAACATGTACTCGCTGCAAGGGTTCGACGCGTTGATCGCACCACTGTTGGGGCAGGTGTGCCATTTGTTGATGGTCGTGTCGTACTGAACACCAGGATCGCCGCAGTGCCAAGCGCACTCGGCCATCTTGTTGAGCAATTCTTTGGCATCGTACTTTGGCGCATCGGTGGTCGGTTTATCCGTGATCCAGCGTGTCTGCCATTGCTCACCCTTGCGAACTGCTTCCATGTAATCGTCAGTCAATCGCACCGACAAGTTGGCGTTTTGGAAACACACGCTCGAATAAGCTTCGCCATTGAAGTTCGATTCGTATCCTTCACGGATTAAGGCGTGTGCCTTCTTCTCTTCCGCCCACTTGCACTCGATGAATTCGAGAATATCTGGATGCCAGACCTTGAGCGACTGCATCTTGGCAGCCCGTCGCGTCTTGCCGCCCGATTTCACCACACCTGCGATCGAGTCGTAAACTCGCATGAACGATAACGGCCCCGAGGGTGTGCCGCCACCAGAAAGTTTTTCGCGTTGGCTGCGGATGGTGGACAGGTCGGTGCCCGTGCCGCTGCCGAACTTGAACAACATCGCCTCGCTGCACGCCAATCGCATGATGTCTTCCATGTTGTCTTCGACACTTTGGATGAAACATGCGGAACCCTGCGGATACTCGTAGGGATTCTCAGGCTGAGCGGTCGTTTGCTCGGTCGCGTCCCAATGCCAATTGCACTTCGATCCAGTGACGCCGTACTGCGGGAACAGACCAACGTTGAACCACACGGGACTATTGAACGCACCATGTTGGTGCAAGCACAACCACGTCAGGTCGCGATAAAAACGCTCGCCGTCTTCCGGCGTATCAAAATATCCATCGGCCAACCCCCAATCCGAGATCGTACGGGTGACGCGATGGACAAGCTGCTGGACGCTGCGCTCACGCTCGCCCTTGGTGGTCGGGTCACCGTAGAAATACTTAGAGACAACCACGTTTGTCGCCAGTTGGCTCCAGCTCGAGGGGATTTCGCAGTCGTTTTGCTCGAATAGCACCCGCCCGCTCTCGTCCTTGATCGCTGCGCTCCGCAAATCCCACTGGGTCGTCGCGAAAGGAGTGCGTCCATCGTCAGGACAGAATTGGGTCTCGAACTTCAAGCCGGCTCGCTCATCCCGCTGTGAGGCATTGAAGACGCGACGGGCGTACTCGACACCGTGCTGCGAATCGACTTTTTCCAATACAGGGTCGTTGTGCGGAACACCCCCCGCATGGGATTCGTCGAGGCGACGATCAAACTTGGCAGTGCGGCGGGCGGTAGCGTCAGATTTAGTAGGCAAAACGGTGGACATAATGGGTCACAGGCTCCGGAAAGAAGTCATCCTTGGGGCAATCATCCTTGGCAATCTTTCAGCAGAATCGAAAGACAAGCAGCGGACACGAAAGGAGTCAAAATTCAAACATCAATATCAGTCAGTCGGCGCACACGACACAGCTACTCAGTTCCCCGTGATCGGGTCGGGTGGGCCATTGGTACCGGTGGTTAAGCCTTGGCAAACTCGACCTAAGCGAATTTGCTAGCACTACCGGTAGTGGCTTCCATGCCTTCGAGGCACTACATGTGGACGACAAGGGTAATGTTAGGGATTCATGAGGATGTGTCAATCAATATTTTCGCAGGTACCTAAGTCGCCATGAAACCACGACTTGCGACAGACCCTCGCGCCGACCGGTGGAGCGCTCGGTGTCCCCCTTTGAGACGTAACCTGCTGCCCGAAAGCGACTTAGCAAAAGACCGCCGTGTTCAGCAGATGCTGGTGGAAAACGCGTCAGAAACTATAAATATTTTCTCAAGCAATTCACCCAATCGTCATGAACTCCGACAAGACGCCGAAGCTGGTTCGTTTAGGTGAAATTTGCTAGCAAAAAGAACCACCCGTTTGGCAGTGTCGATAAAAAAA
>JBGSMN010000419.1:0-1618 GCA_041740155.1 Rhodopirellula sp.
AACGATGACGTGCCCTGACCGCAGGGTCAGCACATCAGTTTTCCCCGACGCATTTGCAACGATTATGGGTCGGCAAGTCTTTGCCGCCCTACCGTCGTGATTCGATCCATTGGCGACGATTCATGAAGAGGCCTCACAAAGATTTTGAAGAAGGCGGTTTGCGAGTGAAAATGCGGATTTGGCCAGCGTGCGAATCGAGCACCAGTATTCTTTCGTCACCGTCTGTCGCGATATCAAACACGTCTCTGGTCTCAACGGTATCGGACGCGTTTTCTGAGGAGGTGCCGGAAAATGCTTGCGAGATTGGAGTCTTCAGCAGTTGTTCGGTATCGGCGACGACGCTCTGCAAAAGCCCTGCGTTGTCATAGATTTTGATTCGCGGAATGCCTTTCTCGGAAGTCACGACTCGTCCACCTGGCAACATCGCCACGTGAACCGGATTGCAACAGCCAAAGAAATCGCTGATCGATGATCCGGTTTTGCCCCATGACATTTCACGAATCCCGTCGCTTGTATATGTTTCAACTCGCCGTGCGCCAGGATTGACCACATGCAACAAACCATTCGCTTCTGCAATCAGATCAAAATAGGCACTGGGGACAACGAATCCATTGTCGATCGTCGCGGTTCGTTGACCGTCATAGTCAAACTGCATCACGACTTGGTTGCCCGCGTCGGCGACATAAACATGCTGGGGCGTTAGTGAGATCGCAGTCAACAGCGGAAGTTTCGCCTTCGTCTCCCATGTTACGCTCGATTGCCCGTCCGGTGAAAAAACTTCAATAGTGGATCCGCTGCCGACGTACACGTGACCGGCGTAGTCATGATCAGAGCTCGCCACGGCAACACAACGAGGTTTTTGAATCGGCATTAGCGTTCTCTGCAACGTCCCCTCACGATCAAGCACACTGACGGTCTGTTCCCCACAAACGTAGAGTTTTCCATCATCTGCTACTGCGAACGCATGCGCATCGTCGATCGGCAGCCAAATCGTGGCTGTTTCTTCATACTGGATCAACGATTCTTGCACGTGAGTGTGGGCAGAAACGTCCAGTGCGAAACTGCGGCTTTGATTCGTCCATGATTCCATCTGCATCACCGCCAATGACACGCCGCCGACGACGAACACAGCGAGCATGATCCACAGCGGCGTCCAGAGCGAATGAGGGTGTTGTGTGTTCATGGTGTTTTACCTTCTGTCGCTCGCACATCCAAACAGACCATTCGTGTCATGTCCCGCAGAATCAAATTGCCAGCAACCATGGCCATCGGTCCCCACGCATCGTGGCCATCCACAAACACCTGATGACTTGCTAATCGCTGATAACCCGCTGAATCAGCCAACACGATGGTGAGTTCACCTGAGTCACTCAAGATGAATAGCATTCCATCGGCGATCAGGTAGGGACCATGTCCAAACCGATCGCGTCCGCTGTTCCAGACCTCGTTGCCTTGCAGATCCATACACACCATCTGACCTTAGGTTTACCCACATTTTCGTGGGCTGTTCGGCTCGAGTGTTAAGTCTGTGAGTTCGTGGAACAAAGTTTTTCGGTGGTAAGCCCGGAAAGATTTTGCATGGATGTTGGTAAGCTCGCGAAGTTTAGGCTGCCAATTC
>JBGSMN010000422.1:0-51897 GCA_041740155.1 Rhodopirellula sp.
GAATTGGCAGCCTAAACTTCGCGAGCTTACCAACATCCATGCAAAATCTTTCCGGGCTTACCACCGAAAAACTTTGTTCCACGAACTCACAGACTTAACACTCGAGCCGAACAGCCCACGAAAATGTGGGTAAACCTAAGGACTGGGCTCCCCAACGAAACAGATATCTAAGCTTTGCCGATCAATTCTCTTACGACTGAGTCTCTTTAGCGGCTCGCGTTCCCAATGCCCTCCAGAGACCAAACGGGCTTTGCAGCCCCGGTGCAAGATGATTGACATTGTTGTCAACGTGAACGCTGTTTTGATTGCCAGCCTCAATGGAGTCGGTTACAAACTTCACAGCACCATCACCCATGAGAACATGCACACCGATGATCGCAATGACCACCAAAACCCCGACGAGTGTGAATCCAAGACGTTGACGCTTCATTGAAATAACTCCCAAACAGAGAAGAGAAAGGGGACGATGCAGGCGATCAGCCGGAGTGGCCGTCTAGCGCACAATCGCTCGCCTTTGACCCGCTGGAAATCGGCGAAGCAAAAGTTCGTTCGGTTTTGGATTCCCAGCCGAGTGTTTACTGGCGGTTCGAAGAGACCAAGGGCGAGTATCCTGGCTACATCGAAAACCCTTGGCAGCGTCAAAGACCTCAATGCGATCGTCGGCGGCGAACCACGCTGGCGTCAGTACGGTGAAAACCGTGTGGCTGAATTAGGGATGTCTCAATCGTCCGCCTTCCGTGGTTTAACACCATGGTCTGACAAAGCTCTGGAGTCCTACACCATTGAACTTTGGATCAAACCGCTGATGTTCCATCATGGGGAGGTCATTTGCATACACGACGCCGAAGCGATTCCAGACGGTCGCTACCAGCACACGATGATGCTGGAAGTGACGGCGCAACATTACTTCACCCATCGGCTTTCGGATTCAACATCGAACCGTTTTCGATTCGTTCATCGTCGGCTCAGTGCGACCCAGCCGATCAGTGCCACGAGCCTGTTCGCACGCCAGCCTTATCGTCCTCGTGTTTGGCAACACGTTGCGGTGCAAAAAGAAGGTGATCGACAAATGCTATGGATTGATGGTCAGTTATCGTCCGCGCGACAAAACACCACGTCGCTGGATCAAGAGGTGCATATTCTAGTTGGTCAAGTTTATCCAGATTCCGTCTACCGACGATTCGTCGGCCAGGTCGACGAACTGGCAATCTACGACCGGTGCCTATCACTCAAAGAACTACGAAACCTCATCAGGGCGGCTGGGCGCTCAGTCGCGCCAACACAGATGACGAATTGATGCTCAGGTAATTATCGATCCAGCGGACTCATCGCGATCGCCTCGATTTGCGCTGCGCCTCTAGCAGCGTACAGAGCGTAGGTTGTCAGCGGACCAAATAGGAGGCGATTAATGGTACTACCATCGGGTATTGAAAATAGCACAGCATTGATTTGGTCAGTTGCCACTGAGCACACTGGGTGAAATCCGTCTGTGAAATGAGCCGCGGGTGCTAGCAAGTATTATTCATAACCCATTCGCGCAGTCGTCTCACAATGGTCAATAGTCAAAACTCTTGACGAGTTCCGCAATGACCTTAAACGCCAAAATTTGATCGGGAACTCTACAACTGTGGTGCATCGGCGCGAAGTTCGATTAGTCGCTGTTTACGATGCCAGAGGACAGTACCTTCGGCGAGTGGTCCGTTTTCAGCCTCTTCTTGTTTGAGGTTCGCTTGAATGACTTCCGCCTCGGCGAGTTGTGCTTCAATCTCGCGTACCTCACTGTACCAGCGATGGTACACATCATTCTTATTCGTTCGCGGTCGACTATCTTCACTCCACAAACGGTCCCGGCGGTCTTGCAGGAGTTGCCGATCGGCTCGCCGTGCTTCTTCGCGGATTCGCTCGTTCGCAATCGCCCGCTGGCTGAGCTTGTGTGCTCGCGACTGGGTATGGTCAACATCTGACTTGATTGTCGTCGCAGCCTGCTCACTAATCATACTAACACTCGTCCGCAATGTCACACCACACAACAAAACCACACCCAGCACAATCCCAATCACAATCAGGCACTTCGACAACAGGCGTGCCGGTGCTTTCTTGCTTTGCGACGATCCACCTCGACCGGAATCGGTCGGGGGGGATGCGGAGCTATCTTTAGTGAGTCTTTGGTAGTTCATACAATGTGAGTTTAGGTCAACATATGAGCATGACGCGTGTTGCCTGCGTCAATTTGACTACTTTGTCAAAATCGTGGGGAGGTTGTTAGCAATCTCTTCGAATGCCGACACGAGATCACTGCCGGATTCCGCATGATAGTGTTTACCGGCTCCGGTTTGAGCGACGATTTTCATGTCCGATTGATTCGCACCCTCTCCAAATGTGACCGTTTGAATACTCAAGTTGTTGTTGCTCATCATTGAGGTCGCCACAGTTTTCGGGTTAATACCGTTGTTGTGGTTGCCGTCAGTCATCACGACCATTGTCTTGGCGGCGAAAGGGCGTGCTGCCGAATGCGAAAACGCCAATGCTCCTGACTGCATGCCCTTGCCGATACCTGTGCCACCGCCCGTTGAGATGGCAGCGACGGTGTTACGGACACTTTGATAATTGTGCGTCAGATAGATGTTGAGAGTTCCGTTATCGGAATAGCTCGCGACCGAGACTTGTTCGTTTTGTGGCGTTTCTTCGAGCACATCCAAAAACGCGTTCACTGCCATGACGAGGCTTTCCCATGGAGAGGGTGGGCGCGGGCCCAAGTTCAAGTGTTGTTCCCAAAGAAACTTTTTGTAAGTCTCCTCGTTTTTGCCGTTGCGATAGTAAAGGTTACCTCGGTTCCAGTACAATTGGTTTCCACTGACGCCCGCATTGATTGCTGAATTGCCCCACATATTAAAGTTATTGGGCCAATCATAGTCTACCCATTCCATCGAACCGCTCTTGTCGAGAACTAATGAGATATCACGGTCAACTTGCATCGCCACGCTGCTGTAGGTTGGGGAGAAGTCTTTACGTGCCATCATACTGGGGAAGATCAGATCGACTTTGCCGCCAAGCGAACTGGAATCGCGTTTCGCGTTGATGCGGACCGAGCTGACGGACAGCTCATTGCCAGCGATTTGCCCAGTCGGGATTTTGCTGAAGCTGTAGCGACCGGCACCACCGGTTTGCAGTGCGGTACCGAACTCGATTTCGGCTGAGCCATCTCCTGTACTTAGCTGCAACGGTTCGCTATTGACATCATTGAGTGCAGCGGTGATTTGTGCAGATTGTTTTGCAGCAGCAACAGTTTGCTCTTCGCTAAACGTCCGTCCGGCAGAGCGAGCGGCTGCGTCCGAGGCGATCATCAACTCGGTTCGGGTGAGCTGCATGTGTGCGGAATTGATCACAAAAGCAGCGAGCAACGCCAACAGCGGTAACATCACCGACATCAAGACGGTGATACCGCCGAAGCGTTTTTGTAATTGTAAGCGAGGCGACACGCAGCGGCGTGAAGGGGGGGATTGATTCATAGTGAGTGACTCGAGTGAGTAGAGGCAGACAAGGTTGAGTAAGATTCAGACATAACTTAGAAACAGCCCCCCCGGGCTGAAGCTATTGTTGGTAATATCCGCTATAGCGTTCGGTTTTCATATTTGCAGTGGATTCGATTTCAATCCCTCCTAGAAACATCGGCACGAAGAAAGCAACTTCGTCAAGGCTCACGGCCACTCGAACACTCACTTCTTCAGTTTCATCGCTGATTGCATTGCAGGTCACGGTGTAGCCGTTATTGAAAATCGCGCTCATGATTCGTTCGCCTTCGGCCTCTGCTTCGGCTGCCGTCGCTCCGGGCACGATTGCCGTACGAGCAGCGAAATACGCCGCGTCTTGGACGAGGTTGCGAGCCATGTTCATGCGTGTGAATTCCATGCACGCGGCGATGGAAACAAACAATACGTTGCAGACGACTGCGAATTCAACCAACGTGGCTGCGATTCGTTTGGGACCACGACGTGTGCTTTGGATTGGATCGTTGCTGCCGCGACGACGGGCGAAACCGGCGGAGCGGAAACATGTTTTTCGGCGGAGAGTGAGCGATTTCATGGTTACGGCCTAGTCTTCTTGGTTTTGGAATTCTTTGCGCATCGTGACACGTGAAGTCAGCGTCATGTCGCCGTAAAGACCCGCTGGTGATAGCAGGTTATTCGCTGCGGGAACGGTCACGACGAGTGTCACGTGCTCCAGCGTTTCAGCGCTATTGAAATCAGCTCCTTCAAAGCTGACGACATCGCCATCAAACTGAATCCCACGTTCGGTGAGTACTTCTTGCACACGCGAGATGACCGCCGCATTGGTACCGCCCCGATTAACGCCGCGCCGAGCACCTTCATAAGCTGCGATCGAGACGGACTCTTTCAAAAAGAAGACTGAGCACAAATCGACGGTGGCAAGTGTGAGCGTCAATAACACCGGCAAGACAATCGCGATTTCTGCGGTTGCCGTGGCGACTCGTTTTGTTCCAAAAAGCTGATCGCAACGACTTCGGCATTGCCGCAGAGCGAAAGGCTTTGTTTGAGAGCGTTGTATGATTTTCATGATGTGGGTTTTCCAGTTGCAATCAACTCCGGTGCACGTTTTGGCACCGATGAGGCAGGTGGAATGAAGTTCCAGCACCTTCCTCTAGTAGCAAACGTAGGTCAGAAAACCGCAGAAGGTCGAGAAAAAAAGAAATTCTCGACCGCTTTGTTTGACGGGGGCTAGGTTTCGTCAACTTTTATTTTTTGGGTAGCGGAACTCGTCAAGAGTTTCGATTTTCCGTTAATTGCCGAAAGTCTTGACGACTTCCGCTACGGTTGAACCCTAAATTTGAATCCCGACGAAACACGTATTCGTTGCATCCCCAGCCTGCACCGACCGTACGCAGGTTTTCCAGCACAAAACCCTGACGACACAGCGGCAAAATGATCGCTTCGGGCGTCGCCACCTCAAACGGCAGCCCGCCAATCCAGTCGACCCAGTCGTGCCAGACGCTCATGCCGCGGTCATCGCGTTTGGATCGCCAATCGGCAAACGGCAATGGATTGCATCCACGCACCAATCTCGCCAACGCAAACTTTAGCTCGTAAACGCCTGCAATGGTGACGACATAACCGGGTCGCAAAAACGTTGGGACACGGTGGTAGCCACGTTTGATCGCGTGCCAGCGACGACTACCGCCACCTTGGTCGTTGTAAAGCGCGATCGCCAATAAACCGTTATCACAAACGCGATCGGCGGCTGCGTTGATCGCATCGAACAGGTTACCGGTGTGATGCAGCACACCCCAACTGTAAACAACGTCGAATGACCCGAGCATTGACATGGCCGTCGCATCGAGTACCGAGGCCTGCATGACTTGCCATGACGGAGCCGGTGCGGTGCCGCTGAGCGACTCTTCCAAGCTCATTCTCAATTCACACGTGCATGCGAAACTATCGGCGTCGATGTCCAGCGAGACGACGTCAGCTCCGAGCGAAATCGCTGCCAATGAAAACAGACCGCTGCCCGAACCGATGTCCAGAAAACGTTTGCCCGTGAGTGGTTGGGCCTGATTTGGAGTGAGTTGCAAAAGCTGTCGCAACGAACTGATCGCTTGCTCGACCCGCTGCTGGTCGAGCTGCTTCAAGAACGCCGACCAGTTTTTACCGAAGGCGAAACGTGTTTCGTTCGGTTCGGTGCTGTTTGGTGCTGAATAAGTCGGCTTCACTCAGCAAACCATTTGACGGCGTTTCGAAACACTGCCAAGCCGTCACCGTGCTCCGGTTGCGTTTTGCGGCGCGTCCAATAGGGATGTTGTATCGCGTCGATATGCCGTTCGGGATGTGGCATCAATCCAAAAACGCGTCCTGACGTGTCGCACACGCCTGCCACGTTGGCATCGCCACCGTTGGGGTTGATCGGGAAAGGTAGCGTATCCGCTTGAATCACGCCGCTGTCGTCACAATACCGCAGTGCTAGTCGTCCGGCAGAGCGGAGTTGTTCTAACGAGTCGGCATCGCGAGCGACAAATTTTCCTTCGGCGTGCGCCATCGGCAGATACATCGTTGTGATGTCTTTCAAAAACACACACGGTGTTTGATCAACTGCCAAGCGCACCCAACGATCTTCAAAGCGACCGTGAATGTTCCAAGTCAACGTAGCGGGCGGAATGTCGTGTGTGACCGTTTCTTGGACATCGCTCCAACTCGATACGGCGTCTTCATTGCTGGCATTTGCAGCGGCCAGTTGCGGGGTCTTCACATCTGACGTGAGCACACCCAGTCGCATCAAGACTTGCATGCCGTTGCAAATCCCGAGCACCAAGTTATCACCGCTATCGACGAAGTGATGGATCATGTCATTGAGGTGATGCCGCATTCGCGTGGCTAGAATTCGACCAGCGGCGATGTCATCACCGTAGCTGAATCCGCCAGGGAGACAGAGAATCTGATAGCGTTTATGGAGTGCCGGGTTTTCAATCAATCGCCCCACATGAATTCGTTCGGCGACTGCGCCAGCGAGTTCAAACGCATGAGCCGTTTCGATATCACAGTTAGTGCCGGGGGCACGCAGCACAAGAACGCGGGGAGCAGACATGACGGAATGAGAGTTAAGGGTTGTTGAAATGAATTTTTGTCGCGGAAGTCGTCAAGACTTTCGTTTTGCAAAATGATCGAAACTCTTGACGAGTTCCGCTACGTCAGTTGTGAAATCTAATCCCTTACCGGAATCGAGGCAACGTGGTCAGACGTCGGACGGGTGATCAACTCACCACGCCTCGGGTATCCACCGTCGACGTCAATTTGTTGGGTTTGATGACAGCGCCAGTTTTCATTGTCAGCCTCGGGGTAATCGCTACGGAAATGAACCCCACGCGACTCGCATCGAGCCAGCGACGCAGCGGTCATCGTTGATGCGGTCAGCAGTAAATTTTGTAACTCCCACCCCTGCGCATCATCAAATTGATGTGGCATCACATAAGCCGACAATGATCGTAACTGCTCGTTGGCTTGCGACAGTCCCACGGCATCTCGCTGCACACCGACCAGTCGCCCCATCAGACTTTTCAGTGAAACCCGCACGTCGGCGATATCGAACGCGCGAGTCTGTTCGCGCGCGGTTTGTTGAATCCGGTAAGCGATCATCGTGTGCGGGCCTTCTGCAGCCGCACGACTCGCCGCCTCGCCCGCGTGAGCACCGTAAACGAGTCCTTCGAGCAAACTATTGCTAGCCAAACGATTCGCTCCGTGCAATCCGGAACTTGTCGCCTCCCCTGCCGCCCACAAACCTGGCAGACTCGTCCGCCCTTGGCTGTCCACAGTTACTCCACCGATCATGTAATGTGCACCTGGCCGCACCGGAATCCGATCCGTCGTGATGTCCAACCCGAACTGGCTGCAGGTTTCCGCAATACCAGGAAAACGACTGCGGACTCGATCTGGATCCAAATGCGCAAGACTCAAATACACGCAGGGATGCGCAGTTTCCTTCATCTGGCTGACGATCGATTGGCTGACGATATCACGCGGTGCCAACTCCCCCCGGTCGTCATAATTTGGCATGAACCGATCGCCACGCGAGTCCAGCAAAAACGCACCTTCGCCGCGAACCGCCTCGGTGATCAGCGAACGCGACGAACCCGCGATGTATAAAACGGTCGGGTGAAACTGAATAAACTCCATGTCCCGCAATTCCACACCGGCGCGAAACGCAATCGAAGTGCCATCACCTGTGGCCACCGCAGGATTGGTCGATTCCCGGAACACCTGGCCCACGCCACCGGTACAGAGGATCGTTTCCTTAGCCCAGACCATCGTCGGTTTCTCGCCTTCAGCTACAATGATCGCACCGCGACAACGTCCTTCGAGCGTCAACAGGTCGACGGTGAAGGCGTTTTCCCAGATGTCAATGTGGGCGGCTTGTTGGCTACGGTCGATCACCGCCCGCATGACTTCGCGACCCGTGGCGTCCCCCATCGCATGGACGATCCGCTCATGCGAATGCCCGCCTTCCCGGCCCAGCGCGAGTTCCCCAGCGTGCGTGTCGAATCGCGTTCCCCAGCGGATCAGTTCTTCGATTCGGCGAGGTCCTTCGCGAATCACTCGTTCGACGACATCGCGATCACACAAGTTCGCTCCAGCAATCATCGTGTCGTGGATATGATCATTGAAACAATCCTCAGGAGCGAGCACGCCCGCAATCCCGCCCTGGGCATAGTTGCTGTTGGATTCCCGCAGCTTATCTTTCGTCACGACGAGTACCGACAGGTTCGGTTCGACCGCATTGGCTGCCCGCAAACCTGCCAAACCTCCGCCAATAATCAAGACATCCGTGAAACGGTGGGTCGCCCGTCGAGAATCGAACGGTACAAGATAGCGGGGTGTGATCATGGCAAGTTGGTAACGGCGGGAGGAGATGTGTTCTCGACAACGGGATATTGTAGCCGTTACGCTGGTTCTCCATGAGCACCCCCACCGAATCTACCGTCGCGACACCGTTACCTCCCCTGGGTAGCGGTAATCCACCCTCTGCGGAGTCGCGATCTGGCGAGATGGGCGCTCGTGAGCAGCGACCGCCGATGGACCCTGCCGTGACGACGATCCAGCCCGGTGGTGGAGTGGTGATGTCATTGGAATTGATATGGGGACGATGGCGACGTTGGTATTTGCGAAAGTTTCGCCCGGCCTACGTCGCCCGCATGGCTGATCGCCGACAGGGTAGCCGTGGTGATCTGCCGTTTGAGCCTGTCGATTCGCGAGACATGAAGTTCTATCGCAACCAAGCCAGCTATTGGTGGGCGGACGCGGACGACCCGTTCATGTGGCGAGATTCATTGCCGCTGATGCGAGTCGCGTTAGCCGAGGTGTTTGTCATTGGCGGTGCGTTGTTACTGCTCTGCATCGCGGCCGCGATGCTGTGGTGGCCGCTCATTTTCGTGCCATTGATCGCTTCGGTGCTCGTCGTTTGGCTTTTTCGCGACCCCCGCCGGACGATCACCGCAGGCGTCGGAGCCGTGGTTTCGCCAGCGGACGGGAAAATTGTCGAGATCATCGAGATCGATGATCCAGTGATCGGGCCAGCGATCCAGTTTGGTGTGTGTTTGTCGATCTTCAACGTCCACGCCAATCGCGCTTCGCTGCCTGGACGGGTTGTCTCGGTGCAATATCGACCGGGGAAGTTTTTTAATGCGTTGCGACCTCGCTCCGCTCGCGATCACGAAAAAATGGATCTTGAAATCGCCAGCTCGGACTTAAATGGGCGCATTATTCGCATTCGTCAGATTACTGGGCAATTTGCCAGACGAATTGTGTGCTGGGCGCGGGTTGGCGATGTTTTTTCACGAGGCGAGATGTACGGAATGATTAAACTAGGCTCACGGACTGAATTGGTCATCCCGCGCGATGCGTCCTTGGTCATCAACGCCAAAGTCGGTGACAAGATCTCAGCCGGCTTGACCGTATTAGCCCGCTACTTTGCCAACCCCCAAAGTTAGCCCAGCCTCAACGACTGACTTCTCGAATATCAATGCGAATCTTAGATGAGTGAACTTAAACCACGTCTGCCCGATGATTGGGAAAACCGCGAATTAGACGTCGAGGCAGATACCGAGCCGATCGCTGATGAGCCGGACGAGGATCTACTCAGCAATGAAGTTAATGATCAGCTCTCCAACGGATCCGCTCCCACCGACGGCAAACGAGGTCGGCGGAAGCGGAAGTCGGGCAAACGTCGTCGGCTCACGCTCGCGGTATTGCCCACTGCATTAACACTCGGCAACGGCGTTTGCGGTTTGGCCGCGATCGCGATCGCAGTCAGCACCGAGACACTTCCCTGGGATTTGGAAACCAAACTATTTGCGTCAGGATTGCTGATCTTCGGCGGAATGTTGTTTGACGCACTCGATGGATCTGCAGCCCGGTTGACTGGCCAATCCAGTCAGTTTGGTGCGGAACTCGATAGTCTGTGTGATGCAGTCACGTTCGGCGTCGCACCTGCCGTGATTGTTTGGCGGATCAGTGACGTGTTACCGCAACGGTTGACGTGGGCGATCGGTGTGTTGTTTGCCGTTTGCGTCTTGATTCGATTGGCACGATTCAACGTCGAAACGCCCGAAGACGACGATCACGAAGGCTTTGAAGGCTTGCCCAGTCCTGCGGCGGCAGGCACATTGGCTGCATTCGCGATCGCCATCCCTGATTTGAAAGAGTTTGCCGTTTCGGAAACCTATCCAGTGTGGGTGCTCCAGACTAGCGATGTGATGTTGCGTGCATCGCACTATGTCATTCCTGTGCTCGCGCTTGTGCTGGCGTTCCTGATGGTCTCACGATTCCGCTATCAACACGTGTTCGCACAAATTGTGCGCGGTCGACAAACACCCAACCAAATCGGGCAAGCCATGTTTGCTGTCGTCGGTGTGTTTCTACTGCACTGGCTCGCCCTGCCGCTGATTCTATGCTACTACAGCTTCGGCTCGCCTTCGCGATCGCTGATTGAACAATACGGTCGACGTGTCCGACATTAAATTGTTCAATTTCTGTCTTGGTGCGGTTTGAGCGATCTGCTAATTTCTCGCTCATCGCTGGGCAGCCATGACGGCAGCCTCTTCGGCGATCGAATTTTCATTGCACCGGAAGGGAGTCCGAGACGTGGAACAGACAAAACAAGCGACCAAGAATGCCCATATTCGCTGGATGATCCGTCGGGACATGCCCGATGTGCTCGGCATCGAAAGCAATTGTTTCGAATTCTCTTGGACGGAGGACGATTTCATTCGCTGCCTGCGTCAACGCAATTGCATCGGTATGGTGGCCGAATGCGAAGATCGTGTCGTCGGTTTCATGATTTATGAACTGCACAAAAACCGATTGCACATTTTGAACTTCGCCGTCCACAGCGATTACCGCCGCAACGGGATCGGTAACACGATGATGCAGAAGTTACTGGGCAAACTCTCCCATGAACGTCGCAATCGGATCATGCTCGAAGTTCGCGAGACAAACCTCGAGGCACAGTTGTTCTTCAAGAACTTGGGTTTCAAAGCGATCTCCGTTTTACGAGATTTCTATGATGACGCTGCCGAAGATGCGTACTTGATGCAGTATCGCTATCAAGCCACGGCGGAAGAACTCGCCCAGCCCCACAACCGCATCTCCCGTATGGCTGGCTAGGACTAGCGTCGGACACGTAGCGGAACTCGTCGTAGCGGAACTCGTCAAGAGTTTCGTTCGGTAACACGTCGCGGTCCGGAAGTCTTGGCGACTTCCGCTACGGTTTCGTTCGGAAAGACGGTGCGGTTCGGAAGTCTTGGCGACTTCCGCTACATGGTAGGGCTGGAAGTATTTACAATGTCGGACTCGAACATTGCATTTACTCTCCGCTTCGCAGGCTCAACTCCATGACGCCGTCACGTCGTTTCACCTTCTCATCCGCCATCGGCTTGATCGTGGCGTCTGCTTTCTTCGCCAACCGCTCCGCGTCTGCCCAAACCATCGACGTCTGGTTCGGCACCGTGACTTCACGGGGTGGCGATAGTCAAGGAATCTACCATAGTTCGTTCCATACGCAGACGGGCAAGCTGACACGTCCGACATTAGCCGCCACGTGTAACGGGCCAGGGTTCTTAGCGCGCCATCCCAACGGCTCAGTGCTGTACGCCACCGGCAGCCCTGATGCGGATGAAGGTTGTGTTTCAGCGTATCGCATCAGCGGTGAACCGGGAAGTGCGACGCTGGAGTTTATCAATTCCATCACAACGGCTGATGGTGCGCCAGCACATCTCTCAACCAATCATGCCGGGACGCTGCTCTTCTCTGCTCAGTACGGTGGCGGTTCGACGTCGATGTACGCGCTAGCTGATAACGGTGCGATTGAACGACTCGTTGTCTGCAAAGAACATGATGAGCTGTTGCCGCAAGCCGGCAGTGGTGTGGTTGCAAATCGCCAAGAGGCACCACACGCACACTGGTCGGGCACCTCGCCGGACGATCGTTTCCTATTCGTGCCTGATCTCGGCATGGACCGCGTCGTGATCTGGAAAGTCGACGCCGAGTCGCCCAATTTAACGCATCATGGGTTCGGTGTCTGTCCTCCCGGAAGCGGTCCGCGGCACATGAAGTTCAGCCCAGACGAAAAGAAGATCTATGTGCTCAATGAACTCGCGCTATCAATCACCGTGTTCGACTACGACGCCGAGCAAGGCACGATGGATCCGGCGCAGACGATCGAGACGCTGTCTGAACAGGTCAAGAACAAAGAGACCTCCAATAGCGCTTCAGAGATTCGCGTGCATCCAAGCGGTCGATTTGTTTACACAGCTAATCGTGGTCATGACAGCATCAGTTCCTTTCGCGTCCAGATGTTCGGCAGGTTATCGCCAATTGAGGTGGTCCCGGTTCGTGGTGCTTGGCCACGCAATTTCGCAATCACACCCGACGGCAAGTGGTTGATCGCGGCCGGTCAAGAAAGCAACACAGTAACCGTGTTCTCGATCAACGAGAATTCTGGCGAAATAACGTTCGCGCGAGAAACAAAGAACGTGCCAAATCCAATCTGCGTGCAGTTCGGTTCGAAGGGACCTTAACTACTGGGGTGTCCGCAGAATCTGCGAATGATTTCAGGAGCCATTTCGTAGCGTTACCCGACGCAATCAAATATGAAACGATATCGTATCTCGACACTTCTGTTTTTGACCTTGTTGGCTGCGGTCGCATTCGCGATTTTCCGTCCGTTTGAGCCAACGCTGATGATTTTTGAAATGATCGACAAGAATCGTCGGCATTCCTACTATGAATATCTCAAGCAATACGAGATGACTGTCGGGAACATGGGGGGGACTGACGTTTGGCTGCCAGATAATAATGTTCCGTATTTCGATGACTCGAATCACGGATTGTTTTGTTCGATTGATTCCTTGAAGGCACGCATAGTCATGGACGGCAGCAATCTCGTTATGGTTGCTCCAGGTCGGGGGTTGACATACACAGTTTACAGGTCGGAATTTTTGCAAGCTGCCGATCTTCTGGTTTATGTCTGCGACTGGCGGGGACGCAATGTTTTGATTGGAAAACCGTTGCTCTTTCCTGACGCGACAATGCCCGACGAGTAACGAATTATTTAATGCAGGGTGGGCAACACCATATGCGATCAAGATGATATTTGGCCTTCTTCCGACTTCTCCTTTGCAACCAAATGTGTTGCGTAGGCCAGTAATTCAAAACCTATCTCGGCCACGATGGTGCGGCCTTTGGCCAGCCAAGCTGCCGCGAACGACCAGACTGCGATCCATTCCATCCAGAATAGAAAGTTGTAGTCGTTGAGTTGCTGCTTCCAAACCTGAGGTAACAGAAACAGATAGATGCCCATCGCCATCATGCACGCGAGGATCACAATACCGCTGGTTCGATAGACAAAGCTGCGTTCTCGCAGGTGAGGTTCGTGCTCGAATCGGGAATCACGCGGAAAGTGATAGAGCGAATAGAAAGCCAGCGTGATAAAGAACACGCCACCCGATAGTGTGTGAATGTAGCCCACTATTGACTTCTGTATTAACGGATCGCTGCCTGCGTCCAGCGGAAACAATGCAACAGCCAATGCCGATGCACCGCCTAGGTTCGCGGTCCAGTTCTCGATCCAGTCATACCCGCGGTAGCAGAACAGAAACACGCCGATGGCACACAGCGTACCGACAAAAATATCTCGCAGAGGCGTGTGATAGTAACTGCTCATGTTGTCCTGCACTGGAATGCCCACGATCCAACCGCCGAGGAGCAACGCGACGGGTAGTGTTAGCCCGCTGATACCAACAGCTCGGCGAATCGTCAGATACGAGACAACCAATACGTTTGCTCGCTCGGGCAGGCCTAGGCTTTCACGCAGGCTTTCACGCATCAGCGGTCACGATCGATGAACTTGCCTTGACGGATGCAGATCACCAGCAATAGCACCGCCCCGACCACTGAGCCGATCCAGCCGCTCGATTGCACGACGCTGCCACCGGTCAAAAGAAATCCGATCGCGCCACCAACAAATGAACCGGCCACTCCTAGTAGGATTGTCCGCAGACATCCCATGGGATGTGGGCCAGGCACCAAGCCGCGCGCGATCAAGCCGACTAAGAAACCGAAGATGATCCAACCGAGAATCCAGAACATGTTGCGTCAAGTTTTTAAGGTGAGTGAATTGTTTGTAGGCACCAGTCAAGACTTAGTAGTTTAACAGTTAGCCGCAGGCGTACTTTCCAACACAAGAATACGCCTCTGGCTGAGTTTCTTTATCCTGACTGGACCACATATTAACATCGCTGAAATGCAACTGCCGTGCCAGGGGCGGGTTAACGGCACGCTAATTGCTCGAAGATTGCCTAACGGGGCGAAACGTTGAAGCAAACCTGTGCGGATTGCGATCAGTCCTGACTACTAGAAACGCGAGACAAAATGATGCGTGTTGTAATTGTGGTACTTGTTCTTGTACTGATCTTGGGACTGGTCGGTTGGCTGCGATTCAGCTCGCCAAACGGCGACCCCACGATTCGCGTGGATACTGAAAAGGTAAAGCAAGACACGTCTGAGATGGTTGAAAAATCAAAGCAAGCGTTTGATGGTGCGGCGGAAAACATCAACGAAAACGCTGACCGCGATACGGTAACCGAGTAGTCGATCCTATTCCGAAGAGCACTCTTACTCAGTCGCCAGTGAAGCACACGTTCCTCAAATGACAATCGCCGCAAACCGTATTGGTTTGCGGCGATCCAGTGACAAAACAACCAGTTATGATTACTGGTTAACGTTTTTCATCTTGCGTTTATTGGCGTCCATGTTCGTTTTGCTGTTGACCTTGTATCGCTTGTTCAGGTCGGCAGCCCACTTCTTGTCGGCCATGTCAGGCCAATTATCTTCGTCGAAACCAACTTGACCTTCAAGCTGTTGCTGGGTCACATCCAGCACCATCACATAATCATCCTCGTCGATGTCGTCGTCGCGATCCTCCAGTTCATCAGGGTCAACTTGGACACGAAAGGCTTGGAAGGGTACGGCGAACAACTTGTTTCCCATGCCGAGAAATCCGCCGTAGGTGACAACGGCGTAATTAATTTTGCCGGAATTTGCGTCGAGCACGATGTCTTTGATTTCGCCAACGCTTTCGCCTTGCGAATTCTGCAAGTTCAAACCCATCAATTGGCTGACGCGGATGTTTGAACCGCTGGTCTTATCATCCAATCTGCTCGCATTGGCATCGCGAACTGCGTTGGTTTGCGCCGGCGCAGTAGTCGCTGCTAAACAAACGACGAGGGCAACGGCGAAGGAGTTTTGAAATGCACGTTTCATTTTGAGTCTCTCAAATAGTTTCGATAGTGTAGTTTTCGGTAAATTCGTTATTGTCGGCGGACGTGTAGCGTCACTAACAGTTGCACGACGATTCAAATTGCTGAACTTGACGCTCAGCTTCCTCACGAGCGATGCCATATCGTTCTTGGACAATGCCCACGAGTTCTTCACGTTTTCCTTTGACCCGGTCGAGGTCATCATCGCTCAGGTCTCCCCATTTTTGTTGGGCTTGACCTTTGAATTGCTTCCACTTGCCTTGAATTTGATCCCAGTTCATTGGGTGTACCTCGTCATTGTGTGTACTGCGGGTTAAGAATAGGTGGCTCCCGAGTGGAAGCCTCGCCTTTTTGAAACAGCATTTGTTGGACCGAAATAGCAAGTTTGATAGGAACTCAGATGAGTAAGTGGGCCGCACGAAACGACCTGGTCGTTATTCGTCCACATCGACACGGATGCTACCATCGTCGATATCACGCTCGACTGATACGCCGCCGTCGGGCGTGTCAACATCGAGGATAGTTTCTCGTCGGTCACATCCAGCGAGCAACAAGACCGTTGCAAACGCGGCTGTGATTAAGAACACGTAAACAGTTTCGGCAACTGGATTCATAGCATTGATCTTCGATTGAAAAGTTGAAATTGAGCGTTGCACGGAAATGATCCCATCGATGACTCAAGCGTGAGCCGAGACGCGCAAGCGTCCGGGCCGGTTGTTCAATACCCGTGGCCTCACGGCCATCGGCTCACAAACTTGAAGTCATTTCGAACAATTTTCTAGAGACGGCCCATCAGCAGCATCACGACTAAAATGACAACGACCACGGTCAGCAAACCGCTCGGGCCGTAACCCCAACTGCGACTATGTGGCCAAGCCGGAACGACACCGAGTAGCAGCAAAATTAGGATGATCAGTAAGATTGTGTACATGTTGGCGAGCTCTTGATTGCGTCACAGCGGTGAATAGTGAATCGAATCAGCATTTGTTGCTTTTCGATGATTGATTTCGTTATGGTGAAACGGTCGCTGGGTTCGTCGTCTTGCTCAGAGCAGTCGCCGAGGTGACCTTTTTCAAATAACGCGAATCAATGCAGTTGCAATTGCCGTGCCGTTATTGTTTAAGTGGTTAACAAAGAAGGTGTCACGTGATCACAAGCTGCCATGCTTTCAACCAGACATTCCAGTTGGTTCGGACACTTCATCGAGGCTTGAGCTGCCAAGTTGCCTCGATGCTTGCAGGTGGCTGGCCGCCCAGACCGATTTTTTGAAGATGGGCCATCCAATCGGGTCTGACTGCACAACGGTTGACGACGCGATTGAGATTCTTTTTCCAGGTCGTGAATTGAGGCGGCTCACCGTCTTGATAACACGATAGCAATCGCTCCGAAAGTGAATCGTTCAACTCCGATCGCAAGATCTTACACATCGATTGGTGAATGGTCTCTCGATCGGATTGGAAAAAGTCGCAATCGCCCTCCGAAACCATGTGCCAGTAGCTCAAGAAATCGTTGCGTTGTCGAGGGGACAACGTTTTGGCTATCTCTTGGATGATGTCAGGCGTCGAATATCGCAAGTGCGTCAGCGGGTCTGCACCGCCTCTCGCGATGACCACTCCATTGTCATTGACGATTCGGTCGCGGTAGATCAGCCATCCGTGTTGTTGAGCGAACTCTGCCAAAGCAGCTTGAACGGGCTGGTGTTCCCAAAACCTGTTCAACAAAACTGCGGGATCGCGGGCCGCGATCGCCAATGCAAAGTCTTCCGCCAACTGATGAACATCGCCTGGAATTTGATTCCGCTGTTCTGCGGCTTTGGATAACGTCATGTCCAAAGCATCGCAAAGATGAATCACACTGGCTTCATTCATACTAACGCAAGCGAGTTTCGCGACCGCTCGCATCAGCGGTACGATGTCAGTCTGTTCCAACCTGCCAACTTGCAGACAACTCGTGAAGTGAATCAGTTGATAGGCGACCGCCGAATCGACGCGTTCGTCGAGAGACTGTCGGAGTTCATGGCTGTCTGTACCGCCAAGACATTCCCAAACCAATATTAACCGTTCGTGATCGTGCCGACGAAGTGCGTCGATGACGAAATCCGCGTCCAAGGGAACGCGATGCTTGGCCGCAAAGCCAAACAGTGCATTGACATTCGCGGGATCAGGATTTCGTGTCGAACCCGCTGATTTCGCAAAATTGCTGGGAACGAGATGGTTGGGAACATGTTTCATCAGTTCAATCGACAAGACACGATTTGAGGACCGCAGACTCGTCATTTTTCGCTGTAAGAAATCTGGATCAATTGCTGCGAGCAGTCGCATCATGCGTTCTATGCGTTGCTCGCTCTGGCTCTTGCCAATTGCATTCCAAAGCCGCGATTTGAGTTCTGGGATCGGTCCATCCAAATCGGTAGGATCCCAAGCGGCAGCAATCACCACCTGTGCGACTCTCTGCGTAAGTACATCAAAATGGTCCAGACGCAAAATCCAATCAACAATCCAGGCTTCTGTTTGCTTGCGAAAACCATCATCACTCGCTACCGCGTGCAGGACCGTCGGCAGCAATCGCGAGCAAGTCATGGCAAGATCAAAAAACTCACGTTGTTGTTGCGTCGATTGGTTTTCAACAAGGTGCTGAGCGGCCAGATAAGATTGAAACACTTCGCTGCCAAACTGATACTCGTCGGTCACTTCGTTGCAACGAATCACGAGTCGACTGGCAAAAACTTCGTCAGCACTTACCTGATGTCTGAAAGCCGCTCGCTCGCAATCGAACTGTGTGAACGAGACTTCATGCGAATGCGGATTGCAAATCAATGAAAAAGCAAGCTCACTGAGCACACGAAGATGCCCCATCGTCAAACCTGAATGCGTTTGCATTCTGGTTCGCTCTTGTTCCCAGGAAATAAGTTGTTGTGCCAATCGCGTCAGTCCAGTCAACGGTTTGCCAGTACCGTGACCGAGCAAGTAAGTCGCTAACAAACTCTGCCAATACGGGTTCACTAACAACGAGCTTAGCTCATCGTGCAATCGGAGTTGCTCCAGTGCATCATCTGCCAATGAATGCGATCCTTGCAACTGAAACGTCTGCTGAAATCTTGCTCGAATCTCCTCTGGTCGAGGCACACATAACTCGAAGCGTTGAATCTGCTGATTGCCGAACATGGTGCTGCCGGGTCGCGATGTGAGCAGCACTTTTCGATGGCGAGCGTCGTTAACGAGGTGTGACCACGCGAGCTTTTGAACATGGACCGGAATGCGTTCCCAACCGTCAATGATCAGCAAGTTCTGTTTGTCAATACTAAGCCGATCGCGAAACGCTTGCGCTGCCTGTTTCAAGTCGGCGCATTCCGGTCCCCATTGAGTGAAAAAATAATCCAGTGGTGATCGTGACGCGTCGACCAATAGGGCTTTTCCATACTCGTCACCATCGATCCACACCGGAAGCTCATAGCCGTCTACATCTGCATTCAGGATAGCTCGCATGAACCCGCGTACCGAGCTGGATTTACCGCCGCCGGGTGGGCCAACGATTAGACACACCTTCGATGTCTGGGCAATGGCCGTGACCAGCGACAGTCGATCTTCGCAGCCGCGAGTCGCGTGATTGTGTCGACTGCTGACGGCGCAGAGCCGTTGAAGGTGGGACGCGGTTTCGATGGGTTCGGGTGCCCAACATGCCGCTGGGATTGAGGAGTCTTGGCAGAACGAATTGGCTCGCAGATGCTCCGCCCAGCGTGTCATGACGCCGTGTGCGTCTAACCCAGCCTGATCCGTTACGCTGACATCTCCCGCCTTTGAGAGGGGCATGGATCCGTCCCGCAGCAGACCCCGCATAGTTTGCCCGAGACCTTCGACCCGCAGCTCTTGTTCGGTGGGCAGGTGATTTGCCAGAGCAACTGCTATTTTGTCAAACTCAACATCGCTATACTCATCCATCACGAGGTTGAATCGTTTTGCTAGCAACTTAGTTTTGCTGCGTAGACTGGCGTCTTCGATCGGACCGTCCCAACTTGGCCAGGTGTTCAACTCGAGGGCTGACAGTAGGCGAAACAAACGTCGGATCGCATCATGCGAATCGGGCACAAATTCCCTCCTAGAATTTCGATTTTCATGGATTCAAAAGAGCTTGCGGTTTGAGACGGTGCCCCTGACTTAGATAGCTAACGCCCTAAAGCACGCATCTTGCCCATCTCAAACCGAACAAGCTCCTAGAACGCTCAAGATAATGTTAAGATTTTTTCGTTGTGCGCAAGTACGCGCAAATCGGGACACATTCGTAGATTTTTTTTGAAAAAAAGGTTAGTTGATGCCTCGGGGCAGCCAGAATATCCGTCGACGACGACTCGCGCAGGGTCTCTCTCAGCTCGATTTGTCGTTGCAGATCAAGGTCTCGGTGCGGACGATCCAGTTCGCCGAGTCGGGGACAGTTAGCATCTCCGCGCGCATGATGGAGAAAATTGCCGAGGGGCTCGGTCTTTCGTATTCTGAAGCATGTCTCCATGTGGATGTGACCGAGGATGACCAGTTCGCTCGTCTGCCTTGGTCGCTGTCGCGATTCATCCAGCAGAAAGCCAGCCCCGGCTGGCATGCGTTTTGTCACGACTCCGACTCACTGTTGACGGTCGTTCAGCTGATGCGCGACAATTGGAAACTGCACCTCGTGGACGATGGCACCGAGGAGGCTATAGAGATCTTTGAGCGCGGCGATCGACTGCTCGATGAGCGGTTGACTTTTTATCAAGACCGCTATCTATCCATTTGGCGCGAGAATCCAGAATGCTTTCAATTGGCGACCTGCGATGGAGTATGCAGCGGGTTAGCGATTGTGTTGCCCGTGACGGACGACGCGTACCGGCGTTTCCGTCATGGCGAAATCTCATTCATGGATATTGCCGCCGACGACATTCTGCCGGAGAGCCAGAACTTGATTTTGGATTCCGCGACTGATTTTCCTGGATCAGGCAAGATTCCGTGGAGCCGAATCACGGATTCATTGGCATATGCGGTGTTCTGTCGAATCGCGACGCTTTCCAAAGATCCCGCGGCGGATGATTTCCGAATGTTGTCGTTTGGTGCGAGTCGTTTGAATTTGAACCGATTGATCTCGCTCGGATTTGAGGATTGCCGCATGGAGATGCCGGACTTCAAGTTCCCCGTCTGTGAGTTCAGCCTCGACAAATGCGTGGAAAGCGATGGGAAATACGCCAACGCGTCGACAACGACGCTTTTTGCTCGATTGATTCGCCCGCTTAACATGACGTCGGCCAAATCAGCGATCACCAAACGAGTCGTCCGCGCGGGCTTGAAAGCGCTCCAGCGAACCATCAAACATAAGCCTCACTCGACGCTCGCGCGGCGGAGCCATCAAGTCGCATAGACATGTCGTCATGCCACTGCGGCTTGGATTGAAGCGAGCCACCGAACGCTTCCCAAAACCGATGGAAGCGGTGTTCCGCTTCTGTTTCTACTAGCTCGATGTGCTCTCGCAACTGATACTCAATCGAACCTTGAGTAGACTTCAAGTAGCCCGTTCTGCGTGACCACTCGCCCTCGTTCCACGATTCGAGTTCGTTAGCGACTCGCAAAGAAAGTCGTGAGGGTCCGTTGTCGATGGACCATTCGTTTTTGATTCGTTTGACGTAATCAGATGTCACGACCCGACGTCCGTTGAGCGCCAAGGTCATGAAACCGGCGGAGCTTTTGCCCACTTCTACCGGATCAATTATTTTTCGATAGCGTGGCGTTCCATCGGAGAATCTGGATGTAGCTGCGAAACAAGTATGTGCAATCTCCGCGACGCCATAGCAATGCAAGAAGCGAACTTCACACCCAGCCAAACGCAGTCGCTTCGCGATGTATCGTTCCAGCGAATGAGGGAAATAGTAGCCGCCCGTTGCCCACAGCATACTTTGCGGCAGTTCCCATCCCGCGTCGATGGCTTTGATCAAGAGATCGGCACCAACAATGGGCTGGGCCGCAAACACGACCGGACGCTCTTGCTGCGCGGCCAAACGCAATGCACGAATCAACGTGGGTGCGTGGAGATAAGTGTCGACGTACGGAGCGAATCCTTGCAGCCCTAAAGCGGCAGGATAAGCGTTGATGATCAAACAGTTCGGACTGATGATGCTGGACAAATCGGGGAACACGGCGAGCAACTGCGTTAAACGCTGACCATCATTTTCGCCGATGAGCCGATAGCCATTGGGATCGAGCGATGTCGATCCGGCGGCATAGGACAGTTGCTTGGTTCCCAACGTGTCCGCCAGCGGTACATTGGCAACGACCGATCGGTATTTTGTTGATGATTGCTGGCGACGCGCAAGATCAGGCATGCTGCAATCGCCCTTTTCCAGCCTCGGCTCGCGACTCCGAGCCTATCCGAAAAGGGGTCTGACCCTTTGGAGGCGAGTCGATTTCATTCGTTTCTTGGCCTCGCCGGAGAGGGTCAGACCCCTTTTCGGAGAGGCTCTCAGAGACACAATCCGATAGATCGCAGTAGCGGTTCAAATCAGCCAATGCCACCGGATCTTCGATCGTCTCAAACAGATCACTGAAGTAAGAACGCTGGTTCGGGTCGGCCGACATCACTAACACGCGGCTCTCGGTTCCACAAACCGGATGCACAAACTCCGTGTGGTTCACGACATGAAATCCCATCCGACGATAGAACGGCACCAGTCCAACTCTCGCATTCATGACTGAAACTCGACAACCAAGCGTCAATAGGTCGCGCCATGTCTCGCGAACCATCAGCCGCATCAACCGAAACGAAGAGTGGCTGCCGGGACGAATCACAAACTTACACGGTGTGAAGATGCAGTTGCGATAGTTGCTGATGAGTTCGGGCGGATAAAACTCCTGGCAATCCATCTCGCCATCGATCGCTCGCGTGGCAGTCATGGTTCCAGTAGGTTGCTCATGAACCGTTAAGAAGTAGTGATAACTGTGGCCGTCAAACCAGAACTGAGGACGCTCGCTTTCAAGGACATTATCACATGTTCTCTGATCATGCGTCCATTGATCGCGAGTGGCGAAGTCGCGCTCAATTTGCACACCGGATAACGGGTCCCGATAGAGCAGCTTCCGCAACTCCACAGGATTCACGCCATCGCAATCACTGTCATACAAGGTAGGTAAGAGGTACTCGTGAACTAACATCCATGTGAATCCGTCTACTTGTCCTTAGCTTGCAAGGTCATCAATCGCGCTGAAAGACCCTCACTCAACCAATCCTTGGTCGAGACAACGAGAGACAGGCCCGGGACAGTGACTTGTCCCGGCAGATGGGGTGTGCGTCAGGGGTAGAAAGCGTGCAAACACGCCAATTTTTAGATCTGCGGCAAACGCCTGATAAGCGATCGGATCTCAACAAAAACTCAAAACAATCATGTTTTTCTCGCGTGTGTCGCAGGCTTGTCCCCAGGGCCCATCTGATTGTTCGTTTTCATCTCAAGATTTTTTGTCAACTTCTGACTGGACTGAACTCAATAGACTGTCCAAATCGAGGGACTGTGGTAATATATCTTTGCCAACCTGGAACAAGGGTTTACCCTGTCACCAAGATAGTGCCCCTTCTTGAGTGACCCAGGTTGGCACTTTTTGAGATCAATCCAACCAGCACGAGAAGTTAGTTTGGAATTGCCATCCACGTAGCTCGAACGCACTCGCTACCTGCGGCGTAGGGAAACACGATTGTTGTCTGTTTCACTGGAGATCCACGTATGATTGCCTCCGCACCGTTCGATTTACTCGCCTTCGTGAGCCTTAGTTTCTTGGGCTGGAACCTGCTGCTGATCTTCGTCAGCGGCGTGGTCCTGGTTTTCGCACGCGGTGAATCCGTTAATCGACGGGCTGCCAATCCCGATTCTGGCGTCCATCTCACCGGCGATTCTGCGGACAAGAGCGACAATCCATTGATTTCTGTTGCAACCGATTTGGAGACATTGCCAGTGGTTAGCATGCAGTGGAACGCCCGAAATGCGTTGGGCTGGCTGGGGCGAGATTCCCGCGAAGAGTTTCGTGTCTCACGCGATGGTAAAGTCGTGGGGATCGTTCACAAACGAGATTTGCAGCGTGCCGTCTCCGCAGGTGGCGGTGCGATGGCGATCGAACGATTAGTCGCGACCGGACGACTCTATGTTCACACTGTGTAAGATCGCGTAGATTTCAGGCATTGTTGCCATGCGATCCAGCCTCGGTTTGGGGTGAAGGATCGGTGGTCTTGGTCGTTCACCACAGAACAGGAATTTTGATGTCAATCCAGGTCCGATGCCGCTGCGGAACGAATCTCTCTGCCCCTGCTAATGCAATCGGTGCGCAGCTCAAGTGTCCTTCATGCGGACGCCCGGTGATCGTGCCCTCGGCGTCAAGCGCAGCCGGTTCCGAACTCAGCCGCACGCCGCCTCCGCCACCGCAATCATTCAATCGTCGCTGTCATGAGTTGGATTTTGAAATCGTCGGCGATGACTTGCAGATGGTGATCGTCGAACTTGATCCAGGCGAGACCGTGATCGCCGAAGCCGGTGCGATGACGTACATGGAAGAAGGCATCCAGTTTGAAACGAAGATGGGCGATGGTGCCGAGCCTGACAAAGGCTTCTTCGGAAAGATGATGGACGCGGGCAAGCGGGCGGTCACGGGCGAGTCGTTGTTCATGACTCACTTCACCCATCAGGGGACCGGCAAGAGTCATGTGGCTTTCGCTGCACCGTATCCCGGCAAGATCATTCCAATCGACTTGGCAACGATCCCCGGTAACGATTTACTATGTCAAAAGGACGCGTTCTTGTGCGCGGCATTGGGTACCAAGGTCACCATCGCGTTTAACAAAAAGATCGGCGTTGGCCTGTTCGGTGGCGAAGGGTTCATCTTGCAAAAACTCGTCGGCGATGGCTTGGCGTGCATCCACGCAGGTGGCACTGTGATCGAGCGTCAACTCAATAATGAAACCTTGCGAGTCGACACGGGTTGCCTCGTCGCGTTCGAGCCACACATTGAATATGACATTGAACGGGCGGGCAATTTGAAGAGCATGTTCTTTGGCGGAGAAGGTTTATTCTTAGCAACGCTGCGTGGCACCGGTCGGGTATGGTTGCAGAGTCTGCCGATGCGGCGTTTGGCTCAACGCATCATTGGTAACGCGGGCCACGGCGGCAAGGGTGAAGGCTCGGTGCTCGGTGGGCTGGGCAATTTATTCGACGGCGACTAAGGGAGCGACTTTCGTTTCGACGTGGTCCATGAAATCCAGTTGCACGCGGACGATTTCTTTGGTCGATGCAAAGAACGCATCCAACACGTCGGGATCGAAGTGGTTGCCTCGGCCTTCTTCAAGAATCGTAAAACACTTTTCGCGTGGCATCGCTTTCTTGTATGGTCGTTCGGCGGACAAGGCATCGAAGACATCGGCAACCGCAGTGATGCGGCCTTCCAGTGGAATGTCTTCGGCGGCTAATCCGAGCGGATAGCCAGTGCCGTCGAAACGCTCGTGGTGCGTTTGTGCGATGCTGGCGGCGAGCCGCATTAACGCGCTGCCGTTGCGGAGCATGTCGCTGCCGAACTCAACATGCCGTCGCATCAATCGGGCGTCTTGGCCAGTGTGCGGCTGGATGATTTGGTGGCCATATTTCACGTGATTTTGTATGATCTCAAACTCTTCGGGTTCGAGCTTGCCGGGTTTGAGCAGGATCGCATCAGGGATCGCGATTTTGCCAACATCGTGAAGTTGAGCGGCCATTTCGATATCCCGAACGAACCAATCGGGCAATCCCATTGCTTTAGCGATGATGCCCGCAAATCGACCGACACGAATAACATGATTGCCGGTGTCATTGTCACGCAGTTCGGCGGCGCGCGCGAGACAGTAAACCACTTCACGTCGCGAAGCTTCCAGTTCTCGGGTTCGTTGCTCGACTTTCAGTTCGAGTTCAGCAGCATGATGTTGCAAGCGATCTTGGAACGATTTCGCTTGTAAGGAGTTTCGTACCCGCGGCGTCAGATCAAACGGATCAACTGGTTTGAGCAGAAAGTCAGTGGCACCGAGATCGAGACAGGTGAGTTTGATTTGCTCGTCGGTGTTCGCGGTCAGGATGAGAATCGGTAGAAATCGGAATTGAGCGTCTGCGCGAACTTGGCGCAAGATCTCGATCCCATCGACGCTCGGCATATTCACATCGAGCAACAGCACGTCGGGACGTGTCGCTTGCAGGATTCGCATCGCGGCGGTGGAGTCAGTGGTCGTCTCGAAATCGCGATAGCCTGCACGTTCTAAATACTTCTTCACGATGAGAACGTTGGCGATCTCGTCGTCGACGATCATGATCTTGCCCAACTGCGGACGCGGCGTTGCGGTTGCGGATGCGGCAGATTGCGAACCCGCGTTCACGACGGGTGCGAAAGTATTAGCGGCCAACTGATGGGTGGTTGTGGTCATGTCAGTCAAATTCGGATGAGATTGAAATCGGTCCGATTGAACAATAGGTCGCTGGTGCGTGCTCGGAGTGAATACGAGTGGTTTGCTCTGGTTCGGCGTGGTTACCCGCAGACAACGGGCGGGATGTAGCGGATATGACACTTCCATGGTGCGAACGAGATTGATCGGGCAATGAAGTTACTTTCGTACTTTCACTGACCGCATTGGTGATCAGCTAAACGAGACTCAATTCAGGCACAACCATTCGGGCACGAATCGCTTCGATTTTCTCGATCCACACGATACATTCATCGGCACCGCCAGCACGAGCCGCTGCGATCAAGTTGCGTGAGGGCTGAGTAAGGGCGTCGTAACCGACTGTGCCTCCAGCGCCCTTGAGCCAATGAGCACTCTGTGCGAGATCATCCAATCGGCCTGTCATCAGTTCATCTCGCATCAGCAGAAGTCTCGCGTCCATTCGCGCGACAAAACCGCGCACAATGTCATAGAACTCTGGGTCGTCCAGCGGTAGCGAGCAAACAATGTTTCGGTCGCTCGCGGATGCCGACATGTTGACACTGGCGTGATCGTTGACTTTCTGTCTTGATGCCGCCGACGCATTCACCGAATTCGGCGACGAAGTTCTGCCTGGAATCACGACGCGTGATTGAAGGTCACGAATCTGTTTCAGGGTTTGCAATGCAAGTTCAGTTTCTTGATCAAGGGCAGCTTGTTCGAGCGTCCGAGCCGGATCGGTGAAGACCGCCAATCCCACCGTTCCGCCTGCACCTTTGAGCCAGTGTGCGTCACCTTGTACGCCTGCGAAATCAGCTTGTTTGATGGCCCGTTCAATCGCATCGAGACGGGCTGGCAAGCGATCAACAAAATCGCCCGTGATCGCGCGAAAGTCATCATCGTCCATCGGCAAGGTGGGAATGATGGAACGTGATCCCGTGACGTTATTGATCGTCGCGCCGCAAGTGATGGACGATTCGGAGGTCGCCGTCGCATGACTCGCAATGGGAGCCTGGGGGGCTTGACCGAGATAACTCGACACGAGTAGCAGCAGTTTGTCGATGTTAATCGGTTTGGTCATGAAATCATCACAGCCTGCTTCCATGCACTTTTCACGATCGCCCAGCATGGCGTTACCTGTGAGTGCGATAATCGGTTGTTTGAATCCACTCTCACGCAACCGCCGCGCCGCAGTGTATCCATCGAGCACGGGCATCTGCATATCCATCAGGACGAGTGCGGGCGCCTCGTCAGCGATGCGTTCGATCGCTTCGAGTCCATTGCTCGCGGTGACCACATTGGCTCCCGCGCGGCTGAGCACGAGTTCGATCAACCGTCGGTTGGCTTCGCCATCATCAACGACTAATACACGTGTGAGTGGCAATGCGATCAGATCAGCGCTGGCGTCTTGTGGGGCGCGCTTACTCGAAGCGGCCGTTAGCTCTGCAGGCGACGTCAGGTCCGCGACATCTGCTTGGCTCAGCGGCAACTCCAAACGGAACGTGCTGCCCAGTCCTGGTTTACTGTCAACGGTGAGCGTTCCACCCATCGCTTCGGCGAGACGTCGACTGATCGAGAGACCGAGTCCGGTGCCTCCGAACTTACGCGTGGTCGTTGAGTCGGCTTGCACAAAGGACTGGAAAATTTTCGATTGCTGTTCGCTCGTCATTCCGATGCCGGTGTCGACAATGTCAATCCGCAACACTTGATCGCTGCTGACATCGACTAGTTCGGGGTGCTTATGATTGAGAAACAAATTGACCGGATCGGCGTCACGCATTGCCGCAATGATCGATACGCTGCCGTGCTCAGTAAACTTGATCGCGTTGCCGACGAGATTAGTGATGATTTGCCGCAGGCGTGTCGGGTCCGACTGGATCGTACGCGGCAGTGCCGTTTCAAAGCGCACGTGCAAATCGAGCGAGTTTTCATCCGCACGAACTCGCAACGTGTTAGCGACGTCGATCAAAACGCTATCGACGGGCGTGTCAATGGATTCGACTTGTAAATGTCCAGCTTCGATCTTCGAGAGATCGAGAATATCGTTGATCAGGCCGAGCAAGTGGGCACCGGAACTATGAATCATATTCAAGTGACCGATCGCTTCGTCGGAATCCGACACAAGACCGCGACGGAGGACGTCTGTGAACCCGAGCACAGCGTTGAGCGGTGTGCGAATTTCGTGACTCATGTTAGCGAGAAATTCACTCTTGGCCTCATTGGCATGCTGGGCAGCATCGCGAGCGTGAGCCAACGCAACTTTATTTTCTTCGATCAATGTGATGTCGTCGAAAGTCACCAAGAATCCTCGGCCGGTGATCGGTGTGCAGTTAACTGAGAAGGTTAATATTCTTCCGTCAACTGCGAGTTGCAAGATGCGATCATGGACGGAGTCATCGAGCCGCTTGGCAGTCGCCCAAGGTGATTCACTGATCTCAGGCTGCGTCGTATCATCGTCCATCGCGGGATCGATCCAACCCAGTGAGGCGATTGGTTTGCCGAGCAGTTTTTTGGATTCTATGGCGATCAGAGCAGTCAAGCGTTTGTTAGCGAACAGCACTCGTTGATCAGCGTTGAGCAATACCAATCCGACGGTAAACGTATCGAGTGCTTTCTCGACGTGCGTGGGTACCGCACCGGATGCGTCGAGACTCTTAAGCGTCTTTCGCAGGAAGAATGAGAACTGCACGAAACAAGCAGGAATGAGTACGATCAATAACCAAGCCGGTGCCCAGTAGTTGAGCCCCCACAGTCCGCCGGTGGATTCAAAAGCGACTTGCATTTCGCCCCATTGTTTTCCGTAACGAAACACTGGAACACGCATTTGTGTCATGGGATCGTCGAGAGACTCGTCCCAAAAGTTGCGATGGTCTCCGGCAGCGACAATCAGGCCGCCGTCGGTGCTGACCAAACCGATACTGCTAATAGCGGGATCGCGATGGACAATGGACTCCATCGTGACTTGAAGACTTTCCAGTTGCCCGCCAGAAGCCATCGCCGTGCCACTGATCGCAAGTGATTCACACAGACGTGCACGTCCGCGCAGAATCTCTTCTTGCTCGTTGGGAAAGAATCCACCCGCACTGGCGACGAGCAGTGTTCCGGTCATCAATCCCACGAGACCGAAGGAAAGACGTAAACGAATGGGGATGAAGTTAAGCATTATTCCTCGACGCTTTCTACTTGTTTGTTTTGACGATCCATCAATTGTTCTAATGTCTCATTGCCTGCCGAACCGGCCGCTGAACCGCCCGTCACGCCCTGCAAGATCAACAGCGGGTCAACGCCACTCCAGGCTGGCATGTGCGCGATCAATCCCGATACAAGAAAGCCACTTCGCATTGCCCAAGCCACAACACCAACGGTGAAACTGGACGCCGCCGCACCCGCTGATCCGACAACAATCAAGTCGCCTTGAATGCGAGAATTGATGTTCTGTTGATAGTTATCGAGTTGCTCCCACATCTCGCCCGGACGTGTCATTAAAGCGTAGTCCGCCATCACGAGCGAGCGTGTTTGGCTGTCGTCGATAAAGCCAGTAGTGCCATCGTTGTGACTAGTCGAATCACGTGATGTTCGGTCACTTCGCTGGACAAAGGTTTCCGAAAGCTGCGCAATCAGTACTTCGGAACCTCCGACAGGGGTGACAACGTTGTCCGATGTGTTCTTTGTCGCCAGGTCCATGACGATGGCCGCTTGGTTCGCTTCATCGGATTGCGTTTGTGTTGTGTTGGACTCTCGATTAGATGCAGGCAACGGTGTAGCGCGCGCGCTATCATCGGCCTGTCCACTCGACTCAATCGAATTGTCGGAGCCAGAGTCTATGGCATCGTCCGTGGATTGTCGGTTGGAGGAATCAGGCTCGACATTTGAAACGTTGTCTCTGTTGCCAGCTCCGTCGGCAGGAGCTGATGGAGGAGGAGCTGCAACTGGGATCGCGGCAATCACATCAAGGGTGACTGTAGCCACGTTGCTATCGAGATCGCCATCGTTCGCTTTCCACTGAAATGTAACCCGACCCACGAAGTCAACCGGAGGTGTGTAGGTGAAATCGCCCGTTGGCAGAAGGTCGAGCGTCCCAACGAGCGGTGGAGTTACCAGGATGGCACTCAGGGGTTGATCTTCGGGGTCATTGGCCAGCGAGCTGAAGACCAGCGTGGGGAATACTTTTGTTTCGTTAGATTGTATGTTCGTATCGAAATTGTCCAGCGTCGGGGCTATGTTGGCGGAGGCAATGTTCGTCGTCGGCGCACTGACGAGCGGCCCTTCGCTGTGGCCACCTCCGTCTTCAAAACGAACGGCAATTCGTATCACTTGCCCTGCATCCATCGCCGTCAGCATATAGGTTGCTGATTCAGCGCCGACGATATTGCTACCTCCACGAATCCATTGATATGCAAATACACCAAGTCCATCTTGATCGGCAATATTTGATGTATCGACGGTGAGAGTTTGGCCGACAACGAGCATTCCCTGAATCTCTGGAATCCCCGTGGCGACGTCATGCGCATCGAGGATTGTGATCGAGAACGCGACGGTGTCTTCGCTCGTGCTGCCGATCCCAGGATCGTCCACGACTATGTTGACATCAAGCACCGGATTGGTTTCAAAATCCAAGACGACACCGGCTTTCAAGTGCAGTTCTGTGCTACCCGCTTGCAGTTCAAACAGCGCAGCATCGGCACCCGTCAGTGTCAGATTGTTCGTGCCCAAGGCATCATCATTGATCACCACATCAGCGACTTTGATGCTGGTCGTCGTATTGGTGTTCTCAGGCATCGTAACAATCACCGGTGTGATCGTCAGTGTGGCTGCCTCATTACTATCGGTGATCGACAAGGCGTACGCCTTCGTGTCTTCCGCAGTACCACCGATGCCAGGATCGTCCACAACCACATTCACATCGAGTACAGGGTTCGTCTCGAAATCAAGTACAACGCCTGCTCTCAAATGCAATTCCGTGCCGCCCGCTTGCAGTTCAAACAGCGCCGCATCGGCACCCATCAGTGTCAGATTGTTCGTGCCCAAGGCATCATCATTGATCACCACATCAGCGACTTTGATGCTGGTCGTCGTACTCGTGTTCTCAGGCAACGTGACAGTCACCGGCGTGATCGTCAGCGTCGGAGCGGAGTTGATGTCGTTGACAGTGATGGTTACGGTCACGAGATTTGAATCGAGAGCACCATCGGACGCTTGATAAGTGAACGTGTCGATCCCTGCGAAATAGTCGTTAGGCGTGTAGACGAACGAGCCATCACTATTGAAGCTAAAGGATTTGGCGTTGGCTGGATTTCCGCCAACGAGCGTCGCGTTGAGCGGTCCACTGTCGGGTTCAATGTCATTGCCAAGTACCCCGGCGACAGTTTGTACGGTACTGAATGTGACGAATTGATCTTTTCCCGAGAGCATCGACGCGGCCACCCAGTCTGCCGAGAAAGTGCCGTTAAGCACGCGTACTTCGTCGATCAGGCCGTCGAAGGTACGCGCTGTATCTTGGTAATTTCCGATTGTCAGCGCCAATCCGGCGTCAGAATGGACTGCTCCCGTGGGAGTGTTCGACTCCGTCAACGTTTGCAGAATTCCATTAATATAGATTTGTGGATTATTGGCACTTGAACTGGCGTTATAGACGACCGTCACGTTTTGCCATTCGTTCAGCTTGACTGCGCCGACATCTGCTCGCCAACGGCCCGTGCTTCCCATGAATCCAATTTCAAAGAGTACCGACTCGTTAGCACCGTCGACTTGCAAACTCCATCCATTGGGAGATGGGGTCGTTCCACTGGATTTGTCGAGCAAGCGTCCGTACTGGTTCTCACCCCATGATGTCGGATTGAACCAAACCGAGATCGTGCCGCCCGTGCTGAACACATTGTCAATGGATGCTGCGGAGCTAATGGTGATGCGATCATCGACTCCGTCGAAGAGCTGTCCGTCGCCAAAACGTCCAGTAGAATCGAGTGAACCCGAATTGATCCCATCGTTATTGTTGCTTGTGCTATCAAGGAAATCATTATGCAGGTGATAGACTGCACGTGTGTTTCCCACCCACACGTTGGTGGCATTCTGACCGTCACCTGCCGCTGCATTTCCGTAATACATTAGGATCGAATTGGTCGTTGATCCCGCCTGAATCTGTGGAACCTTAACCCACACATACGACGATCCAGATTCGTTCCACGATTCAATTTCGTGCGCAAGCACGTTTCCATTTTGATCGACAAAACGTAGGTCTTGGCCAGCGTTCTGTGTTTGGGAATAATCGATTCGAGAAGCATCCAAGCGAATCAAAACGGGGAAGTCCGTTAAACTCGCGGATTGCTCTGAGTTATCAAACGATAGCGTTCGGCGGAATTGCCAATCGTTGTCGAACCAACTGCTATCGGAGTTCAGAGTCGAGTTCTCGTTTACCTCGTAGGTATCGTTGACTCCGATCGGGGCTTGGTTTGTATCGACCACCGAAGCGGTGCCAAACTGCCGCGCGAACACCTCGGTGCCGGTCCAGGCGACAACGAAATTGTCAGGGTTGAGCATCGCGAGAGAAACGTGGGTTTGATTGCCTGCCGTGACATCATTGATGCGGGTGATGGTGCCAATAGGAGTTCCATCGGACTGGAATTTTTGCAAAAACACACCATCAGTGTCGCCTGGTCCTTGGCCTGACCACGCGACAATAAAGTCTCCGTTGTCATCCATGGCAATAGAAGGCGCCCATTGAGTGCCACCAGTAGACGAAGTGTTCACAACAATGCGTCCGCCCGTTTCGTTGCCTGCGGCGTCAAAGCGTTGCATGTTGATGTCGAGTTGTAACACTCCGTCGGTGAACGCCACGACAAAGGAACCATCATTAGCCATCGCAACAGCAGGTTGACTGGATGAGTCGAGCCCGCTCGCTTCGGATACCTTGAGGCTGCTCCCGACTGCGGTTCCCAGTGCAGTGAACCGCTGCACGTAAACATCGCCTGTGCGTTCCCAAGCGACGACAAACCGGCCATCGCCTAACATGCTGATCGTAGGATTTCTGATGCCGAAAACATCGCTTGTTTTCGTGTCAAGCGTTTGCTTGCTGCCGACTTCGTTCCCACTGCTATCGAAGGTGCGAAGATAGAGACCGGTACTGTTACTCGTTGGTCGTGTTGCCCAAACGACAGCGAATCGTCCGTCATCGGCGATGGCAACGGACGAAGAATAGTGTTCCCCCGCTGTCTCATCGCTGATTCGAAATTCGGCGCCCAACGCCATTCCACTGGCATGAAATCGACGAGCAAGAACTTGAGTGCTGGCAGTGACATGATCAGTCGACGTCCAGGTGACCACGAACGTCCCTGAGGCATTCATTGCAACCGAGGCCCATTTCTGGTCTTCTGTTGTACTGCTGTTGATGCGGAATTCAGAACCAATCTTCTGGCCGCTGGCGTCAAATCGTTGTCCGTAAACACCGTCACCGCTACCGTCTTGCCCACCTGGACTCGTCCACACGACAACATAGTTTCCTGCTTCGTCTGCTGCGATCGCCGATGTGCTGCCTCGGCTTTGAGAATTGGTGTTGGCTCCTGAACCTGTTTGCGTGTTGACGACAAACGCATTAGTCGATGTCAATGTTGCTGCGGTGAATTGCGAGGCACCGATATCGTTCGTTGCCCCTCGTAGATAGCCGCGTGCATCGGTCGTACTGCTTGTCGTGACGTTGCCGGCTCCAATCGCGGGACTGCCGACCAGCAACCCATGCGTGTCAATCTGGCCGCCGTTGTCAGTGAGTGTTCCCAGGTTCGGATCCACTCCCGTCAAATCGTCTCCGAACGAACTGCCTGCACCATTTTTGATAAGGTTAGATCCATCGCTAACAAAGTTTCCTGTGACGTCAGCGTGTGACCCGTTGCCGTTGTTGTTGGCGACGATGGTGTTGGAGATCGTGATGAAACCGTCGCGACTGAAAACCCCCCCGCCTTTTTGGCCACTGTTTAGTGTGATTGTCGAGTTGACAATTGCTATGTCAGCATCTGCGTACACGCCACCGCCATCATTGGAAGCGTTGTTGCCACTGATGGTCACATTAGTTAGTGAGCCAGTTCCCTCATTGTGAAAGTGAATTGCACCACCGTCGCTAGTAGCGGTGTTATTGTTCAGTAGGACACGGTTAAGGTGCGTTGTTCCGTGGACATGAATCGCGCCACCCATGTCACTGGTATTACTCCGAAGAACAGCATCAGAAAGATACAGCGTGTTATCAGTGTCGACGAAGATCCCACCCCCGTTGTTTTCATTTCCGCCTTGGATCGTCATCCTTGATATCGCTACGACGGCATCGTTCTTGAGTGTAATTGCTCGCTTATTTAAAGCGCTGGCGTCGATGATCGTCGAACGTGCGTCGGAACCCATGATCGTTAGATCTTTATCTATCTCTAGTGAGTCGATCGTCAGATTGTAGGTACCTGACGCCAGCAGGATCGTGTCGCCGGACGTCGCCGCTTGGATCGCCTCACGCAGTGATGTCTGGCCGTTGGCAGAGCTTTCATCTGCAGTGGTGGTGACCGAGATCGTGGCGAGTTTTCGCTGCCACGAGTCTTGAAACGCCTCGCTGGTAGCGATACTGGTTTCGATTGCGCCCGTTTGATACTCCAAATCCCAGTCGGCACCGTAGCGAGCATGCCCGGTATCATCGTCACTGGCGGCGACATCAGCCTCCGTCAAAACGCTAAGCACCGAAAGCAGCGTTCGCCCATTCTCGCTTGCCGCTAGATCGCAACCGTACAACAACAAGTCCGCATCACTGGTTAGAGCGTCACTCCAACTCGCGATCTCAGCTACATACGCATCGAGATTTCCGGCGTTCAACCAAGTGTTGCCGAGCCGCACGGAACCGTTTTCGCCGTGAGAGATCAGGTGAATTCCAGACACGCCCGAGCGACCTTCGAGGATGCGTGTGATTTGCTGCACACCATCTTCTTGATCGTTGAGCACATAAACATCGGCACCGGGACGATTCGTAGCAAGATCATCGAGCAACGCTTGCAGTTCAGGCACAGCGGCGTCGATCACAATGATTTCACTTGCCGATTGCACGCTGGATTGATCAAAAAGGTTCGTTGATTGTTGCTGTTCGGATTCCGCACTCGGTTGCAAATCCACTTGCAACACCGTGGCGACTTGATCAGCACCATCGAGCAGTGCGGGATCGATCGGTGTGGCGCTGAACAGCAGTCGAGGCTCGAGACTGCTCAAACGCAACGCGCGGTCGCAACGAGCAGATGGACCTGAACTCGCCGGCGACATCGCACCGCATTCCGCTTGAAAACGGGTACGCAGTTCGTCTGCCGTCATGCGAAGACGTTCGAACCAATCGTGTAGTGCAGTGGACGCCATAGAGGCCGGAAGCAAGTTTGGGAAATGGAATCGAGTCGACACCGACGAGCCATGAGAAACGTACCTCGCGGTAGCGGACACTGAGGTCCTTACCTATCACGTAATTTGGGCAAGATGGCATATTCTTGTGTCTCGTTTCAGTTAGGTTGACTTTGCCACCTCCACACTCGTCATCCGTCGCGAAACGAATGAACACGCTGTTCCCATTGCACCGCTTTTGCCGAATACACCCGATGTACGTGATCATCCTATTACTCTGAATTTCGCTCTCGATATCCCGACGAAATTGAATCTCACATCGTTGACGATCGAATGGAACAGGTGGCTGGAGCAAACAGTCGGGGTCGATGCTGCGCACTCAAGTTTCAATTCAATAGCAAAGGTGTACGCGTCCACTTTCACGCCACGGCGTTGCACGACACTTGCTGCCATCGCCGTTTGCAGAAACAGCGGACGAAACCTGCGATTGCTGGCGTTGTTGACGGTTTTGACGATTCCGACGAACGTCGTTGCAGGCGAACCATGTTTGCAAACGTCGACTCCAAACTCGATTGAGTTGTGCCTACCGAAATACTGCTCTAATACCTCCTCAACAAACTCCGCTGTGCCTGCCCAACTCGGCCAGCCCGTTGATATCCCTGCGTCGATCTCACCCGGACCTTACCAACATCAGCTTGCTCCCTACCGTGAACGCGTTTGGAACCAGATCGAATCTCCTCGGCTGAGTCAACTTGCTTCGCCGGACACGGTATCGGACGAAACCGTCGCTCAGAAACTGATGCCCATGTGGTGGGAGGCGTTCATCAATCAACCGTTTGGACTGGCCCCACAAACTCACGCAGTCGATGTCGGCTCGCTTGCCCAACGCTCACTTGCGTCCTCACCGTATGTGCAGGGATTGCTCACCGAGCCAATGATTCTCTGCAACGAATTCGTCATCGCCGATGCCGTGTTCGACTCGACCGCGTTTGTCGAAGGCAAATTTGCTGGAACCAACGATCCCGTCGGCAACACGTTGACGACGGGCAACACTTCCGATCGCTTCCGCGACGATCAACTGACGTCGTCGTTTGGTTTACGCAAACAAAATCGCAACGGTGCCAACGTGTCACTGTTGCAACGTGGAGGATTTCAAGAGAACAACTCCACATTCCTACAACCCAACCCACAAGGCACCTCGCGACTGGAATTGAATTTCACCCAACCGTTGCTTCGTGACCATGGCCGCGCGGTGAACATGACGAGCGTCGTGTTGGCGTCGATAAACGTGCAGCTCGCCCGCAGCGAAGTACGTGAGGAACTCGAAGAGCATCTCGTTGACGTGACCCGCGCGTACTGGGATCTCTATCAATCTCGTGCCGAGTACTTGCAGAAATTTCGCTTGCTCGAATCAGGGGAGCAACTGCACGAGAAGCTAAAAGCTCGCGGAGAGATTGACTCTCAGCAGCGTCAAATTCTCCGGGCAGAAGTCGCGACGACACGTCGACGCAGTGAACTTGTGCGAATTGAAACCCGCATTCGTAACGCTCAATCACGTTTGCGTTTACTAACGGGTGACGCTGGGCTGGCCGACGTGGCGCACTGCGAGCTACTGCCGCACGAACATCCCGTCGCCGACCGTGTCGAGGTGTCGATGCGGAGTGCCACGTTGACAGCGCTGGACAATCGACCTGACATTGCCCAATCGCTGCGACAAATTCAAGCGGTCTCGACGAAAGTCGGTGCGGCGAAGAATCAAGTGCTACCGCGCCTCGATCTGTTGCTCAGCTCGTATGTCGCTGGCCTGGACAGTCGCTCCGATACGTTCGGTGCGATAGGGCGTCAATTCACCGATGGTGGTCCCAGTTACGCGGCCGGTTTGCTGTTTGAAATGCCCGTAGGAAACCGAGCCGCTCGCGCCCGATTGCAACGCAACCAGTGGGAGCTGAGCCGGAGCTTCTACGATTTCCAACAGACCACCGAAACGGCGATCACGGCGGTCGAAATCGCCGTTCGCGAAACACAGACGGCCTACGCCGAGATGCTCGCCAAACGGCAATCCACCGAAGCAGCGACACGTGAAGTGCAGTACCTATTGCAACGTTGGCAGTGGTTGCCCGATCCGAACGAATCCGCTGTCTTGTTGCTCGAAGATCTACTCGACGCACAAGAACGGGTCGCCGAAGAGGAACAAGCCGTCACTCGCGCACAAGTTGCTTACGCCATGTCTTGGATCGGTCTTCGCAAAGCGATGGGCATGCTCTTGCAAGTCGTAGGCGACGATGTGGATAGCATGATCGAGGTGTCCCATCCGACTGAGCCGCAGTTGGAGGTTTCGCCATGAACCAAGTCGACTCATTCGCTATCGATCGCAGTTCGCGGGCAAAACCGATCGCCCGCCGCTTACGTGATACGAACCGTCTGCAAGCGACAATCTCGCAAGGACGAGAACTTGCGATGGCTATGAGCGCGGACGCGAGCACTGAGCTGCCGATCCACACGCATCGACTACGAAGTTCGATTCGTGCGAATCGTGATCCGAGTCCATTGGCGTTGACTGACGATCAACTGTCGCTGGCGATCGGGATCGTGCAGTCCGCGATCACACGTGTGATAACTCATGAACTGTTTGACGTGCAGTGGCAAGCGGGACTCGTGATGAGTCTCGGTGGAATCGCTGAAATGCAAACAGGCGAAGGCAAAACGCTGGCAGGTGTGTTACCCGCGTTCATTCACGCTCTGCGTGGTTCGGGCGTTCATGTGGTCACCCCCAATTCCTATCTGGCCCGACGTGATCATGAACAACTCAAACCTGTGCTAACTGCTTGCGGACTTTCCTGCGGTGTGATCGTTGACAATCAAACTGATGAACAAGCTCGCGCTGCTTACGCAGCCGATGTGACGTACGGATCAGCACACACGTTTGGGTTCGATTATCTCCGTGACCAGCTTCAGCGACGTCAAGCGATGGCAGGTCCGCTCGGAGCACGATTCCTCAGCGAACTTCGCGGACAAAACGTCTTCCCCGCACGCGGACGAGGTCTGGCCGCTGCGATCGTGGACGAAGCTGACGATGTGCTGCTCGACGATGCCGTTTCACCACTGATCCTCAGTGGTGGGGTACCCGGTGAAGCTGTCGATGCCGAGTTACATCAGCGAGCGTTGCAACTCGTCGATGAACTGCAAATCAACGTCGATTTTTTGTTGTCTACTGGCAGGCGAGTGGAACTCACCAACACTGGTTTCGAGCGAGTTTATAACGACACTCAATCCGCCGCTCATCGCCAATTGCTGCGTCCTTGGCATGAGTACGTTGTCGCGGCGCTTCAAGCAGCACACTGCTATCAACGCGACGTGCATTACATCGTCCGCGACAGTGAGATCGCCTTGATTGACGGATCGACCGGACGCGTGTTCACGGATCGATCGTGGTCGGGAGGGCTGCATCAAGCGGTCCAGGCCCGCGAAGGATTGACGGTTCGATCCGAATCATCAACACTCGCACGGATCACCAAGCAACGCTACTTCAGGTCCTATCAGTTTCTATCCGGGATGACAGGCACGGCTGACCAATGTCAACGTGAGTTTCAGTGTGTGTATGGAACTCCTGTCATTGCCATCGCACCGCGATTTCCCAGTCGCCGGTTCATCGCGTCACCCAGCGTCACACGTTCGACAAATGAAAAACACGCGGGGATCATCGCTGAAACAATCGCGATGAGTGAATCCAATCGTCCGGTTCTGATCGGTACGCATAGTGTTAGCGAGAGTCAGGCCATTGCCGCTCGATTGCATGAACTTGGAGTAACATGCGAACTGCTTAACGGAATCCAAGACGCTGACGAAGCGAGTGTGATCGCGCGGGCCGGACGTGCAAGCGCGATCACAGTTGCGACCCATCTCGCCGGACGTGGCACCGATATCCGGCTCGATGAGTTGGCGATGGCAAGCGGAGGATTGCATGTCATCGTTTCACAAATGCACACAATCGAACGGGTCGATCGACAATTGATCGGTCGTGCGGCACGCTGCGGCGATCCAGGATCATGCCGAATCTTTATCGCCGCTGACGATCCGCTGATCGTCGATCACGCACCCTGGATCGCACGGCATTTGCATCGCTCCGCAGACCTCGCGTCGGTTCGCGGTGCCGATCAATATCGACAGTTATGCACGATCCAAGCCCGACGGCAACGTGATGCGTCCGCATGGCGCATGCAATTGCTAAGCAGCGATCAGCGAGAACAATCCATATTTCTAAGAAGTTCTGAAAAAAGTCCTGACGCTTGTTGGGCGATATGAGTGTTTTCATCATGAACCATCATCTCAATATAATTATTTTTTTAACTTTCGTTATCGGGAGTTTTGTAGCGCCGAAGTATATGCTGGCCGTGGAGATTGAGGCTTTCACACAGCCGTACCGTAGCGTTGATGTGCCCGCCGCAGAGATGGGCGTCATTGCACGCGTGCTCGTCGAAGAAGGCACGCGAGTTCGCACAGGTCAATTGCTAGCACAACTCAATGACAGCGTTTTGCAATCGTCGTTGGCACTCGCCGCAGCAGCCATGCGGGCGTCGAGTTCGCAGCAAAGTGCCGAAGCGGAGTTGACGTTGTGTGAAGAACAATTACGGAGTTATCGCGAACTGCAAGGCGAAGGTAACGCCAGCCAACGGGAAGTCGATCGGGCCGAGACGAACTATTGGCAAGCCACGACGCGCTTGCGCGGCATTCGCGAGGACACCGAGATACGCGAGCTAGAACATCAGCGGATCTCCGCTCAAATCGCCGCTCGCAAGATTGAATCGCCGCTCGATGGGATCGTTGTTCGCATTTACAAGGACGCGGGCGAGTTCGTTTCGCCGACTGACCCGGTCTTGATGCAGGTGGTGCAGCTGGATCGGCTGCGTGCAATTTTCTCAGTGCCCGTGACAATGATTGATCGGCTGGAAAAGAATCAGCGGATTTCGCTCCAGATCGGCGGCGTCGCCAACGCGACTGAGGCCGTGATTGAAACGATCTCACCGATCGCAGACGCTGAAAGTGCATCGGTCCGCGTGAATGTGAGGATTGAAAACCCCGCTGGCAAACTTCGCAGCGGTGTGATTTGTCGTTGGGAGTTATAAGTCTCGCATGCTTTCACCGTTGACATCAACGCTCTCACCGACGCCAGTGCTCATTCCACTGTTGATCTCGCGCGCGAACGTTGCACCGAGTGACGACGAAGAGAAACGCTTACTCGCCGCTGCAATCGAACTGTTATCACAACTCGACCGCGACGACACCCTCGAATCGGCCGCCCACACGCTGGTTCATCGCCTGACCGAAACCGCGAAGTGCCGCGACGTGATTGTGTTCTGGCGACGCAAACCGACTGTGGTGATGGACGTCATTGCCAGCACCAATTCGGATGTGGACCCCACGCTCTTGGCTGCCACTGAAGAGTTCACTGTCCGTCGCAAAACCACGACTTGGCCGCGTTCCATTGCCGAGTTGCCTACCGATCAAGGTGGCATGCTGGCGATTGCCCAAGCAGCTCGTGCCATAAATGCCACACGAATCATCGGCAGTTGCCTATTGGATGACGAGCATCAGATCGTCGGCGTGATTGTTTTGCTCGACCCCCTGTCACCCCATGCGGCTGTGTTTCTCGAAGCGATGTCTGCTCCACTTTCAGGCAAACTGACCGCGATCAAGCGACATCAGCCCACTACGACGCAGGCGGTTCTGCATGGGCTAATGCAGAGTCTACCGACTCGCAAACGAACGCTGATCATTGCGAGCCTCGCGGCCACGCTGTTGATGCTTGCACCGGCCACCTACACCGTCGATGCGAAGCTGGAGATGCAACCGACACGTCGCCGCTTCGTCGCTGCCGCCGTCGACGGTCCACTGCAATCCTGTCACGTCCGGCCAGGCGACCAAGTCGTTGCCAATGAGTTGCTCGCCGAGATCGACCCCCGTGAGATTGAGTACGAACTCGCGGGTCTGCAATCGCAATTCGAACAGGCGCTACAAACAGAAAAGACCCACTTGGCACAGCAAGAGTTTGCCGCTGGGCAACTCGCACGACTCGAGACGGAACGACTTCGCGGCAAAACAGAACTGCTCGCCCATCGTCGTGAACATTTGGAAATCCGCAGTCCGATCGATGGCGTGATCGTCAGTGGCGATTGGCGGAGTCGTGAAGGCACACCGTTGAGCCGAGGTGAAACGCTTTTCGAAATCGCACCTTTGGCCAATATGAAGGTCGAAATCTGGGTGCCCGAATCCGAGTACCCGCATGTTCGCGCGGGCATGCAAGTTCAGTTCTACACGCATGCGGCTCCGGACCGGATCGTCAGCGGAGCGATCACGAAAGTCCATCCGAAAGCAGAGCTGCATGATCATGAGAACGTATTTATTGCTGATGTGCTTGTTGAAAACCAAGCCGGGTTGTTGAAACCAGGCATGCGCGGACGGGCGACGATTTATAGCGATACTCATTCGATCGGATGGAACTTGCTGCATCGGCCCTGGTATGCGTTTTGCAACTTCGTCGGGTTCTAAACAATGAACGCACTCGACATCGCGACGATGGATCTGACCCAGCAGTGTTTGCGATTGGCTGACGATGTTCGTGTCTGGCCAGTTCGCGAGCGAGGTGAGTTGGTGTATCGTATCGAGATCCCGGGCCAGCATCGGTTTTTTCGGATCGGCTATCGCGAGTCATATCTTTGCTCTCTGCTCGATGGTGTGCGAACGTTGCCGCAAGCCTGTTCACTCGCAGCCGCGCATCTTGGACGAGATGCACCGACTTCCCGCGAAACCGTTGAGATTGCACGTTGGTTGATTCAAAATGAAATCGCGTACATCGCTGATCAGCCGCCACCGCGACGTGGCCAGCGTGTTTCTGAGCGAACAACTGCACGGCAGAACGCTTGGTCACGATTGCTAGGTGATTTCAACCCGTTCTGGATGAAACTGCCGCTGCCCGGTGGCGGCAAATTCATCACGGCCATCTCACGACTCCTCTCGCCGCTGTTGTCAGCACCCGTTCTGATTGCCGGATTTTTGTTGATCGTTTCAGCGCTGATCGCGATTAGTGTTCAGTGCGAAACTTTCCAACAGCAAACGTCGCGCATTTTTCATCCCAGCGGTTGGGCGTGGATGTTTGCGATCTTTATTGCTTTGAAGTTGATCCACGAACTCGCTCACGCCGTCGCCTGTCATCGCGTCGGTTGCGATGTTCATCGATGTGGGATTGTGCTCGTGTTGTTCGCCCCGTTGGCGTACGTTGACGTGACGAGTTGTTGGAGATTGCCATCTCGATGGTCAAGGATCGCCGTCTCAGCCGCAGGCATGTTCGTTGAACTGTGCATCGCCGCAGCTTGCGTTTGGCTCTTTCTGATCAGCGACGATCCACTGGCACGCGATCTGTGCTACCGCATCCTGTTTACCGCCGGTCTCTCAACTGTCGTCTTCAATGCCAACGTTTTGATGCGATTTGATGGCTATTTTATCTTGGCCGACGCGGTCGACATTCCCAACCTGGCCGCTGAGTCGACCAGCGCGCTCAAACGATTATCGCGTCGCTGGATTGTCGGTGAATCAACGCAGTCAGGCGGACTAACAGGTTGGCGTGGCATGTTGGTCATGACGTATGGTCTGGCCTCGCTACTGTGGCGAGTGAGCGTCTGTGTGTGTTTAGCAATCGCTGCGTCGACGATGTTCCAGGGAGCGGGATTGGTGTTGTCCGTTTTGGGCATCGTCATCTGGATCGGCACGCCCGCGATTGGGCTGCAACACTATTTGCAATCGCTATGGATCTTTGAGCGACCTCGGTTTTATCGAGCTGTGATCGTTGGCAGCTGTCTTGGTGTGCTAAGTGTCGCCTCTGTGTTCTTCGTGCCGATTCCCTCACGCGTACATGTGCCCGTGATGACACGCTTGGCCACCGCCGCCAGCGTCCGGGCACCGGCCAGCGGATTCATTGCAGCGATTCATGTTACTGATGGCGATACCGTCGTTGCGGGAGATCCACTCATAACATTGGTCAACGACGAGTTGCGGGCAGCGCTCCGAGAACTAGAGATCCAATCGCAGCGGATTGAACTCGAACTGCGACACGCCTCTGGCACTCATAACGAAGCGCAGTGTCATGTGCTCCGTCGCAGTGCCGAGTCGCTGGAGAAACGTCTCGCTGATTATCGCCATCGGGTCGAGTCACTTGTGGTTCATGCCGCTCACGATGGCCGCGTGATCGCCCGTAATCTGGCGACGCGAGTTGGTACTTACGCCGACGAAGGCGACGAGTTGATGGTGGTCGCTGCCGAGGAGGATCGCGAGTGGATCATTCTGATTCAGCCCCACGACATGGAGCACGTTCAGAACTGCGTTGGACGAAACATCCCCGTCGTTGCAGCCAATCGTGTTCGATACCAGTCGAGTATCCAGCGAATCCAACCGCGAGCGACCGATGAACTGATCGAGCCTGCCATGGCTGCAATCAACGGTGGCCCCTTGGCAACCCAGACAGTTGATGATCCGGCGGAGCGATCCAGTTCACGATTGTTGACCCCGCACTTCTGTGGCTATTTGAATCTTGACGAGGATGCGCGGAGTCTTCCAATTGGCACGCGAATGACAGCAGACTGTGGCTATCACTCCAAAACTATCGCATCACATTTTAGATCATGGGTGCGAGCGTTGTGGGAGCAGAGTCAAATCGCAATAGGTTCATGAGTGAGCCGATGGCTGTAAGGCCACGGGCCTCCAACAGCCGGCCCGGGCGCTTACGCGTCTCGGCTCAACGAAAATCTCGCGACGCTACAGATACATTGTTCAACTTCTCGCTCAAGTCCTCGATGCGTCCGACGATCACATGAATCACACCTTGGCGATTCTCTAATTTGCCATCTACAATCCAGGCATTACTGGTTCGCGCGATTTTGAAAAAACGTTCCCAAACTGCTGCGAACATCACCATATTCATGGCTCCCGTTTCATCCTCAATCGTCACAAACGTGATCCCCTTGGCCGTCGATGGACGTTGCCGCATCAACACCATCCCCGCGACACGAATTAGTTGACCATCGCGAATCATGGGTAGATCACTCGCCCTGCGACACTCCAGTTTTGCCAATGCATCGCGAATGAACGACACCGGATGCGCCTTCAAACTCAATCCAGTCGTCGCATAATCGCGATGGACCTCTTCGACCGGTGACATCGCCACAAGCTCATCAGGCACACTGCAATCAGCTTCCAAGGACATCAATAGCGGCATTGACGCAGCGGAATCATCCGTCGCCAGTGATTGCCACACCGCCGCCCGACGATCCTGCGCAATCGACGCTAGCGCATCGGCGTCGGCGAGCGTCGCAATCGCAGCACGCGTCAGTCCAGCTCGTCGCGTTAGATCCTCGATATCCACGAACGGTCCCTGTTCATCACGCACTTCACAAATCCGATCGGCCACCACCCGTGGCAATCCCCGGATCATCTGCAACCCCAACCGGATTGCGGGCTGACTGCGATTGAGGTCCGCGACTAAACGCGTGCGCACATCGCTGTGATTAACATCCGCACCGTGAATCGCAACGCCGTGTTTTCGGGCATCGGAGATCAATTGTGCCGGAGCATAAAACCCCATCGGTTGGCTATCCAACAACGACGCACAAAACGCCGCCGGATAATGACACTTCAAATAGCACGACGCGTACACCAACAGCGCAAAGCTCGCCGCGTGTGATTCAGGAAAACCATACTCACCAAACCCGCGAATCTGGTGAAACACATGCTCAGCAAACTCTGGCGTGAACCCATTGGCCTGCATCCCGTCGAGTAACTTCACACGAAAACGATCAATCACACCTGGCCGACGCCACGCTGCCATCGCCCGCCGCAATTGGTCTGCTTCGCCAGGTGTGAAACCTGCCGCTACCACCGCCAATCGCATCGCCTGTTCTTGGAAAATAGGGACACCCAGCGTTTTTTCCAAAACTCCCCGAACAGCATCATTGGGATAGATAACCGCACTCGGATTCTCACGCGCGGCTAAGAATGGATGCACCATGTTACCCTGGATCGGTCCCGGACGAACAATCGCGACTTCGATCACGAGATCATAAAAACAACGAGGTTTTAATCGCGGCAACATGCTCATCTGCGCACGACTCTCGATTTGAAAAACCCCTGTCGTGTCGGCTGTACAAATCATGTCATATGTCGACCGGTCATCGGCGGGGATCGTCGAAAGTGTCAGTTCGACGCCGTGATGTTGGGCTACCAACTCAAAGCATCGTCGCAGCGCCGATAGCATCCCCAACGCCAAAACATCGACTTTCAAAATCCCCAATTCATCGAGGTCATCTTTGTCCCACTGGATCACACTACGACCCGGCATGGCGGCATTCTCAGTCACACAGAGTTCGCACAAATTCCCCGCCGTCATCACCATGCCACCAACGTGTTGGGACAAGTGTCGTGGAAACCCTTTGAGCGTTTGAATCAAATACACAAACCGTTTTCCCAGCGGTGTGTCGGGGTCCAGGCCAGCCTCGCGAATTCGCTCCGGTAGATCCGGTTTGTCACTGAAACCGCTCGCGAGCTTCGCGACCTCATCAATCACGTCAGGCGTAACTCCGAGTGCCTTGCCGACCTCGCGAATCGCGCTCTTGCTGCGATAGCACGTCACTGTAGCGGTCATCCCCGCTCGATCGCGACCGTATTTTTCGTACAAGTATTGCAACACCTCTTCGCGTCGTTGATGCTCGAAATCGACATCAATGTCGGGCGCTTCGTTTCGCTCGCGACTGATGAAACGTTCAAACAGCAAATCCGTCGACGTTGGATCAACCGACGTAATGCCTAAGCAATAACAGACCGCTGAGTTAGCCGCCGATCCACGGCCTTGGCACAAGATGTTCCGCGAGCGTGCAAAGCGAACCAGATCCCACACCGTGAGAAAGTAGGCTTCGTAATGCAACTCTTCAATCAATTCAAACTCATGCCGGAGCATTTCGATGACGCGTGGCTCAACGCCTTCGGGCCAGCGTTGTTGAGCGCCTTCCCAAGCCAAGCGTTTGAGATGCTCGATCGGTGTTTTTCCTTCGGGAGCGAGTTCAATAGGATACTCGTATCGCAAATCATCTAGGCTGAAATGACAACGCGACGCGACCTCGACCGTTCGCGCAATTGCATCAGGAACATCTTGATATAGCTCGCTGATTTCGTGCAGCGTGCGGAGATGATGTTGGCTGTTCGTCAGCCGGTGGCCAACCACATTGTCGATCGTGGTGTGATTGGCGATCGCTGTAACGCAGTCATGCAACAACATCCGCTGGGAGGTGTGGTACCGCACATCGCCACTGGCTAACAGCGGCACATCACAAGCCAAAGCCACGTCTCGCAACCAAACCGCTTTGCCCGCGTCGTCGACACCGCGATGAAAAGCCGCCAGCAGATAACCGCGATCTCGAAACACATCGCGAAACGGCCCTCTCAAAAACGCGTGTGAATGATTGCGTGTTGTCGCTTCCTCCTCCGAGTCCACGATCATGCCCGCCAAGATTCCCTCGGCGAAACTGGCGATGTCATCGAAACGAAGTTCACAGCGACCTTTCTCGCATCGCATCCGGCCCAGCGATAGCAATCGGCACATCCGCCCGTACGCGGCCCGATCCGTTGGCCACAGAACCATCGGCGGTGCGTCCAGCGGATGGACTTCCGTGCCAACGATATACTGCAACCCCAGTTCTTTGGCGGGGGTATGTCCACGGACCACGCCCGCGATCGAATCGCGGTCCGTGATTGCAATCCCGGCGTACCCCAACTCCGCCGCTCGCCCCACTAATTCATCGGGATGCGAAGCGGCTTCGAGAAACGAAAAATTGCTACGGCAGTGAAGTTCAACGTATTGCATGAGTAGGGTTGATTATCACCTCGAAAGACAAAAGATCCAAGTAGTGACGATGGCGACCGGAGAGCCGTTATGCTCCAATCAAACTCACTATGACGCAATCGCTGATTCACGACTTATTGATCATCTTGACCGCCGGTTTGCTGGCCGCGCTGATTTGTCGTTGGCTGCAACTTTCCGTGCTGATCGGCTACCTCGTCGTCGGTGCGGTGCTGGGTCAAGGCATGTTGGGATGGATTGCCAACGACACGCATCAACTCGAACACTTCGCCGAAGCGGGTGTGTTTCTGTTGCTGTTTTCCATCGGCATTGAATTCTCGATTGACGATCTTCGCAGGCTCGGCAAAAGTTTTCTGATCGGGGGTGTCGTGCAAATGCTGCTCGTTGCTGGGCCGGTCACAGCGGTGCTGATGTGGTTTGCGTTGTCATGGCAATCGTCCATCCTGATCGCCTCAGCCGTCGCGTTCAGCTCGACGGTTTTGGTGTTTAAAGCCTTATCGGAATGGGATCACGCTCAAACGCCGCACGGTCGCCGCGCGATCGGTATCTTGCTGTTTCAAGATGCGGCCTTAGTTCCCTTGTTGTTATTGGTCCCCTTGTTGACCGGTTCGGAGCAAGTTCCTGGCATAACGGCGTACTTAATACTCGCGTTGATTTCAGTGATGTTCATTCTCGTCATCGCCGTTCTACGTTGGCTATTAGCGAAATGGTTGATCCCATTGTTGGCCGAGTATCGCAGCCCCGAGTTGGTAATTCTGTTCACGATCGTATCGCTGGGTGGTGTGACGTTGGCAGCTTACTCCGTTGGACTGCCACCCGCCGTTGGCGCGTTCGCTGCTGGCTTGATTTTTAACGGAAATCGGTGGACTCAACAAATAGACGCCTTGGTATTGCCGTTTCGTGAAACCTTCTCCGCAGTATTCTTCATCGGGCTAGGGTTGATTTTCAATCCGAGCTTATTTGTGCGCGAACCGCTTGTCATGTTTGCCATGCTAGCCGGTGTGATCTTGATCAAAGCATTCGCAGCAACGATTGCGTTGAAGTTAACGGGCTTGTCGCTGCGCACATCGTTCGGCATGGGAATTGGCTTGGCCCACATCGGCGAGTTCGCCTTTGTATTGGTGTTGCTCGGTTGGCAATCGGACGTGCTCGACGTGAGCAGCTATCAACGACTGGTGGCCGTTGCAGTCGGTTCGCTCGTTTTGACACCACCATTGATGACGGCGGGTTTGCGATTGATTCGCGGTGAGCATACGTTCGCTGAATCCGAAGCATTGCCACTGTTCATGGAAACGCACAGTCGACGGGCAACGATCATCGGTGCTGGGCCGATTGGTGGACGAATGGCTTCGCAGCTTGAAACGATGGGCAAAGAAGTGTGTTTGATCGACCTCAGTCCCATCAATCTGCAGCCGTTCACACAAGCAGGCTTCTGCACCGTGGCAGGTGACGCCAGTGACGTGCAAATTCTGGTTGTGGCCGGTGTGCCAGAAGCTGCGTTGTGTGTGGTTTGTGTTCCGCAAGATAACGTGGCGGTGCGAATTGTTCACACGATCCGACGTGTCAATCCAGCCTGCCGGCTGCTCGTCCGCTGCCGCTATCAATCCAGTGTCAGTCAGTTCAAACGCCTCGGCGTGGATGTGGTCGTGGTGGAAGAAACCGAAGCCACCATGGGATTACTGCGAGCGCTCAGCCGATTTGATGAGAATCAACCGAACGACTGATCAGAACATTTCATCCGAATTTTTGGGTATAACTATCAAACACACGTCGCAATTCCCGCTCCCTTTCGCAGCCTAAATGACGCACCAACAATCAATCGCGAGCAGCCACTGGAATCAACTCGCTCATTCGCTCAGCGGTGATTTGCATACAAGTGACTTGATGCGTAGAATCTATGCGACGGATGCGTCAGCGTATCAACAGATGCCAGCGGCCGTGGCGATTCCAAAATGCAACGCCGACTTGGTCGAACTGATTCGTTTCGCGAATGAGCATCACATCGGATTGATCCCGCGAACCGCCGGCACCTCGTTGGCTGGACAAGTAGTCGGCGACGGGATTGTGGTGGATGTCTCCAGACACTTTACCGAGATCCTCGAAGTCAACGAGCCCGAAGGTTGGGTGCGTGTTCAACCGGGTGTGATTCGTAACGAACTCAATCGTCACCTCGCCCCCCTCGGTTTCTGGTTCGCGCCCGAGACTTCAACGCAAAACCGCGCGATGATCGGCGGCATGGTCGGAAACAACTCGTGCGGTAGCAATAGTCTGAAATTCGGTAGCACGCGAGATCACCTGCTCGCCGTTCGAGGCTTTCTTTCCGATGGCAGTGAAGCCACCTTTGAAAGCCTCACACCAGAACTGTTTGGAGAGAAATGCAGCGCACCTGATTGCTTGGAAACTCGCATTTACGTACACACACGCAATCGATTGAGCGACCCCGATATACGAGCGGAGATTACTCGCGAGTTTCCCAAAGCTACGATTCGTCGCCGCAACACAGGCTATGCGGTCGATCAATTGATGAACGCGTCGGCGCTCGACACTGCTTCAACGAGTGTCACCGACCAACCGTTTAATTTTTGCAATTTGATCGCAGGCAGTGAAGGCACGCTGCTCTTGGCGACGGACATCAAATTGAGAATCCTGCCACTTCCGCCACCTCAACGTGCCTTGTTATGCGCGCACTTCGACAACATTGCTGATGCACTGAAAGCCACACTGATCGCCGTCCACCACGATATTGACGCCTGCGAGTTGATTGACGATGTGATTTTGAAATGCACGCAGCGCAGTATCGAACATCGACAAAACCGCTTCTTCATTCAAGGCGACCCAGCCGCAATCTTGGTCACCGAAGTGCGTGGGCAGACCGACGAGCAAGTGCATGCCCAGGCAACGAAGATCGGTATCGAAATGTCCGCTGCCGGACTGGGCTACCACTTCCCCGTGTTACTTGGCGACGATGGTGAACGGGTATGGGATCTCCGCAAAGCGGGACTGGGCCTGTTGGGCAATATCCCTGGTGATGAAAAAACGGTCCCCGTGATCGAAGACGCTGCCGTGGACGTGCAAGATTTGCCAGCGTATATCAACGACGTCACCGGCACCCTCCGTACCAACTTTGGCTTGGAATGCGTTCATTATGCGCACGCTGGTTCTGGCGAAATTCACTTGCGTCCAATCATCAATCTGAAAACCGAAGAGGGCAAGCGATTGTTTCGCGACGTTGCCTCAACGGTTGCAGGGATCGTCAAGAAGTATCACGGCTCGTTATCCGGTGAGCACGGTGACGGTCGACTGCGCGGTGAGTTCTTACAGACAATGATCGGTGAAGCAAACTACAAACTCGTCTGCGAATTCAAACGAGTTTGGGATCCCAATGGTGTGCTCAATCCAAACAAGATCGTCGACACACCGCGCATGAACGAATCGTTGCGATATCAGCCAGGACAAAACTCTGGCGAGAAAATTGAAACCATTTTCGACTTCTCTGCCGATCAGGGCATCGTGCGTGCCGCTGAGATGTGCAACGGATCAGGCGATTGCCGCAAAACCCAATTGACCGGCGGCGTGATGTGCCCCAGTTACATGGCGACGCGGAACGAGCAAGACACGACGCGAGCACGCGCCAACACGCTGCGTCAAATCCTGACTTCATCGACGAAGTCGAACCCGTTTGATAGCGATGAGCTTTTGCAGGTGATGGACTTGTGTCTCTCGTGTAAAGGCTGCAAATCGGAATGTCCTTCGACAGTCGACGTGGGCAAGATGAAAGCGGAGTTTTTGCAACATTACTACGACGCCAACGGCGTGCCATGGCGAACTCACATGATCGCCCGATACGCGGGGCTCCAGCGCTGGATCGCGAAAGCGCCTTGGTTCGCGAATGCGTTGACCGGCACACCGACGCTTCGCCGATTGCTCAATCCGATCATGGGTTTTCATCCGAACCGTTCGATCCCGTCGACTACCCGGCAAACGTTTTCTAGCTGGCATCGCAAACGTCCACAACCAGTAAAATCATCGAACAACACCGGACGCAGAGTATTCCTGTTTGTCGATGAATTTACCCAGTACACCGAACCGGAAATTGGTATCGCGACCGTTGAGTTACTCGAACGCTTGGGGTACCGCGTTGAGATTCCGCAACACGTCGAGAGCGGGCGCAGTTCGCTATCAAAAGGGCTACTGCGTGATGCGCGAGTGATCGCCCGCAAGAACGTCGAGCTGCTCAGCGGCGTGGTCGATGCAGAATCACCATTAATAGGGATCGAGCCATCGGCATTGCTTTCCTTCCGTGATGAATACCCGCAGTTGGTCGGTGCCGAGCAACGTCCGGCAGCCGAACGGTTGTCCGCGAACTGTCTTTTGTTTGACGAGTGGTTCGCGCGGGAAGTGGCTGCGGGACATATCACCGCAGATGCGTTCTGTGACAATCATCGCGAGATCTTGATTCATGGTCACTGTCATCAGAAAGCGTTGGCTTCGATGCAACCCTCACTGCAAATTTTGCAACTGCCCTATAACTACAAGGCATCGTTGATTCGCAGTGGTTGTTGTGGAATGGCGGGTTCATTCGGTTACGAGCGCGAGCACTACGAAGTGTCGATGAAAATCGGTGAGATGGTGTTGTTACCCGCAGTGCGAGCGGCAAGCGAATCGACGATCATCGCCGCGGCAGGCACCTCGTGTCGTCATCAAATCCTCGACGGCACGGGGCGTCGCGCATTACACCCCGCCGAGATCTTGCGAGCGGCGCTACGAAACAAGTAGTCACGCCAATCACTCACGGATCATTCGAAATCCTCCACTGCGAAGATGTGCGATCCACACGCACACCGTTCTCCAACGAAAGCAGACGAGAGTTGCCGATCGGACCGCCTTTGATATAGCGAGCTAAGTACGT